>NZ_JBEEWD010000003.1:0-405353 GCF_040140245.1 Proteus sp. fly-1013 | reverse complement strand
GGGATGGAGCAGCATGGTAGCTCGTCGGGCTCATAACCCGAAGGTCGTTGGTTCAAATCCAGCTCCCGCAACCAATTCTATAAACAACAATTCAGTCGCGGGATGGAGCAGCATGGTAGCTCGTCGGGCTCATAACCCGAAGGTCGTTGGTTCAAATCCAGCTCCCGCAACCAATTTCTCTTCAAAATTTCTTCTTATTTTTACTTTCTCTCTTAATTCACAGACCTAATCTTATCAATCATAGATTTCTATACTACATTTCTTTTATTTCAATAACGCATTGTATTGAATAGATTTATTGTGCTGAAAATACAATAAGAAGCTCCAATAGAAAGCGTATGATCTTGGCTTTCTACTGGAATATAAAAAAGATATAGGAAGAGGTTAGCTACGGTCTGCTAACGTTAATTCACCACCATTAGCAAAATAAGCTTTGATCCCTTTGAAAATAGACTCTGCGATCTGTTGCTGGAATTTAGCGGTTTTTAGTTTTTTCTCTTCTTCGATATTACTGATAAAAGCCGTTTCTACTAAGATAGAAGGGATCTCAGGGGCTTTTAATACCGCAAAACCCGCCTGATCGACTTTATTTTTATGCAGTTTATTAATACCACCCAATAACTTAAGTACTTCACTACCGAATTTTAGGCTGTCATTAATAGTCGCAGTTTGTACGAGATCGAGCATTGCATGGTCTACATAGCGATCGCCACTTTTACTCACCCCACCAATTAAGTCAGACTCATTTTGTGTTTGAGCAAGATAGCGTGCAGTGTTACTGGTTGCGCCCGTTTTTGATAATGCAAAAACAGAAGAACCTCTTGCAGAGCGGTTTGTAAACGCATCAGCATGGATAGAGACAAATAAATCTGCCTGCATTTTTCTCGCTTTAGCAACACGTACTGTCAATGGAATAAAGACATCTTCATTGCGTGTCATATACGCCTTCATTTTGGCATCTTTATCAATCAGCGTTCTTAAGCGACGAGCAATTTGTAAAACCACATCTTTTTCACGTGTTTTATATTTACCTATTGCACCCGGATCTTCACCACCATGCCCAGGATCGATCATGATAATAATCGGTCTATCTCGCCCTGCTCTGCCCGGTTTACGTGTATCGGTTTGTGCTGGTACAGCTTGTTGTAAATCACCGTCGTTATATTCACGTAATAGCGCTAAAAGAGGATCTTCTTCCGTGTCAGCGCCGTGGCTTGGGTAGAAATCTAACACCAAACGGTTTTTAAATTCAGCCACAGGTTTAAGCGTAAACATTTGTGGTTGTACAGGCGTTTTTACTTCAAATACCAGTCGAACTGTTTTAGGTGTATTTTGACCAACGCGAATAAGTTTTAAATAGGGATCGCTAGTCTGAACCTGATTAGCAACACCTTTTAGTGTGCTATTAAGTTGAATACCTTCTAAATCCACCACAATACGTTCAGGATTTGATAATGCAAACTGACGATATTTCAGTGGTGTACTGGATTCTATAGTCACGCGAGTATAAGTCGAGGCAGGCCAAACCCTCACAGCAACAATAGATGCTGTGGCAGCAAGACCAACAGGACTAACACTTAACAATAATAACGCGCCAATTCCTTTAACAAGACGACGACGAGTTTGATTGTGCTCAGAATGACTCATGAAAATATTCCAAAAAAACGATTAACGTCAATAAACTCTAAAAAGAGATAAAAAAAGTTAAGAACGAAAAACTTTACCCAATCCACACTTCACTGTCACTTAAAAACAGCACAATTACTCACTTTTACACGAATATTCTGCCTTCAGGGAAAACAATAAGATAGGATTTTACTTGCCATTCCTCTCCAAAAAGAATAAAAATACATTAAATGCGAATAAAAATTCACTTGAGAGGGTTTTATGAAAGAGCGTAGCACCGAATTGGTCGATGGATTCCGCCACTCGGTTCCGTATATTAATGCACATAGAGGCAAAACATTTGTCATTATGCTGGGTGGCGAAGCCATTGCTCACGAAAACTTCCCATCTATCATTAACGATATTGGGTTGTTGCACAGCCTAGGCATTCGTTTAGTGGTTGTTTATGGTGCTCGCCCACAAATAGATACAGCTCTTGAAGTGCAAAAAGTATCTCCAATTTATCATAAATATACACGCATCACAGATAGCAAAACCTTGGAAATCGTTAAACAAGCTGCAGGTACATTGCAACTTGATATTACGGCTCGCCTATCAATGAGTTTAAGCAATACGCCATTACAAGGTGCACATATTAATGTTGTTAGTGGTAACTTTGTTATCGCACAACCATTAGGGGTTGATGATGGTGTTGATTATTGTCATAGCGGAAAAATTCGTCGTATCGATGAAGAAGCTATTCATCGCCAATTAGACAGTAATGCCATTGTATTAATTGGCCCAGTTGCGGTATCTGTGACGGGAGAAAGCTTTAATCTCACTTCAGAAGAAGTAGCAACACAACTTGCGATAAAGCTTAAAGCACAAAAAATAATTGGTTTTTGCTCATTCCAAGGTGTTGTCGATGAAGAAGGACACATTGTTTCTGAACTATTGCCTAACCAAGCTGAAGATAAAATTCGAGAGCTACAAACGGAAGGTGATTACCATTCAGGTACAGTGAGATTCTTACGGGGAGCAGTTAAAGCCTGCCGTCGTGGTGTAGAGCGCAGCCACTTACTAAGTTATCAATCTGATGGTGCTCTTATTCAAGAATTATTCTCTCGTGATGGTATTGGTACTCAAATCGTCATGGAGAGTGCAGAAAAAGTTCGTAGAGCGAATATTAATGATATTGGTGGCATACTCGAACTTATTCGCCCATTAGAACAACAAGGTATTTTAGTCAGACGTTCAAGAGAGCAATTGGAAATTGAAATTGACCAATTCACCATAATTGAACGCGATAATATGACTATTGCATGTGCCGCACTCTATCCTTACCCATCAGAAAAAATTGGTGAAATGGCTTGTGTTGCAGTACACCCTGATTATCGCAGCTCTTGTCGTGGTGAAGTTTTGCTACAACGTATTTCAGCACATGCTAAGCAATTAGGGTTAGAAAAGCTGTTTGTTTTGACAACTCGCAGCATACACTGGTTTCAAGAAAAAGGATTTGAACCAGCTGAAATTGATAAGCTACCGATTGAAAAACAAGCACTTTATAATTACCAACGTCGTTCTAAAATTTTGATTTTAGATTTACATAAAGAGTAATTGCCAAATATAAAAAAAAGACAGGTATCCCTCTCAATGCCTGTCTTTTATTATTTTCATTATTAACTAACGACTAATAACGTAACTTATCAATTAATCCACTTCGACGTTGAATACGTGTTTGTATTGCCATTTTCACCATCAACTCTGAGGCATAAAGAGAAAGCTTCTGTTTAGCCCGTGTTAATGCGGTATACAATAATTCACGACTAACAACAGGTGAAAATTTATCGGGCAGTACTAACGCTGTATGGGTAAATTCCGAACCTTGTGATTTATGCACTGTCATTACATACGCAGTTTCATGTTGTGGTAATCGGCTAGGTTGGATCGCTTTCAATTTTCCATCAGGTAGTTGGAAAAAAGCTTTCATTTCACCTTCATCATTATTGAGCATAATACCAATATCACCATTAAACAGACCTAACGTACTGTCATTTCGTTGGATCATAATGGGGCGTCCAATATAATCACTTTGATAACTATTTGTAGGACGGCGGATCAATCGCTGACGATGCAATAACATTTCAATTCTGTCATTTAGACCACTTACACCGAAAGGGCCTTCTCTTCGCGCGCACAATAGACGGTATTGGTTAAATGCATTAAGAATAATATCAGGTGATGCTTTTTGAGAAACTAAAGTGAGATACTCTCGATAGGCATTAACAGCATCTTGGATCATCAGTAAATAACTCTCTTTTGACTCTAAAGCAATAAAGCTCACATCTTGAGGCTCTAATGCGATTTCAAGCTGTTGTGGGCTAACCTCTGCTTTTTTCAACAACGCAATGGCTGTTTTGGTCTGTCCTTTATTAACCGCGAAAGCAAGTTGCCCTATCCCTGAATCCTCACCAAAGCGGTAGCTTTTTCGTAGCAGACACAGAGAATCACTGACGACAGAAACGGGTGTTTGAGAGACAGGAATAATGTCGGTAGATTTAGCCAGTTCACCTTGGGTCAAATGATTAATTTGATCAAATCTTTTTTGACTAAAACCATCTTCAGAAAAACGGCAAATATCACCTAATACAGCGCCCGCCTCAACAGAAGCTAGTTGGTCTTTATCACCTAAGAAAATAACGTGGCATTTTGGTGGAAGTGCATCAATCAAACGCGCCATCATAGGTAAATCAACCATCGATGCTTCATCAACAACTAAAATATCAAGCTGTAATGGATTATCTTTATGGTAACGCACTTGCTGGCTTTCAGGCTGAGCGCCTAATAAACGATGAATAGTTTGTGCCTGTTTTGGCATCCACTTATTTTCTTCTTCGCTTAAATTAAGTTGTGCCAAAGCGTTACCTAAAGACTCCGTTAATCTCGCAGCGGCTTTACCGGTAGGAGCCGCTAATTGAATAATCGGCTTTTCATTCGATGTAAGCATCACAAAAGCCGCTAAAATTTTAGCAACTGTTGTCGTTTTCCCTGTTCCAGGTCCCCCAGAAATAATAGAGGTAGGGCTTGTAATAGCAACACTCGCAGCCACTTTTTGCCAATTTGTTTCTTGGCTTTCTTTCGTTGTTGGAAAAAGTTGGTCGAGTACTTTAATTAATTCATTCTCATCAATATCAACAATGGCATGCTCTTGCCTAAAAAAACGAGCAACTTTCTCTTCATAGCTCCACATTCTTTGTAGATAAAGAAGTTCATTATCTAAAATAATGGGTGAGGGAGAATCATCGCCACTTTGATTAACACAATGACAATGAGTCAATTCTTCTACTATTTTTTTAGCAGAAGGCTTACCCATTTTTTGCCAAATTTCTTGTGCAAACTCCTTTTGTCTACCATCAAACAGTTGATCTTTTTGAATAATACTCAATGGTAAACAAACATGACCCGCTCCAGTTTGAGCACTCAAATAAGCAAATATAAACAGTAAAATAGGGTTTTCATCTTCCACCAGCATTTGTGCAAATCGAAGATCTAAAGGCCGTAATAAGTTTTGTGTAATCGCTTGTTCTAATAGTTTGATCATTTTTATTTCTCACCGACTACATCAAGTTTGCTACTTTTACCTGTAAATAGTGAATCTAGAGCCAAAACAAAAGCCTCATCAGGTAAATAAGCATAAACTCCATTTCCGGGATGCGCTTTGTCTATACCTCGTAAGAAGAGGTAATAAATTCCGCCAAAGTGGCTTTGGTAATCATAATCAGGGATGCGCTGTTGTAAAAAACGATGTAACGCTAAGGTATAGAGTTGATACTGCAAGTCGTAGCGATGATCCATCATTGCATTCATCATCGCTTCTTGTGTGTAATCCTCACTCGATTCACCTAACCAATTCGATTTATAATCCACAACATAGTATTTACCTTCCCAAGAAAAGACTAAGTCGATAAAGCCTTTGAGCATTCCTTCTACTTGTTGAAATTGCAAAGCTGGACAACGTTTTGATAGTGGATCAAACTGGCTAATTAATTGAGTCAACTGGGTTGATGATACCTCTTTTTCAATAGGCAAATAGAATTGTAATTCATCAAGTTGTTGTGATTTTGGGATATCAGCAAGACACAATCCTTGAGTATTAAGAGGTGTATGAAATAGCGTTTCCATCCATGAAACTAAAAGAGGAGCCCACTTTTCATCAAAACCTTGAGCAGTCAATTGTCCTTGCATCCACAGTTCATCAATAGGTTGTGAAAAATCTAATACTTCCAGCAAACTGTGTAAGAACGTTCCTGCTACTGCACCACGAGGGAAATGATGAATCGAATTTTCATCAACCTCTCCTTGTTGCTTTTCACCTTTAGCATCTGTATCAAGCCCTGGTGCGATAGATTGCACCAAAGCCTCAATATCACCTAAATCGAAATGATAACTGCGATTTGAATGCTGATAGGTTAACCCTGAATAGCTCGTTATACGCCAATTATCGTGGATCTGGCGTTTAAATATAGCGACCTCAAGTTTTGTTTCAGCCAATAATTGAGGCTGATAACGATGTGCAGACATATTATCAAGCGTTGTTACACTGATATTCTCATCTAATAAGGCATGGATTGATTGATGTAATAATTCACTATTACCTTCTTCGCCTTGTTGCAATAAATACCCTAAAGCATTTTTATGCAGATCGGTAAGCCCTGACTTACGTTTAGTCCCCTTAACAAGAGGAGCAACACCAACATAACAGCAGAATTTAGATCGTGTTAATGCGACATAAAGTAAGCGTAAATCTTCAGCTAAGCGCTCTTCATCTGCTAAACGCAAACTTTCAGGTCGGCTAAAAATATCTAATTTTGCGTAAAATTTCTCTCTATCATGATAAAGCGCCCCTTTCTGCTCTTGATAATTACAAGCAAAAGGTAAACAAACGATAGGATATTCAAGGCCTTTAGATTTATGGATAGTACAAATCCGTACAAGATTTCGGTCACTTTCCAAACGCATTTGTTGGCTTTCAGACTGCGCATCGGGATGAGAAATCTGTTGTGCTAACCAACGAATAAGGGCGTGTTCACTATCAAGTTGTAATGATGTTTCTTGTAATAGTTCACCGATATGCATGATATCTGTAAGCCGACGCTCACCATCAATGCTTGCGAGCAAGTTTTCCGCAATCTGATTATCCATCATGATTTTACGCAACATCGGTAAAACACCACGCTTTTGCCATAGTATATAATAATCAGCAAATTTCTCTACGTAGCTATTCCAGCGCGCCTCACTGCGGTTCAAATCATCAATTTGCTTCGCGCTAAAACCAAATAATCGGCTAGCTAAAGATGCCCTTAAAACTCGCTCTTTCTCCGGCGTTACAACTGCTTGTAATAACCAAAGTAGATCTTTAGCTTCATTGGTTTCAAATACACTTTCACGATTGGATAAAAACACCGATTGTATCGAAAGTAAATTCAGTGCGTCACGAATAAGTACGGCTTCTCTACGGCTACGCACTAACACCATAATATCAGCAGATGTAACCGATTTTTTTGTATCTTGTTCAATCAGCCAAGCTTGTTGCTGATCCCCAGCTGATAACCAATCACGAATTTGTGCAGCACATTGTGCCGCCATGATTTGTTCATAATTTCCCGTAGAAACGCTTTCACCTTCAGCAAGCCAAAAATTAAAAGGAGAAATCGGTTTATCATGGTAAATAAAAGCCATGTCTTGGTTTTTTTCAGCTGAACTTACTTCAATAAAAGGGATATGCTCAAATAAAAATGGAGCATTCGAACGCATAAAAAGTTTGTTAACTGCATTCACCATACCCGGTGCAGAGCGCCAGTTAGTGTTTAATGTGTAGTGATGAGATGTCTGCTTTCTAGCTTGAATATAAGTAAAAATATCCGCACCACGGAAAGCATAAATTGCCTGTTTAGGATCACCGATAAACAACAAACCGCTGTTTTCATACTCACCATAAATCGCATCAAAAATACGATACTGTTGAGGATCTGTATCTTGAAATTCATCAATCATTGCAACTGGATAGCGTTCACGAATGGCTTGCGCTAAAGCTTCACCACCTTCACGTTTCAATGCTCTATCTAAACGTGTTAATAAATCATCGAATCCCATTTCGCCACGACGCATTTTTTCATTTTCAATACCTTGGCGTATTTCAGGGATCGCGTTGACCAAAATAACATCACGCAAAGTCAAACTCTGCTTTGTTAATCGTTCAATTTCAACGAACAGAATATGCTCTGGCGCTGGACCTTTAGTCGACTTCTCATTCAATGTTTCTTGAGAAAAACGAACTAAACAATCAGGTAATTGATAGCTTTTAGTTTCTAGTGTTGACGCCCACAGAGTGATTTCTTCAATCCATTTAGGTAAGAAACGACTGCTGTAACTACGCTTATCAACTCCTGAAGTGGTTATCCATGCTTCAACTTCATGATGATGTTCATTCCAACGAGTTTTAACATTATTAATTGCTTCAATAACCGCTTGATGACGCTCTTTTACTGATTCATTTTCGCTATCTAATGCCACACCTTCGATTTCAGGCATTTCACCTTGTAAATAAGGCTGTATTTCATAAAGCAGTTGTTCTGGACCAGACCAAATCTGGCTTACTGCATTAGCAACATCATAAGAAAGTGGATAACAATGACGACGCCAGAAGTCAGCACATACCCGTTTTTTGAGCTCATATTCATCTTGGATCAAGACTTGTTCAAACAAGACTCCTGATTCAAATGCATTGTTTGCCAACATACGCTGACAAAAGCCATGAATGGTGTAAATAGCCGCTTCGTCCATTTGACGTTCAGCTTCTAGCAACCACTGTGCAGCTAGCTCTTTATTAGGTATCTGTTTGAGTAACTCATGGTAAGTATTATCACTACTTTCAACATCGTGACGGATACAGGCAAGTCTTAGTTCATGGATATTTTTACGAATACGTGCTCGTAATTCATCTGTCGCCGCATCCGTAAATGTCACAACTAAAATCTCTTCAACACTGAGAGGGCGGTAGAATGCAGATTCTCCGCCTAATCCAAGAAGCAACCGTAAATACAATAACCCTATTGTATAAGTTTTTCCTGTTCCAGCAGACGCCTCAATGAGGCGTCTTTGGTACAGAGGAAGCGTATACGGGTTTAATGGCTGTGCCTGTATCACTTCACTCACTCTTTAATTTCCTCAACAGGTAAGGTTTTTTGTAATTCACTCACTGTGGTGTAACGCTTCCATTGTTTATTTTCTGCGTAATCAGCATCTTTGCCATCTTTACCAATAACTTGAGAAACAAAAATAAATCCGTTAGGTTTTATAATTGCTTTTTCATAAAATTCAATAGCTTGTTTTAATGTAACTTTATTAAGCTCAGCTAAGAATTTTTCACGTCCATCATATTTTAAGTTATTACGATGGAAGTCATTTCGATAAAGAGAAACTTCTTCATAGAATGTTTGAGGTGGCTGTTTAACTTCAGTAATAATCGCTTGCTTATACTGATTAAAATCAGCCTCGTTCATTTTTTTCAAACGTTCGTAAGCTTGTTGATAAAATGCGTTATAGCGCTCATTTAAGTAGACAGGCGGTTTTGCATTACTTTGTAGTAAAAAGCCGATACCTGATTGCTCACCCATAGTGCCTTGATAAGCAAATACAGCATAACCTAGTTGCTCTTCTGTTCTTAATTGATCATAGAACCAAGGTTTGATAACAGAGGCTAACACTGAAGAAATTGCCTGACCTTCAAGACGGCTATAACCTGTTGGGATATAAAGCTCACCTAATGCATTATCAGTGCTCTTCGATTTATTTTGGAATTCAACCGCATTTAATTTATTGAATACTAATGTTTCACCGATCCAATATTCTGTACCTTGATTACCTAATAATTCGTGTGCAGATTTAGCAATATCGCGGCTTTGCTCTGGCGTTAAGTTACCAATAATCAGCGCTTGAAGTGCCGCGTTTTTAATGACTTCACGGCGATTATCAATAATATCTTGTAGCGTAATTGACTCTAATGCTTTGATTTTTTCAGCTTCTTCATAATACGGGATCGTATTTAATCGACGAGCTGGCAGCATAGCGGCTTCAAATGCTTTTAAGTTATGAGTCACTTCAAGCTGTTCACGATACCAAGATTTAGCCTGATCTAGTTCTTCTTGAGTTGATTCAAAACTCATATAGCTTTTCAGTGTCGCATTAACTAATTCTGGTAAATGTTGTGTATACCCATTCATTGAAAAATCAATGCCTTGCCCTGATGAGGATGAGATATTCATTCCCGCAACAGAAGCTTGGTAAGATAATTCACTTAATGCTAAACCAGCAAGATAGTCAGTTAAGGTTTGCGTCACTTGCTGCTTAACAGTAATGTCTGATTTCTTATTCACTAAACTTAATGTCACACTGGCTTTAGGCTCATCAGAAAAATAGTGCGATGGCATATAAAACAAGCGAGCGCTTTTATCTTGCCACAACAATTGTGGTTTGATGATTTTGCTGTCCGCATCAATCAGTGAAAGATTATCAGGAATGTAAGGGTTAAGTGCTGGCAGTGATAATGAAATATCGTCTGATAATGCTTGCCATGTTTTTAATTGCTTATCTGTGATTTTATCAACCTGATAAGGCGCATTAACAAAATAGGCTTGTTTGTTAGAAGGTTCATTAGGACTAATTACCCAAATACGAGCCTTCTCTGGTGTAAGAGAATCAAGACGAGAAAGGATAGCTGAAGGGTCATAATTATCAGCAATATAGTCTGCATCTAGGATATTTTTGATTGGATAACGCAGCATCATATCCGAAATACCTTCTATGTAATTCATATCTCTTACAATAGAGCCATAACGGAATGAGAGATCTAATACATTCGCAATTTCATTAAAGTACCGCTGACTGATGCCTTCTGTTTGAATTAAACGAATATATGAAAAGATAGCAGAAATCACTTTGTCTTTTTGCGCTAAACCTTTATCTGTCAACGCGACATAAATCGTAAATGAGCCTTGGTTACGATCAATATAAGGCTCTGAAGAGGCACTAATACTTTCAGCCAAGCCTTGATCTTGTAGCCATGTTGCCAATGTGCCCGCGCTACGATTACCGATTAAATAACCAATATATTCATCAGATTTACTACGAAAATCGGCAACATTATTATCAATACCAAATTCAATCTGTAAGGTTTTTTGCGGCAAAGCAGGTACAAGATGGATCATTAACCCTTTTTCTTTATCCGTCATAGCAGGTACTGTTGTAACAGGTACGTCAGCCTTTTTATTCGGGATACGAGCAAAAGTCTCTGCGGCTAATTTAGATAATTCATCAAGTGATTTATTACTATAAATAACACCATTCATTAAATTGCCAGAATAGTGTGTCTGATAGAATTTAATCAATTCATCTTGAAGCTTACTATTTGGTTTATCACTTAATGTCTCTAGATTCCCCCCCATAAAGCGAGAACTTGGATGTGCTGGGTTTAAAGTTTCTGCTCTGACTTGCCAAAAACGCATGCCATCGCGTGCCCGCGCCATTGTTAATTCAGCATTAACTGCATTACGTTCACGATCTGCATTTTTAGGATCAAGTAAAGGTTCAGCTAAAGCATCAGCAAGGCGATCTACCGCTTCATTAATGGCACTGTTTTCTACTTCTAAATAGAACGCAGTACGGTAAGTCGTTGTACTCGCATTATGAGAGCCACCATTCTTTTGTAGGAATTCAGACATACTGCCTGATTGAGGATATTTCACCGATCCCATTAGCACCATATGCTCTAAATAGTGCGCAAGACCTTGCTGACTATCTGGATCTTCTAATGCTCCAACAGGTAATGCAACAGCCGTTAATGATTTAACTGCTTTTTCATCAGAAACCAGTAATACAGTCATTTCATTAGGTAGTTTAATCGCTTGATATTGCCGTGGATCGCTCTCACTTTTTTCAATGCTATCAGGCAATACTTGCCAGAGAGGATCAGCAGCAAAGCTGTTGATACTCACTAGCATCAATAGCAACATGATCCATAGTTGCGAGAAGTATTTTCTCATCTGATATGAGCTCCCTTATTTTTTCAGAAATGGAATTATTGGTTTAAATAGTGTTAATGCCGTTTGTTTGACTGTTTGTAAAAAAAGCTCGTCTAATTGAGAGAAAGCACGCTGAACATACATGTCACTCATTTCACCATCTCGATTATAGCTATCCGTTAAATGTTGCATCAGTACTAATTCTGCTTTTTCAAGTGTCTCTTCATCATCAAGTAAAAACTCTTGTGATTTTTTATCATAGCAAGCTTGTAACCAAGCCCAGCCACTTTTCGCAAATAACGCTAATGGGCTGTTTAACCCTTGTTTATAGTCACTGATTAACTTATCTAATGTTGCATAGGCAAACTCAGGATCAACGGGTAATAAACACCATTGAGTCTCTTTTCTACCGTAAAAACGACTCTCTCCAGTTCCCCCTTTCAAGCAATACACTAGGTGCTCAATCCAAAGTTGCAATAAGTCATTAGCGGTTAAGCTGGCAGGTCGCCAACGTAATAAACCATCAGCTTGTACCTCATTTAAACGACCAATCAATGGCATTGCACTAAAGCTTTGCTCTAATGTGACAGAATGTGTGGCTAATCGTTCACTTCTTATCTTTTCAGCTAAAGGAAGTAATTCTTCTATTTGTTGCTCCCAATAGATTTGACCAAAAGCACTTGCTGGAAGTTGCCCTGCTGCTTTGATTCGCTCAAACAGTGCTTCTGTTGAGGTTTGATCAATCAATGCTTTTAATAACCATTGATTCAATAGATAACGTTGAAGCGCATTTATCACAAATGGCTCTTCTTCGGGTAATTCTGTTTCTTCAATAACGAAATTTGTTTTTAATCTTTGTTGGAAGAAAGCACGAATAGGATGACGATAAAAACGAGCCAGAGCATCAACAGAGACGTTATCTATTGTGTCATCATCATTAAGTGGCTCAGTAAAACTTTGATGAACCTCTCCTTGCCCACTAGCAGCAGGTAGCCATTCAGAGGCATAAGAACGAAAGGAAGCGCCTATGCGGAAATTTTCTTGAGCAAAAGGAACACGGCTATGTTGTGTTAATAAACGCTGATTTACACGAGCCGCACTGTCATCGACATTAAGTCCACCATCCTCTGGTAGACGGAAATTTTGCCCAATATAATCTTGTAATTCTTTGATTAAGACGGATGGATTACATTCTCGATCGTCACGTATCGATTTTCCAATATAGCTGATATAAAGGTATTTTTCAGCTGAGCTAAGCGCTTCAAGGAACAAATAGCGGTCATCATCACGGCGTTTTCTATCACCACGACGGCGCTTTTCCGCCATTAAATCAAACCCTAGCGGCTGAATATTACGAGGATAAATACCATCGTTCATGCCTAATAAACACACCGCTTTAAAGGGAATAGAGCGCATAGGCATTAATGTACAGAAATTAATACTACCAGCCAAAAAGCGTTGACTGATTTTTTCATCATCGAACCGCACTGTTAATTCATCACGAATAAGAACTAGCGGAATTTCATTTTGATATTGCGCTTTCAATCCGTTTTCAATCACTTTTTGCCATTGTTGGATAATAAGCGCTAAGACTAATTCCGTTTCTTCATCAGACTCAAAAAAGGCATCAACTAATTGTTGTCCAACTTCTAGCCAAGCTTCTAATGAACGAGTTTCACTCAAACGTGTACGCCAATCGCTTAATGTATAAAGAAAATCAGCGAGATGCCCTGCAAGTTCAGCGACTAATCCACTGGATTCATCGTAAGGAAGAACGCCTTTCCAAGGACCATTTTCACTTTCCATCGCATAGCCAAGCAACATTCGCAGTAAGCCAAACTCCCACGTATTTTTACCCGTAATAGGTAATAAGAATGAAGCCACATTCTCATCGTCTAATCCCCAGCGTATACCTGACTCATCAACCCAACGACGCAGTAGTTTTAATTCATTTTCAAAAATAGAGAAATGCCCAGCTAAAGCAGGAACTTCGAGTAGTGCCAATACTTGTTCGGCAGTAAAACGGCTTTGAGGAAGCTCTAATAACGTAATAAAAGCTTGTAATACAGGGTGTGCTTGACGTGCTTTTCTATCTGAAATAGCAAAAGGAAGATAACGTTCTGAAGGCGCATTACCAAACACAGCTTGAATATAAGGTGTATAGCTATCAATATCCGCAACCATCACAATAATATCACGCGGCAGTAATTCAGGATCTTGCTCTAACAAATGCAGTAATTGATCTTGTAGCACTTCCACTTCGCGCTGTGGACTATGGCTAGCATGAAAAGTCAGTGAATAATCATCTGGCGAAATCACACGTTTATTTTCACTACACTCATAAGTTTCAAGTGTTGTACCTAATTGTGAAAAATCTTCTAAATCAAGGATATCGGCTTGCAATTGATGAAGTAAATTGTCTCTTGGGATCTCAACAAACGCATCCAACACATCGGTGTATTCAAGTTCAGAGAGGAAATAAAGATTATCTTTACCTAATTTTCCCCATGATGCTAATAGCGGATTACCAATATTTTGCTCACCTTCGTCATTAAATAACGAAGAAGCATTTATTTCATCTTTAAACCAAGGGGATTCATGTAATTGTTTATAATGGCGTGGTTTTCTACTATTAAGACGAGCGAGAAATTTAGGATCTTGGATATCTCCCCAATAGTAACGGCAAGGGTTGGTAAAAAGTAAATAGATCTCGGTATGACGTCCAATAGCCTGTAACGCCTGCAAGTAAACTTGAGGTAACGCTGAAATTCCACAAATAAAAATACGAGGTGGAAAACAGTGCTGAAGCTGCCCTTCTTCTGCATTATTTAATGTAGAGATAAATTGTTGATAAAGATTAGAACGATGCCATTGAGGCTGATTAAGATCTTTTGTGTATTGCTGTAATGCTACCCACAATATTTTTTGCCAGCGTTGATTTTCACTCAGCCCTTCGATTAACTCATCTTTTTCCCACGAAGCTAGCCAATCTGAACGATAAACTAAATATTGGTCAAATAAATCAGCCACACGCCCCGCTAACTGGTGAAGCTTACGTTTATCTTCATCATCATTTAAATAATGCAATAAAGGTTTAAATTCTTCATGAGATAAAAATTCAGGAAGCAATGCCATTAATTTCCATGTCATGGCATCTTTAGAAAAAGCGCTTTCTTTAGGTATACCTGATAATACCCGAGTAAACATTTCCCAAATAAAGGTCGCTGGTAATGGATAATGGATATTAGCAGCAATACCCAAACTTTCGGCAAGCTGAATTTGTAACCACTGAGACATTCCGGGACTTTGTACAAGGATCACTTCTTGTTCAAAAGGAGAAGAAAGTGGTCTGGTCTGCATAAAGTGCACCATAAGTGACTTTAGTAATGACAACTGATTTGAGTGATATATATGAAACATCAGATCCTCATCTTATTAATAGCATGACCAGTAATACAGCCTTATTGCAGGTAATACATGATTGGCAACATAACCTTCTATCTGCTGACAACCTTCAGAGTGTAAAAGTGAGCGTGTCATTATTTTTCGGTTAGATGCGAAATAGTCAGGTGATTTATCAGACATTTGTTCAAATAAAACAAAAAGTTCCTGCCCTACCTGCTGAATTTGAATTAACTGCTGAAAATCAGCTTTTAATGATTGACTATACCCTATAATAGCGACAAAACTAATATTAAAAAACAGTAATATAAACATTGTATTAAGTAAAATAGAGCCATTTTCTGATTTATTTTGACTGTTATCTATAACGCACACTCCTTATGCACTAATGGGCAATAATCTAGCCATCCATTTGGATGTGCAACAATAGATTTATTTTTGTCCTTCAAAAAACCAATCCATTGATAATGATATATTTTATAACTCTTTAAGCTTTCTGATTGCCCTTGTAATAAGCCCTTTTCCAAAGAGAGCAAAAATAAACAGCTTTTTATTTTAGGGTCTGCATGAAAATGACGGCATTGCCATTTATTTAACTGTAACGACGAAATTTCCCAATTCAGCTTTATTCCCCACACTAATGCGGATTCAGCAAATAAAAAAGCTTGTCGTGCTTGTAGCTCTTGCATCACTATTTGTTGAGACTGTCTGTAATAATAAGCAAAACTTCCAAGTGCCGATAAGCTCATAACAATAAACCCCATTACCACGAGTAAACTTGCAAATCCTTGTTCACTTTTATTGTGAATTGAATCAATACTCATAACGTGGCTATATTCCTTAACCGAATGTCATTCTGATAATGTAACTTCACCGCAGGTGATTGTTTTAAATGAAATTTCAAAGAAACTGAAAGATAAAAAAGTCGTTTCTCTTTAATAAGATGTTGCCTTGAATAAGGGCGTAAAATAAACTCTGTCACTTCAATCTCATGACTTTCAAAAAATCGTTGCCATCCTGAAGAAGTACAATCTTGTACTCCTCTTAATTGCTCCAATTGCCCGTTTTTAAGCCGATAACCAAAATAATCACTCTCTTTTGAAGAAGGCGCATCCCATCGACCATTACCGTTTACGTCATAAGCGAAAATAACGCAGGAGTTTTTTGCTTGATAAGAATACTGCCCTATTTTTAAGGGTGAAGTGTGAAACTTCTTTGACTTCAATGCATGGGTACAATCACCGTTGCAATACCCAGTGCGCCTTAGTTGTGTTTCTAGTACCAATAACCGTTCTCTTAAAAAAATATCTAACTGGTATTGTTGGTAACAATAGATCAGTGTGTTCATTATTTGAGGATAAGCTCGGCTAATACAAAGAAATAGAACACCACTAATTGCCATGGCAAAAAGACACTCCATCAGCATCATGCCAGATGAAAATGAAAATATTGATCGCTTTAACATGGCGAAAATACCTTAATTTTCTGGCTACATGCTCTTATTCTGCCTAAAGATGAAATAACAATGCTCACTTCACCTTCTGAACTTTGAAGCACAAAACTCATTGGTCTTAAGGTTTGACGGAGCCCCCCAAACGTAAAATTTGAAACTGTGGATTGTTTAAGTTGAATACCAGACGCTAATTGAAAAATTATTTGTTTTTCAGGTGAATGTCGAAGAGGAAAAGGAATAGCGACGACTTTATTACTGGGTGATAAATGAAGTGATATTCTAATTTTTATATTAAACAGTAGCGCTTGTTGTCGCTGATAAGAAAGAAAGGCGATGGTTTCTCGCACACTATGTATCAATTGACGTTGATGAGTAAATTGCTGATAAGTCGTGATTGATAAGTAACTTAGAATAGAAGTGATCATCATGACAATAAGCATTTCAAACAGGCTTATCCCAAATTCACTCTCTTGTTCAAGTTTTCTATTTAGGTTTATTTCCATGTTACTGTTCATTTTTTCTCCTTTAGATCCTGCAATTGAGAATGCAGCTAAACCTTTGTAAGGTAAATAAAAGAGAGTGTTTTTTTCGAACAATGACGCAGTAACAATATTTTCAGAACAAATACAAAAAATGATTTTCAGTTAGATTGAGCTAACTTTCGTTTATTGTATTTAAAGTTAATGATAGAAATAAAAAAGCCCCTGTTTATCACTGAACAGAGGCTTTAAATGTAAAGGAAAAATTAAACCGTAAATGGATATTTTATCGCTTCATGGCATTGATAACCTTCAACGGTAAAATCATCTGTTGTTACCCACGTTTCAATATCTTCCAACGTTTTAATTTTTGGATTGATATGTAATGTTGGTAGCGGCAATGGCTCTCTTTTTAGTTGTACATCTCGCATCAGTGGTAATTGATTTTCATAGATATGTGCATTGATTATCTTATGAAATGCTTTACCTGGCTTATGCCCTGTAATTTGAGCCACCAGCGCTAATAACACAAAGCACTGTATTTGGTTGAAATTCAAACCTAATGGCACATCGCAGCTACGTTGATAAGAGGTTAAATAAAGCGTATCACCCACTAATGAAAATGTGTGTGTATGCATACAAGGACGCAAACAACCTAGCTCAGTTTCACCCGGGTTATAGAACGTTACGATTTCGCCACGATCATCTATACCCTTAGTCAAGTTATCTATCACTTTACGTAGTTGATCAAAATGGGAACCATCTGGGCGTTGCCACTGACGTCCTTGAACGCCATAAACACGCCCCATATCGTCTTCACCTTTACGATGAGGGTTATTTAACCATGCCCCATTTTCATTAGCGTTTGCATTCCATGTATTACAACCAATTTCACGAAATTGCGCTGCGTTGTCGTAACCGCGTAAATACCCTAACAACTCTGCAATTGCAGCTTTATAGAAGCTTTTACGTGTCGTTATCAACGGAAATTGGTTATTTGCAACATCATATTCCAGATCAGCATTAATCACCGTTAAACAACGGGTTCCTGTCCGTTTATTATCAATCCATTGCCCTTCATCGATAATGCGTTGACACAATGCCAGATACTGCTTCATGTTGTCTCTCTTGTAATTAGCTAATAATAAAAAATTTATCTCACACTATTTGTGAGCAGGTGTTGGATTTTGTGGTGTTTTTTTATCTTGACGATAAGCCCATACCATAAAAATAATACCCAACAAAATCATTGGAATTGAAAGAATTTGTCCCATACTCACACCACCAAATAATCCTAGTTGTGCGTCTGGTTGACGGAAGAATTCAACAATAATACGGAATGCGCCATAACCAATAAGGAATAAACCTGACACACTGCCTACTGGGCGGTTTTTGCGTACAAAGATATTCAAAATAATAAATAACACCACACCTTCTAACAGCATTTCATAGAGCTGTGAGGGGTGACGAGGTAAAACCCCATATTCTTGAATGATTGGCAGTAGTGTTGCTGGATCTTGGGCAACAAGCTGGAGATCTGCAGAACGCGAGGTTGGGAATAAGAAAGCCCAAGGTGTATCGAATGTGACGCGTCCCCATAATTCACCGTTAATAAAGTTACCAACACGACCTAACCCTAAGCCAAATGGAATTAATGGTGCAACAAAGTCTGCTACTTGGAAGAATTTACGTTTAGTACGTTTAGCAAACCAAATCATGGCACAAATTACCCCAATTAAGCCGCCATGGAATGACATACCGCCATCCCACACTTTAAAGAGGTAAAGAGGATCATTTAAAAAGACAGGTAGGTTATAGAATAAAACATAACCTAAACGACCACCGATAAACACACCCACAAAACCAACATAAAGTAATGTTTCAACTTCATTTTTAGTCCAACCACTATTCGGTTTTGCAGCTCGACGGTTTGCAAGCCATAAGGCAAAGACAAACCCAACCAAATACATCATACCGTACCAGTGTAATGACACAGGCCCGATAGAAAACATAACAGGATCGATCTCTGGAAATTTAAGGTAGCTTATACTCATTATTCCCTACTTCACTTAATCAATAATTTCTGTGCTGGTCATTTATTACCAACATAGAAAAGGCTTATACGAAGGCTTACTAGATACCTCCGCGAATTAATCCACCTAATCCTTGCCGTTCCATAAATTCAGAAGACAATTTTTTAATTTCTGTTGCTGTTTCAGCTTGCAACACCTGTTGCATAAAAGGCTGTAACATCACAGGATCAAGATGGCGCAATAAGTATTTTACCCTAGGTAAACTACGACCACTCATGCTTAACTGCCTAAAACCGAGCCCTATTAACAGCAATGCCCCTATTGGCGTACCCGCCATTTCACCACAAACACTCACTGGCAACTGATAATATTGGCATTGTGTTGCAATCAAATTCAGTGAACGCAATAACGCAGGATGCAAATTATCATAGAGTAATGCTACATGGGTATTATTACGATCGACTGCAAGTAAGTATTGAGTCAAATCATTTGTTCCAACAGAGATAAAATCAACCCGATTGGCTAGTTGTGACAGCATAAATACCAATGAAGGCACTTCAAGCATAATACCCAACGGAGGTGGAGCACATTCACATTTTAGCTCTCGACTCACTTCATCACATGCTCGTAGCAGTAATGTTCTAGCTTCGTCAATTTCATCAATACTTGTCACCATCGGCAACAATATTTTCAAATTTTTAAATTCGAGGTTTGCTTTTAGCATTGCGCGTAGCTGAATAAGGAAGATTTCTGGTTGATCGAGCAATATTCTTATTCCTCTCCAACCTAAGCAGGGGTTTTCCTCATTAATTGGCATATAAGGAAGTTGCTTATCAGCACCAATATCTAGAGCACGTAATACAACGGGTTTATCAGGGAAAAAAGAGAGGATCTCACGGTAGCGATTTTTCTGTTCATCTTCTGAAGGAAAACCACTTTGTAGCATAAAAGGGATTTCTGTTCGATATAAACCAACGCCATCGATTCCAACACTAATGCGTTGTTCATATTTTATATTTAATCCCGCATTCAGTTGAACGCTAACTGCCTCACCATTTTTTAAAACCGCTTGCTGTTCAAGCTGCTCTTCTGCAATTTGGCTTAATACGCTCTCTTCATCAATAATTTGTTTATATTCTTGAGTAATAAAAGGCTCGGGCTCGATAAAAATCTCACCACGATAACCATCAAGAATAAGCATTCGATTATGTAAAAGCTCAGGCTGGATATCCGCCCCCATAATTGCGGGTATGCCCATTGCTCTAACAAGAATGGCAGAATGCGAATGAGTTGCACCATCTCGAACAATTACACCAGCAAGTTGCTGTTCTGGTAGTTCTGCCAATAAACTTGCACTTAACTCATCAGCCACCAAAATAAAACGTTCTGGCCAAATATTGGTTGAGCTTAGATCATCATCTAAATGGAATAATAACCGACGCCCTAATGCTTTAAGATCAGAAGCTCGCTCTCGCATATAACCATCTTTCAGGCTAGAAAATTGAGCGGCGACTTTCTCAACCACTACTTTGACAGCCCATTCCGCAACATATCCTTGTGTAATGATTGCAGTCATTTTATGTTTGAGCTGAGGATCGTTAAGTAAATGCGAGTAGAGATCAAAAATAGCAGCGCTCTCTTTTTGTGCATTCGCCATAAAGCGCTTACTAAAACGGCGACATTCTGCGGTCGCATCTTCTAAAGCCACCGTAAGTCGATTTAATTCTGCTTTTATATCAAGGGCACTGGCTTTAAAAACATTTTCAAGAATAGGTTGAGAAACTTCTTGCCAGCCATAAGCCATAACCACGCCAGTAGAAACTGAAAGTGCTTTAATACGACTTTGACGATATTGCCCAAAAAGTCCTTTAGTTTGTACTTGCGATAATGTGGCACCAAGCTGGGTCGCCAGCGTCACCATAAAAGATTCTTCGCTCTCATTAAATAAGCGACGCTCTTTTTGCTGAACGACTAATACACCAAGGAGTTGGCGACGATAAACGATAGGAACGCCAAGGAAAGCGCGGAGATCGTCTTCTTTAACTTGAGGAAGGTATTTAAAACTAGGATGTTCACGAACATCAGCGAGGTTGATAAGTTCTGAAAGACGGCCCACTTCACCAACAACGCCTTCATCAAATGAAAGGCTAACGGCTCGCCCTCTAGGTTTTTTTAACCCTTTGGTCGCCATAAGATAAAAACAACTACGTTGTTTATCGGCAAGATAAATAGAACACACATCCGTGTGCATTGCCTGACACGTTTCCTTGACTAAGAGTTCAAGCGCTTCTGGAAGCCCTGCTGCCATAGCCACTTTTTCTACAATTTCTCGCAAACGTGTCAGCATAGTGTTATCTAATACCTTTTACGCCGATATCCATACGATGGACGTGGTAAAGACACTTGTTCTTGCAATGGCATGACTACTGGTGCGAACTCTTTCATTACACGTCGATAAACATCGCGTTTAAAAGAGACGACTTGTCGAACTGGATACCAATAACTCACCCAACGCCAGCCATCAAATTCTGGCGTTTTGCTTTGTTGAACATTGATGTCTTTATCATTACTTGTTAACTGCAAAAGGAACCAACGCTGTTTTTGTCCAATACAAACAGGTTTTGTGTCCCAACGCACCAAACGCTTAGGTAACTTGTAACGTAACCAGTTACGTGTGGAGGCAAGAATTTTGACATCCTTGCGACTTAACCCAACTTCTTCGAACAACTCTCGGTACATTGCCTGCTCTGGCGATTCTCCAGGGTTAATTCCTCCTTGAGGAAACTGCCATGAATGTTGCCCATAGCGACGAGCCCAAAGCACTTGCCCTTGCCGATTACAAATTACAATCCCTACATTCGGGCGGTAGCCATCATCATCGATCACTAGACTACCTCAATAACCAAATTTGAAAGATAACTCATTGTTTCATACTACTCACAGACGGTAAACCTCTATCAACAGACTTTGCATGACGCGCGTATTTATCTACAATGGGAAAGTCTCAACGGGGTGCCTTTCTAGGCTGAGAAAAACTCGTGGAACCTGATCCAGCTAATACTGGCGTAGGGATTTGAGTCAGGATGTTGCAATATTCAATGGTTTGCCATCCTCACTCCTCAGATCCTACCTGACTTTTACTGAGGAACTAAACGTGTTAACTAAATCGCTTCGCTTTACTTTCCTGCTCGGCGCACTGGGCATTATGAGCACTTTTTCGACTCAAGCCTTAGCACAAAAACCCACACTCACGGTTTACACCTATGATTCATTTACCGCAGATTGGGGTCCGGGACCTGCAATAAAAAAAGCGTTTGAACAGCAATGTGATTGTGAATTAAAACTGGTTGCTCTGTCTGATGGCGTATCTCTACTTAATCGCTTACGTATGGAAGGTGATAAAAGTAAGGCGGATATTATTTTAGGATTAGATAACAATTTGATCCACGCAGCAAAAGAAACCGGACTTTTTGCACCAAGTAATATCGATACATCCAAACTGACTTTACCTGAAAAATGGACTGACGATACTTTTGTGCCTTATGACTACGGCTACTTTGCTTTTATTTATGATAAAAACCGTGTCCAAAATCCGCCAAAAAGCATGGCTGAACTGCTAAACAGCAAAGAACAATGGAAGATCCTCTATCAAGATCCTCGTACCAGTACTCCAGGTTTAGGTTTAATGCTATGGATGCAGTCGCTTTATCCTGAAAACACCGCTACTGAATGGAAAAAATTGTCAGAGAAAACACTGACAGTCACTAAGGGTTGGAGTGAGTCTTATGGCTTATTCTTAAAAGGTGAAGGTGATTTTGTGCTTAGTTACACATCATCCCCGGGTTATCACATTCTAGCGGATAAAAAAGATAACTATGCCGCAGCGATTTTTGATGAAGGACACTACTTACAAGTCGAAGTTGCCGCGAAACTCAAATCGAGCAAACAACCTGAATTAGCACAGCAATTTATGCAGTTCATGTTAACCCCTGCATTCCAAGAAACGATACCTACTACCAATTGGATGTATCCTGTTATAGATATGCCATTACCTGAAGTCTATTCTTTGATGCCTAAACCTGAAAAATCATTGCAATTTGATGCTGAAATTGTCGCAAAAGAGCGCCAGACATGGACTCGTAATTGGCAATCTGCGGTCAGTCGCTAATGGGAAGATGGCTTATCCCGGGGCTATGTGCCTCGGGTTTACTGCTTATTGTGGCGTTATTGTCATTTGGCGCATTGTGGTTTAATGCACCAAGTGGTGAACTGTCCTCTATTTTTGCTGATGAATACTTATGGCATGTCGTTCGCTTTACTTTCTGGCAAGCCTTTTTATCTGCACTATTTTCAATATTACCTGCTATTTGGCTCGCCAAAGCACTCTATCGACGCCAATTTAAAGGGCGAACACTCTTTTTACGCCTATGTGCAATGAGCCTTGTGTTACCTGTTTTAGTCGCCCTTTTTGGCATTTTAACGGTTTATGGCAGAGTAGGATGGATTGCTCAAATTTGTGAATGGCTAGGGATCGACTACCAATTTACGCCTTATGGTTTGCAAGGCATTTTATTAGCTCACATCTTTTTTAATATGCCATTAGCAACCAGAATGCTATTGCAAGCACTTGAAAGCATCTCATCAGAGCAACGCCAATTAGCCTCACAATTAGGCATGAATGGCTGGCAACGTTTTCGCTTTCTGGAATTTCCTTATTTATGGCGACAAATGCTCCCCACAGCGTCACTAATTTTTATGCTCTGCTTTGCAAGCTTCGCTACGGTGTTGGCTTTAGGCGGAGGCCCCGCAGCCACAACGGTTGAACTCGCTATTTATCAAGCATTAAGTTATGACTACGATTTACATCGTGCTGCGCTTTTAGCCCTGATCCAGCTTTTTTGTTGCTTAGGGTTAGTGCTTATCAGCCAAAAGCTAAAAGGCACTCTTTTTGTGGGAAGCAGTCAAAAACTGCATTGGCGTGATCCCTATGATCCAATATTTAGCAAAATAACCGATGGTTTGATTATCATCCTTGCGATCCTCTTTTTAGTGCCACCCATTTTGGCCGTGATCACTGATGGTCTTAATAGCCAATTTCTACGTGTTATACAACAACCTATACTTTGGCAAGCTTTTACAACTTCACTGATTATTGCCGTTGGTGCGGGTATTGTCTGCGTTGTATTAACAATGATGTTGCTATGGAGTAGCCGAGAGCTTCGCTTACGCCATTTTAAAAAAGCCGGACAAACCATGGAAATGAGTGGTTTGATTATTCTGGCGATGCCGGGCATTGTGTTGGCAACAGGATTTTTTCTGTTATTAAACAATACAATTGGATTACCTGAATCACCTTATATTTTAGTGATTTTAACCAATGCATTAATTGCCATACCTTATGCTTTAAAAGTGCTGGAAAATCCGATGAATGATATCGCTTCGCGTTATGGTCTTTTATGTCAGTCACTGAATTTGCAAGGAATAAACCGGCTTCGTTGGATAGAACTACGTGCATTAAAAAAACCAATCTCACAAGCGCTTGCCTTTGCTTGTGTTATTTCTATTGGTGATTTTGGTATTGTTGCCCTATTTGGTAATGAAACATTTAGAACATTGCCTTTCTATCTTTATCAGCAAATTGGCGCTTACCACACACAAGATGGTGCAGTAACGGCCATGATCTTATTGCTACTTTGCTTCTCTCTTTTTAGCCTAATAGAACGATTAGCTGGAAAATCTCATGATTAAATTAGAGCACCTTGCTTACACCTATGAACACCAACATCTCTTATTTAATCTAACGGTTAATGCAGGAGAACGCATTGCTGTATTAGGTCCAAGTGGTGCAGGTAAAAGTACATTACTCAGTTTAATTGCTGGTTTTTTGCCATCAGAAAAGGGAAGCCTGTTTCTTAACGGGCAAGATCATACAAAAACAGTACCGGCAAAACGCCCTATTTCTATGTTATTTCAAGATAATAATTTATTCCCTCATTTGACCGTAAGGCAAAATATTGGCTTAGGATTAAATCCAGGATTAAAGCTATCTGAAGATCAAAAAGCCCTATTAGAGAGTCGAGCTGAGCAAGTGGCTCTTAGTGAATATCTTGAACGTTTACCTTCTCAATTATCAGGTGGTCAACGTCAACGTGTTGCCATTGCTCGTTGCCTTGTTCGTGAACAACCTATTTTGTTACTTGATGAGCCTTTTTCTGCACTCGATCCCGCTTTACGCATTGAGATGTTGGCACTACTCGAGCAACTTTGCCGTGAAAAAGCGTTAACCTTATTGATGGTTTCTCATAGCTTAGAAGATGCAGCGAAAATCGCCTCAAGAGCGATTGTGATAGATAATGGTATGATTGTGTATGATGGAAATACACAATCACTAATAAATGGTGAAGTGGATCAATCACTTATTTTAGGTATTCCGTTTAATTAATCCCAGCCAAAATTAACTGTATAAATAACCACTATATTGACTATAATAAACACATCTTTAGTGAATTATTGGTATTTATTAGGTGCTCATGATTGGTCATACGGAACAAGGCTTTATTCTTACTCGCCACTGGAGCGACACACCGAAAGGTATTGTCGTCTCTTATTGGCTGGCTACGGATAATGGCCCGCGTAAAATTACTGTTCCTATGCAACGCGCAATTGGCTTTGTTGCCCGCCAACATGAAACTGTTTTGCGTTCTCTCGTTAATAAAAATCCTGATATTGAAATTCGCCCTCTCGATTTAAAAGATTTCGAAAGACAGCCCGTTTTTGGTGTTTATTGCAAACAATATCGCCAACTTGTCCAACTTGAGCAACAACTTAAAGAGCACCATATTCGCCTTTATGAAGCGGATATCCGCCCTCATGAACGTTATATGATGGAGCGCTTTATCACCGCACCAGTTTGGTTTCGTTATCAGCAAAATAATATTACTACATTAAAACCAGCCCCCGATTATCGACCTGCGCTTCGAACGGTCTCTTTAGATATCGAAACCAGTGAGTTTGGTGAGCTTTACTCTATTGGGCTTGCCGGTTGTGGTGATGATGTAGTGTTTATGCTTACTGATGAGTTGCCCATAGAGAGTGAAAGTCAGCAACCGGAAGGCTATCGCTTATGTTATGTCAGTAGCCGATTGCGTTTAATTGAAAAGTTAAATGAGTGGATGCAACATTACGATCCTGATGCGATTATCGGTTGGAATTTAATTCAGTTTGATCTGCGTATTTTGTACACACATGCCCAACGTTATGGCGTCAGTTTATTATTAGGTCGCCAAAACAGTCCGTTAGAATGGCGAGAGCATGGATTTAAAAAAGGCCATTTTTTTGCTTCTGCTCAAGGTCGTTTAATTATCGATGGTATCGATGCTTTGAAAATGGCGACATGGAATTTCCCCTCTTTTAGCCTCGAATCTGTTGCTCAAACACTATTAGGTGAAGGCAAAGCCATCGATACACCTTATGCCAGAATGGACGAAATTAATCGACGCTTTAAAGAAGATAAGCCCGCACTGGCTTATTATAATTGGCAAGACTGTGTCTTAGTGAACCGTATCTTTGATGCGACATCTCTTATGGCATTCTTATTGGAGAGAGCTTGTGTTACGGGGCTTTCCGTTGATAGAAGTGGCGGCTCTGTGGCTGCGTTTACCCATCTCTATCTCCCCTCAATGCATCGCATTGGGTATGTTGCGCCTAATCAAGGTGAAAAACCAGAAGAGCATAGCCCCGGTGGTTTTGTTATGGATTCGGCTCCCGGATTGTATGATTCTGTTGTTGTGCTTGATTACAAAAGCCTTTATCCCTCTATTATTCGTACTTTTTTAATCGATCCCGTAGGCATGATTGAAGGAATGCACCAACCTGATGAAAAATTTTCTATTTCTGGATTTCGTCAGGCACGATTTTCGCGAGAGTTACACTGTTTACCCGCTATTGTGTCGCAAATTTGGCATGAAAGAGATAACGCGAAATTACATAAAAATGCCCCACTCTCTCAAGCTCTCAAAATTATTATGAACGCTTTTTATGGTGTTTTAGGCTCTGTGGGTTGTCGCTTTTTTGATCCTCGTTTAGCGTCTTCTATTACGCTACGAGGTCATGAAATTATGAAAAAAACACGAGAATTAATTGAAGTCAAAGGTTATCAAGTTATTTATGGCGATACGGATTCAACCTTTGTTTGGCTGAAATCACCTCACACAGAACAACAAGCACAACAGATTGGGTCTCAATTAGTACAAGATGTTAACCAGTGGTGGAAAACACATCTTTTTGAAAACTACCAACTAGATTGCAAATTAGAACTAGAATACGAAACCCATTATCGTCGCTTTTTAATGCCCACTATTCGAGGTATGGAAACAGGTAGCAAGAAACGCTACGCCGGACTCAGCAATGATAAGATGGTGTTTAAAGGATTAGAAACCGTCAGAACAGATTGGACGCCCCTCGCTCAAAAATTTCAACAAGAGCTTTATACGCGCATTTTTCATCAGCAACCTTATCAGCAGTTTATTCGTGATTATGTCGCAGATACGCTTGCGGGAAAATATGATGAGAGATTAGTGTATCGTAAACGGTTACGTCGAAAATTATCAGAATATCAGCACCACGTCCCCCCTCATGTCAAAGCAGCACGTAAAGCTGACGAATATAATTTATCCAAAAATAGACCTCAACAATATCAGCAAGGCGGTTGGATTAGTTATATAATTACCCTCTTGGGGCCTGAACCATTAGAGCACATTACCGCTGCACCTGATTACGAGCACTATATCAACAAGCAGTTAATGCCTATTGCAGATGCCATCCTACCTTTTATACAAGATGATTTTTCAACCTTGTTAAATGGGCAAATGACACTCTCATTTTAAGTTGTGTCATTTTGCAGGTGACGGTTTGCTTTGCATCTATTAACATAACGCCCCTTTGGTGATAATTAGCTTTTCTTTGTTCAAAGAGTAAGCCCTTTTTATCCCGCAGATTTTAATGACAACACCGCAATACTGCATTCATTAATAATTCCTAAATTATATATTTGAGAGCTGAGTTTATATATATGCCTTTTACTCTTGGTCAACGTTGGATTAGCGATACTGAAAGCGAGCTTGGACTGGGTACTGTTGTGGCAGTTGATGCCCGTATGGTCACCTTACTTTTTCCTGCCTGTGGCGAAAACCGCCTTTACTCCCGTCATGATGCACCAATAACGCGGGTGATGTTCAATGCAGGAGATACCGTCACCAGTCACGAAGGCTGGAAGCTCGCCATCGATAACGTTGTAGAAGATAACGGCCTACTTATCTACCATGGTGTACGTTTAGACACTGAAGAGCCTGCACAATTACGTGAAGTGTTCTTAGATAACAAACTCACTTTTAATAAGCCGCAAGACCGCCTCTTTGCAGGTCAAATCGACCGCATGGATCGCTTTGCATTACGCTACCGCGCACGTAAGTTTATGAGCGAGCAGTTTAAGCAAGCACAAAGTGGTTTACGTGGTATTCGTGCAAGTCTTATCCCTCATCAGCTTTATATCGCCAATGAAGTGGGTAAACGTCATAACCCCCGCGTATTATTAGCTGATGAAGTTGGTTTAGGTAAAACAATTGAAGCAGGTATGATCATCCACCAGCAATTAATGGATGGTCGTGCTGAGCGAGTGTTGATTATTGTACCTGAAAGCTTACAACATCAGTGGTTAGTTGAAATGTTACGCCGTTTCAATCTACGTTTCTCTCTGTTTGATGATAGCCGTTATAGCGAATCTTTATTAGATAGCGATAATCCATTTGAAACAGAACAGATGATCATTTGTTCTTTAGATTTTGTACGTAAAAACAAGCAACGTTTTGAACACTTAGTCGAAGCAACATGGGATATGTTAGTTGTCGATGAAGCTCATCACCTTGTTTGGAGCGAAGATGCGCCAAGCCGTGAATATCAAGTAATTGAAGAGTTAGCTGAATCTATTCCTTCTGTATTGCTATTAACTGCAACCCCAGAGCAGTTAGGTCAAGAAAGCCACTTTGCACGTTTACGTCTCCTTGATCCAAGTCGTTTCCATGACTACAACGAATTTATTAATGAGCAACAAAAATATCGCCCTGTTGCCGATGCTGTCACTATTTTGCTATCAGAAGATGATTTAAATACCGAACAACAAAATATCATCAGTGAAATGATCAGCGAGCAAGATGTTGAGCCATTACTGAAAGCGGCAAATACACAAGGTGAAGAACGTACTAAATCTCGCCAAGAACTCATCCATATGTTAATGGACAGACATGGAACGGGTCGTTTGTTATTCCGTAACACACGTTCTGGTGTTAAAGGTTTCCCTAATCGCTTACTTCATGCGATCAAAATGCCACTACCAACGCAATACCAAACTGCGATTAAAGTGGCTGAGATTATGGCAGCTAAAAAAAGTCTTGAAGTTCGCGCAAAAGAGATGCTTTATCCTGAACGTATTTACCAAGAATTTGAAGGTGAAAACGCAACGTGGTGGAACTTCGACCCTCGTGTTGAATGGCTACTGGGTTTCTTAACTGCAAATCGCAATGAAAAAGTACTGGTAATTTGTGCTCAAGCAGCAACCGCGTTGCAATTAGAGCAAGTTTTACGTGAGCGTGAAGGTATTCGTGCGGCAGTCTTCCACGAAGGTATGTCATTACTTGAACGCGATCGTGCTGCTGCTTATTTTGCTTCTGAGGAAGAAGGCGCACAAGTTCTACTATGTTCAGAAATAGGCTCTGAAGGACGTAACTTCCAGTTTGCTAATCAACTGGTTATGTTTGATTTGCCATTTAACCCTGATTTACTCGAACAACGTATTGGTCGTCTCGATCGTATTGGTCAAAATCGCGACATTGATATTAGCATTCCTTATCTTGAAGGGACTGCTCAATCCGTATTATTACGCTGGTATCATGAAGGCTTAAATGCCTTTGAGCATACTTGCCCAACCGGTCGTACTATTTATGACAGCAAATATGATGCTCTCGTTAATTACCTTGCACAGCCTAATGAGTTAGCTGATTTTGATGAGTTTATTGTCGCTTGTCGTAAACAGCATGATGAAATGAAGCTCAAACTTGAGCAAGGCCGCGACCGCCTATTAGAAATGCACTCTAACGGTGGTGAAGTCGGTGTTGAGTTAGCGGGTGAAATTGCAGCACAAGATAACGATCCTGAATTAGTGAACTTTGCACTGAATTTGTTTGATATCGTCGGTATTAATCAAGAAGATCGTAGTGATAGCTTAATTATTTTAACGCCATCTGATCACATGTTAGTGCCCGATTTCCCTGGATTACCGCAAGATGGTTGCACTATCACCTTTGATAGAGAGCAAGCGCTATCTCGTGAAGATACCCAATTTATCAGTTGGGAACACCCAATTATCCGTAATGGCTTAGATTTAATTTTATCTGGTGATACAGGAAGTTGTGCCGTTTCCTTATTAAAAAATAAAGCATTGCCTGTGGGAACGCTGTTAGTTGAACTGATTTATGTCGTAGAAGCACAAGCGCCTAAACATCTTCATTTAAGTCGTTTCTTACCTGCAACACCAGTTCGCTTATTACTTGATCTGAAAGGTAATAACCTTGCATCTCAAGTTGAGTTTGAAAGCTTTAACCGCCAATTAAATGCCGTTAATCGTCATACTTCGAGCAAATTGGTCAATGCAGTACAAAGTGAAGTCCACCATGTACTTAAAGCCTCTGAACCTTTAATGGAAGTCGAAGCGAAAGGACTTATCCAAAAAGCGAAAGAAGAAGCAGATCGCGTGTTGACTCATGAATTATCGCGCTTAGAAGCTTTACGCGCCGTAAACCCAAATATTCGTGATGATGAAGTCGAAGCAATTGAAAATGAACGTGCTCATATTCTTAATCATTTAGATGAAGCAACGTGGCGTTTAGACTCAATTCGCTTAATTGTCGTTACCCACCAATAATTACCGTTAAAGCGGGGAGTATTTTACTCCCCGTTGTTTTGATGAGATATCCACCATGATGGAAGTGTATAACCCGCCGACTGATCCTTGGTTACATGTTTTATATCAAGATGAGCATATTATTGCCGTCAATAAACCCAGCGGATTATTGTCAGTACCGGGCAAAGCGCCAGAGCATAACGACAGTATTATGTCGCGTATTAAAGCAGAATTTCCTAATGCTGAGTGTGTACATCGCCTTGATATGGCAACCAGTGGCGTTATCGTTGTTGCACTCAATAAAGAAGCAGAGCGCGAACTAAAGCGCCAGTTTCGCGAACGTGAGCCGAAAAAAACCTATATTGCTCGCGTTTGGGGACATGTCGAAAAAGAAGAAGGATTAGTTGATTTACCTTTGATTTGTGATTGGCCTAATCGACCAAAACAGAAAGTCTGTCATGAAACAGGGAAAGCGGCGCAAACTTTTTATGAAGTGTTGGAATATGAAGAGAATGCAACAAGAGTGAAACTCTCACCCATTACTGGGCGTTCACATCAATTGCGGGTACATATGCTAGCGTTGGGGCATCCTATTTTAGGGGATCGCTTTTATGCACACCCGCAGGCAAGAGCGATGGCACCTCGCCTGCAGTTACATGCTCAGGAATTATTTATTACGCATCCTGCTTTCCGATCCCCGATACATTTTGAATGCCTTGCCGATTTTTAGTGTCTTATGACACTAAAACAGTCACTGAACTCAATGAAGCAAGGAGCAGGCAAAGCGCTAATCCCATAACCCCAACAAGAACACGGACGTTTGACATGGATATAGTTCCTTTTTTAAGAGAAGAGAGAATGAAATAATTAAATTTCACTTATATTTTACCGTGATAAATAATAAACTCAACTCAACCTAAGTTATCTCTATCACGGAATAATTCTCTCTTTTCTCATCTTCTTTTACAAGATGTTAACGAAATCCTTTTTCTTTTTTAATCAAATCGTAAGCAACTTGTATAGACTGTGCTTTTTGTTTTGCAATTTCCATCATTTCTGGCGGTAAACCTTTCGCGACAAGTTTATCCGGATGATGTTCACCCATTAATTTTCGATAAGCTCTCTTTATGGTTTTAACATCATCATTCTCATCAACACCAAGTACCTTACACGCATCAGAGAGCGTTGGGCCTTGAGGTTGAGGCTGATAACCCTGTCCATTTTGATAATGGAAATTCTGACCAGCCTGCATCATTGCTAATATATGTTCAAAATGTGCACGCGAAAAACCTAACTCATCGATAATGATAAACAGCATTTTCCTTTCATTTGGATGCAGTTGACCATCCGCAAAAGCAGCTTGTAATTGGATTTCCAGAAACATCTGAAGTAAGTCGCGACGTCCCACACAAATTTGTCGAACACGTTGCAATGTGGCTCTTAATGGAAAATCAGGTGATTTACCTTCTCTAAAAGCTTGTTGCGCAGCTTGGCGACCCACACCATGCAAATTCATGCGATCCATTAATTCGTTGGCAAGAGAAATATCAGTTTGAGTCACTCGCCCTTTTGATTTAGTCAGGTGTCCTAAAACTTGAAAGGTTGCAGCAAAGAAAAAAGCTTGTCTATCACGCGTATAGCGCCTACCACTTCCTAATTTACTTCGTTGCATGTCATAGAGGTGTCCAAGAAAAACACCAATAACAATGCCCCAAAAGCCTATTCCTGCAAAACTACCAATGGTAAGGCCTAATAATTTTCCCCAATAGCGCATAGACTCCTCAAATCTTCAATGCTCTGACAGCAATTTTGCATTATCATACTATTCATTTGCTTGCACACCTAACACCAAGCAACCTCTAAATAGACTTTTTCTTAAAATGAAGCGATTTACTGTTTCTCTTTGGACAGAGGTAATGCTGTTTTCGTTTAAATTGTGTTAAAGTAAAATGAGTGACCAAACGAATAACTTTAGCGTTGTTATACAGCACGAAATACCGCATCAGCGCGGTGTTTTTTTGTTTTTAATAAGGCTATAACCCTATTTCAACACAGAAACATCGAAAAAATGAGGCTTACGCCTATTTTTCGGTTACCGTTAGAACAATGTTCAGAACGTTGGGCTGGTGTCGCATAACTCCCTGCGTTAGTTTCTAGCTGTTTATCAGCACGAAGCCACTGATGACGGAAGCACATAAATACTTATGAAAAAAAGTTATCCCACACTGCTGGCCACCCTAGTTTGGGCCACAATATACGGTCAGCCTGCTTATGCTGATCTTGCCTCCCAATGTTTACTGGGAGTTCCTGTTTATAACAAACCATTAGTACAAGGCGATCCTAACAGCTTGCCTGTCACCATTACCGCAAATGATATGCAAGGTGAATATCCTCGCATGGTCAAATATAAAGGTAATGTTGATATTAAACAGGGAAACCAAACCTTAAGTGCCGACAGTGTTGAACTGACACAAACTGAAGGAGAAACGCCATTAAGAATGGTCACAGCAACGGGAAATGTGTCTTATGATGATCCTCAAATCATCTTAAAAGGCCCTCGTGCTTGGTCTAATCTTAATAATAAAGATACGGACATCGAACAAGGTGATTACCAAATGGTTGGCCGTCAAGGCCGTGGTTACGCTGATAAAATGCAAATGCGTGGCGAAAACCGCTATACCATTATGGACAAAGGCATGTTCACGTCTTGTTTACCGGGAGATAGTAGCTGGAGCGTTGTCGGCTCAGAGGTTATTTTAGACCGTGAAGAACAAGTCGCTGAAATCTGGAATGCACGTTTTCGTGTAGCCAATGTGCCTATCTTTTATAGCCCTTATCTTCAATTACCGATTGGTGATAAACGCCGTTCTGGTTTCTTAATTCCTAACGGAAGCTATTCCCGTAGTTCAGGCTTTGATTTCTTACTGCCTTATTACTGGAATATCGCCCCTAATTATGATGCGACCATCAGTACCAACTATATCAGTCGTCGTGGTTTAAAATTAGATAACGAATTCCGTTATTTAACCACTCCGGGACGCGGTACCATTGCTGTTGATTGGATTAATCACGATAGCCAATACAATAAAGATAAAGACGAAAATAAAGCGGGCTATCTTCCTCGTGATACAGCAAATCGCTGGTTATTCTACTGGGGACACAGTGGAGTCATGAATAATGTGTGGCGATTTAATATCGACTACACAAAAGTCAGTGATAACAAATACTTCACTGATTTCACCTCTCAATATGGTAACACTACAGATGGTTATGCAACTCAGAAATTTAGTACGGGTTATGCACAACAGAACTGGAATGCCACATTAACCACTAAACAGTTCCAAGTCTTCTCTGATAATAAAGATGCAAGAGCTTATCGTGCAGAGCCACAGCTTGATCTCAATTATTACAAGAATGATATGGGGCCGTTTGATTTCCGTACTTACGCTCAATTTGTTCGCTTTACCAGTGTCGGAGATAACACGCCTGAAGCAAATCGTTTCCATATTGAGCCAACGATTTCACTCCCTGCATCTACGGGTTGGGCAAGCTTTAATAATGAATTGAAGGTAATGGCAACTCATTACGATCAAGATATTCCTGACGCTTATAAGAAAAAGTACGCTAACCAGAAATTAGATGACAGTGTTAATCGTGTACTGCCGCAGTTTAAATCTGATATGAAAGTGGTTTTTGAGCGTCAATACCAAACAAACGATATTACGCAAACCCTTGAACCGCGAGTGCAGTATCTTTATGTTCCTTATAAAGATCAGTCAAATATCAATAACTTTGACTCTGCATTATTACAATCCAACTATGGCGGACTTTTCCGCGATAGAATGTATGGTGGTTTAGACCGCATTGCTTCTGCAAACCAATTAACCACTGGTGTAACTTCGCGTTTTTATGATAGCGAATTAGTTGAACGTTTTAACGTTTCTGTAGGTCAAATCTACTTCTTTGAGCGTCCAAGAACAGGCCCATCTTCTATTGGTAACGAAATTATCAATAGCACAGATGAAACAGGTTCAATGGTATGGGCGGGTGATGCCTACTGGCGGATCACGGATACTGTGGGTATGCGTGGTGGTTTACAATATGACCGTCGCTTAGGTAGCGTCTCAATGGGCGATGCCGTTATGGAATATCGCGCAGATAGCGATCACCTTCTACAGTTAAGCTATCGTTATGTTGATCGTGACTATATCCAAGCAACACGTGTTCGCCCTTATGATGGTGGTATTAATAAACTTCCTGAATACCAAAAAGGCATTTCACAAGTCGGTGTCGTAGGAAGTTGGCCATTAGCAGAGCGTTGGGGACTTGTCGGTGCTTATTACTTTGATACCAAAGAATCAGAACCTGTTAGCCAAATGGTTGGTCTACAATACAATACCTGTTGCTGGGCTGTGAATGTGGGTTATGAACGAAAAATTGTTGGCTGGAAAGTTGACCACAGCGATATTGATAATAAATGGTCTGTCAATGTGGAACTCAGAGGCCTAAGTAACAATCATAGTTTGGGTAGCCAGAAAATGCTTGAACGCGGTATCTTACCTTATCAAAGAGCATTCTGATTTAATCAGACTACGGAATTGGCTGAATGAATATGTCACCCCGCAATAAGATGCGGAAAATACATAATGGGAAACTTATGAAAAATTGGAAAACGCTGTTTATCGGCTTAATGATCACGGTCGGTGCAGCTACCAGCTCAACAACATTTGCTGCACAAGAATTAAACCGTGTATCGGCTATCGTCAATAACGGTGTCGTTCTAGAAAGTGACGTCAATAGAATGTTACAGACGGTCAAAATGAACGCGAAAAGCGCGGGTCAGGAAATGCCTGATGAGCAAGTTCTTCGCCAACAAATTCTAGAGCGTTTGGTCATGGATAACATCATTTTGCAAATGGCACAGCAAATGCAAATTGATATTCCTGATGCTGCGGTAGAATCTACCATTCAAGGCATTGCTGCTGAAAATAACATTTCACTTGATCAAATGAAAAAGCGCCTCGCAGCCGATGGTATTTCTTACAACGATTATCGCCAAGATATTCGTAAAGAGATGATGTTAGCAGAAGTTCGTAACAATGAAGTGCGTCGTCGTATTACTATTTTACCTCAAGAAGTTGATTCTCTTGCTAAGCAAATCGAAGGCCAAGCAAGTCAAAGTATTGATCTAAACCTGAGCCATATCTTAATTCCATTATCAGAAAACCCTGCACCAGCAGAAATGGAAAAAGCGAAACAAGTCATTACTCGCATTATGAATCAGCTTAAAAATGGTGCAGATTTCGGCAAATTAGCTGCGACTTATTCTGCTGATCCACAAGCTTTAAATGGCGGTAATATGGGTTGGGCATCTATTGATGAATTACCAACTCTGTTTGCTAAAGAATTAGCAAATGCGCAAAAAGGCCAAATCGTAGGACCTCTTCACTCTGGTGTTGGCTTACACATTATCAAAGTAAACGATATTCGTGGTGGAACTAATACCCTTTCCGTTACAGAAGTTAAAAGCCGTCATATTCTGCTAAAAAGCTCACCAATCATGAATGATGAGCAAGCCTATGCCAAGTTACAGCAGATCTCTGCCGATATTCGCAGTGGTAAAATGACCTTTGCTGATGCAGCAAAAGAGTACTCTGAAGATCCAGGTTCAGCATTACGTGGCGGTGAGTTAGGATGGTCAATGCCTGATGTTTACGATCCGGCATTCCGTGATGCGTTAATGCGCTTAAATAAAAATGAATTAAGCCAACCTGTTCGCTCAAACTTTGGCTGGCATTTAATTGAATTAGAAGACACACGTAGTGTTGATAAAACAGATGCCGCAAATAAAGAACAAGCATACCGTTTACTCTTCAACCGTAAATTTAATGAAGAAGTACAAAACTGGATGCAAGAGCTACGAGTTGGGGCTTATGTGAAAATAATGAACGAGAATAATGCAAACTAAGCAAATAAAACCACTTGTTATCACCCCCGGCGAACCAGCCGGGGTTGGTCCTGACCTTATTATCTCATTAGCACAAATGAGTTGGGATTTACCTTGGGTTGTTTGTGCTGATCCTCAATTACTTAAAACAAGAGCAGAATTGTTAAACCTGCCTCTTTCATTAGTTGAATACGATCCTGCCACGCCACCTCAAGCGCACACACCAAGTCAAATTTGTGTACTCCCAATCGCACTGCACACTAATGTCATTCCAAGTACATTAGATACGCGCAATGGATTATACGTTGTAGAAACATTAGCTCGTGCTTGTGATGGCTGCCTAAATGGCGAATTTTCAGCACTTGTGACAGGACCGGTTCATAAAGGTATTATCAATGATGCGGGTGTGCATTTTACAGGGCACACTGAGTTTTTTGCTGATCGTAGCCATTGTGAACGTGTTGTCATGATGCTGGCGACAGATACATTAAGAGTCGCATTGGCAACCACACATTTACCACTACGAGATGTGGCGGATGCAATTACAGGTGAGCTTCTGCATGAAATTATCACCATTTTAAACCACGATTTAAAAACCAAATTTGGTATAGCAGAACCTCAAATTTACGTTTGTGGCCTTAATCCTCATGCAGGAGAAAGCGGTCATATGGGACGTGAAGAAATTGATATTATTGAGCCTGCATTAACACAATTACGTCAGCAAGGAGTTCATCTTCATGGACCTTATCCTGCTGATACCTTATTCCAACCTAAATATTTAACACATGCTGATGCGGTGCTTGCGATGTATCACGATCAGGGATTACCTGTGCTAAAATATGAGGGTTTCGGTCGCGCCGTGAATATAACTCTTGGCCTTCCTTTTATCCGTACTTCTGTTGATCATGGCACCGCCCTTGAGCTTGCAGGTACGAAAAGCGCAGATGCTGGCAGTTTTTGCACCGCATTAAATTTAGCCATTAATATGATACAGAATTGTAATGAATAATAGAGTCCATCAGGGGCACTTTGCCCGCAAACGCTTCGGGCAGAACTTTTTAACAGACAGCTATATTATTGAAAGTATTGTTGAATCCATTTATCCTCAACCCGGTGAAGCCATTGTTGAAATTGGTCCTGGTTTAGGTGCAATTACAGAGCCAGTAGGCGCAAGAATGGATAAAATGACGGTTGTAGAGATTGACCGTGATTTAGCCGCTCGTTTAGAAGTTCATCCTACATTAAAAGACAAGCTGACCATTATTCAGCAAGATGCAATGACAATCGATTTTGCACAATTAGCAAAAGAGCGTCAGCAGCCTCTGCGTGTTTTTGGTAACTTGCCTTATAACATTTCTACTCCACTCATGTTCCACTTATTCAGTTTTGCTGACGCAATTTCTGATATGACATTTATGTTGCAAAAAGAAGTGGTTAATCGCCTTGTTGCTGGTCACGGTAGTAAAACTTATGGTCGCTTAAGTGTGATGGCGCAATATTATTGCCAAATCATCCCTGTACTTGAAGTTCCACCAACTTCATTTAAACCAGCACCTAAAGTTGATTCTGCGGTTGTTCGCTTGATCCCTTACAAAGAAAAGCCATACCCAGTAACGGATATTGCAATGCTTAGCCGTATTACCGCTCAAGCATTCAATCAACGCCGTAAAACACTACGTAATAGCTTAGGCGGATTACTCACAGCAGAAGATATGATAGCACTTGATATCGACCCAACTGCAAGAGCAGAAAATATTTCTGTTGAGCAATACTGCAAAGTGGCAAACTGGTTATCACAAAAGCAAGACTCACAAGCATAAGATAAAGCCAGAGACAGGAGGCACTATGTTCACCTCATCAAAAGTGGCGATACAGGTACAAAGCGTTTACATTGAAAGCCAATCTTCCCCTGAAGATGAACGATATGTTTTTGCTTATACCATATCAATTCATAATTTGAATAAATGTGCAATTCGCCTCCTGCGCCGCTATTGGTTGATCACCAATGCACAAGGTAATACCACTGAAGTTCGTGGTGAAGGTGTTGTCGGCGAACAGCCGCTTATTGAGCCCGGCACACAATACCGCTATACCAGTGGTGCCGTTCTTGAAACACCGATGGGAACAATGGAAGGTCATTATGAAATGATTGACACTGATGGTCGATTATTTCAAATAGAGATCCCCGTTTTCCGCCTTGCACTTCCAACATTGATAAACTAATTATGGCAACTTATTTAATTGGTGATATTCATGGCTGTTACCATGAACTGCGCCACCTTCTTGATAAAGTCAGTTTTGATCCTACACAAGACACATTGTGGTTAACGGGTGATCTTGTTGCACGAGGCCCTGACTCGCTTGAAGTCTTGCGCTTTGTAAAAAGCTTAGGTACTTCACTTAAACTCGTCTTGGGTAATCATGATCTTCATCTTTTAGGTGTATTTGCAAAAATTAGCCGCAATAAACCAAGAGATAAGCTGAATGACTTGCTCAATGCGCCAGATGCAGATGAATTAATTAATTGGCTAAGACGCCAACCCGTACTGCAAGTTGATGAAGACAAGAAAATCATCATGGCTCACGCAGGGATCACGCCACAATGGGATTTAGAAACAGCCAAAATGTGCGCTCGTGAAGTTGAAGCTATTTTAAGTAGTGATAGCTACCCTTTGTTTATTAACTCAATGTATGGCGATTTACCAAACAACTGGTCACCAGAGCTTTCAGGTCTAGCGAGATTGCGCTTTAGCACTAATGCGCTCACTCGTATGCGTTACTGCTTTCCTAATGGTCAGCTTGATATGATTTGCAAAGATAAACCACAAGAAGCGCCCGCACCATTAAAGCCTTGGTTCGATTTACCAAGCCAATTACCTGAAGGTTATAGCATTATATTTGGACATTGGGCCTCTCTTGAAGGGAAAGGTACTCCTGATAATGTTTATGCGTTAGATACAGGATGTTGTTGGGGTGGAAATCTCACTTGCTTACGTTGGGAAGACAAACAGTATTTCACTCAACCTAGTCTATCTGCTCCCAAATAACTCACTTATTATCCCCTCCCTGCTTCAAGCGCAAAAATGGCGACATTGCCTTTTGCGCTATGTTGATTTTATCCTCACATATTACCTAAATTTCTCTTTTTTCTTCTAAAGAGAACATTTTATATACAAAAACGAACACCTAAAAATAACTATAAATTTAATCATTAATAATCAATATGTTATTTTTTTTCACGGCAAAATAAGTATAAAAAAACACGATATTGAAAATAAAAAATCTCTATATTGATTAATATCTCATATATTATTCTTATAAAATGAGTTTATTAAAATATAAATAATGATTGGTTTAAAATAATGCTCTTTTTATAAAAAGGAATATTTAAGTAGAATAATAAATCTTACTTTTTATTATTTTTATATTAATAAAATAGGAATAATAAAAAGGGAGATATTTAATCTCCCTTTTTATTTAATTCTTGTTATTTTCTTCTTTTTAATATTTCGAAGCAGTAGTTATGTGAGTTATTTTCATCTGCTTCATGGTATTCCATAAAGGTAGAATCCCACTCATCAGGCTCATAATCTGGGAATGTTGTATCACCGATAACTTCAGCATCGATGTGGGTTAGATAGAGTGTATTTGCCATAGGCAGGAATTGCTCATACACTTTACCACCACCTATCACCATGATTTCTTCATGATTTTCAGCAGCTTGCAAAGCTTCTTCTACAGATTTAACCCAAACAACATCGCTATCTGTTCCTGGCTGGCTACTTAAAACAATATTAAGACGATTCGGTAAAGGACGTCCAATAGACTCATAAGTCACCCGGCCCATAATAACGGGTTTATTTAGCGTATTCTTTTTAAACCATGCGAGGTCACCCGGTAATGTCCAAGGCATTGCCTTTTCCATACCAATAATGCGATCCATCGCTAATGCTGCGATTAAACTAATATTCATTTACACACCTACGGGTAAAGATGGGAAAAAACTGTTCACACTATACGTAAAGCTAAAACCTGAGTCGATACAAATTATGCTTCCTTGATAATAAATAATTGCTTTATACTCGAAGTGTTAACTTAATCATATAAGATTCAATCATTATAATATTGTTATATACAAGGCGCTATTATGCTTGAAACTTCTTTAGTTGTTTTTACAATTGCTTTACTCGGTATGATCTCACCAGGTCCTGACTTTTTTCTCGTTGTAAAAAATGCGGCGCGTTATCAACGATCTGCAGCAATGATGACTGCAATGGGAATTGTGGCAGCATTACTTGTGCATATGTCATATTGTGTTGCAGGTATTGCCGTTCTTATCACAACAACACCTTGGCTTTTTTCCATTTTAAAATATGCCGGAGCCGCGTATTTACTCTGGATTGGTTTTCAGAGTTTGCTCTCAAAATCTAATCATTCGATTGATGAAAACTCAGATAAACATTCGCAAATCAGCTTTAAGAAAGCCTTTATGCAAGGTTTCCTCTGTAATTTACTTAATCCTAAAGCCACCTTGTTCTTTCTTGCCGTTTTCACTCAGGTGTTAAGTGTCGATTCAAGCATTGGTGAAAAATTGTGGTATGCCTTTATTATTTGGGGCTTAGCCGTAGTTTACTGGCCTTTATTGGTTTTATTAATTCAAAGCGCGCCTGTCAGAAAAGTGCTTAATAAAATCCAAAAAGGAATTGATAAAGTGTTAGGTGTTGTACTGATTGGTTTAGGTATTAAAGTCGCGTTGAGTTAAATAAAAAACCTCTTTAATAAAATTTATTAAAGAGGAATAACTTATTTATAGTAAATTTAAACTTAAATCATTATCACTCTTTAAATAATCAATAACATCCAGCAAAACCATTTCATTCTCAAGACGATTAGATTTATTTCTCATTTTATCTAAAATTGTTTCATAATTATCTCTAATAACATTGGCAATATTATTTTTTATTTCATCACCATTGTTATTCTTACTAAAGAAACTTTTCATTTTTCGATTAAACTCAGATATAAAATATTCATCCCCTGCTGTTTTTTCTTCCGATTTAGTAATATCATTGGACTCTAATAATCCTGACTCAAGCATACTATCCACAAATTCTTTTACGCCCTCATTATTTTTCAATTTATTTTCCAAGAGATTTAATATTGATTTTATAAAACCATCATTATTATAATTTCCAACATTACACTTTTTTGCTTTATCAATAAAAAATTTAGTTATATTTATAATTAGATTTTTCTCCATTTCCATCGAGTAAATATCATGCATTGTATTAACTAAATACATTATTGAATTACTCATTTTATGTGATGTTTTTCTATCAAGCTCTTTACAAGCATAATCTATTGCAGAGTCAATACATTGCCTATAATTAAAGTTAATATAATTTAACATACTAGCGCATTCTGGATTATGTATATTCAATTGTTCAAATTTTTCTTTTTCATAATTATTAATCACATCTAAAGAGATACTCATTATAGTAATGAAGTCTTCTTTCGTTTTGGATTTTTCATAAAGATATTTTTGTATTATTTTTTTAGCCATATCATAAGAATCATTTTTCACTGCTATATTTAAACTTAAAAAGAATGATTCTAATGTCTCTTTCTTAAAACTAACAAAGTCAGATTTTATTAGTCTACATTTATTAATTTTTATTTTCACATCTCTGTCAAAAAGAGTGGATAAATTATTTATCTTAGCATGTTGTCCTTTATCTAATAAAAAAGTCAAATCAGTCTTTAAATTAAATATTTTCTTTATAAAAAAAGACAACTTAGATAAAAAAGTTTTACTCTTCCCTCCCACATAAAAATTATTGAAGTTATTTAAAACACTATTAATTTCATTTTTTATTTTATGATTTTCTTTTTTATTTATATCGGTATATTTTATTAAGTTAATTTGAAAACGAGTATTGTTTATTTTCATGATGACTCCTTATCTCATAGTAAAACAATCCCTTATTTATCTACATTTTAATACAAAAAAAAGCCCTTATTACTAAGGGCTTTAAATATCAAAAAACAACAAATAAGATTTAGAAATTAACTTTCAGTGTTGCATTGATACCACTTGAGCTTACATCACTATTATATTGACCTTGGTAAGAAAGTCCGAAAGTTGTTGATTTGCTTAATTGCGCATCAACACCTAAGCCAACACCAAATAGATTATCCAGTTTGCCGCCACGTAATGTTGCATCACCAGAGTTTGATAAGAAGAGGCGTGATTCAGGACGGTTATCACCAAATAAATGACTTGCAGAAATATCGCCTTTTAAAGCCATATTAACGTTGCCAGCCATAAATGGATATCCACCACGTAAACCAATAGTACCGACTTGAATATCTTGTGAATCAGTCTTAGTGATAAATTTCATATTACCGACATTTTCGTTGATATCATCAGTTGATACACGCAACCAGCTGAATCCGGCATATGGCTCAATAGAGTACTGATTTGTATTAAATTGAGTATAAGCACCTTCTAAGAAAATTTGAGTAATTTTTGCATCATAACTTGTAGAGTTATAACCTGCATTTTGTCCTATCCAAAGTGTTCTTTTTGCATCTCTATCTTGGTTAGTATGTGTGAAACCATAGTTTAATGAAGCCACGTCATACAGATTAGACACACCATAAGCACCAATATGGATATCGTTACTGTCTATTTTACCGTGTTCATTACCTTTATATTTGGTTGAACCCGCACCAAAGAATAAACCTGCTTTGGTATTCTCGGTCACATCAATTTCTGCACCTAATAAGCCAACATAGAAATCAACATCCATATTGCTATGACCATAATCAGCACTGCCCCATTGGCCAATACCAGTCATCCAAATACGTGCATTGCTATTATCCAATTTAGCATAACGGCCTTGACCAATACCCATTGCTTGATCTTTCACTGTGCGAGTTAAACCTAACACATTCACTACACTTGCACTGTTAGCATTAAGGTACATATCGCTGCCCAATGAATTATAAGTCTTGCTCAGATCTCTTTCATTCATTGGTAATACTGCATTGAATAAATCGCCACGACCTGTGCTATCCAATGTATTCGCAATAGAGCGGCCATTTTCATTGTTAGCAAATGTGGCTAAAGAGGTATTTTCTTTCTTACTTAATGTACCTGTAATTGTGTTGTCTTTTACAGAAACATTTTTATCAAATAATGCATAATCACTATTTGGATTGTTATTTGCTAACATTTTAGTTTTAGTACGATTATCAACTAAATTGTCCGCATTAACGGTTCCTGTCGCGACAGTATTATTAAGATAGATATCTTTTAATTGACCTTCACTATCAGCACCAACATCTAAACTTGCACCTTTATTTAATGCCATATCACCGACATTAACATCATGTCCAACGGTAACTAAATACGTCCCCTTATCGTTGATATTAATGTTAGCTTTATGGCTCTCATTCGATGCTAATTGGCCTTTTTGTGTGAAAGTATCGTTATAGCGATCAATAACACTTAATTTACCACCGTTGACATTAACAGCTTCAGTGCCAAATGATTCGGTAAAGCCGTATAACGTTCCTTGTTCGACTGTTGTGCCACCACGATAAGTATTATCGCCAGTCATAACCAATGTGCCTTCGCCTTTCTTAATTAAAGCACCATCATACAAACCAGCATCAATTTTGGCTTGAATAGCATCAGCACGTTTTTGGTAATACTCTTTACGCCATTTTTCAGCATCTTCTTTGCTAACAATATGGGAAGTTGGGTCTGGATTACCATCATTGACAACAAAATCCGTTCCTAGATTGTAATCACCACCAGCCGCAATCCCCTTCTCTTGATAGTCTTTCAGCCATGCTAAATCTTCTTGTTCACGAAGATCTAACGCAGTTTGTGAAATATCATTTGTCCAGACATCAAGCGGTGTCATACTTAAGTTATATTCAAATTTACCTAAGAATTGACCCGGACCATACATCCCTTTATCTAAATCTGGGGTACCCCAACCATAACGCACATCCGGCGTACCTTCAGCAGCAGTCCAGCTATCATATAAAGAGCCATCTGGATTACGATGATTAGCAGTTGTAAACATCACATCACGAACTTGCATCGCATTCATTGACTCGTAACGCGACATCAATACACCCATTGCGCCTGTAACGTGAGGTGCCGCCATTGATGTACCACTGAAGGTATCCCAACCTGCATTTCCCTCTTCATCAACAACTGACGAATAAACGCCCCAACCTGGAGCAACTACTGTCCACCACTTCGCATTACCGGCTTCATTAAAGACTTTCACCAGCTCATAGCCTGATTGATCTGCATTTTCTTTCAGACCCGCAACCGCAATCCAATGTTTTTCTGCTTCAGGATTAAAGTAAGGATAAAGAGGACGATAATAAGGCTGAGCAAAGTCACGGTTGCCCGTTGTAAAAACTTGAACAACATTAGTGCCTTTTACTGCATCATAAGCCGCATCAACAAAGGATGGTTTATCGCCATAGACTTTTTTAAAGTAGAAATATTCGTATTCCGTTTGCGCAGTGGTATCTACTGGCATATGAACAGTTGTATTACCACCATCAGGGCCAAGTGTTTTATCTGCGTTAATAATACGAGGGTTGGTTCCCCAGCTATTATTAATGACTTGAGCCCCTGCATCGACCATGGCTTTCCAGCCAGTATAGAAGTAGGTGTAATCTTGATAAGGACCGTAGTTATTGCTGTCTGTTGCGCCTGTATTTCCTAAATAAACATCAGCACCCCATGCCACCCCATGCATACCATTACCGTCACGGTTTGCACCTACCGTGCCTGTAACGTGTGTTCCGTGTGTATCATTCACACCTTTGATCCAGCCTCCATCAACATCAAAAGCTTGACCTTTTTCATAATGCCCACCCAATTCTTGAGGATAACGCATACCCGTTGTGCCATATTGACCTTTGGCTTTCACGGCATGAAAACGAGCATCATTCAATTCTGGATGTGATAATAAAGCACCGGAGTCCATTACACCGATTTTGGCACCTTGCCCATGAAAACCAAGTGCATAAGCACTAGAGGCATTCATAGCAGCTAGCCCCCAGTCTTTTTGATACTCTTGGCTTTCCCAACTTTTGGTATCGCCTAATTGCCCAGCTTCTGAATATGCTACGGAATATCCAGAAAAAAGCAGTGCTGATGCAACAATGGAAAGTTGAAATATATTATTATTTATTTTATTTTTTTTATTCATTTTGTGATGGTGACTTAAAGCTATTTCTTTGTTCATTCTGTACCTTCAGTTATATTAAAATTTAATAACATTAATTAAGGATCAAAAATAAAAGACGCGAAGATTCTCTAGTTTCTAGAGAAATAATTACTTGAAGGGCATCTCAAAAATATGATTTCATGCCAGAAAAATAGATAGATTGACTACGGAATCACAAATTAACAGATAAATTAAACAAAATTAGATCACTTGTTATTATATTACAAACAGTCAAAATTAACCTCTTTCAATATTAACCTCATTAATAACAATATTTAAATAAACTTAATAAAGAGAACTTAAATAAATAAACAAAAATATCAAATTGATTAACAATTTGTTTTTGAGAATATTTTTCTCTATTTAATTTTAGTCTAAAAAATATAATCCACATTATTTTTAATATAAAAAAAACAGTATCTTTATTTTAAAAATACTGTTTTTCTTTTAATTTAAATTAGTGCTAATACTCAGTTTTTATTCCAAAGGTGTGACTTCCATTTGTCCTACCATACCTTTGTCTGCATTTTCTAATAACTGGCTATAATACAGGAAAGGGAAATGTGAATAAGAAGGCTGTTTTAATTCCACCAGCAATTCACTTTGGTTTTCGATCCAAACAGTATCTTTCCAACCAAAATCCGCAGGTGCAGGCTTCTGACCATTATGGTTAATCACTTTAAAACGGGCACCTTCAATATGGAATGGCTGTGGTGTCGGTACTGTTACAAGCCAACGTTCCCACCCATTTTGCTTGCCTACTAAATCAATTCTTGAAAGCTCCCAACGAGCATTATTTATTCCCGGAGGACTGTTATGCAGTTGGATGGTTCTAGGCTGAATAGAGGTGGTGATTTGTGTGTCATCTACTGCTAATTGTGCAGGTGCTTTGTCTGTCATTAATGACATTAATCCGGTTGGTTTAATGGTTAATACATTGGCGTTACGTAGTAAATCTGAAGGTTCAAAAATACCACGGAGCCTATCCATAAAGCCAGCACTTTGCCCTGCGGTAATTGTCACTTCTCCACCTTCGGACATATCAACCAATATTTCACGTCGCTCACCCGGAGCCATCGGAATTGATTTCAGCTCTACGGGAGATGTTAATAGCCCTTGATCAGAAGCGATAAGGTAAAGTGAGCGACCATCATTTGCGGTTAGTTCATAACGACGAGCATTAGATGCATTAACTAAACGTAAGCGGACCCATCCTCTTGAGACTTCAATATAAGGATCTTCACGTCCATTGACTAATAATGTATCGCCATAAAAACCATCACTAGCAGCTTCTTTATCGTATTGTGGCGTACCAAAATTATCGATACGTTTATCTTGAATAATGATAGGAAAATCATTCACACCATAATGTTTTGGTAAAGGAAGGGATTTGCTCTCTTCATCTTCCACAATCCACATTCCCACCAATCCATTATAAACATGAGGTGCCATTTTAAAGGGAGTATTGGCGTGATACCAACATGTTGCTGCTTTCTGGCGAATAGGCAATACCGGCGACCAATAAGCACCGGGTGACATTAATCTTGCTGCACCACCGACTTGAGTCCCCGGAACTAATAAACCGCTCACCGTCATTGATACTGCTTCATTAAGACGGTTGCTATAAATAAGTTTTATATCATCGCCACTTTTGACTTTGATTGTCGGTCCCGGTGTTGAGCCATTGATCCCCCAAACTTCCGCTTTTTGTGTGCCATTAAATGCCCAATGTACATTTTGCAAAGTCAGAAAAAGAGGCTGACCACGGCGAGATTCCAACAATGGCGGTATAGGTAATTGTTTATCATTGACTGATTCAGCACGAACAGAAGAAGATATTGAGCCCAGACATACCGCTAAGCCTGAAGCCTGAATAAACTGGCGACGACTAAATGACATACTTTCTCCGCAACAAAATACAAATATTCCTATCGCATAATCAAAAATGCCGTGACAGGAAAAAAGCTGCTGTGATTTAAAGACAAAAGGACTTAAATGAAATTACGGGAGCATAATAGCGCGGATGTGACATAAATCCTAAAAATAGTTGATAATCTATGTTTTAAATAATTCAAATAAAGCATACACACAACAAATGCCCTATCAAATATATACTCTAAATAATTCAAGATGCAGCTAGGCGACAAGTGAATAAGTCGCTAGGAGCATACATAAGTATGTGACTAGTGCGAATGAACGCAGTCAACAACGCTGCAACTTGAAGTATGACGAGTATCATAAGTATGTGACTAGTGCGAATAAACGCAGTCAACAACGCTGCAACTTGAAGTATGACGAGTATCATAAGTATGTGACTAGTGCGAATAAACGCAACCAACAACGCTGCAACTTGAAGTATGACGAGTATCATAAGTATGTGACTAGTGCGAATGAATGCAGCCAACAGCGCTGCAACTTGAAGTATGACGAGTATAACAATATAAGCCTGAAAATTAGGCTTATATTGTATTATTTAGATAATGCGTAAACGTTAATTTAATTTACCGGGAAAATCACGCTTATTCATTTCTTCAACTTCTTTATCTAGCTCTTCGATTTTCGCTTTCATAATTTGACGACAATCTTCTGCTAATTCTCGAACTTGATCTTTGGTGTATTTTGAAACATCAATTGGAGGCAACATTTCAACAATAACGTAGCCATTATTCCAACGGTTTAACTTAATTTTATCCTGCGTTGTAGAGACACAAACCGGAATAATAGGCACACCTGCTTGAATTGCGGCATGGAATGCACCTGTTTTAAATGGTAAAAGGCCACGACCACGGCTACGCGTTCCTTCAGGGAACATCCACACAGAAATCTTCTTCGATTTAATCTGATCAGCAACTTGTGAAATAGTCCCGTGTGCTTTAGAGCGGTTTGCTCTATCGATCAAAATATTACCCGTTATCCAATACAACTGACCAAAAAAAGGAATAAAAATTAAGCTTTTTTTACCCACTGTCACGGTATTAGGTTGTACTGCATTTGACATCGTCACCATATCAAAATTGTTTTGATGGTTTCCGATATAAATACTTGGGCCATAGCTTTCCGCTTCTTTTGGAAAACGCTCAACAAGCTTAATCCCAAAAACACGAGATAACTTGCCAAATGCTCGTCCGTAAGTCATTACATGTTTTGGATTTCTTGGTGAAAACATGCAATAAATCATTCCAAACGTCACCACAATAATGGTGTAAAGAATGACAATAATGCCTCGAATAATGGCTAACATAAGTTTTAGCGTCCTAAATAGAAGTGGGTCAACAGACCCACTCAATAACAATGAAGTATTAGATTTAATTTGTTTCAATATCAATATGATCGATAACTTGAGCACCGCGAGGTAAAGAGGTTCCTCGGCGTCCACGTTTTGCTTTAAAGCTAACTAGCTCATTCATCGACATTGTCATTTTACGTTTACCGAAATGCAGTGTCACAGAGGCATTTTCAGGTAATACTCGTAACCAAGCAACGTTATCCTCACCACTTGCTGCTTGTGAGGCTGGAATAGAAACCATCTGATTTCCTTTTCCTTTTACCATCGTTGGTAATTCTGCGGCTTCAAAAATCAGCATTCTACCGCCTTTAGTAATGATCATAATGAGATCGGTGAGCTCATTATTCAAGCGTTGTGGCGGTAATGGTAATGCATTTTCAGGTAAAGTCAGTAGTGATTTACCTGCTTTATTTTTAGAAGTTAAATCATCAACCTGACACATAAAACCATAACCGGCATCAGATGCCATTAAGATCTTATCAGTACTTTCGCCCATAACAACATGGCGTAATTGTGCACCTTTCTGAACTTTTAATCGTTCAGTTAGCGCATCGCCTTTGCTACGACCAGAAGGTAATGCATCAACATCAACGGTATAGCTTTGACCTGTTGTATCAATCAAGTGTACCGGTTGATTACTCATACCTTCAACAGCATCAAAATAATCATCACCGGCTTTAAAGCCAGCCGATTTAGCATCAATATTATGTCCTTTCTGGCAACGAATAAGCCCTTTTTCAGACATAATAACGGTAACAGCTTCAGGATGTAGATGTTTTAACGGAATAGGTTCATCACCCGCATTACCGCTAAAATAGTTGATCTCTTCTGCTTTAAGTACTTCTTGCTGACCATCAACAGTAAAGATTAATGCTTCATCTTTAGGTGCGAACAGCATTTGTTCAATCACATCACCTTGCTCTTTCCCTAAAGCAACAAGACGTGTACCACGCCCTTTTTTATTCATTTCATTTAGCTGTTCTGCTGAAATGGCTAGAATACGTGTTTTATCGGTAATGATAATAAACCAGTACTGCTCATTTTTCTTTTGAGGATCAACTAAGAACGGAGCTAATAATTCAGTCTCTTCAGAAACTGTTAGTAGCCCTTTACCTGTCTTATTCTTCGTCTCCATCTCATCGTAAGAGAGAACAGAACCATAACCTTCTTTTGTCGCCAGTAAATACTCTTGCCCCGCACTTCCCGCTAACATGTATTTCACGCTGGCATCAGGTGGGAAAGTTAACTTGCCTGTTAATGGTTCGCCTTGACTACGCCCTGAAGGCATATCATTTGGACTTAAGGTATAACTACGTCCCGTAGAATCAAGGAATAAAACAGGCTGATTACTCATACCACGTACTGCGCTGTGATAACTATCCCCTGCACGATAACTCATGCCACTAGGATCAATATCATGTCCTTTCGCATTACGTACCCAACCCATTTCAGACAATACAATGGTGACAGGCTCTGATGGCAACATATCTTGTTCATTTACCACTTTCGCCTCTTCTTGAGGACGGATTGGCGAACGACGATCATCACCAAATTCTTTTGCGTCGGCTTCAATCTCTTTTTTCAGTAAAGTATTTAAACGACGTGGTGAACTTAACAACTTCTCAATGCTATCGCGTTCTTTTTCAAGCTCATCACTTTCGCCTTTTAGTTCCATCTCTTCAAGTTTGGCTAAATGACGTAAACGTAACTCTAAAATAGCTTCGGCTTGAATATCGGATAACTCAAAGCGACGCATTAATTCTGCTTTTGGCTCATCTTCATGACGAATAATTTCAATCACTTCATCAATATTGAGATAAGCAATTAATAAACCTTTGAGAATTTCTAAGCGACGTAAAACCTTTTCTAAACGGTGATTTAAGCGGTTTGTGACTGTTTGGCGACGATAAACTAACCATTCGTTTAAAATAGTCAGTAATCCTTTTACTGCCGGGCGGTTATCTAACCCAATCATATTTAGGTTAACGCGATAACTTTTCTCTAAATCAGTATTCACAAACAAGTAGTACATCACTTGTTCTAAATCGACGCGATTACTACGAGGAACAATAACAAGTCTAGTTGGATTTTCATGATCAGATTCATCACGTAAATCTTCAACTAAAGGTAGTTTTTTAGCACGCATTAATGCGGCAATTTGCTCAAGAACTTTGGCACCAGAAACTTGATGAGGTAATGCAGTGATCACCGCACATCCTTCTTCTTTCTGCCACACAGCCCTCATTCTGACAGAGCCACGTCCTGTTTTATAAATCTTTTTGATATCATCGTGAGCAGTAATAATTTCAGCTTCAGTCGGATAATCAGGGCCTTGAACATATTGCATCACGTCAGATAACCCTGCATCAGGATTATCTAAAAGCATCACTAAAGCTTGTCCTATTTCACGCGCATTGTGCGGTGGAATATCCGTTGCCATCCCAACTGCAATACCGGTTGTACCATTAAGCACAATATTAGGTAAGCGTGCTGGCAACATTTTCGGCTCTTGCATCGTGCCGTCAAAGTTAGGTATCCAATCTACCGTACCATGTCCTAATTCACTCAATAATGTTTGTGAATATTTAGAAAGGCGTGATTCGGTATAACGCATCGCGGCGAAAGATTTCGGATCATCTGGTGCCCCCCAGTTACCTTGTCCATCAATTAACGGATAACGGTAAGAGAATGGTTGAGCCATAAGCACCATAGCTTCATAACATGCACCATCACCATGTGGGTGATATTTACCTAGCACGTCACCAACTGTACGGGCTGACTTTTTAAATTTTGCGTTATTACTTAAACCAAGCTCTGACATCGCATAAACGATACGACGTTGCACGGGTTTTAGCCCATCTCCAATAAAAGGCAATGCACGATCCATAATGACGTACATGGAGTAGTTGAGATAGGCATTTTCTGTAAATAAGTGGAGCGGTTGGCGCTCTACACCATCATGAGTCAATTCACTCATTCAATTTTTTCCTCAGACTCTTGTGGTATCCATTACACTTCGATGTCAACTTCATCGCCTTTTTCTTGTAACCAATTTCGGCGATCTTCAGAGCGTTTCTTCGCTAACAACATATCCATCATGCCTAGGGTTTCTTGATAGTTTTCATCATCAATCACCAATTGCACTAAACGACGCGTATTAGGATCAAGCGTTGTTTCACGCAGTTGAAGTGGGTTCATCTCACCCAATCCTTTGAAGCGCTGTACGTTAGGTTTTCCTTTTTTACGGCTTAGTCGTTGTAAAATGGCATTTTTTTCTGATTCGTCAAGGGCATAATGAACTTCTTTACCTAAATCGATACGGTAAAGTGGTGGCATCGCCATATAAACGTGCCCTTCCTTAACAAGAGCAGGGAAATGGCGCACAAATAAAGCACACAGTAAGGTTGCGATATGTAAACCATCTGAGTCAGCATCCGCAAGGATACAAACTTTACCGTAACGTAATTGGCTTAAGTCATCACTATCAGGGTCCATACCAATCGCTACGGAAATATCATGGACTTCTTGTGACGCTAGCACTTCATCTGAAGAAACTTCCCATGTATTTAAGATCTTACCGCGCAGAGGCATAATCGCTTGATATTCACGATCTCGCGCTTGTTTAGCTGAGCCTCCTGCAGAGTCCCCTTCAACTAAAAACAGTTCGGTATAACGTAAATCTTGAGAAGTACAATCAGCCAATTTACCCGGCAATGCAGGCCCTGAAGTGAGTTTCTTTCTCACTACTTTTTTAGCGGCTCGCATACGACGTTGGGCACTACTAATTGCCATTTCAGCAAGTAATTCACCGATTTGAACATTCTGATTTAGCCATAAGCTAAAAGCATTTTTTACTGCATTTGCAACAAACGCACTGGTTTGTCTTGAGGAGAGTCGCTCTTTAGTCTGCCCTGCAAATTGAGGATCTTGCATTTTCACTGATAATACATAAGCACAACGCTCCCATGTATCATCGGCAGTTAACTTAAGGCCTCTTGGTAGTAAATTACGGAATTCACAAAATTCACGCATGGCATCTAACACGCCTTGGCGTAAACCATTTACGTGTGTACCACCTTGTACCGTTGGAATTAAGTTAACATAGCTTTCAGTGAGTAGATCGCCACCTTCAGGCAGCCATAACATAGACCACTCAACGGCTTCATTATCACCTTCAAATTTGCCAGTAAATGGCTCTTCAGGAAGGCGAACAAATTCAGCAACAGCTTCACTTAAATAATCGGTTAAACCATCAGCGTAGCACCAGTTCTCTTGGGTGTTATTTACTTTATCAACAAAAGAAACATTAACACCTGGGCACAGTACCGCTTTGGCTTTCAATACGTGAGATAAACTTTTAGAAGAAAAACGAGGAACATCAAAATAAGAGCCATCAGGCCAAAAATGTACACTCGTTCCTGTGTCTCGTTTTGCACAGGTGCCAATTTCGTGTAACTCTTCAACTTTATCGCCATTTTCAAAAGCAATTTGGTAAATTTTACCATCACGACGAACAGTTACTTCAATACGCTTTGAGAGGGCGTTAACAACCGAGATCCCCACACCATGCAACCCGCCAGAAAATTGATAGTTTTTATTAGAGAATTTTCCTCCGGCGTGGAGGTGAGCTAGGATTAACTCGATAGCAGAGACTTTAAGTTCAGGGTGAATATCGACCGGCATTCCTCGCCCGTTATCGATAACTTCGATAGATTGATCTTCATATAAAATGACATCGACCTTCGATGCGTGTCCCGCAAGCGCCTCGTCCACGCTATTATCTATCACTTCCTGTGCCAAATGGTTCGGTCTTGTTGTATCTGTATACATCCCCGGACGGCGACGTACAGGCTCTAGACCATTAAGAACCTCAATATCCTTTGCGTTATAACTTGATTGAGTCATTGTTTTAATCTGCGGTTCGCTGTTAGAAAAATACTGTTTATAATAACAGGTGTTGGCGGCAATATGATATTAATTTTCGGCTAGATACATCAACCTACGTTTTACAGGTTAATCGACCGAAAGGCTAAATTATCTTTAAAAATTGAATAATTTTCGGAAAAAAACGTTCAAAACCCACAAAAGCATGGTTTCCATCCGATTCTATGGTTTGCCTACACGCGCCAAGATATGAGACAGCTTGACGATAATCAAGTATTTCATCTCCAGTTTGTTGAAGCAACCAAATAAGTTCAGGTGATGTGATTGTGGGAATACGCAAAGCAAGCAGCTCATCCATATGATGAGGTTCTAGCTTATATTTTTGATGTGTATAAGGATTTTCGTTCTCCCCCAAAAAGTCTTGCAAAAGATCGAACGGTCGTATCGCAGGATTAACAACAACCGCAGGTAAGTTAAAACGTTGAGATAACCAAATAGATAAATAGCCTCCTAATGATGAGCCAATTAATCCAAGTTTGTCATCGGCACTCTCTTTAACTAACGTTTCAATTAACTGAGCGGCTTCTTGAGGGTAGGGTGGCAATTGAGGAACTAACAATTCAATTTCAGGATGAGTCACTTCAAGCCATTGGCGAAAAGCCTGCGCCTTTGCTGATTTAGGTGAGCTATTAAAGCCATGTAAGTAAAGAATACGAGGCATAACTTAATAGCCATCCGCATCAAGATCAGGACAAAACTCAGTACCCGCTAAACGATAAACGTGTGTGTCAATTTTGCCCTTCTCATCAGATGAAAGTGACATTTCCAAATAGCGCCAGCCCGGAGAAACTGTATCTAATGTAAAATTTGTACAATGAGGGCGAAACTGAATGCACGTAGAAGGTGTCGCCAACAAACGAATACCATTCCACATTTCATCCATTTCTTGGTGAATATGGCCACAAAGCATCATTTTTACTTGAGAGTGATCTTTTAAACGCTCAGCCAATTCTTGAGAATTTCTTAAACTGTGTTGATCTAACCATGTACACCCTGAAGGCATAGGGTGATGATGTAACAAGATAATCGTATCTCTGTGCTTTTGGCTTTCAAGACAGCGCGTTAGCCAATCTAACTGACAATCTGATAACTCACCATGAGGAACGCCTTGAATTTGGCTATCTAATAATAGCATTTGCCAATTATCACCAATCAACACTTGTTTTGCTGACAAAATTCCTGCCTGATTTAAAGCATCAATCATCGCAGGTTGATAGTCATGATTACCCGGCAACCAAACACAAGGAGGTGTTAGCGTCGCAATACCATCAGCAAAATGCTGATAAGCTTCAAAGGTTTGATCTTGAACTAAATCACCTGTCGCAACAATCAAGTCAACATCAAGACCCTGCTCTCTAATCGCATTTAATACCGCATGGTAGCTACGATAGGTATTTATACCCAGCAGAGTATCTTCCACATTAGCAAAGAGGTGGGTGTCTGTGATTTGTAATATTCTTACGGTGTTTTTGTGTTTCACCGATAATTCAAGCTGGCTTTCCAAAAGGTTTCCTTGTTTCACTCTCATTAGCCGTTATGTTAACGTATTTTCGTAGTAAAGATCTGCCAACCAATACACATTTCAAAAGATTAGTGAGAAATATTCTCGCTTTCAATCACGTTTTTTTCACTTCATTTTACAATTTAATTCATTTGATATCGTATACTTAGAGATAGTTACTCTACTTGATAATATTACTAAAAACATCCTTTAAAGATTGATTAGTGTATTAAATTACTGACCAACGCTCTCTTAGTGCAATATGATGAAGTTGTAACCATTGCAGAGCAATAACAGATGCTGCATTATCAATAACGCCCTCTTCAACCCAACAATAGGCTTGTTCTCGGCTCACGACATGAACACGAATATCTTCGTTCTCACACGCTAACCCATGAATACCTTTTGCCGTTGTTGCATCCACTTCGCCAACATAGACATGCATTCTTTCACTTGTACCGCCAGGGCTTGAAAGATAACTCACAATAGGTTCGCATCGTCCAACAACAACTCCCGCTTCTTCTTGGGCTTCACGTCTAACAACATCTTCAGGGCTTTCCCCTTGTTCGACCATACCCGCAACCACTTCAAGCAACCAAGGTGTCTCGCTGGTTTCATACGCAGGAATACGAATTTGCTCAATTAACACCACTTCATCACGTTTGGGATCATAAGCGAGCAAAACACCAGCATTGCCTCGTTCAAAAACCTCACGTTTAACCTCTTCACTCCATCCTCCTTCAAAAAGGCGATGTTTAAAGCGATATTCGGTCATGCGAAAAAAGCCTTTATATAAATCTCTCTGATTGAGCAATTTCACATCTTCACGACCGTATAAAAATGGTGTATTTTCCCTTTTCTTCATACAATGTTCCTTAAGTTACATTTAAGAGTCTTTTTATTGCTTACGTTTAATACAGATTTAAAGAAATTTGCCAACAATTCATGTAAAGTTAATCTAAAATAAAAGGATATGGCACAAATGGCTACCCCTACTTAGGGAAACAATCTGCTAGAATTATCCCCAATCAAGATTAACAGAGGCAACTCAGCGAAACTGTTGCAACAAGGAATTAAAATGAAAAAACTGCTCTCTCTTTTGGTCACGATGAGTTTGGCAGGATTCAGCACTGCAAGTCAGGCTGAGGATCTGCTTCAAGTTTATCAAAAAGCAAAGGACAGTAACCCTGAGTTACGCAAATCATTAGCTGAACGAAATCAAGCTTTTGAAAAAATTAATGAAGCTCGTGGCTCATTATTACCACAATTAGGATTAGGTGCATCTGCAGATTATAAAAGCGGCTACCGTGATGCAAGAGATACCGAATCTAATTCTATTGGTGCAAGTTTAACGCTGACTCAAAGTGTGTTTAACATGGCTTTATGGCGCCAATTAAACATTCAAGAAAAAACAGCGGGCATGAGCGATGTGACTTACCAAACAAGTCAGCAAAAACTGATTTTAGACACCGCGACCGCTTACTTTGATGTTTTGCGTGCTATCGATTCACTGTCATTTATTGAAGCGCAAAAAGAACAAGTTTACCGTCAGTTAGATCAAACAACTCAGCGTTTTAACGTAGGTTTAGTGGCAATTACTGACGTACAAAATGCGCGTGCAAATTACGATAGCGTACTGGCACAAGAAGTGGCTGGTCGAAATCAATTAGATAATGCATTAGAAAAACTACGCCAAGTCAGTGGTATCTATTACATTAATCTTGCCTCACTCAATATTGGTCGTTTTTCAACAACTTCACCAGACTCTATTGAGAAACTGCTAAAAGATGCTGAAGAGCGTAACTTAAGTTTATTAAGTGCACGTTTAGGTCAAGATTTAGCGCGCGAAAATATTCGTTTAGCGCAATCAGGTCACTTACCAACAGTAGATTTAAATGCATCAACTGGCGTATCAAATAGCCATAGTCACGGTAGCGCATTACCTCCAGCAACAGCGGGTAATAGTCGCAATAGTTACAATGGTCAAAATAGTATTGGTCTGTCTGTTAGCATCCCTCTATATACCGGTGGCAGAACAAGCTCACAAGTTGAACAAGCACAATATGGTTTTACTAGTGCAAGCGAACAATTAGAATCGGTTTATCGTTCGATTGTCCAAATCGCTCGTTCTTCTTATAACAATATTTCTGCGTCGATCAGTAGCATTAAAGCGTACCAACAAGTCGTTGTTTCTGCGCAAAGTTCATTAGATGCAACTGAAGCGGGTTATCAAGTGGGTACTCGTACTATTGTTGATGTGCTGAATGCCACAACAACGCTTTACGATGCAAAACAGAAATTATCTAACGCGCGTTATGACTATTTAATTAACCAATTAAATATTGAATATGCTCGTGGTACCTTAAATGAAAATGATTTAATTCAGTTAAATAATGCATTAGGTGCAGAAATTTCCACTTCACCAGACAGCATTATCCGCCCGTTAACAAGCCCTGCTCTTAACGTTGCGCCTTAATCCTGAATTAAGAAGTTAGCCACTTATAAAAAACCGCTTTCAGCGATAAACTGATAAGCGGTTTTTTTTATGCTTTCTCTTCACATAAGATATTGTGTTATGGATTAAATTAAGATCTCGACAATATCTATATTCTTGTATTAACAAATACCTTAATTACAATTAGGTTAAAAAGAGAGGATTTACCTAATTTCATTACCCTTAACCTTATAAAGATCACAAATTTCTGGTTATCCCTGATGATTAGGCGTTTCTTATTTATTTTCTAGACTATTTAACCTATCCTAGCTTTTATTTTGAACGTTTTACCTTTTATGGATCTTATCAATATGCCAATGAAACGTACCAAATCGATTAATCGTGATGCTTTCCGTAAAGCATTTCGTCCTTATCGTCTGGCGCCTGTTGCAATCGCCATCACTGCTGTATTCGCGCTTTCAGGATGTGAAGAGAGCGATGAGACAGTTTCACTGTATATGAACGCACAAGAATGTGCTCAAGCGAATCCGTCACAAGCAGCACAGTGTGAAGACTCTTATCGCACTGCATTGCAAGAAGCACAGCGTACCGCACCTAAATACGCAACATTAGAAGACTGCGTAGCTGAATTCGGTGATGCACAATGTACTCAAACAGCGTCTATTGATGGACAGCCTGTTAGTACTGAAAATGCCAATAATTTAAGCCCAGACAGCTCACAAATGGCTCAAGCTAACTCCGGTGGTAGCTTCTTTATGCCATTAATGGCGGGTTATATGATGGGTCGCTTAATGGGTGGCGGTGCGCCAGCACAACCTCTGTTTAGTTCGCGTAATCCAACAAGCCCTGCAAATGGTAAATTTGTGGATGCAACAGGTCGCAACTACGGCCCTGCGGTTGGCGGTCGTCAAATGAACGTGCCAAAAACAGCAATGACACCAAAACCATCAACAACGTCAACAGTAACACGTGGTGGCTTTGGTAATACGGTTTCAAGACAAGCAGCAGCTCAACGTACCAGTGCAACAAATAATAACCGTAGCTCAACTGGTTCATCTTCTTATCGTTCAGGTGGTTAATTAAAACCATGAAACGTGAAAATATCATTGAACGCCCGGATTGGCGTGAAAAAGCAACGGAATTTGGCTTTAACTTTCATACAATGTATGGTGAGCCTTATTGGTCTGAAGATGCTTATTATCAATTCTCAATGGAAGAGGTTGAAACGTTAGAAGAAACGACGGAAGAGTTGCATCAGATGTGCCTACAAGTCGCTGATAAAGTGGCTAATAGTGAAGAATTACTGACTCGCTTTCAAATCCCGCGTCACTGCTGGGATTTTGTCCGTGATTCATGGAAATCATCTCAACCTTCACTCTATTCACGTCTTGATTTAGCGTATGACGGTAAAAATCCGGCAAAACTGTTAGAAAATAATGCAGATACTCCAACTTCTCTGTATGAATCTGCTTTTTTCCAATGGATCTGGCTTGAAGATCAAGTCAATGCAGGTCGTTTACCGCAAAATGTCGATCAATTTAACAGCATTCAAGAGAAATTAATTGATCGATTCGCAGAGCTTCGTGATCAATACGGAATGCGTTATCTGCATATGTCTTGTTGCCAAGATACTGAAGAAGATCGTGGTACAGTTCAATATCTACAAGATTGTGCTGAAGAAGCCCAAGTAACGACTGATTTTGTTTTTATTGAAGATCTGGGTCTAGGCGAACGTGGTGAGTTAACTGATCTACAAGATCAGATAATCAGCAATATGTTTAAGCTTTACCCTTGGGAATTTATGTTCCGCGAAGACTTCTCAACTAAACTGGCTGATGCAGGTATTCGTTGGTTAGAGCCTTCTTGGAAGAGCATTATTTCAAATAAAGCATTGCTACCAATGCTTTGGGAGATGTTCCCTAATCACCCGAATCTACTGCCTGCATATTTTTATGACGGTAAAGCGCCTGATTCATTATCGCGTTATGTTATCAAGCCACTGTTTTCACGCGAAGGTGCAAATATTCGTATTGTTGAAAACGGCAAGGATATTGCTGTCGCAGATGGTCCTTACGGTGAAGAAGGCTTTATTGTTCAAGATTTCCATCCACTGCCAAAATTTGGCGATAGCTATACATTAATTGGTAGCTGGCTGGTTAACGATCAATCCGCAGGTATTTGCATTAGAGAAGATAGAGAGCTTATTACTCAAGATCTCTCCCGCTTCTATCCACATATTATTTTAGATTGATCTAAAATCGATTATATCTGTATTCAAACACCTCATAGTTAATTAACTTTGGGGTGTTTTTATTTTTACTCGTTAATTTGTCTTCTTAGCGCCAATATCTTCTCGACGGTATCTTGTAATTCAATGTTATTTTCATTGTTACTTATTCGTAAAGCCAAATTCCATTTACACAATATTTTGGCATGTTGGCTAAGTTCAGGGCATTTATGTAAACGATTATTTTTTTCTAACCAATCAGCAACAACAGACCAATCCCATAATGGAGATTGACCTTTTATCCGCTGAATGGGTGAAGGGAAATTTCCATCACCTCTTAAACCATCTTTTAATAATGCTATTGCCTGTCGTGTTAATCCTGTTAGCTCTGCAATGTCACTTAAACCTACCATTGTAGAATCTACAGACTCCACTCTTATTTTCATCCCTGTTAACTCAACATTCATTATTGCAGAACTGATAGCTTCATCTAATGAATTTGCATTTCTATCAAATTCTAAATATACAGATTTCCCATAAAAACAGACTAAAGCATCATTACAACCATTTTCAAATAGCGCATCTTCCAATCCATCGATATCACTCGATACACCTGATAATGTTAATGTAAAATTAAATAAAGGCATCGTTATTCCTCTAAATTCATCCCGATAAAAGCGACCTAAGTCGCTTTATTTACTAAAAGATCAAAAACACTGATTAACCTTTCTTATTATCTGCTTAGCATGATTTTCCATATTTGATGGCGTGCACCAAATACTTATCTGATGATTTTTATGTTCATTAGCTGGATTGCCACAACGTAGTTTACAAAATGTATGTGAATGACTACCTGAAGCAATCCATACCCATTCATGCTCTAAAGCATATTCAATAGCAGATTGAATATGCTTATTTGGATGTTTCTTCATTAACCTCCAATAAACTTAATTTAATATCGAACGTTGACAGATGTCAACAAAAAATCTCAATAATAAATATTTATATTGAGAGCTAAAAAAGCTTATCAGAATTCTCTTTTTATAAAAATAAAACCAATATAAACAAATGGTTAAATATATTAATTATATCTATATAGAAAATTGGAAAGGTCAATAACGAGGGAAATATAATGAATTAATACATTATATTTAATATAAAAAAGGCCAAATTCCATAAAATGGATTTAGCCTTTCACTTCTATCAATTAGTTTTATTGGGTAGTTTTATCCAATTTGAAACGTCATCATGCTTAGTGATTTATTCACAATATCATTATTCAGCACAGTTACCTTTTCACCCTCTTGTTTTAAACCTAATAGATACAACGCAGGTAAAAAATGGTCGGGTGTAGGATGCGCTAATCGCCCTTCTTCTGTTGATAAAATCGTAAATAACGCTTCTGGTACATTATCGCTTCGTAAGCTGTTTTCGACTGTCTCATTAAAGGCTAATGCCCAAGAATAAGGCGTCGCATCGCTATTTTGCCAATCCATCATTCTTAAATTGTGAACGATATTACCGCTACCAATAATTAAGACGCCTTCTTTACGTAATTCAACCAGCTTTTGCCCTAATTCATAATGCCATTGTGCTGATTGGCGTGCATCAATGCTTAATTGAACAACAGGAATATTTGCATTGGGATACATTTTTTCGAGTATTCCCCAACTCCCATGATCTAATCCCCATTGATCCATATCGAGTTTTAATTTAATCGGATCGATAAGATCTTCAATCAGTGCGGCTAAGCCTATCGAGCCTCGCGCTGGGTATTCTATTGCGTATAACTCTGGTGGAAATCCATAGAAATCATGAATTGTCTTTGGTTGCGACATTGCTGTTACATAAGTCCCATCGGTATACCAATGAGCTGAAATCACTAAAATCGCTTTAGGTTGAGGAAGCGTTTCCCCTAATTTTGACCAGAGGCGAGTATATGTATTATCTTCTAATACATTCATTGGACTACCATGCCCAATAAACAGCGCTGGCATCATTTTTGTTTCCATAACCACCTCTTATGGCGAGTGTTCTTATCACATAAGCATACTGCCTTCTTACTTGAAATATAGTCAAAGAAGTATGAAATAGTTATTCAAAAAATATGAAAAAAGCCACCTAAGTTTCCTTAAGTGGCTTGATATAAGTGTGTGTGTTTTTCAGTGTCGTTTATAACATGTTAATTTCAGCCAGCTTTTTTCTCCTCACGAAGACGATAAGCCACTAAATCTTCAATAGTTAACACAGGCATATTGTGCTTTTTAGCAAAAGTAATTACTTCTGGTGCTCTTGCCATTGTGCCATCGTCATTTGTTAATTCGCATAACACTGCAACAGGTTTAAAACCGGCTAAAGTTGCTAAATCAATCGACGCTTCAGTGTGTCCACCACGCGTTAACACACCGCCAGGTTGAGCACGTAATGGGAATACGTGACCAGGACGATTTAAATCACTTGGTTTTGCATTGTCAGCAGCCGCTGCACGTACTGTGGTTAAACGATCAGATGCTGAAACACCCGTTGTTACACCTTGTGCTGCTTCAATCGTGACCGTAAATGCCGTATGAAAATGACTGGTGTTATTTTCCACCATCATAGGCAAATCAAGTTGTTGACGGCGTTCTTCTGTAATGCATAAACAAACAATGCCACTGCCATGACGAATAGACATCGCCATTTGTTCTGTGGTCATCGTTTCTGCTGCGAAAACCATATCGCCTTCATTTTCGCGGTTCTCGTCATCGAGCACCATTACGCCTTTGCCAGCACGAAGGGCTTCTAGAGCAAGTTCAACACGCTCAAATGGATTACCGAATTCGGAAAGTAGCGTCTGATTCATGGTAAAAAAACCTCAATAATTAATGAAAGTTACCAGAATCAGGGCAGTCTTAGGAGTGGATCTCTGCTTAATAAATACACAAGCAGAAACAACAGGAATGGATACAATGATCCTACTGATGCTATTTTATTCTCTCCCATCCAGACTTTAACTGTCGGCTCCAGAATCACACTGGATCTGCTGACCTTTGCATTACAATGGCAACACAAAGCGCTCGCGGGCTTTACCTAAGTATTCAGGTATCTACCGCCGGTGGGGACTTTCACCCCGCCCTGAGATTAACGGTGAAACTATACGCTTTAAAATTATAAGAGGCAATCATCAATCGGCGACAATCTTTGTTTCATCACATAATCATTTTATGACATACGGTTATTTAACTATTTATAATAAAAAAGTAACAATAATCTTGATATCTGGTTTTATTCCCTCTGTCCTCATATTACACTTAGCCTCAGCTTTCTATTTTATTTGTGAGGACTTCCCATGTTGGACCCGAAAAAACTTGAACAAGTCGCGCGCCAAATCCAAAACGTTCTGCCACAGGGTATTAAAGATTTTGGTGATGACATTGATAAAAAAATCCGCACTGTTCTGCAATCTCAATTAAACAAGTTGGATTTAGTCAATCGCGAAGAGTTTGATGTACAAACTCAAGTTTTATTACGTACTCGTGAAAAACTTAATCGTTTAGAACAACGTTTAAATGAGCTAGAAGCTGGTCTGCTGGCAAAACCTCAAATTGAAGTTTCCCAAGTTGAAGAAGTTGAAATTGTGGTAGAAACTCAAGCTGAAAATAAGGCTTAATCTATTCACTTTATTGCTTGTTTTAGTAATAAAGAAAAAACCCTGTATCTCACAAAGACACAGGGTTATTTTTTTATATATTCTGTAAATCAATTACTCACTATTTTAATTCCGGCCAATAGTCTTTATTTGCTTCAATTAAATCATCTAAAATCGCTTTTGCGACAGTCGCACTCGGTACTGTTTTAGACATCGTAATGGCTTGCCACAGTTTTAAATAGGATTTTTCAATCCACGCTTCTACCACTAATTTTTCAACTGCAACTTGTTGGCTCATCATTCCTTTTTGAAATAATGGAATTTTACCCATTACCAAAGGCTCTGGGCCATGACTTCCGACGATACAAGGGATCTCTACCATTGCCTCAGGATCAAAGTTAATAATTGATCCGTTGTTAGGAACAATCAGTAACATTCTTTCTTGGGTATTAAACGCAATAGCTGTTGCTAGATCGACAATGTAAGAAGCGTGTTCATCAATCTCAAGATGCCCTGCCGATGATTTACCTGCATTAGTAATGGCACGACAAGCGCTGAACACATTCTTTTCTCTGTGCTCCATCACTTCATTCGCACGAGTATGATGAGGATCAGAATGCTCAACAACATAATCAGGGAATAAATAATACTTCAAGTAAGTGTTTGGCATTGTTGCTGGATCTAATGCCCACACATCTTTTGCTTTACCGAATGTATCATTCCAGCTGGCTTCAACCGGCTCACCAGCCACTTTTGGAATATACCCATGTTCAGCAACATGTTTACGGATCACAGGCAGTAAATCATTCCCCTGCAAATCTTCAACTTGAGTCCACCAGCCAAAATGATTTAAACCGTAGTAACGAACTCGCATCTCTTTACGTGATTTTAATCCTGCAATTTGTGCCATACGTGATTCAATGCCAATTGGCATATCACAAATATTTAAGATCTTCGCATTAGGTTTTAAACGACGAGTAGCTTCAGCGACAATTGCAGCAGGGTTAGAATAATTTAGCATCCATGCATTTGGTGAATATTTTTCCATATATTCAACCAACTCTAAGACTCCCCCAATAGAACGCATACCATAAGCAATACCACCAGGCCCACAAGTTTCTTGTCCTAATACACCATGGCGCAAAGGAATTTTTTCATCTTTTTCACGCATTGGATATTTACCAACACGGATATGCGCCATAACAAAATCAACATCCGTAAAGGCAGTTTTAGGATCTGTGGTATAGCAAAATTCAATTTCAGGTGCCTTTTCAGTAAGAATTATTTCACAAGCTTTAGCAATGGTTTCTTGCCGCTCGGCATCATTGTCATAAAATTTGATGGCTCTTAATGGAAAACGTTTTAAATTTTCCAGTAGCATCAAAATAATACCGGGTGTAAATGTACTACCACCACCTGCAATTACGACTGAGAACTTCTTCATTATATAGCCTCCGACAAGATGATTTTTTGTGTATCTTCTTTCATAAGTTGTTCAATTTTGTCTCTCACTTGAGAAACGTGTAGCCCGATAATGATTTGTAATGCATGGCCTTTACGCACCACACCATGTACACCGAGCCCTTTGAAATAAGCATCCGTTTCAACTATTTCGTTATCTATCACTTCAATGCGTAAACGTGTTGCACAATTATTTAAGGATTTGATATTTCCACTTCCCCCTAAACCTTCAAGAATGCCTTTAGGAAGTGCGAGTTTGCGGTCTTCTTTTGCTGTTTTTGAACTATCTGAAACTTGTGACTTTTTATTTTTATAGTCTTGTTTGCTATAAAGTTTTATCTCTTCGTCATCTTCTTCACGACCCGGTGTTTTTAAATTAAGTTTGATAATTAATGTTCTAAACACCACAAACCAAATCATTGTAAAAATGAGCCCTATGACTATTTGCGTGATAATCATTCCGTAATGGTTATGAAACATTGGGATCCAATTCATAGGAAGAAAATTGTCGATGATCCCCCCGCCCATATTTCCAACAACCCCAAAGTGGTAAAGCGTTGTCGCTAATGTGGCGGCTAACACGGCATGAATGGCAAACAATAACGGTGAGATAAATAAAAATGTGAATTCTAAGGGTTCTGTTATTCCCACAAATACAGCGGTCAATGCAGAAGGTATAAGTAAACCGGCAATCTTGGCTCTATTTTTAGGTGCGGCAGTAAAATAGAGAGCTAGTGCTATACCAATAGAGCCAAAAACTTTGCTATTACCATGTAGCGCAAAGCCACCTTCAGGAAATAACTCTTTTAAAGATTGTGTACTTTGACTGAAATATTGCATATTTTGAGCCCAATCAACTTGAATACCATGTTCAGTGACTGCTGGGCCAAAAATAAAAGGTCCATAAATAAAATGATGTAAACCAGTAGGAATTAAAATACGCTCAAGAAAGGTATATATCCAAACACCTAAAGAGCCTGATTCAACCATAAACACTTGCAAAGATTGAATACCAACTTGCACTTTAGGCCAGAAAAATAATGTTATCCACGCTAAAGGTAACATCACAAAAAAACTAATTAATACAACATAAGATGTTCCCTGAAATATACCTAGAAATACAGGAAGCTGTTTATCGAAATAACGATTATGTATACTTGTTACAATACCAGCAATAATAATTGCACCAATAATACTAGTATCTAATGTTTTAATACCGGCAATCATTGTAAGGCCACTATTTCCGCCAACTTCATTTGTAAAGTCCACGCCGAAATAACTTTCCCAAACAATACCCATTGCATTAATAAAATAATTCCAAGTGAGAAAACTCACCATAACGGCAAGGCAAGCTCTTGCTTGTGCTGTTTTGGCTAAACCTATTGGTAAACCAATTGCAAAAATAAGAGGCATATTGCGAAAAACAGTCCATCCACCCTCTTCAATAATATGAACAATTTGAGCAAATAAACTATCAGGTCTTAATAAATCTTCACTAATAAATAATGGATTCTGTAATAGAATTGCAATGCCTACAACAATACCTGCAAAAGGAAATAGCAGGACAGGGGTAAACATGGCTCCACCAAATCTTTGTATTTGACTGAGCATAAAAATATCCTCTTATTTACTGCTACTGAGACGACATACTATTTAATTTATTTTTATTCTGTAAATTCAGATTAGATTCTTTTCTCTTTATTCTCTCATTCGAAATGAGTTATTCGTGATCTAATTCATATTAATCTTTCAAGCAAAGTGATCTACATTTTTGTAAAAAAGCAGATCAATTTTTATTTTTTGATAACGTTCACATTTTCAAACTACAAATCATTTTGCTATATATCAAAATATTAGACTCAGATATTCTAAATATAGAAAACTATTTTTTAGAATAAAAAGAGGTATAAAAGTGATCTATAAAGACATTGCAAAAAGCCTAAGAATTCAAATAAATTCGGCAGGATATCAAATTGGTGACACATTACCGGCTGAAAAAACATTAGCAGAGCAATACGATGTTTCAAGGATGACTATCCGTAAAGCTATAGATTTACTGGTTATCGCAGGTTTATTAGAACGGAAGCAAGGTTCAGGGACTTATATTAAAGAGAAAGATGTTCATCATGAAAATGCAAGCTTAAAAGGCTTTGTCGAATTAATGGCAAATACAGGCCACAATGTAAGAAGTGAAGTTATAGAATTTAGTGTTATTCTCTGTCCTTTATCTATTGCTAGCAAATTACGAATTAATTCAAATGAACGTATTTTTTATTCAAGGAGAATACGTTACGTTGATAATAAACCGCTTATTGTTGAAGATAGTTATATGCCTGTTAAATATTTTACTAATTTAACATTAACCCACTTAGAAGGCTCTAAGTTTGACTTTATTGAGAATGTTTGCCAAATAAAAATAGCGGGAAGTTACGAAACATTTCATCCTATAATGCCAGACAACAATATTTGTCAATTATTAAAAATAGAAAATAACATTCCAATATTAAGACTCAGCACATTATCATACAGTATCCATGGTGATTATATTAACTATTCAATCATGTATAGAAACACTCAAGATTATATTGTTGAGTATCATTTAAAACGAGAACAATAATTATTGATAATATTAGAACATAATAATTAGTCACCATAACAAAAAAAGCACCCCATAGAGTGCTTTCTTTTAAGCTTAATAAAAGAGCTTAATTATTTCTTTTTAATTGCGTTAATGATATTTGTTGTAGAAATACCATCTTCAAAATTCAGCACTTTTACTTCACCACCTGCTGCCCAAACTTCTTTACTACCTGCGATATCTTCAGGCTTATAATCGCCACCTTTAACTAAGATATCCGGTAATACAGAGGCAATTAAGCGCTGTGGTGTATCTTCTTCAAATGCAACAACCCAATCGACTGCACCTAAAGCACCTAAAACTGTCATGCGCTGCTCTAATGGGTTAACAGGACGACTTTCACCTTTTAATCGCTTAGTAGACGCATCACTATTTACAGCAACAATAAGGCGATCACCTAATTTACGTGCGTTCGCTAAATAGCTAACGTGACCTGCATGAAGAATATCAAAACAACCATTCGTCATAACGATACGCTCACCACGTTGACGCGCTAATTCGACAGCTTGTTTTAGTTGCTCTTCTTCCATCATGCCGAAACCGTTGTCAGAACGACCACGGATTGCATTTTCAAGCTCGATAGGTGACACCGTTGATGTCCCTAATTTACCGACAACAACACCCGCAGCTGCGTTAGCAAGGAAACAGGCTTCACCTAAAGGTTTACCAGCAGCTAAAGAGGTTGCTAATACGCCAATTACCGTATCACCAGCACCAGTAACATCATAAACTTCTTGTGCTTGAGTTGGTAAATGCAGTGGCGCTTCATTAGCACGAAGTAAGCTCATTCCGCGCTCTGAGCGAGTGATAAGCAGCGCTTCAAGATCTAAATCTCTAACTAATTTTGTGCCTTTTTCCACCAGCTCTTCATCGGTTTTACAAACACCAACGACTTGTTCAAATTCAGACATATTTGGCGTTAATAACGTTGCACCGCGATAACGTTCAAAATCAGATCCCTTAGGATCGATTAATACAGGTACACCCGCTTTTTTTGCCAGTTGGATCATCTCTTGAACATGAGAAAGCGCCCCTTTGGCATAGTCTGATAAAACCAATGCACCAATAGAAGGCAATGCTTGCTGAATACGTTCATAAATAGGTTGAGGATCAACATTGCTAAATCCTTCTTCAAAATCAAGACGGATTAATTGCTGATTACGAGAAAGAACACGTAATTTTGTGATCGTTGGATGTGTCGCAACAGAGACAAAATCACAACGCACATTGACCTGATTTAATGTATTGCTCAATGCTTTTGCGGCTTCATCAATACCGGTTAAACCCACTAAACGCGAATTAGCACCAAGAGACGCGATATTCATTGCAACGTTTGCAGCACCGCCTGGTCGCTCTTCTGTGGTATCTACTTTGACCACTGGCACTGGGGCTTCTGGTGAAATTCGACTTGTTGGGCCATACCAATAGCGGTCTAACATGACGTCACCGACAACCAACACATTGGCCTTATTAAAATCCGGCAGCGTTACTTTCATCCCATACTCCACATTTATTTTCAAAATAAGCCGAAATAATACCATAACTTGTTAGGCAAAAAGAGATACACATAAGACTTCATGCCAACAAACCATTACTCTTGTTCACTGAGCCACTTCAGTTTGCTTTTTAATACGCACTCTCGCTCTGCGATAAAACAATGATTATCCACAATGGCAGGTAATGCTTGTAGAGCCAGATGATGCAATTCATTACGTAATGTGACATAAGCATGTGTTAAAGCGAGAGCTTCATCTTCATCCATTACTTGATGTTTTGCCATTAACTCAAAAATACGCACATTATCAGACCAACGAGTTAAAGCCGGATATTGGTGAGAAAAACGCAATACTAAATATTGTGCGATAAATTCAATATCGGTAATACCGCCAGATGAAGTTTTTAAATCAAACTTATCTGCTTGTGTTGGTGCAAGATGCTGCACCATTTTTTTACGCATATCGCGCACTTCATTTTGTAACACATCAGCATCACGAGAAAGACATAACGTTTCATGACGAATACGTGAAAACATCTGTTGTAATTCATCATCGCCGTAAATCATTCTGGCACGAATTAGCGCTTGATGCTCCCAAGTCCAAGCTTCATTTTTCTGATATTCATCAAAAGCTTGAATAGTACTAACCAACATACCGGATTCACCTGAAGGGCGTAAACGCGCATCGACTTCGTACAACACACCAGAAGATGTTCTGGTACTAAATAAATGGATAATACGCTGTGCTAAACGCAGATAAAATTGGCGGGCATCAATCTGTTTAACCCCTGTTGTCACCGTATTTATTGGACAATCTAATAAAAAGACCAAATCCAAATCAGAGCTATATCCTAGCTCCCATCCCCCCAATTTACCGTACCCAATGACTGCAAAACCCAATCCATCACGATGAGCTAAATGTTCAGGCTCACCATAACGTTTCACCATATATGACCAAGCTTGATGAACAACAGCATGAATAATAGCTTCAGCTAAATAGGTTAAGTGGTCGCTAACCTTCATGACTGGTAATACACCTGTAATATCTTCAGCAGCGATACGTAGTAATTGAGCCTGCTTAAACTGGCGTAATGCTTCTAATCGTTGCTCTTCATCTTCTTCCGGTACACGTAATAAATATTGGCGTAATTCATCACGATACGCATCTAAAGGCAGGGGTTGATAAAGAGAGTTAGGATCAAGTAATTCATCTAGCAATAAAGGGTGAAGCGCTAATTGTTCAGCGATCATCGGTGATGCCGCACAGAGTCGTATAACATGTGTTAAAACTTCATCCGACTCTTGCATCAGCTCTAAATACGTTGTACGACTCACAATGCTTAATAACAGAGGTGTCACACGTTGTAGTGTCACTAGAGTTTGAGGTTGCTGGCAAATTTTAGCTAATAGTTTTGGCATTAAGGCATCAAGAACATCACGTCCTCTCGGTCCAATCGTTCGCTTGCCAATATCTTGTCGAAAATTCTGTAACGTCTGATTTATCGCCCCAAGAGCTTCGATGGTTAATGTTTCATGAAATAATGGCGACGTTTCAGGCAAACGCCCAAGTAACCAAAGACGCTTAAATTCAGAGATATCATCTTCATCATCATTCTCGTCTTCTTCACCAATCAATTGCGTGAATATCACGGAAACCGCCTGCATCTTGTGGTTAATTTCTTGATAAAGCGTTTCCCAATCATCAAATCCCATTGCAAAAGTTAACCGTGCTTTATCTTCTTCACTTTCTGGTAAGGTTTGAGTTTGTTGATCACCAATAGATTGCAGTAAATTTTCTAATCGACGAAGGAAAAGATAACTTTCAGTGAGTTGTGCGGTTTCTTGTGATGTTAACAGCTCAAGTTTAGTGATGACATTAAGCACTGTTAATAATGAATTACTTTGTAACTCAGGCTCTCTTCCCCCGCGAATTAGCTGGAAAACCTGAGTAATAAATTCGATTTCACGAATACCACCAGAGCCTAATTTTATATTATCGATCATACCACGACGGCGTACTTCACGACTGATCATGGATTTCATATTTCTAAGTGATTGGATCACACTAAAATCAATATAACGACGATAAACAAAAGGACGCAACATTTGCCGTAAAACTTGGCAATACTCTTTCTTTTCTGCACCTAGCACACGCGCTTTGATCATCGCATAGCGTTCCCAATCGCGCCCTTGCTCTTGATAATAATCTTCCAGTGCTGCAAAACTCATTACCAAAGGACCGCTTTCACCAAAAGGGCGCAATCGCATATCAACACGATAGACAAAGCCATCAATGGTATGTTGATCCAAAGCCTTAATAAGCTTTTGACCTAAGCGAGTAAAAAACTGTGCATTATCTAATTCTCGGCGCCCACCTTGCGTAAATCCATTTTCAGGATAGGCAAAAATTAAGTCGATATCAGAAGAAAAGTTAAGTTCAAATCCACCTAGTTTTCCCATTCCTAAAATCAGTAATGGCTGAGGTTTTCCCTCATGATCACAAGGTGTTCCCCATTGCTGGCAACATTGCTGATAAAGTGTATCTCTCGCAACACAAATTAATGTTTCAGCTAACACACTCAAATGTTTTAGCACACAAGGAATATCGCCTAATTGAAAAAATTGTAGCCATGCAATGCGCACTAATTGTTGATGACGAAATTGGCGTAAGATCCGCATCACATCATCTTCACTATCAATATTGGCTAATTTTTCCGTTAATTGAGACTCATAACTCTGCCATTCCACACTGTTTGGTGGATTTTGCCTGATATCCGTCAACCATTGAGGATTAACACGTAAATGCTCTGTTGCAAAAGGGCTAAAAGCAAAAAACTGTTGTTCAAGCTCACTAAAAGGCGCTAACGCATTTAATTGAGAAGAGAACCCACACTGTGCTTTATTCCACAATTGTTGAAATACACCGATAACAGACATAAATAGACTCTCAAGTTGTCAGAAAATTAAGCAATAGATAGTAACCACGCCATAGAAGATAACTTAAAATTCAACCATAAAACATGATAATAGTCGGTTGCGGTTGTAAATGTTAACGGTGAAATACCATTGAGTGATTGTTGCATAGATTCAGGCAGATCAGCCTGTTTTTTACACCAATCTGAAAATAACGCCAACATTGCTGGCATAGTAATTGTTGGAGGTGTTGGGTTAGCAAAAATGGCTTCTTCTAATGCTTGTATTGCACTTAACCATTTTGTGAGTTGCTGAGCGGTTGTATCACTAGGAGAAAGGCTCACCACACTCAACGATAAAGCAGGTTTATCTTTCGCTAAATAATAACCTCGGGCCGCTTTACTGCGAGAAGCTAGGCGCAATCCACCTTTTTCACCTAAATAAGTCGCTAATGCAATAATATCTGAAACATCGCCTTTTTTAAGCTCTAACTCGAACTCTTCGATCGGTAACTCATATTGATGAGTACGAATAGCGCCTTTATCTAATACCACTTCAATTTGACTATTTTGAAAATCCACCAGCCAGATTTCACGATAAAAATCGGTATTAAACAGCACATTGAGTTGTGTTTCTAATAGGATTAAATCTGTATTTTCAGGCCAGATTTCTGCTGGAAAGCGAGCTAAATCTAATTTAGGTTGCTCTAATTTCACATTATATTCTGGACGTTGATGCAAACCTGCAACCACTTTACCGGCTGTTTTAATTGTCATTTCATAACTTTCATCAACACCACGAATACGCAACCCCATATCCCAACGACGAATTTGATTATCTGTCGTCTCAAAGTAAAGATTAGTCAGCTTTTTAGGTGCAGAGTGCTGATGAGGTAGAGTAAGAATGCGCTGAATAATGTGAGGAATAGCGGCAGGTATGGCACTCATTTTGAGTTCAGTTTCTAATTGGCTCATTCTATTTCCCTTAAGTAAATCAATTGATTAGTAAAATATTTGACGCATTTTCATTTAGCAAGTGATAGCCTAATAACAATAATGAATAAAAGGCAGATTATCCCTATATTCTACCAGTTAAGAGTGTTCTCATTCTGGTTTACTATTTGCTTACGCAAACTTTACTCTTTAGTATCAGTAAAAATATTCTCTTGTATAGATAAAAAAGTTGAAAACATAATGCGAAAATTACCCTTACTTTTTCTTTCCTTACTTGGCTTAGGCGTTTCTCTGAGCTCACACGCAGAAACTCGTTATGTTTCCGATGAATTATCCACTTATGTACACAGTGGACCAGGAAATCAGTATCGAATTGTTGGCTCTTTAAACTCGGGCTCAACCGTTACTGTTATTTCTCGTAACGCAGCAACGGGTTATGTACAGATTAAAGACGATAAAGATCGTACCGTTTGGCTACCAGAAAGCCAACTCAGTGCCCAACCAAGTATGCGTACTCGTATTCCTGCTATGGAAAAAGAGATCCAAACACTGCGCGATAAACTGGCAAATATCGATCAAAGCTGGAACCAACGCACCACTGATATGCAAAATAAAGTTTCAAACAGCGATGACATCATCAATGGCTTGAAAAAAGAAAATGAACAAATGAGAACAAAGCTCGCTGTCGCAGAGAAAAAACTCGATTTTGCCAATCAACAATTAGATGACAGACAACGCGATATCATCTTACAGTGGTTTATGTATGGTGGTGGTGTTGCAGGTGCAGGTCTTGTTTTTGGTCTGATCCTTCCACATATTATTCCGCGCCGTCGTAAACGTAATGATCGTTGGATGAACTAACATCCAGCCAAAGGAACAGTGATCCCGTGAATATATACCTTGTTGGTGGCGCTGTGCGCGACCAACTATTACAGATGCCAGTAAAAGACAGAGATTGGGTTGTTGTTGGTGCAACTCCTCAAATGCTGTTACAACAAGGCTATCAACAAGTAGGCAAAGATTTTCCTGTTTTTCTTCATCCAGATACTCATGAAGAGTATGCCCTTGCGCGTACAGAACGAAAATCAGGCTCAGGTTACACGGGTTTCACTTGTTATGCGGCACCAGATGTCACGTTAGAAGACGATCTCGCACGTCGTGATCTCACCATTAATGCCATTGCTTATTCTGCTGATGGTGAATATGTCGATCCTTATCATGGCATAGATGATATCCATGCAAGACAACTTCGCCATGTTTCTGAAGCCTTTTCAGAAGATCCTTTAAGAGTTTTGCGAGTTGCACGTTTTGCTGCACGATTTGCGCCTTTAGGATTTAATGTTGCACCTGAAACACTGCAATTAATGAAAACGATGGCACAAAGTGGCGAGCTAAATGCGCTGACTGCTGAACGTGTTTGGAAGGAAACAGAAAAAGCCCTTGAGAGCCCCGCGCCTCAAGTCTATTTTGAAGTTCTACGCCAATGTGGTGCTTTAAGCGTTCTTTTTCCTGAAATTGATGCTTTGTTTGGTGTTCCTGCGCCTGAAAAATGGCATCCAGAAATCGATACAGGCATTCATGCCATGATGGTACTCAATATCGCCAGCCAATTAACCGACGATATTGCGGTGCGCTTTAGCGCCTTATGCCATGATTTGGGGAAAGGATTAACACCTCCTGAAAATTGGCCTCATCACCATGGACATGGTCCTGCTGGTGTTCCTTTAGTTGAAGCCTTATGCCTGCGTTATCGTATTCCTAATCATATCCGTGATTTGGCACGCTTAACGGCAAGATTTCATGATCATATCCATCGTATTGATAGAATGCGCCCTTCAAAAATAATCCGCTTATTTGATGCTATTGATGCATGGCGAAAACCTGAACGTGTTGAGCAATTAGCAATGGTGAGTGAAGCCGACGCCAGAGGACGCAAAGGATTAGAAAATCTCGTTTACCCACAACGCGCGTTTCTTTGCCAAGCTTTCACAATTGCAAATAATGTGGATATTAAGCCAATCATTGAAAGTGGATTAAAAGGAAGTGCAATACGGGATGCGCTAACCAAGCAACGAGAAGTCGCGATTATAAAATGGAAATCGCGACTTAATCAGGATCAGCACTAATTAAGCTTTACGCTCAATAATCACACCCACGTTTTTGGCTTGTGCAACAGCCCCAGGTTTCGCTAATTTAATTTTTACTCTAGGTACAGCAAATTGAGTAATCAATAGCTGTGCCACTTCTTCAGCAACACGTTCAACTAATTCAAAACGTCGAGTCTCAACATAGTCAATGATTGCATTACTCACACTGGCATAATCTAAACAATGAACCACATCATCGGTTTGGGATGCGCGTTTGTTATCCCATTCCATTTCGATATCGAACACTAATTTTTGCTTTATGGTTTTTTCCCAATCATAAACACCGATTGTGGTTATTACTGATAATTGCTCAATAAATACGATATCCATCACGTCATCTCTTATTTTTTCTGTTCATCGGATACCACTTCCGATGAAATATGCGTATTATCCATACATGCCTAACGAACTTACATAAACATTGGAGAATACAAATGAGTGCTAACGCACTTGGAATGATCATCTTCGCCTACTTGTGCGGCTCAATCTCCAGCGCGATATTGATTTGCCGACTGGCAAGACTACCTGATCCAAGAAAATTTGGCTCTGGCAATCCCGGAGCGACCAACGTCCTACGTATTGGTGGAAAAGCGGCCGCAGCGGCAGTACTTATCTGTGACGTCCTAAAAGGGATGCTCCCTGTTTGGCTCGCCTACTATTTAAATGTGCCTCCTTTTTATCTCGGCATTGTGGCAATCGCGGCTTGCCTTGGGCATATCTACCCTGTTTTCTTCCACTTCAAAGGCGGAAAAGGCGTCGCCACTGCATTTGGTGCTATCGCTGCCATTGGTTGGGATTTAAGTGGTCTTATCGCAGGAACGTGGTTACTCACCGTTTTACTAAGTGGCTATTCATCACTTGGCGCAATCATCAGCGCACTGCTTGCCCCTTTTTATGTTTGGTGGTTTAAACCAGAATTCACTTATCCCGTTGCGTTATTATCATGTCTTGTACTTTACCGTCATCATGACAATATTCAACGTTTATGGCGCGGCCAAGAGAGTCGGATCTGGCACAAATTGAAGAAGAAAACCGAAAAAACAGAAAAAGAGATCATTCAAGAAGCGAAAGAGCAAGAAAAAGAAGATTAATTAGTTTCTGTTTAAAATTTGAATTGAAAAAAGAAAAGCCACTTTGAAAGTGGCTTTTCTTTTGCAGATATCGTGTGCCAAATTAAAAATAGACACTTTACAATATATTATTTACTTTCGAGGGCAGGTAATTCAGCTAAAGGCCAGCGTGGTCTTACAGTCACACTTAACGGGCCTTCTGTACCGCCTTTAAAGCGGATCATCCCCGCTAGTGCAATCATTGCACCATTATCAGTACACAGTTCAGGACGCGCATAAAAAACTTCGCCGCCTAATTGCTTCATCACGGTTTCCATTTTCGCACGTAATGTCCGATTAGCACTTACACCACCTGCCATCACTAAACGTTTAAAACCTGTTTGTTCTAAAGCTCTACGACATTTTATCGCTAGCGTATCAACAACAGCATCTTCAAATGCCCGTGCAATATCAGCGCGAGTTTGGTCTGAATCGTCATTTTGACGAATAGTATTAGCCGCAAAGGTTTTTAAACCAGAGAAACTAAAGTCAAGCCCCGGTCTGTCTGTCATTGGGCGAGGAAAAACAAATCGACCTTCTGTGCCCTGCTGCGCCATTTTCGATAATACAGGACCGCCGGGATAATCTAATCCCAACAATTTTGCTGTTTTATCAAAAGCTTCGCCAGCAGCATCATCGATAGATTCACCTAATAAGGTGTATTCGCCAATTCCTGTCACACTGATTAACTGTGTATGACCACCAGAAACCAAAAGCGCCACAAACGGAAACTCAGGTGTTTTCTCTTCAAGCATTGGCGCCAATAAATGACCTTCCATATGATGAACAGGAATAGCAGGAACATCCCATGCAAAAGCTAATGAGCGCCCAATTGTTGCACCTACAAGCAAAGCGCCAACAAGACCGGGGCCCGCAGTATAAGCAACCGCATCAATATCTTTTGCCGTAAGATTTGCTTCTTTCAGTGCCGCTTGAATCAGAGGTACTGTTTTACGGATATGATCCCGTGAAGCAAGTTCAGGAACTACACCACCATAATCGGCATGCAGTTTAATTTGGCTATAAAGTTGATTCGCTAATAGACCGGCTTTATCATCGTAAATTGCGATACCGGTTTCATCGCAAGATGTTTCAATACCTAAAACTCGCATGACGCTTCCAAATTCTTCTTCGCGGACTCGCGTAATAAATCGATTGTACCATTATTTCGGTGATTTTATACGCCTTCGGCACATCTTTTACATACCAGCATGTGACAAATTCCTTTTTCTGTTCTATAATTATCCACCTATTTTAAGTGATTTAAATGTGTGGTTAGCGATTTTCGCTTTTCGTGTTCTCCCAAAAAGACACAAAAGTGAGAGTTTGCGTTTCAATTTTGTGCATCTCTTTACAAAGTGCCCTGCTTTGAAGTAAAATTCCGCACCATTTTAAATGTCGGCTGGCTTAAATAATGCCAGCGCAAACCGATTTCTATTGAGGTGAGAGGCACATGCCGGTAATCAAAGTACGTGAAAACGAGCCATTTGACGTTGCTCTTCGTCGTTTCAAACGCTCTTGTGAAAAAGCAGGCGTATTAGCAGAAGTTCGTCGTCGTGAGTTTTATGAAAAACCAACGACTGAACGTAAACGCGCTAAAGCATCAGCAGTAAAACGTCACGCTAAAAAATTAGCTCGCGAAAACGCACGTCGTACTCGTCTGTACTAATATTTTGCGGCTTATACCGCAACATATGCAGACACTGTAGTCGCAGTTAAAGGCCGTGCTTTCTTCTGAGAGCGCGGCTTATTCTCGTTCAACAACAGGCGTAAAAGGGCTTATGGCTGGACGAATTCCACGTTCATTTATCAATGATTTGCTAGCTCGAACCGATATCATCGATCTTATCGACGCTCGCGTGCCGTTAAAAAAACAAGGCAAAAATCATTCAGCGTGTTGTCCGTTTCATAATGAAAAAACGCCCTCTTTCACAGTAAATAGCGACAAACAGTTTTATCACTGTTTTGGTTGCGGCGCGCATGGCAATGCTATTGATTTTTTAATGAATTACGACAGGCTCGATTTTGTCGAAACCATTGAAGAGTTAGCAGCAATGCATGGGTTAGAAGTTCCTTATGAAACAGGAACAGGTAGTAGCCCTATTGAACGACATATAAGACAAAATCTCTATCAAGTGATGGAGAAGTTGAATCAGTATTATAGTAGCGCTCTCAATAAACCTGATGCACAGGAAGCAAGAAACTACCTTGCGCATCGTGGGCTTACTGAAGATATTATTACCCGTTTTTCTATTGGATTTGTACCAACTGGTTGGGATAACGCCCTAAAACGTTTTGGTCAAAGTGCCGATAATAAAGCCTTACTTCTTGAAGCGGGTATGGTAATAACTAACGATAATGGTCGTACTTATGATCGTTTTCGCCAACGAGTCATGTTTCCGATCCGAGATAGACGTGGCCGTGTTATTGCCTTTGGTGGACGAGTGTTAGGTGATGATTTACCTAAATATTTGAACTCACCAGAAACAGAGATTTTCCATAAAGGCCGCCAACTTTACGGGCTTTATGAAGCGCAACAATCTAATAATAACGTCACAAAGCTATTAGTTGTTGAAGGTTATATGGATGTTGTGGCATTAGCGCAGTTTGGTATTGATTATGCCGTTGCCTCATTAGGAACCTCCACTACAGCAGAACATATCCAGTTGCTCTTTCGGACAACGGATAACATTATTTGCTGCTATGATGGAGATAGAGCTGGTCGTGATGCCGCATGGCGAGCATTAGAAACCGCCCTTCCTTTTTTAAATGATGGTCGCTCTTTACGTTTTATGTTTTTACCCGAAGGTGATGATCCTGATTCATTGGTTCGCCGTGAAGGTAAAGAAGCTTTTGAAAAACGTATGGAACAAGCACATTCATTATCAGAATTTTTATTTGATTCACTCGTTCCTCAAGTGGATCTGAGTACTCAAGAAGGCAATGGTAAGCTATATAGTTTAGCCAGACCATTAATAGATAAGATCCCAAGTGAAACTTTACGTCTATATTTATTAAGAGAGCTTGGAAGCTTAACGGGAAATCCCGATATAGAGCAAATGGATCGTTTATTTGGTAGAACGCCGGTTAATCACGAATTATCGTATCAACCGACAAAATTACGCACCACACCGATGCGTATATTGATTGCCCTATTGATACAAAACCCAGAATTCTCTAAATTAGTGCCCCCTCTCGAGGGATTAAGTACAGAAAAAATTGCAGGTCTATCGCTTTTTATTGAATTAGTTTCCGTTTGCCAAGCACAACCGGGTCTAAATACAGGACAGATTATCGAACTCTATAGAGAGAATAAATTCGGTAAACAGCTTGAAAAATTGGCAATGTGGAACGATATAGATATAGATGAGATTGCAGAGAAAACCTTTACAGACACGTTAGATCATCTTTTTTTAACCGCAATGGACGAACGTCTAAACGCACTTATTGCGAAAGAGAGAACAGAAGGCCTAACGCAGGATGAACGCGAAGAAGTCCAATTGATAATACAGGCACGCGTTAAAAAGTAAACACAGAATTAAGATTAAAAACACGGCTTAATTGCCGCTATCGGTAGGTACTAAAAACCTACATTTGCTACGCTGAGGGGACCGTAGCAATCGACAATGAAAATGCCCCTCCGTAGTTATTGTTGGCTGAACAGTTATCGCCGACCGACACCAACCCAAATTACTTTGAAGTGTGGATACCGTCTTATGGAGCAAAACCCGCAGTCACAGCTGAAGCTACTTGTTACTAAAGGTAAGGAGCAAGGCTACCTGACCTATGCTGAGGTCAATGACCATCTGCCGGAAGATATCGTCGATTCAGATCAAATCGAAGACATCATCCAGATGATTAACGACATGGGCATTCAGGTTATGGAAGAAGCACCTGACGCCGATGATCTGATGCTGGCAGAAAATTCAAATGATACTGATGATGATGCTGCAGAAGCCGCAGCTCAGGTACTTTCTAGTGTAGAATCTGAGATTGGCCGTACAACCGACCCTGTGCGTATGTATATGCGTGAAATGGGTACAGTTGAACTGCTCACCCGGGAAGGTGAAATTGATATCGCAAAACGCATTGAAGATGGTATTAACCAAGTTCAATGTTCCGTTGCAGAATATCCTGAAGCAATTACTTATCTTCTTGAACAGTATGATCGCGTTGAAGCTGGCGAAGCACGTCTTTCAGACTTAATTACTGCGTTTATTGACCCTAATGCCGAAGAAATGGCAGAAAGTGAAGATGTCAACTTAGACAAAGATGATGAAGTCGACAACAGCGCTGAAGACGAAGATGAAGACGAAGATGAAGATGGCGACAATGACAGCGATAGCGATGATGATAACAGCATCGATCCTGAATTAGCGCGTCAGAAGTTTACTGAGCTTCGTGAGCAATACGAAAAAACTCGCAAAACTATCAAGGCGAAAGGTCGTAACCACAAAGATACAGAGCTTGAAATCTTATTGTTATCTGAAATTTTCAAACAGTTCCGTTTAGTACCGAAACAGTTTGATTATCTGGTTAACAATATGCGTGACATGATGGACCGAGTTCGTGCTCAAGAGCGTCACATCATGCGTCTTTGTGTTGATCAAGTTAAGATGCCAAAGAAAAACTTCATTACTTTGTTTACAGGTAACGAAACCAATGACACATGGTTCACTGCTGCTCGTGCAATGAATAAGCCTTGGTCTGAAAAACTGGCAGGTATTGAAGAAGAAGTACAACGCAGCTTACAAAAACTGCAACAAATTGAAGTTGAAACTGGACTGACAATCGAACAGGTTAAAGATATTAACCGTCGTATGTCTATCGGTGAAGCTAAAGCACGTCGTGCGAAAAAAGAGATGGTCGAAGCAAACTTACGTCTCGTTATCTCTATCGCGAAAAAATATACCAACCGTGGTCTACAATTCCTTGACCTAATTCAGGAAGGGAATATCGGTCTGATGAAAGCGGTTGATAAATTTGAATACCGTCGTGGTTATAAGTTCTCAACTTATGCAACATGGTGGATACGTCAGGCAATTACTCGTTCAATCGCTGATCAGGCGCGTACAATCCGTATCCCTGTTCACATGATTGAAACGATTAATAAACTGAACCGTATTTCTCGTCAAATGTTGCAAGAGATGGGACGTGAGCCTTCACCAGAAGAGCTTGCAGAACGCATGCTGATGCCTGAAGACAAGATCCGCAAGGTACTGAAAATCGCTAAAGAGCCAATCTCCATGGAAACCCCAATCGGTGATGATGAAGATTCACATTTAGGCGATTTTATCGAGGATACTACTCTCGAATTACCACTGGATTCAGCAACATCAGAAAGCTTACGTTCAGCAACTCACGAAGTGTTAGCAGGTTTAACATTACGTGAAGCGAAAGTCCTGCGTATGCGTTTCGGTATCGATATGAATACCGACCATACCTTGGAAGAAGTGGGTAAACAGTTTGATGTTACCCGTGAACGTATTCGTCAGATTGAAGCGAAGGCACTGCGTAAATTACGCCACCCAAGCCGTTCTGAAGTATTACGTAGCTTCCTTGACGAGTAATCAACTTACTTTTCAATAAAAGTTATAATAGACGCCTGTGATATCACAGGCGTTTTTTTATGGGATTTCAAAACGGTATCTGCAATCTATCTAAGCTACGATAAATTTCATCTACACATATTTATAAAAAATAGCCTTATTATTTATATTATTGTGCCTATACGTAAGCTTATCCGTTAATCGTTACACTATGTTATTGATATCACAGTTATTCTCTGTTTTATTTTTTATTGTTTAGATTGAACAGAAATTGCGCATACAGTCATTCAAAGGCTAGACCTAGTGCCAAATGGCACGTATAATCTCACCTCATTAGGCCCCTTAGCTCAGTTGGTTAGAGCAGGCGACTCATAATCGCTTGGTCACTGGTTCAAGTCCAGTAGGGGCCACCAAATTTAAAGCCCCAGATAAGCAATTATCTGGGGCTTCTTGTTTGCAGCTAATATTATAAAGATCAAAGAACAACAATAACAATCACCGCAGAACCACGAAAAGGCCCTGACTTAGGCTTTCCTACACTTTTAAGTTCTGAACTTAATGTAAATGAATTGGTATAACGAGAGGCTGTTTCTTTATTTGCAATGGATAGTTCAAACAGCTCATTAGCAGGTTTATTATTTATTTTTAAAAAAGACTGTAATGTATTTTCTTGATTAAGCCAAATGGCACCATCATCATTGGCTGTCGCAGAAATAATAACTTTGGAACTATAGTTACATTGAATTTTTACACTTTTCGTTTGCTTAGTAACATTTGTATTATTATTTAGCACATCATTATATGCCAATTGACTATAGTTAAAATCAATATTTTCAACATTAAAATCACAAACCAGATCTGGTGATGGCGCAGTACCACAAATAGAACCCGGTAATAAAGGATCTGATGCACTCCTTCTTTGACCATAAAATATTCCTACACATTCAGATGTAACAACACTTCCTGAATGAGCAACCCTAAAAGTATAAGGTAATGGCGCTATTTTAAAAAATGCCTCTCTTAATTCATCCATCGTTTTATATTTAGAAGCATCTGTTAATTTTGGATCTCGGCTCGAATAGCTTCCAGCGGTACCATTAGCATAATGGCGATGAGCGACATAGACCTCACAGCCTGCCACATTATAACAAGGATTGGCCACACCAGGCATCAGAGTCCAACGTTCAATCTGTCCTATATAAACTAATCCTGGGATCCCTCCGCTTACATTTTCAACTTTAGAAATATAAGAAAAAATATTTGCCTGAGTAGGAAATGAAGATATCAGAGCTAGTATCAATAATGCTTTAAGGTAACCTTTCACTTTAACTCCATTTTGTCGTATTCATAAATTATGGATATGTGATATGAAATGTGGCAGTGCTACTAAATTTTCCTAATTCGATTTTTTTACTCACAACCACACTGGGTTCTGCTTTCAAAAAGGCATAAAATAGAAATTGATTTTCATTTTTATTTAATGAAAACTGGCTATTATCTTTATTAATTGCGATAAATTTCTTATTTTTATCTTCTATACCGATACCAATTCCTGAAGGTTTACCGTTAATATTAATGCCCAAATATCCTTTATGTGAATCAGATTCAAATCCTTTAAACAAAAAATTAATATTTTTAGCGACACTGTTATCACAATTTGAAACGGTAATAATAAAAGGAATATCTTCTGTTTTTTGCCCATCGCGTAATGCTTTTACATCAACCGTATTAAATTTCACCGTTAATGTTTTATTATCAGATAAAATAGTACAAGGCTCTTTCACTAAGTTACCTTCAAAAAAGAGATTATCTGCAGCCTTCACACTCATTAGTGATAGGGTAAGACAAGAGAAAATGAGTGAATTAAAATATAACTTTTTAAGTTTCATTAGCCTCTACTCATATTCAAATATAACAGATGCTGATGAACGAAATTTACCTTCAGCCAAATTAGCCCCCTGTTTTTTAACAAGTAATGCACTAAATTCAGGTAACTTACTACGCTCCACTTTTACTTTTTTATTTACAGGTAATAACTCTGTGTTATTCAATACTATTTTTATAGCTAAATCAGTAACACTTGTTGCTAATAATTGATTATCAAATACAGCCGGATCACCTTTAACTGAAACTTTAAAAGAGAATTCTTTACTATCCCCTGTACACGATAAATCATAATTAAATTTTTGCTGATAGTTATCTTGTTCTATTTTAGAGATAACCACATTGTTTCCAAAATTCACATAAATAGGCTCATTATTATTAAATGTACAGATTGGAGGAGGGTTTAATATTTTCCCTTTTAGCTCTATATTTGCAGTTGCTAATGAAGTTTTAGCCTCTGCAGAATAAACAGAAACACTCGATAACAAACCGATTATCAATAATAAAAAAGAGAACGAAAATGTATTTCTATTCATCAATTCCTCCTAAAGATAATCGACATTTAGAAATGCGGTTGCTGTAAAATCACCAGAAACGAGCTTTTCATTTGGATTTTTAATCAGAAGTGCCTCAATTTTAATTGTATTTGTATATGTAAAATTGTATTCCGATTTAAGCTTAACTTCTTTATCTAGATAAAAAAACTTAACACCGATATCACTGCGTCCGGCAGTAACTGCGTTATTATCAAAAGAAGAAGGAGAACCAGTGATAAAAAACTTCATATTATTGGTCGGTCTTTCATTGCAAGATAAAGGAATAATTAACTCAATTTTATTTTTTTACCATCAAAATCAGCAGGATATAAATCGCCAAAATCACCTTTAATCGTATTTTTATTATTAATAATACAAGCAACTGGAGGTAATATTTCTCCATATACATTTACCTGTAAGTTTTTTTGAGCAACACTTTCTCTTACGATAAAAAATGACGTAATAAAAAATAAAAAAATAAAGAAAACACCCCTTCTTCTTGTCATATCAGCAACCTAATCATTTATCTTTATTAGCTTTGGTTTAATTTACTTACCGTACATTGAGTACTTTTACAGTCAAATTCAATATCTATTTGAGCGCCGTAATCATTAATGTAGGTTAGTATTGGTTTTTTATTAAACTGGTTCACACCGATATTAATTTTTTCTTTTCCATTAGGCTCAATCATAAAAGATTTAAATGCTTCAATGGTATTATCTGAAAAATCCTTTTTAGCGCTTACAAAGGTAATATTGTAAGGGGTTGGATTATTCATCACATAGTTATTACCTTGTTTTTCTAAGGTTAATTTATTCTGTGGTGCAAGTTCCAACTTATCGGAGGCAAGTATTAATGAGGCTGGTCTATAAAAAATTTTTACTCGTGTTTGCAATGCAATTTGTAAAACATTATCTGAATCACTTCTAGGAGGGATCTCTCTTAAATTAAAATAGAATACACTTTCTCTATCTTGAGGAAGAGAAGTAACAACATCAAGAGGTTGAACCTTTATTTGGCTTTGTTCATTTTTTTCTAATCGTTGTATAGGTGGAAGTGCAAGAATAGGCTCTTCTATTTTCTTACCAGTAAGATCTTCTATCCATGCTTGCGCTAAATAAGGCTGATCAGGACTATTATTTGTGATATTTAAACTGACTGATCCTTTCCCTTCATTTAAAATAATTCGTGTTCTATCTAAAGAAACCGCTGCGTTAACTGTTTCAATAAAAAATAAAGAAAATAATGGAAAAGCTAACATTGATATTTTTTTTACTGATAGACGCATATCTTAAACCTTAATTTTTAATTTCTTAAAACTCAATCACATGTCAATAAAATTGATGTGTAATTTCCTTTAGCTGATAAATCTGGCAACTCTATTTTACATACGTTATTTTCAGATAACTGGATGAATAATATTTCATGGGATTTAACACCACCTAAATATGCTGAACCATTATCGCTCACCATACCCATATCCTGGTTTGATTCATTTAATATCGTTGAACCAAATGGTGCAAAAGAGCCATCTTTTAGTATAATCTTTGCAATGATTTTAGCACCTTCAGAGACATTAAACTTACGATAACCTATTGCCCCTTCGGTTAGCGTAAATTGCTGTATTGAACCTTTTGCTTCAATATTACTAGGTAAATCGTCAATATTTACGGATACACGACTGCGCATATAATCACTGCCTAATGGTAAAATTGCTTTACCAAAATAGTTAGTGGTTGTATTCGGGCCATTTCCACTAATTGGAACATTTTGAACCCCATTAGTATCCAATAATATACGTGAGCTTCCTGGTATATTAATACGATGAAGCGCCCCACCCTTAGGTGTTAATGTCGCACCGCCGTCAATAGATAATGTAGCAACACTACTAACAGAATCAGTATATGAAGCACTACCAGAAACGACTGCAGAGTCCGCATAATGGCGATAATAGCCGCTTACGTTTGCTCGACCTCTCGCTGTCGTACCACCTGTAATATTATAGTTATTTCTATCATCAACTGTTTTGTTATAGCTAACCGTATTAGCGATATCTCCACTATTAATATAGCTATTCATACTGATTGTTGTTTTTGTATCTAATGGAATACTTAAGTTAATAAAAAAACCATTATCACTTCTTCCGTAAGTATTATTTCTGTATGCATTAATATTTATAGAGTTATTTTTGAAGCTTGCTACATTAAAATATTTCGATAATGAAAAACTAAAGTAATCGCTTTTTTCACTATTCCAATAAGTACGATGGCTATAAGAAAGATAAGCATTAAGACCAAAATCAGGAAAACTTTGGCTGAACGTCAACAAGTAGAGATCTTTATCTTTATTCACTTCTCTATTGTAATATTTACTATCAATATATTGATTTAATGTCAAAAAATCTTGTTCTGCAAAACGGTATCCCGCTAATGTGACTTGGTTATTAAATTCTTCAAATCTTTTTGAGTAATTAATCCGATAAGCATTTCCTTGTTTGTCATCATTTTGATTATTAACATCTTTTGCAAATGACGTCGTTATATCCACAGAAACGGCACCAAACATTAATAAATCACGCCCTATTCCTGCAGAAAAAGAGTTATATTCATCACTGACAATCGCTCCACCAAATAAAGACCAACCATTATCTATTCCCCATGAAAATTCGCCCATACCAAACATGGGACCTTTTCTATTTCTATCAACATCTGAAGGTTTTCCTATTAGGGTCTTATAACGGATTTGTCCTGGCCTCGTTAAATAAGGAACACTTGATGTATTTACTTGGAATTCTTGGATTTTTCCATTATCTTCCTCTACACGAACATCAAGGACACCCGAAATACTTTCATTAATATCTTGAATCGCAAAGGGTCCCTGGCTTACCGTTGTTTCATAAATAATTCGACCTTGTTGGCTAATAATGACTTTTGCGTTAGATGATGCCACACCACTAATTTGTGGTGCATACCCTCTTAAATTAGGCGGTAACATATTATCTTCAGAGGATAACGTTACTCCCATATATCGAATATTTTCAAACAGATCAGATGAACTGTAATTTTCACCTAGCGCAAGCTTTGCGTTTAATGGCTTAATAGAGCGGTAAGCATAAATTTGAGCCCATTTCCAATCGAAGCTTTTATCTTCTGAATCATTATTATCATAAACACTTTGCCAATCAGCACGTAAACGCCACGCATCGATATTTAACCCCATAGTTCCTTGACCATTAAGGCTAAATTGATGGTTACTTTCTGATTTTCTTTTTATATCTTGTGCAGTTAGGTGATAGTCAAAAAGTGCCCCTGATATTCCTTCATCCCATCGAGAGGGAGGATCCCATCCTTGAGCAGTGTAATTTAGGTAAGCTTGAGGTACGGTGATAAACAGTTTACTTTTCTTTAATTGTGGTTTTACTGTCATGCTTGGTAATGAATTTATATTTAAACATTGTTCATTACCCCACCATGTAAGCCCCTTTAAATAAGGCTCTTGTAATGAAAATTTTTCGACAACTTCGCGAGGAATACAAACTAGAGTTTTATCATCGTTATTTGCTGATTTTATAAATTTAATCTTATAATTATGCTCGATTAAATCTTCATTAAGAAATATAGAAACTTCATAGATACCAGGATAAATATAATCTTCTTTAGAGAATCGAGATAAGTCAATATTATTCCTATCCTCTAAATTTAAAATATCAGTATTAAACTCAACAGGTTCATCTGCATATAATAAGGAACTATGAACGAGCGATATGCTTGATATCACATAGAATATACATTGCCATACTTTGAAGTTGAAATGTGACATAGTTCCCCAATCTATTACGTGTAACGCTCTCACTTATAACCAAATAAATAGCCCCTAAGCCGAAACTGGCTCAGGGAGCTAATAATCTTATTTATAGGTTAATGCAAAAGTAGCAATAGATGAGAAAGTACCTGGAGTCACATCAACGCCTTGCTTTCCTTGTAAATAAGCAGAGAAACGTAATTCATTAGGGCCTTCAGATAATACTTGTGCAGGTGATGTTGCTTCACCTAATTTAACGATGTTGCCACCGTATTGAGAAATAATAACGCCCGCACCTTTTGCTGTACCATCAATAGCAATAGCGTCATCAATACCTGTCGCCCCTAAACCAGAGAAAGTTGCTTCTACTGTTTTATAAGTTTTGGTTGAACAGTTTTCTAATTTGATGGTAAATGCTTCAGAAGTGCTACGACCACCTTCTTTTAATAATGAAGATGATACTTGTCCTAATTGAACTGTTTGTTTGTCATTATTTGGTGCGATTGAACAAGGTGCATCAATAATTTCACCTTCAAAGGTAATTTGTCCATGACCGCCAGTAATTGGCTCAACAGGATCTTCTGCAAATGCAGATCCAGCAACCATTAAACAACTAAAACCCAATACAGCTGCTAATTTAGTTAATTTCATTTTCCACCATCTCTATTTGATTGTAAAAAGGCAAATTAAAATAATTAATCTGCATCAACCTTAACCATAAAAATGAAACTTTTAGTTTTCTAAAAAATAAACATCAAATTTATTAGATACAGTTATCCCGTCAAACTATTTAAAGTTCTAAAAGATAGATTTCATTATTTATGTTTCGCGAACATTACCACAAAGAAAAAAACAATGACATTTTATAAAAAATAAAATAAAAAACAGAAAAACACGCACAAAAAAACCATATAAATCATAAAATTAAAAAAATTAATTTTATTTAGTTTTATTATCTAATTAAATAAAGACAAAAATAGAGTATCATTTAAAGAAACTACGTTTTTATACTTAATCAAAAAACTTAAAAAAAAATAAAAAATAATCCAGATAAAACAATGAATTATAATCTAAAAATATATTTTTTACTTTAATCTTCAACAAAATACAAAATGATAAATTTGAGATTATTCTTATCAAGATAAATAATCAGATATTTTTAAAATTAACTTATCTTTCAATCAATAAACGTTTAACAGGTAATTATTTTTCAAAAAAACGAATAAAAAACTTACAAAAAAATAATTAAAATAGAAAAAAATTGATTTTAAAAATAAAAAATAGTATTTACGCCATTTATTTTTTGCAAAAACACTCTCTATTTATAAAAAGTGTGACTGGAGAAATTTCATTAACACATTAGCTTAAAGTTGAACTTTCTATTGATAAATAAAGATAGAAAATAATAGATAGATAAATAAACAAGCTCACTCTCGTTTTACACTTAGAATGAGCTTGTTCTACATACGATATTAACTGGCTAATTCAACTTATTAATATTGTTCTTTAATTTGAAAGACTGAAACTTTATCCGTTAAGTTTTGTGCTTTCTCATCTAAAATCATTGTTGAAGTTGCGCCCTGTTCAACTAAAGCCGCATTTTGCTGAACAACAGAATCCATTTGGTTAATGGCGACTGCAATCTGTTCAATACCCACTTTTTGCTCTTCCGATGCGATACTAATGCCCTGCATAATATCGCTAACTTTAGTAATAGAAGAAACGATGTCCTGCATATGCTCGCCCGTTCTATTCACTAATTCTCGACCATGAGCCACATCAGCAACGGATTCTCTGATAATTTGATTAATTTCACGCGCAGCATCCGCACTTCTTGCTGCTAAATTTCTCACTTCTGTTGCAACAACAGTAAATCCACGACCTTGTTCACCAGCACGTGCTGCTTCAACCGCTGCGTTTAATGCCAGAATATTAGTTTGGCTTGCAATGTTATTAACCACATCATTGATTTCAGCAACCTTTAATGTTCCTACCTCGATTTTTTTCATCGAGTTAATTGCATCATTCATGATATTAGAACCATCAATCGCCAAATCACGAGTCTCTGCGGTAATGGAGTTAGCTAAAATCGCATTATCCGTGTTATTCACTACCGCAATTTTAATCTCTTCCATACTCGCAGCTGTCTGTTGCAGCGCACTTGCTTGCTCTTCGGTACGAGAAGAGAGATCTTGGTTACCAGAAGCAATTTCCGCTGAGCCTTTTTTGATCTCTAGCGCTTCTTCTTTAACAAGTTGAATAGTCGATGTTAGCGAGGTTTGCATATCACCCACATTAGAGAACAGGGTTCCAAACTCATCATTTCGTTTTTTAGGTAGAGTGAAACTTAAATCACCCTCTCCTACTTTTTGCAAAATGGCTGATAGCGTATTCAAGTTAAAGATAAACGTTTTATTTACCCAACGGATAACGATATAAAGAAGAACAAGAATGATCCCCAGAGCAATGATCGTTGTGTAAAGTGACAACTGCACCATCCAAGCTTGCTGTGCTTTAATGTCATCATTCACACCTTTAGTGATCATAAGATATTCATCGAAAAGTTCAGATAGGCGAGTAAAGTCGTTAGAGAGATTTGATTCTGTGTAATCTAGCGTATCAATAGGTGCAATAAGTTCATCTAAAAGATAATAGAATAACACTGAGAGCTGTTCTGAATTACGTTGAGCATCAGGGCTTATCTTCTTCACACCTACCCAATGAGTAATAGTCGCTTTAGATTTTGTTGCCAGCTCTTTCGCTTCAGCAACAAGTGATTTAATGGTTTCTTGCTTGTTCTCATCCGTCATCGTTTTCAACAACATTAGATAGTTGACGTGAGAACGAATGGTCGCTAATTCATATCTTGCTTCTTGAACACTATTTAGTCTGGTATTCAAGGAATCCAATGATGCAAAGTTTTCTTGCATTCTATAAATAAAAAATGACGACAATACTGATGATAATAAGAAAATAGTTAACAGTATGATGGAACCTACTTTAGCTGATCTTTCAATACTCATGAAATAATCTTCCCCGATAATAAAATGATACAAATGCATTCATTTATCGGCACGAAATAGATTTTATTTACTTATTAATCAGAATTATCGATACAAACGATTAATACAGATCTCAATCAATGATGGTAATTAGTTTTTTATTCTTAGATTCAAGTATTAATCTAGATCATATACCGTTATGAAATAATATTTCAGTGTTATTAATTGGTTAGCTATTAGGGACTAATTTTAATGAAAACTAAAAATCGATAAAAAATTTTAATTTCACAAGAAATGTCTATTATCGATTAGAGATTAATAACTCTTAAGTATTTTTACGATCTAGCTCATGTATTTGAGATAAACCATTTTTGAATACACCTAAAATAGAGTATATACACTTAGGATATTGTTAATGAAAAATTATCGTCACTTTAAGTGAGAAAATAGAGAAAAAAACACATTAGTTATTTGCATCCTCATATAGCAGGATAAATAAGACATTCGAGAAAACAAACCAAACATCATTGCAATTAATATTTTTAAAAAAAGCCACCTACTTAGCATCAAACAACAAATCCTTCTTTATATGAATATTCCCCACAATAATTACCATGTTAGATCAATTTTTATTTTTCATTCTTTTAAATAAAAAAGTTGTGATCACAATTTTTTTATAAAGATATATAACTCATTTTCATCATATACCCCAATTTTTGATTTTATTCAGAGAATTCTTACGTTCTACAATTTTCATAAATACCCATAATACGCGTAAAATACATTTCCTTACAGTATCTAACCCTTTCATACAATCCATCTTATAAAGATGAAAAATGAAACATAAAATAACATATAACTTACCAAACAACATTTTTCACCAACAAAAACTCATATAATGAGTATCGCAATTAGTTTGTAATTTCATTAAATTACTTAACGTATTGATATATCTATCACTTACTAAAAATTAAGTATAACCTTACAATAATTACTCTCTTGATAGGTGTGACCTATTACAAAATGTAATCGCATAGGGTAAACCATTTTTACGCAATAATTTATGTGTAATATAGTTATTCAAACTTAAATGACTAATTTTAATATGTGATAACTTCTATATATTAGACCTCATGTTATTGGAATTAATTTATGAACGATCTAGACATAAAAGTAGGCCTTTTTTTTAAGAAGGCTAGAAAAGAGAAGAAATTATCAGGTCGTGAGCTGGCAAAAATAATTTCTGTCAGCCAACAACAAATATCCCGTTATGAAAACGGTAAAAATAGTATGTCACTTAGCCTAATAAATAAGTTACTTATTATTTTTGATAAATCATGGGATGATTTGAATCGTGAAGTAATAAGCGCCTATAACGAAAAAGGACCTAGTGCACAATCTAAAAAAAGGGGCTATGAATTTAGCACTAATGTTATTAGCCAGCTAAATTAAAAAACAATCATTTAACAAAATTACGTGAATATTACTATAAAGAATTATCTATGAAAATAAAATATTTAATTATGTTTTATTTTCATAAGCTATTAGCTTTATAAAAGTAGGGGTGTTAACAACAGACAAACTATTACTCTGTAATAATGAATATTAATTATTAGGAAAATAAATAACGCTTATTAAGCATTATTATTTGCCACGGACTGCTTTTATTTATTTTTACACTAATGGTGAGTCAATAAATAAGTTTCTAAATATTAATTTTAATATTTAGCGATTTATTAAAACGTAGTTATCTAATATAAAACGAAGGAATTTAGAATGAAAAAATCTATCATTGGTGCATCTTTAGCAATGGCATTTGGTCTGATGGCTGGTAATGCATTTGCTGCTGATAATACTGGTACGATTACTTTTAATGGTGAATTAACTGATACAACTTGTAAAGTTGACATCGAAGGCCAAGGCCCAGACGCAACTATTACTCTACCAACAGTCAGTACTGCAACTTTAACAGCTGCAGGCCAAGTAACTGGTCGTACTGGTTTCAATATGAACCTGTCTGACTGTAAAGTCGGTGCTGCTGGCCATAGCAAAGTATCTGCATTCTTCGAAACTGGTGCAACTGTTGACCAAGCTGCTGGTCGTCTGAAAAACATGGATGTAGCTGCAACTGGTGCAAAACTGGTTCAATTACAATTGTTAGATGGTAGCAATGCATTCGCACCAATCAAAATTGGTAATACGTCTCAAGTAAATGCAACTACTTACGTTCAAATTACTGATGAAAAAGCCACTCTGCCATACGCTGTTGAATACTACGCTATCGGCAAAACCGAGGCTGGTAAAGTAACAAGTAGCGTTGTTTATACTCTTCAGTATAAATAATCGAAATAAACAGGGAGGAGAAATTCTCCTTCCTGTTTGCTTTTTATTAATGGAATAAAGATAAATATGAAAACCACTAAATTAATTAAAAGCTTTTTTTTGAGTTTATTAATTATTATTCCAACATGGGTGAATGCTGCCGTTGTTATTAGTGGCACTCGTGTTATTTATAATGAAAATGAAAAAGAAGTAACACTTAAAGTTTCTAATGAAGGAACGGTGCCTGTATTAATTCAAAATTGGCTTGATACAGGAGATGTTGATGCAGCTCCTGAGACTATACAAGTTCCATTTGTTTTAACACCACCCGTTTTCCGTATTGAACCGACTAAATCACAGACATTAAGAATTGGTTATACTGGTGGTGTTGCTTTACCAAAAGATAAAGAAACCATTTACTGGCTTAACGTATTAGAAATACCACCTAATGCAACAGATGAAGAAAATAAATTACAAATTGCTTACCGCTCTAGAATAAAACTATTTTATCGTCCAGTTGCACTAAAAGATAAAATGGGAGCGATTAATGCTGCTGAAGGCTTAAAGTTTTCAGTTTCAGGTAACACGTTAAAAGTGATAAATAATGCCCCTTATTATGTTTCTTTAGTTTCTATTTCTCTTAATGGAAATGATAAACAGCCTATTGATGGTGAATTAGTCCCACCATTAGGTAGCCATGATTTTGCTATACCAAATGGCGTATCCGCAAATACAGGAAATAAAGTCGTTTATCGATATGTAAACGATTGGGGCGCAATGAAAATAGTTGAATCAAAACTTTAATTCTCCAGTGATTTCATAAAATATACGGGAATATTTAAATGAGCAGTTATATTTTAAAAACTATTATAATATCTGCTGGTGTGACTTTTTTTCTAGTCGCGCCTTATACCTATGCAGAAAATATAACAGTAACAGAAAAGAATAAATGGCTGCCGAATGGTAATCGTGCATTATCGGGTGTAAATACATTACCCGCGCATGTTGCGACACAAAGTTTACCAGCAAGTGCTAATGGCAATAATTTGCCTACCACAAATGGTAATAATAATACCGCAACCACATTTAACCCTATTTTTATGAATACGTCACAAAGTGATATTGATATCAGCCGTTTTGACAAGGAAAACTCAATATTACCTGGTACGTGGGATGTTGATGTTTACGTTAATAATCATTTTATTGCTAAACAAAAAATCACTTTTAGAGAAATGGCTAACCAAAAAGTGGAACCCTGTCTCACTAAAGACACGATGAGCCTTATCAATATCAAAGATGATAAACAGTCTCCATTGCTGAAAAGTGCAATGGAGCTTCATGAATGTATTGAATTAGTTAATCTCGTTCCTTCAACAGCCGTTACCTATGATCCTTCAATACAACGCCTTAATGTTGAAGTCCCACAAGCACTTGTTGGCTATAAACCGAGAGGTTATGTTAGCCCTTCACTATGGGATAGAGGGATCAACGCCCTGTTAGTGAACTATAATGCTAACTATTTTACATCTAGAAATAACGGTACAAACTATGATTCCGCATTTGCTGGTATTGATAGCCATGTAAATTTGGGAACATGGAGTTTTCATCATACTGGTAACTACTCATGGGACGAAAACAATGGCCATGATTACACATCAACCTATAACTATTTAGAGCGTATTATCACCACAATTAGAGGGGTAGTACAAATTGGGGATGTGTTAACAACAGGTCAGTTATTTGACTCTCAACCACTAAGAGGTATCCAGCTTTTTAGTGACGAGAAAATGTTACCGGATTCTCAACGTGGGTTTGCACCAACTATTCGTGGTATTGCGAAAACCAATGCGCGAGTCATTATTCGCCAAGATGGACGTGTTATTCACGAAACGGTGGTTTCACCAGGCCCATTCGAAATTGATGACCTCTACCCTTCTGGTTATGGTGGTAACTTGGATGTCACCATTCAAGAAGCCGATGGTTCACAACAAAACTTCAAAGTTTATTATGCTTCACTAGTGCAATTATTACGCCCTGGGCAGCATAACTACACTGTTGCAGCAGGTCATTTAAATTCCAAATCTGTAGATTATGATCCTACTCTATATCAAGCCACCTACCGCCGTGGTTTAACCAATATTATTACAGGCTATGCAGGTGTTCAGGGTACAGGTGCAGATTACTACGCTGTTCAAGTTGGTTTGGCATTAAGTACACCTTTAGGTGCTTTTTCTGCCGACGTCACACAAGCCCGAGTGCATTTAAATACGACCGCTTCTGCTGTTAATAGCGGACAGAGTTATCAGGTGAGTTACAGTAAATATATTCAAGATACCAACAGTAACTTGACTATTGCAGCATATAAATTTAACTCCGAAAACTTCTACGACTATACCTCTGCGGTACAGGCAATAAATGAAGAAAAACATGGCAGAAGTATTAGTAACATCTGGCGTCCAAAGAGTCGTTTTAACGTTACCATCGATCAGGGGTTAGCTGAGGGATGGGGTAACTTTTATGTCACTGGTTATACCCAAAACTACTGGAATAATGATACTACCGACTTACAGTACCAATTGGGTTATAACAACAACTGGCGCAGGTTGTCTTATGGTCTAAACGTAGGCCAAGTCCGTAATGCGGAGGGTAAAAAAGAAACCACATTTGAGATGAACTTTACCTTACCATTGTATGATCTCAGTATTGACCATATGCCAACTCTAACCGCCGCTGTGACTCGTGATGGTCGAGGTTATGTGGGTGAAAGACTCGGTATTTCTGGCTCTGCGGGTGCGGATAACCGTTACTCTTATGGTGTAACCGCAATGAATACAAACCACGGCGTTGGCTCAAGTATGACAATGAGTGGTAATGCAAGAACAAACTTTAGCAGCTTAAGTGCAACCTACGGTATTGGTGAGCACTACCAAAATGCGTCAGTTGGCGCGAGTGGTTCGTTAGTCGGTTGGTCAGGTGGTTTGGCTACATCGCCTTATCAAGGTAATACCTTCACTATTGTTGATGCTGATGGCGCAGAAGGTGCTGCGGTGAGTGGTTATCCGGGTATCGAAGTGAACAGCTTTGGCTACGCTTTAGTGCCTTACTTAACTCCGTATCAATTAAACGATATCACCATTAACCCTAAAAATATGACCACTAGCGTTGAATTACAAAATACTCAAGCCTTTGTCGCGCCATTTGAAGGTGCAATTACTAAAGTTGTCTTTGAAACTGACAAGGGTATGCCATTGTTGATTACTATCCAAAGAAATAATGGACCTATTCCATTTGGTAGTGTCGCTTACGATGAACAGAACAGTGAAGTGGGTAGCATTGGTCAGGGAGGACTTCTTTACGCCCGCGTTAAAAATCCATCAGGTCGTTTAACGATTAAGTGGGGACCAGGTGAAATACAGCAATGTACCATTAACTATAATGCACCAGCACAAGATAAAAATAATCAAAGTAGTTTTGTTCAACTTACTAGTGTATGTGGAGAATAAAGTATGAAGCCGATTATTAAAAACTCATTAGCTTTAATGCTTCTACTTTTACCTGTTACGGAAGTTATAGCAGCACCACCTATAACTTGTACACGTATTGATTCATCTTTACCTAGAAATTTTAATATCAATGTTGGTGGTGCTATACATGTAGGGGTTGATAAGCCGATAGGTTCTATTATTTATACCTCAGTATTAACCATAGATACCTATCTTTATGGGCATCTATGTAATCGAAATAGAAATGCTAATCCTCATGGTACTTATTTCGTTTATGAAACTACTACTCTAAAAATGTTATCAGCCAATGGAACAAAAGTGACAGGTATAGCGGGTATTCCGACAAATACTTATCAAACTAATATTCCTGGCATCGGTATTAATTTTTACGCAAACAATGATAAAAATAATACGTTATCACCGGGTGCTCCCGTTATTAACTGGGAAGGTAACCGTGAAATAAGTGATGGAACACTCAACGGTGCATCTGGAATGAAATATTGGAGTAAACCTCAATTAAATTTTTCTTTAATTAAAATAGGTCCAATTTCTCCTGGTATTATTAATTTAAATAATTTTACTAATATTGAGATGATTATTGATTATCGCGATAAAGGCGTAGCTGTTATTGCTAATGATTTCCCTTTTGTACACACACGATACCAATTGATGGGTTCAATAAGTGTCACATCATCATCTTGTCGAACACAGGACTATAACGTTAATCTTGGTTCACATAAAATAGGAGAATTGCCAACAAAAGGAAGTACGACAAAATGGATCAACTCAGACATTAACTTATATTCTTGTCCTGCATTTAGAGGATATTACTCAGGATATAGAGGGAATATTATCTCAACAGAAAATAAGCAAACTTTCCCAGATAAAAGCCCTAATGAGATAAAAGTAAGAATAAAACCAGCAAATCCAATTATTTCCGCATATCCCGGCACTTTTGCGATTGATAATATCCCTGGTGCGGCAAGTGGTGTAGGAATACAACTTGCATTCGGTGATACCGGCGAGGATTTCGTTAGCTTTAATACGCTAAAAACCTTTTCACAGCCAGTCACTGAAAAAGCAGGTACTGTCACAATTCCATTACGGGCGCGTTATATTCGTGTCGACGACAGAATATCCGCAGGTTTAGCCAATGGGGCTGCAACCTTTATGATTGAATACTATTAATCCCTTATTCTGTTTGCCAACAGCATAAAATCACACCTCTTAGTCTAAATCACTAAGAGGTGTGATTTTATGGTTCATCATTCTAATTTTCATTATTAATAATAAAAATCATTATTTATCAACAAATAAGCCCGCCTCTATCTCATTTTTAGAACAATGATATAATAAGTAAAATATATTTCTCAAACTCTGATGATTTACGGAGCCTTACCCTGTATGCAACCCCAATTTGAAAACGCGAAAAACACCGTAAAAACGTTATCAGTGTTTGATTTTGATGGCACGTTAACCTATCACGATAGTTTTATTCCTTTTTTAAAATTTGCCTTTGGCAAACGTAAATTCTCACGCCGTTTAATTAAAATGGTATTACCAACATTGCGTTGCTTTAGACGCAAACTCACGCGTGATGAACTAAAAGAAGTGCTTATCAAAACCTTTCTAACCAATATTGATGAACAATGGTTAAAAGAAAAAGCAGAAGAATTTTGTAAGCTTTACTGGGCTAAATTGATGCGCCCTACTGGCTTATTCGCTGTTGCAGAAGAAGTGAATAGCAATGCTGAAGTGACAATTTGTTCTGCATCACCCGCGATGGTGTTGCAACCTTTTGCCAAGCGCTTAGGCATTAAACTAATAGGAACAACGCTTGAAGTTATTGATGGAAAGCTGACAGGCAAAATTATTGGTAATAACTGCCGTTGTGGTGAAAAAATAAAACGATTAGAAGCGGTATATGGGGACTTAACACAATACCATTTAAGGGCGTGGGGAGATTCTCGTGGTGATCATGAATTGCTGTTTGCAGCGCAAGATCCTCATTGGCGTCACTTTCATACTGGTCGTCGTAAATCTAAAAATTCACCGATTAAAGTAACCGTAAAAAAAGAGTCTTAATCGCTTACTATTTGCTTATCGATACAAACAAATAGCCCCCGCAAAAGCGAGGGCTAAATAGAGTCTTAGATATTTACGCCGTGTTGTGCTGCTAACGCACCTAAACCACCCGCAAAACCTTGACCAACTGCTTTGAATTTCCACTCTGCGCCGTGGCGATATAACTCACCAAAGATCATTGCAGTTTCTGTTGATGCATCTTCAGAAAGATCAAAGCGTGCAATTTCAGTATTATTGTCGTTGTTATAAACGCGCATAAAACTGTTGCTGACCATACCAAAGTTTTGTTTACGGTTTTCTGCATCATAAATGGTGACTGCGAATACCAGTTTTTTCACTTCAGCAGGGACTTTTGATAGAGTGATTTTTACTTGCTCATCATCACCATCGCCTTCCCCAGTACGGTTATCTCCTTGGTGCTCAACGCTTCCACATTGACTCACTTTGTTATTAAAGAAGATAAAACTTGCGTCTGAAAGTACTTTTCCATCTTCACCTACCATGAACACTGACGCATCTAAATCGAACTCTGCGCCATCAGTCACGCGGGCATCCCATCCTAGACCAACCATAGCAACCGACATTGTTGGTGCTTCTTTAGTCAGAGAAACATTACCACCTTTAACGAGGGAAACTGCCATATCAAAGCTCCTACTTTATTGAATAAACTGGCAATCACATCTTATGACTGCCAGCGGTTAGTGTCTTACAAATCGACTATCAAGAGGCATTAATACCGTATTGAGCACAAACTGAACCTAAACCACCCGCATAACCTTGACCAACAGCGCGGAATTTCCACTCCGTGTTATGGCGGTATAGCTCACCAAATAACATTGCTGTTTCTGTTGATGCATCTTCAGTTAAGTCATAACGAGCAACTTCAATTTGGTTGTCATCATTAACTAAACGAATAAATGCACCTGATACTTGGCCAAAGCTTTGGCGACGAGCTTGCGCATCATGGATAGTCACAACGAAGATAACCTTATCGACATCATTCGGGATCATGTCTAATTTGATTTTCAGTGCTTCATCATCACCATCGCCTTCACCAGTACGGTTGTCACCAGTGTGAACAACTGAGCCATCAGCAGATCTTAAGTTATTATAAAAAATGAAATCGGCATCGCTACGCACTTTTCCATTTGCAGCTAACAGAAATACAGACGCATCTAAGTCAAAATCTTGACCATCTGTAGAACGGGCATCCCAACCAAGTCCGACAAGGACGTTTTTCATCGTTGGGGCTGCTTTGCTCAGAGAGACATTACCACCTTTAGAAAGAGAAACGCTCATTTTATAACCTCTTTAGTTTTGTTTTTAATATTCTGATTTCTCAAGAATATTTATTAATTTGTCTTACCTTCATCATCTTTTTTCTCTGGGAATACAAAGCTTGCAATAATACCCAGAGCAAGAACACCTAGCACAACAAATAGGCTAGTTGTCGCGGAGATGCTGTATCCATGTTGCCAGATATGATCTGTTGCATTTAAACCCAGTTTTGCAGCAATAAAGAACAACAACACAATAACCGCTTTTTCAAGGTAAACCAGATACTGTTTTAACGCTTCTAACACGAAGTAAAGCGTACGTAAGCCTAAGATTGCAAACATCATTGCACTATAAACAATGAGGGGTTCACGGCTTACTGCGATAATAGCGGGAACCGAGTCGAAAGCAAACATCACATCAGAAAGCTCTACAACAGCGACACACAGCATAAGTGGTGTTGCATATAACGCGGCTTTTGTACCACGACCGATAGTAATTTCTTTGTTTTCTGGTTTTGCTAATTCAGCATCAACTTCTTTTTGTGTTAATACAAAAGCGTGTCCTGTGATTTTTGGCCATATAGGGAAAAATCGTTTAACTAAGCGATAAGCAAGATGTTGTGAATAATCTTCAATTTCTTCACTGTCATCACCGCTTTTCAGCATCATAACTGCCGTCCAAGCAACGATTAAGGCAAATACTACCTCAACATATGGTCCTAAACTTAACAGTCCTGTACCGATGGCAACAAAGATCCCACGGAAAACGATAGCACCGATGATACCCCAATAAAGAACGCGGTGACGGAAGCGGTCAGGTACAGCAAACCAAGAGAAAATCGCCATCATGACAAACAAGTTATCAACGGAAAGCACTTTCTCTAATGCATAACCTGTTACGAATAAGCTCGCAACTTCTGCACCATGGTGAATATAAAGGAATCCTGCGAATGCCATTGCAATAGCAACCCAGAATATAGACCAAAATATGGCATTCTTTAACGTTATCGGCTTATCTGCACGATGCATAAATAAGTCGATAAAAATAGCGCCAATCGCAAGTACAACAAAGACAATGACAGTTTCTGTCGGAAAACCAATATGTGTGGATACCATAATAATTCCTGAACGGTTCCCTATAAATTAATTACAAACCAAATTCTGCGGGCTCAAAGCCTAATGCAATGGCAATAGCACGCACCGCTTCTTTTTCATCATTGTCAAAATCACCATCACTTTTCGCAACAGCAATACCGACACGAATAGCTAATTGCGCAGCTTCTGGCTGATCTTTCATTGCCAGAATATACTTCATGGTTTCGCCTTTACCGACTTCAGTATCGAACTCGAAACTCAGGATTAGCTTATTAAAGAATTCGATAACTTCAGTAGTATCAAATACTTTAAGTTCATCCGATGCTTTTAAAAAACCAAGCATCTTCTGTTTTTCTTCAGAACTTACACCGTCACTGGCAATGGCGATACGCGCACAAACCGCAACGGTACCTTGCATAAATTTTTTATTTTTAAAGCGACCAACTTGCTTGGCTAACTCAGAACGGCCTGTATTAAAACCTTCTTTTAATTTGTTAAAAAAACTCATGTTATTTTTCCTTATATCAATTTGATCACTTAGAGCCCGCTGTCCAGCGAAATCCCCACCCGTAGGCATTATCCATATCACGGTGGCCTTTAAAAAACTCATTGAGACGTTCAACTTTTATTGATCCGTTCTCATTAACTAGTCGGGCAATCGCACACATGCCTCGACCATTATTACCATCAGTTAAGCGTGTTTCGATAGGTGGTTGATCAGGAACATGAATAGTGACCACACCATCAGTCTTGCTCCAATTCGGCACACCTTCATAAATAAACGCGAAAATCAGCACTTGCTTAATATTTTTCCATTCACGCCCATTCACAAAGATCCATTCACCACCAGCAACATCTCCTGTGCGGTCATCACCTTGCAATTCAACATAAGGAATACGGTTAAAATCGCCAAACCCGTTTCCTAATGCTTGAATAACAGACTTATGCCCTTGTTGAAGTTCAACGAATGCACCGATATCTAGGTCGATACCTTTATTGCCGCCGAACAATCCACCTAATAACCCAGAGCTCCCGCTTTTGCTTTCACGATGCCAATCAAGGTTGATTCTAATTTTACCGAAGTCATCTTTCTTCGTAAGGCTGATTGCTGGTTTCTCTTTAGTTAAAGAGACTTTACTTAAGTTCACCGAACTTGGCGCTGGCGTTGGAGCGGGTGCCGGTTTCGGTGCTGGTGCTGGTGCTTGCGTTGGAGCAGGATCTGCAATATCAACACCAAAATGTTCAGCGAGTGGTTTTAACCCCCCGTTAAACCCTTGGGCAATAAAGCGGAACTTCCAACTACCATTACGACGATACAATTCACCTAAAATTAATGCCGCTTCAGGACGGCCATTAATATCAACATTACCGTTCGCCACCACTTCGTTATTAGCATCAACTTGAATCGATAATCGTTGTAAATTTGCGATAGTTTGTTGACCATCACAGGTCGCAGTAAACGCAATTTTTTCAACATCAGGACGCAAACGGGCTAAATCCACAGTAAAAGATGTGCTGTTTCCAGCTGTCGCATAAATAACGGTGCGATCATCATTGACTGTCTGCCCATAAAACACCATATCGGTGTCGCCATTCACTTTACCTGACGCATAAAGTCTAAAAGCAGAAACATCAACAGGCGCACCTGATTGAATTCTAACGATTAATGTTTGATTAGGAACCGGTAAGTTCCCACCTGGAGTCATATTCATTTATCGCACCACCGTAGCCACAATATCAGGCATCATGTCGTTAATAACACGACCTTTACAAGGCGCACCAAACGCAGTGAAATCCCATTGACCATGATTACGTTGTAAAGAAGCAATCACGATACCTGTATGAGAGCCTTGCTCTGTTAAGGTATAACGCACTAGCTCTTTGTTAGTTGTTTTATCAACAACACGGCAGAATGCGTTTTCAACTTCATTGAATGTTTGCCCACGGAAACTGTTTACTGTGAATACCAAGTATTCAACATTTGTTGGTAAACGGTCTAAATCAACGAAAATTGTTTCATCATCGCCATCACCGTCACCTGTTAAGTTATCACCAGAGTGAATAACTGACTGACAACTTGATTTTAATTTTCTAAACCAAATGGTATCGATTTGATTGCCACTTGCATCAAGCAATACGCAACTTGCATCTAAATCAATAGAACCACCACCACCAAAAAGACCGCCTAATAATCCTTTTTTCTTAATCGGATCCCAGCCCAAACCAAACATTAAATGGCTCAGTGTAGGTGCTTGTTTACTGAGAGAAACTGTTTGATTCTTGCTTAATGAAACCATAATTAAATTCCTTCAGAGGTAGAGTGAAACAATAACGCCATTTGTGATTAATTCCATATCATGAAAATCATCATATCATGATGAAGTACATGAGCAAGACTATTTTTCTTATTCAAACTTAAAGTTTTGTCAACGTATTGATATTAATGATATTTTTATTGTAATAAAATGTTAAAAACACAAGAAAATCATAATAATAACGCAATCAATCACCCATTTTTAAAATTAACTCAAATAAATCATATTATGATTGACACAGTTCTTCGAAATCTTCATGATTATAGGCATTGAACCCTACACTTTTATTTCACGGTATACAGAGTAATGAATAACACAATTTGGTTTATGGAAGGTTTATCATCACAACGCGATATAATTCAAAGTGTTAAAGACTTTGCAAAACAGCAGCACCAAGAGATCTTTGTGCTTGCATCTCATCGTCATACTCGAAATGAGATTTTATCGCTTGCTGATGGGGCTTTTTATGAACCTCTTGAAGAGACATTACGCTTAAAATTTATTGCTGATGTTGTAAAACAGCATCAAGTCAGCGTCATTCACACGGGGCGCAATAGCGCATGGTTTGAATTACACCGCCAAGAAATTGAGTCGTTAGGGGTAAAATTAACAACCGGAGCCACACAACTTGAGCAGCTTCAGTTAGCTGATAATAAAGTCGCCTTTGCACAAGCGATGGAACAATGTGGACTTCCTGCGGTACCTTCTATTTATATTGAATCGATCGATGAATTAGAAGCGCATATAAAAGAGCCTCCTTTTGGTGAAACTCCTTTATGCATCAAACCCGTAAAAGGGATTTATGGCATGGGTTTTTGGCGTTTTGATAATCAAGTTTCGCCGATGGCACTGTTTAATCACCCAGAAAATCGCCAAGTCAATCCTCAACAATATCTTGATGCATTAAAGGCAGTAGAACATTTTGAACCTTTAGTTTTAATGCCTTATTTACCGGGTCCAGAATACTCTGTGGATATGGTGGTTGAGCAAGGTAATATTATTGCCGCTGTTGCTCGACGCAAAGAGGGTGCAATACAACATTTGGAAATTTCAGGCGAGGCTTATGAATTAGGTAAAGCGTGTGCAACGGCGATGAAAGCCGACGGGCTTGTGAATGTGCAGACCCGAAATAATCATCAAGGCAACCCGCTCTTACTTGAAATTAATATGCGCCCTTCTGGTGGTATTGGTTATACCCAACATTGTGGAATTAACCTTGCAGGTATTTTTGCTTTACGCCAATTAGGATTAATGAGTATTGAAGAGGCTCAAGCCCAAAATAACCATTTTACACCAACAAAAATACGCTCAATCACCGATTCTATTGTTTTCAATTCAACGTTAACAAACTTAATCAGTACGGATAATAATTAATAATGAAAAATAGTATGAGTGACTCATCCGTTTATCGTCGCCCTCTTTCTTGTGGCACATTAAGTGTGACGCCAAATTGCCCTATTGAGTTACTTGATGAATTATTTGATATTGCAGAAAGACGCAATCCTAAGCGTGCATTTTTATTTGTCAGTAAAGTATTGGGGCGTCATATCCCTGTTTCACCGAAAAAAATGCGTGAAACCTATCAAAAACTTGCCTGTCAATTTCCTGACTCACTTGAAGGCCCGGTTCTGTTTATTGGTATGGCAGAAACCGCAGTCGGTTTAGGTGCTGGCGTTTTTGATGAAGTGAGAAATCGCTATCAACAAGCTGTTTATTTAACATCAACACGTCATCCTGTTGATCAAGGTGAATTGTTGTGTGAGTTTAAAGAAAATCACAGCCATGCGACTGATCACTTACTCTATTTGCCTAAAACAGCAGAACAACGCCAGTGGGTACAACAAGCAAAAACTGTTGTATTAATTGATGATGAAGCCACTACGGGCAATACTTTTATTAACCTACTTTCAGCACTGCGTGAAGAAGGTGGATTAACCCACATTGAGCAGGTTATCGCTGTAACCTTAACCGATTGGAGTGGTGATTCTATCTCTGAGCGCTCTCCATTACCGATTAAGACCATCTCTTTAGTTCAAGGTAAATGGCAATGGGATGCCGATCCAAACGCGCCTTTACCTGTTATGCCTAATGTTAATATTACTGCATCAGGGCAAGTAGCGATCACCGGTAAACAGAGCTGGGGTCGATTAGGGATGACAACGCCGGCAAGCGATCTCGGTTTATCCATCAATGCTTCTTTGGGTGAAAAGATCCTTGTCTTAGGATCGGGAGAATTTGTCTGGGAACCGTTCTTATTAGCTGAACGCCTTGAAAAACAAGGTGTTATTGTAAAATATAGCTCAACAACCCGTTCACCTATTTCAACTAATTTTGCCATTCAATCAGCGATTACATTTACTGATAATTATGGTTTAGGTATTCCTAACTTCGTCTATAACGTAGCTCATCAACAATTTGATCGCATTTTGCTTTGTTGTGAAACACCAGCCGAAAGTATTGATCACCAACTGATTGAAGCCCTCAATAAAGTAGCCCCTATTGTTGAGGTAATTAGTTATGACTAAGCCCGTTATTTTAACTGATCTCGACGACACCTTATTTCAAACACGTCGTAAGATGGTCGATGAATTAGCGCTAGAACCCTATAAAACGGGTGCGCTCGATAGAAGCTTAGAACCTCGTAGCTTTATGACTCAAGAGCAAGCCATGCTTGTCGATTGGATGTTAGAGCACGCAGATTTAATTCCAGTTACTGCGCGCGGAACAGAAGAAATTAGCCGAGTCACCATTGCGTTTCATTCTTGGGCGATCACCACACACGGTGCAGTGATATTAACGCCTGAAGGCACAGCAGATGCGCAATGGCAAAGCCATATCACTCAAAGCTTAGCGACCTATACACAACGTTTGTTGACGCTACAACAATCAATTACGCAATTAATGGTGCAACGAAACATTGATGGTTGGGCACGTATTAACTATGAATACGATGATTTGCCTATTTATTTAGTCATGAAGCATAACGATAGCACTCGCTTAGACGAGCTATATGCCATAGGTGATGAAATAGAAAAAACATTTTCAACCGACGGTTTTTATATTCATCGCAACAGCAACAATATTGCTTGGTTACCCGAGCCTATCGAAAAAGGTAAAGCTGTCACCTATTTGCTCAATAAATTAAAAGCTGAGCGAGGTGTTTTCCCTGTAATTGGACTTGGCGACAGCCTTAGTGATCATCGCTTTATGAAATTATGCAGTTGGTATGGGCTTCCTCGTCAAAGCCAATTTGCAGATGCGATTAACACAAAAATTTTTGGAGAATAAACATGATGGATCATAAGCCGTTTTCTGGCTCTTATGTATCAGGAGATGTCGATTTCCTACTTCAACCGGTGAATATCGAAATGACGCCCGTTGAATTAAAAGAAGAGCTGATACAGTCGGGTAAACGCCACTATTCTGACATGCTAAGTCAAGAGCCAGAGCCAACAACATGGCATTTAGATCTCTTTGAAAAAGCACTAGAAACAGGCGCTACACGCTTAGCAACTGAAGTCATAATGTTGGCTAAATCACTGATTGAACGCTTTGGTGATACCCCAATAATCCTAACAAGCCTTGTTCGTGCAGGTGTTCCTTTAGGCGTCATGTTGCAACAAACATTGCGTAAAATGGGAAAAACCTCTTATCACTACGGTATTAGTATTATTCGAGATAGGGGCATTGATAGCGAAGCACTTTCATGGATAGAACAACGCCACGGTACAGAGGGTATTGTTTTTGTTGATGGATGGACAGGAAAAGGCGCTATTACAGGTGAGCTTATTCGTTCGTTATCAGGACGAAAAGGCTATCCAGCTCAACCTCGTCTTGTCGTCCTTGCTGATCCTTGTGGCTGTGCATGGCTAAGTGCCAGCGATGAAGATTGGCTTATCCCCTTTGGGATCATGGGTGCCCCTGTTTCAGGTTTAATTTCACGTTCAATTTGGACTGAAAAAGGCTTTCACGGTTTTGTGGATTGCCAACATTTAAAACAGTATGAATGCAGTCGTTATCTTGTTGATACTGTTGGGAAAGTCGTTGATACATTAATCAATAATGAGATCCCACTAGCCACATTTAAAGAACAACAATCAGACTTAAAAAAGCTGAGCGAAAACGTCGTTAGTTCACTTGCAAACAAATATGATATTTCAAATATCAATCGTATAAAACCCGGTATTGCTGAAGCCACACGCGCTGTTTTACGTCGTGTACCTGACCATGTTCTTGTAAGAGAAATAGCCGATCCTGATGTTGCATTATTGGTTTATCTTGCGCAGGAAAAAAATATTGCTGTTATTGAAGCAGGGCAAGCGCTTGGTCAATATCGTGCAGTGACTATCATTAAAAAGGTGAAATAATGATTGAACGATTATCCCCGTGGAATTTAGGGGCAACGCTTTATATGCCTGCAACGCGAACAGATATCGCAACAACGATCATCAACCAGAAAATTGAAGGATTACGCTCTTTAATTATCTGTTTAGAAGATGCCGTGAGTGATGCCGATATTCCTGTTGCATTAGAAAATTTGGCAGCGTTATTAAATACCTTAGCAGAACACAAAAAAAACAGTGATTGTAGCCATTGGCCACTGCTGTTTATTCGCCCTCGCCACACTGAAATGGGTCAATGGATCACTGAAAACCTTGATGTCAGTGCCATCGATGGTCTTGTTTTACCTAAGTTCACGCAAGCTTCTCTGCCAGTTTGGTGGAATATTATTGAAAATACGCATTTATGTATGATGCCAACACTTGAAACAGAAGAAGTGTTTGATGTTATTCAAATGACAGAGCTTGCAAACCATCTGTTAACTCACCCTTGCCATAACAGAATTATTGCATTACGTATTGGTGGTAATGACTTAATGAATGTCATTTCTCTTAGACGCAATCGTCAATTAACACTTTATGATGGCCCAATGGGTTACGTAATAAAAATGTTGGTTGCTGTCTTTGGTGCTCGCCAATTCGCCCTTACTGCGCCTGTTTGTGAGCATATTGATGATCATCATATTATGGATAAAGAGCTGGCACTTGATATTGCCAATGGTCTTGTTGGTAAAACGGCAATCCATCCAAAGCAAATTCATAAGATTGAACAAGCGCTCATGGTATCTCAATCCGATCATTCAGATGCGTTGCGTATTTTAAATTCAACACAAGCTGTCTTTAAATCACAAGGTGCAATGTGTGAACCAGCAACACATCGTCGCTGGGCATTGAGTATTTTAACCAGAGCTAAAATTTATGGCATTATTCCTAACCAACAAAATAATGCTCAACGTTTTAACGCAACATAAAATACTCTATAACGAGCTGTAATCTCTATGAGATAAAATAATTATCTTATATTGATTTCGATTTATAAGTTTCTAGTTAAAGCATGTTATCTTTAACTAGAACTTATAAGAATAACGCGAATTTTTTATTTAAAAAAGTGTATTTTTTTTATTTCAATTATTAATTTATACTACATTTAATAGGAAGCTTATTTTATTTATCCTTGTCAATACAGAACAAGAATAATAGAAATTATTGCTGAATATTTTGACACACAAATGACAGAATAAGTGGTAACTAAGCATGCAATTAAGCACTCGTCAGGTCAGAGTCTTTACACTGGCAACCCTTTTAAGCTCTGGAAAAAAGGTTCCAACCATTAAGATTATTTCTGCTCTTGAATGCTCAGAGCCTACGTTAACTCGCGTTTTAAAAGAGATAAGAGATTCTTATGGCGCTGAAATAAAATACAGTAAAGCCTCTCGCGCATATCAAATGACTGAACGAGGTCAACTCGATAGTAAAGCATTACGCCGTATGCGTGAGGCATTATCTGCCAGTGAAGATCTTCGTCATAATGGAATGACAAGCCGAGTTTATCTTGATAAAGATAAGAAAAAATCGGTTTCACTTTCATTAAAAATGTCAGCATTACGTAAGATTGATAGATTATCTTATTTAAATAATTCTACACGTAGTGAAGCTGTTGAATTATTAGTTGATCACTATATTGAAAATTTAATTCAATCAACACTCGAAGAAATAGCCGAGAAAGAAAAAGAAAAAAAGAATTAAAAATAGATAATAAAAAGTGACTTGATACTTCGGTATCAAGTTATTTTTTATAAAACAATAAAAATGAAAAAATATATAAAAACTTATTTAATAAGTTTGATTTATATATTTACCCTTACTCTTCTTCTATTTTAAGTTACGTTAAAAATAGAAATTATTAATATGCTAACAGATTGAATTAATTAATTTTTCATGGTTACTATTATTTTTAATTAAAACAAGGTATTTATACCTAGTCATTATTAGCTAATCATTTGGCATCTCTCTTATTGTGATACCACAATAAAAAATACTTCCTTTAATAAAATTAAATCACTTCGCCACTCAATTTTGGAGTGAAAGGCAGCTCAATTCCTCTTTTATTTTACTTTTCATGCGATCTTTATTCAGATTAATAATATTGGACAATCATCACTGCGTTTTTTCTCTAATTTAATTAAACTAAGCATTATCTCAATTGAACACCTTCATGAGTCGGTTAGTATATTAATCGCTTACTTCTACCTCACTCACAGGATAAATGCATGAGAAGATTGCCAGTTTACCTTTTACTTGATACATCGGGTTCTATGCATGGAGAACCTATTGCAGCAGTAAAAAATGGCGTTGAAATGCTCTTATCAACACTACGCCAAGATCCTTACGCATTAGAAACCGCTTACATTTCTATCATCACCTTTGATTCAACCGCACAACAGATTGTGCCACTCACTGATTTAATCAATTTTAAAGTACCTGATTTAGTCGCAAGTGGAACAACTGCATTAGGTTCAGCACTTACTTTAGTTTCTAGTCGTATTGAAAAAGAAGTACAAAAAACCACGGCTGAAACAAAAGGTGATTGGCGTCCATTGGTTTTTGTGATGACAGATGGTGCCCCAACAGACGATTGGAAAAAAGGCGTAGAGAAATTTAAAGCGGCACGTACGGGCGTTGTTATTGCGTGTGCGGCAGGACGAGCAGCACAAACTGATGTGCTCAAAAATATCACTGAAATTGTATTACAGCTAGATACTGCGGACTCCAATACGATTAAGTCATTCTTTAAGTGGGTTTCAGCCAGTATTTCTGTCGGTAGTCAAAAGGTCGATTTAACTAAGAAAGATATTAGTGATCTTGATGACTTACCACCGCCACCTCCTGAGGTTAACGTTGTACTTTAAATAAAAAAGGAATGAATATGTCGGTTAGTTTAAAAAAAGGACAAGGTGTTAGTTTAAAGAAAAATGAATATGACCTTTCCTCTGTCACTATCGGTTTAGGCTGGGATATCAACGAAGAAAAACGTGGATTCCTTGGTGGGCTTTTTGGTAAAAAAAGCGAAGAATACGATTTAGATGTTATCGCCTTCTTATGTGGCGAAAACGGTAAAGTAAACGATTTAGGCAAAATTGAAGGTGGGCAACCTTCCCTCGTCAATGGCGATATTATTTTCTTTAATAGCCTACAACATAAATCAGGACAGATTTGGTTAACTGGTGATAACAGAACGGGTGCAGGCGATGGAGACGATGAGCAGATCATCGTGAAATTAAACACACTTGATCCTAAATTTACCAAAATTGTCTTTATTGTTCAGATTTACAATGGTCGAGAGCTACAACAACACTTCGGTAAAGTACAAAACGCCTTTATCCGCGCTGTTGATGCCAAAAATATAGAAATGGCTCGTTTTGATTTATCTGGAGGCGAAGCCTTTAACAACCAACGTTCAATGCTGTTTGCTGAATTAGTCAGAGAAGAGAATGGCTGGAAACTTAACGCCATTGGTGAGCCTTCAAGTTCAGATAGCTTTATTTCTTACTTAAAGGATTTCACCTAATGAGAAGACTTCCCGTTTACCTATTAATTGATACTTCTGGATCAATGAGAGGTGAATCTATTCATGCAGTTAACGTAGGGATACAAACAATGCTTAATGCATTGAGACAAGATCCTTACGCATTAGAAAGTGTGCATATCTCTATCATTACCTATGATAATGAGGCGCGTGAATTTATCCCATTAACTGCATTAGAGGATTTCCAATTCTCTGATATCACTGTACCTAGCTCTGGCGGTACTTTTACAGGTGCGGCACTGGAATGTTTAATCAAGTGTGTCGATCGTGATATTAAACGCTCTGATGGTGACCAAAAAGGTGACTGGCGTCCCCTCGTCTTTTTAATGACTGATGGCACACCTTCTGATGCTTACGCCTATGGTGAAGCGATTAAAGAAGTGAAAAAACGTTCATTTGGTTCGATCATCGCTTGCGCTGTGGGCCCAAAAGCCAAACACGATCACCTTAAAGAGCTCACATCTCAAGTAGTGGCTTTAGAAACGCTAGACTCCAATGCCTTCTCTGGCTTTTTTAAATGGGTTTCTGCCAGTGTTGCATCCGGCAGTTCAAGTGCAGGCGTGAATACGGATAAAGATACCCTACCGCCACCACCTCCTGAAATCCAACTGGTACTGTGATCCGCAAAAGCAAAGCACTTCAAAAGGCTTTGCTTTTATTTTATTCAGGCTTTGGTTTATCCATCACAATACATAACAGCCACGATAAAGTGATAAGGTACAACAATGAGAAGGCTACCCATTTTCTTTGTTTTAGATTGTTCAGAATCGATGATAGGTGAAAACCTAAAAAAGATGAATGACGGTCTGACAACTATTATTAGCGATCTTAGGCGCGACCCGCACGCCCTTGAAACGGCTTATGTTTCTATTATTGCCTTTGCTGGCGTTGCAAAAACGATTGTTCCACTCACTGAAGTCGTCTCTTTTTATCCTCCCCAACTTCCATTAGGAGGAGGCACTTCATTAGGCAGTGCATTACGAGAACTTTCTCACCAAATCGACACTCAAGTAAGAAAAACCACCCTTGAGCAAAAAGGCGATTGGAAACCTGTCGTTTACCTTTTAACAGACGGCAGACCTACCGATGATTACGCACAAGAGATCAAGCGCTGGAAAGCTCACTACGCCAACAAAGTTAACTTAATTGCGATTGGATTAGGTTTAAGTGCAGACTTACATGTACTGTCGCAATTAACTGAAAATGTACTGTTATTTACCGAAGCACAAGAAGGCGATTTTACTCGTTTTATTAAATGGATAACGATGTCGGTGGTTTCTCATAGCCGAAGTGTTGGCGAAGAGCCACCACCACTTTTAAGTCAAACAGAGCATATTGTTCGTCTTGCGAAAGATGATGTCGCGCGTGCTTATGATGAATCTTGTGTCACTTTTGTTGGTCGTTGTAGCCATACACGCTCACCTTATTTAATGAAATACGAACGCCCACCCATGAAAGCTTCAGGGCTGGATTTTAATCTCAACCTTAATGGCTTTAACTTAACGGGTTGCTACACCTTAAATGAAGATTACTTTGCATGGAGTGATCTCAGCGCCACAGCATATCAAGTTAATACCAGTGAACTTCATGGCACACCGGGTTGCCCTTATTGTGGTAATGCCACTGCTTTTGCCGTTTGCCAATGTGGCAAATTGCTCTGTGTAAATGGCCCTGAAACCGTTATTTGCCCTTGGTGTGATAACAACATCACCTTTGGTGATAACAGCAACCAATCTGACTTTGATGTCACACGAGGTAAAGGCTAATGGATAAAAAAGCCCTACTCACAAAACTGATTATTGATGACACGCTGACACAACAGCGCATTCCGGTACATGAAGAGCTGGTTATTGCGCTGTATGAAGATGCAGAAATCGCTCAACACATTGATTTTATTATTGATAAAATCAATGCAAAAACGGCAGAAAAAATAACATCACAAGACAAAGCACAGCCTATTCTTCTGTTATTGCCACCAGCCCGCGATTTAGCCTCTGAAGAAACGTCATTACCAGAAGAGAGCCCATTAAAACCGGGACAAATTCCAACACACTCATCGCCAATGCCAACAGAAAAACCGATTATTCAACGCCCTACGGCAAAAATTACTCTTTCTAATGCCAAAGTAGGTACAGCGTTTAACTCTACGCTCAATATAGAGCTAGATACCCTCGAAATTGCCGAAATTGAAGCAATTGATTTTCCTGAAGCACTTGGAATAAGTTTTGATCCTGAAAGTCGTTGCTTAGTGGGTATGCCGACAAAAAGTGGCAATTTCACATTGGTTGTCCATTGGTCTGTTAATGCTATTCGCTATCACAATAATGTCTTATTAATCATCAATCCTGATCCTCGTAGCTTATGGCAAATCAACGAGCCTCCCGCTGATAGTCCTTATCCCAAAGCGCATATAGATAGCAAACTTATTCTTGAAGAAGGCATTCGTATTGCAGGCGCAAGCCGTCGCGGTCGCTCTCATGAACATGCAGGCACATTCCGTGATGATGATTTTCACATTCACCACGATGACCAAAGCCAATGGAATATTTTAATTGTCGCGGACGGTGCGGGTAGTGCGCGCTATTCTCGTGAAGGCTCACGCATTGCTATCAATACCGTAAGCCACTATTTAAAATCACAGTTAAGCGAGGGGAATGAAGCATTTAAACCTCATCTTGCAGCCATCCATCAATGGAATGACAACAACGCCATTAATCAAGTGGGAAGCTTCTTTGCTCAACTCTTTCGTAATGCGGCGCAATTAGCGATTAATAACCTGAAAAACGAAGCCATTCATATTAATGAGCCGGTAAAATCTTTTTCGACTACGTTATTAGCCACGGTTTCTTTGCGTATCAATGATGAGTTATTTGCTGCCTCATTTTGGATGGGAGATGGTGCGATTGCGGCTTATGGTCCCGCAGGAAAAGTGCGCGTTTTAGGTATCCCTGATAGTGGTGAATATGCAGGGCAAACTCGTTTTCTTGATGATAGTGCGCTCAACGATGCTGAGTTTAATCGACGCATTATTATTGGTAAGTGGAAAGAAATTTCACATCTTATTTTAATGACGGACGGGGTGTCTGATCCGGTATTTGAAACAGATAATGGCTTACAAGATCCCAATAAATGGGCTGCACTCATTGATGAAATATCGCCTTGTTTAGCTTCTCCTGAAAATGCAGATAAGGCATTGGCTGAATGGCTGAATTTCTTTTCAGCAGGCAATCACGATGACCGCACTCTGGTTGTGGCTTGGTAATCATAAAAGAGAGAATGGGTGAGTTTCATGGCAGAGATCATTACCTGTACAACGCAAAGTGGAAAAACAGTTCAGTACGTCAATGAAATTATTGGCTCTGGCTCAATGAAAGATGTCTATTTTTCCCCTGACCGAACCTATGTTGTTGCCTTCTATAAAACAAAACAGAATGCACAAGCCAAAGATAGAATTGATATGATAACAGGCTCTTATCGACACAATATCTTTGAGCAAAGTGGCGGAGAATATTGGAAAAACCTCTTTTGCTGGCCAACAGATGTTGTCGAACATCAAGGCAAGATTGGGATTATTGTTCCGACTTATCAATCCCACTTTTTCTTTAAATATGGCTCTAAAAACAACGACTTTCTGGCAATAAAAGGTCGAGAAAAAGAAGGTAAATGGTTTGCAAGTGCCAACAACCAAAATAAATTTCTCGATCCTCGCGAAAGAGGCAATCTGTTAAATTACCTGAAAGTCTGTTTATTGCTCTCTCGTGCCGTGCGCCGAATGCATGCCGCAGGCTTATGCCATAGTGATTTAAGCTATAAAAACGTCCTTATCGATCCTGAGCAAGGTCATGCTTGTGTCATTGATATTGACGGTTTAGTCGTTCCCGGTAAATACCCACCTGATGTCGTGGGAACACCTGATTTTATTGCGCCAGAAGTGGTAAAAACTAGCCATTTACCGAAAGAAGATCCTAACCGTATCTTGCCAAGCATTACGACCGATAGGCACGCACTTGCAGTATTAATCTATATGTATCTGTTTTATCGTCATCCATTACGTGGCGGTAAAATTCACGATCTTGACGATGAAATGCGTGATGAAACATTGTCTATGGGTGAAAAAGCGCTGTTTATTGAGCATCCAACCGATCGTAGCAATGCGGTAAAATTGAATCAGGTAAAACCGTCATCTCTCCCTTGGGCTGATCCTGAAAAAATCCCATACACGATTATGGGGCCGTACCTAACACCTCTTTTTGAAAGAGCCTTTATTACAGGGTTACACGATCCTTCTCAACGCCCTACCGCAGATGAGTGGGAAACTGCTTTAGTTAAAACGGTAGATTTAGTTCAGCCTTGTCAAAATAAAGATTGTGAACAGCAATGGTATGTTTTTTCAGGAAAAACACAGCCCGTTTGTCCTTATTGTCATACCCCATATAAAGGGCAATTGCCGATTTTAAATCTTTATTCTTCACGAAAAGCCGGTAGCTTTAGACCTGACGATCACCGCTTAATGGTTTGGAGTAATCAATCACTCTTTCCTTGGCATGTTAATCGCCTTATTGCGCCTAATGAACGTACCACCGATGAACAGAAAAAGCGTGTAGGTTATTTTGTTTATCACAATTCAACATGGTGGCTTGTTAATGAGCGTATTGATGGATTGATGGTATTGCCAGAGAAAAAGCAGATAGCGATTGGCGATAAAATTGCACTAACAGATGGGTTGCAATTTGTATTATCGACAGAAGAAGGCGGACGACTTGTTGTGGTGCAATTAGTGTCAAATTAATAAAGTAAGAGAATAATCCGTTTAATTTATCGCGGGTTATTCTCTTTTTATCAATTCAGTCTTTATACTCATTTTTTAATAAGAACTTTTTTCGTTCTCTAATCTGAACTCTATGATTATTTTTAAATCTTTAGTGGGTTTGCCTGTTTCATAACGCCATTCTCTCATTGCACGCCGAATTGAACGATGAAATCCCACATGAACAGGTTCAAAAACTCTGATATTTTGTACTATCCCATTCTCATCAACATCGAACACAACTTCTACATCACTTTCAAGTTTAGCGTCTAGAGCTCGTGTTGGATAATCAGGAAGTTTATGTGATAGTAATTTGGGCTTTTCGCTACTTGTTTTATCAACTTCTTTTTGTATATCAACAGGATCTATTTGAATCGCTTGAATTTCTTTGATTTCTTTGATTTCTTTGATTTCTTTGATTTCTTTGATTTCTTTGACTGTGTATTTGACAAACAACAAAATGCTACATATTAATCCCAAAACTGCTAACGTTCTTTTCATTATTTATTTTTAAATCAAGTTAATTGTTTATATATATTAACATTTCTAATAGCTATTTTTATTCCCAACAGAGTTATTTAGTTAAGAAAAACTGTGCAATTAATCCTATTTTAGCCATTTTATTTAAATCTAAGTCAGATCACATATTTACCTCTCACCCTTTCCATTTAACGCTAACGTTCAATATTGGATATCAAGATCTCAGTTTATTAAGCCCCATTATTTACAATACCCCACAGTGATAATTGGAGGCATGAATGAAAACTAAAAATAAAATCAATGTGCTAGAACTTATTTCGCCAGAGATGAAACAAGTTATGCAATTTTATGCAGATAATCCGCAACCAGCGCCAGAAAATGATGGTTATCCATCAATGCGTCTTGCTTATAATCAAGATAGGCGTTATTGGAATGCAGATGCACCAGAGATGTTTAGCATACAAGATATTTCGGTGAGTACTTCTTATGGGAATGTATTAACACGTCTTTATAAACCCAAAGAAAAAACACCCGCAACACTCTATTATCTGCATGGCGGTGGTTTTATTTTAGGGAACCTAGATACTCACGATCGCATTATGCGGCTGCTTGCCTGCTATACCGGTTGTGCCGTTATTGGTATTGATTATTCACTATCACCCGAAGCGCACTATCCTCAAGCTATTGATGAATCGGCACAGATTTGTCAGTATTATCATCAACATGCAAAACACTATGATATTAATACGCAACATATTGGTTTTGCGGGTGATTCGGCAGGTGCAATGTTGTCTCTTGCTACCGTATTGTGGCTACGCGATAAACAAATTTACTGTGGCAATATCAGTGCTGTTTTGCTTTGGTATGGATTATATGGCCTACGCGATTCCACCAGCCGTCGCCTTTATGGGGGGGAATGGGATGGATTGCGCCAGCAAGATCTAGAAGAATATGATAATGCATATCTAACCGCACTTGGCAGTCGTGATGCACCTTATTATTGCTTATTTAATAACGATTTAACGCAAGATATTCCACCTTGCTTTATCGCCAGCGCACAATATGACCCACTTATTGATGACAGCGTGACACTATTTAAAATCTTAGAAGCCCATCAATTAGCTTGTGAATATAAAATGTATCCAGGCACATTACATGCCTTTTTACACTACTCACGTATGATGAAAGTGGCTGATGACGCCATTCGAGATGGCGCTCACTACTTTGTCAAACAACTGACTTTGTCAAACAACTAGCTTTGTAAAATGTCAGCCTATTAAAACTCAAGATTTCGAATAAAACGATAATCCGCAGACGCCTCTTTAAGTCGATACAGACTTGCAGGGCGTCCTCTTTCTGCTCGTTTTTCTCCAGTATCAATCAATAAGTCAGCTTGTTCGATGCGTCGTCTAAATGATTTTTTCTGGATCTCTTTACCAATCAAAATTTCATGAACATGTTGCAATTCTGGCAGGGTAAATACTTCTGGTAATGCAAACCCGGGAACAATCGAATAGAGTGATTTTTGCTTTAATCGCTCTCTCGCTTGGGCAATTAATTCATGGTGATCAAACGCTAAGCTTTGTTGTGCAATCTCATCAATAGGGCACCACATCACCGAATCCACGGTATCGATATGTGCTTCACAGGCTTGATGTGCAATCAACGCGGTATAACAAACCGTTACCGACCAACCTCTTACATCACGCTGGCTATTTCCCACGGAACAGAGTTGCTCAATATAAGGGGGGATCACGCCCGTTTTCTCTTTCAATTTTCTTAGCACTGTATCTTCAAGGCATTTGTCTTGCACTTCATCGACAAATCCACCGGGTAAACCCCATTTTCCTTTTTCAGGATGCTCTCCTCTTTTTACCAACAACACTTTTAACTGCTCTTCATGATAAGTAAACAGTACGGCATCAACGGTGATCAGTGGAGATAGGAAATCACGACGGTTATAACTGGCTAAAAAATCTTGTTCATTCATGGCGTAAGCTTTATTAGAAAACGATGAAACTATTTTAAGCCTAAACAGCAAAAAATCAAATTTTGTCATAAAGACACTAAATCAGTTGACAAGCATAGTGTCGATAGGACACAATTCAGTTATTGTCATAAGGACACTAACTGGAGAGACACTATGTTTAACTTAAATTACTTTAAAGCTGATTCATCAACATTCATTATCAAATCCGTCAATGGTCGCGTTCGCCAACAAGGTAAAGGTTTGAGTTTTTGGTATAACTCAGCCACAACCTCTATTGCGGCATTACCTTTAAACGCGCAAGAAGCACCTTTTATTTTTAACTTTCAAACCTCAGACTTTCAGGGTTTACGCATTCAAGGTCAAATCTCATTTCAGGTTAAAGCACCTGAAAAAGCCGCAGAAGTACTCAACTTTAACTTGAGCAAAAACGGCAAATCGTATGCCTCTGAAGATCCACTCAAACTCAGTGATCGTGTTGTACGTATTGCACAAACCTTAATTCAAGCAAAGATCCAAAGTACCCCACTTAGAGAAGCGTTATTACTTAGCCAATCACTAGTCACTTTGGTGATGGAACAATTAGTTGAACATCCATCATTAGAAGCATTAGGTATTGCGATTTTAGATGTCTCTATTGCGGCAATCACTCCATCACCCGAAACCTTAAAAGCACTTGAAGCCGAAGCGAGAGAATCCTTATTGAAAGAAGCCGATGATGCAATTTATGCCCGTCGTAAATTCTCCGTAGAACAAGAACGCACCATTAAAGAGGCTGAATTAGAAACCGATTTATCTGTTCAGCGTAAACGCCAAGAGATTGAAGAAGCACGTTTAGAAAATGAACGTACATTATTACGCGAACAAGCTGAGATTGAAAAAGAACGCCTTGAAGCCAAGGTTAATGCTGAAGCAAAACGCAAAGAACTGGTCGCATTAAGTGCTGAAAATCAGCGAACACAATCAGAAGCAGATGCTTATGCTATTGAAGCTACCATGCGTGCTTATCGCGAATTGCCAGTTGAAAATCTAAAAGCCATGGCACTAGCAAAAATGGACTCGCAGCAATTAATGGCAATGGCATTTGAAACCTTAGCGCTGAATTCAGGAAAAATCGGCGAGTTGAATATCACACCTGATTTATTTAGCCAATTTATGAAAAAAGGCAGTAAATAATGCAACGTAACGAAGATTTTCGCTTTGTGCTGGTGATGAGAAAAAGCCGCTTACAGGAATTAATTGAGCGCTTTAATACTTGGTCGCAAGCCAAATTCTATTTAGAACACAATAATGTTGAGGTAAAGGATTACCTCAATGAACACAATTTATATCAAAAGCAACTCACTGAAGCTGAGCTGATTTTAAAATCATTAGGACGATTTCAACTTTTAGAAAGGGGTTTATTACCTAGCTATCAATTCTCACCTCACGATATTGTGGTGGTAATTGGTCAAGATGGGCTTGTAGCTAATACGCTGAAATACCTTAATGGACAGCCCATCATTGCGATAAACCCTGATCCATCAAGATGGGATGGTAAATTATTACCCTTTGAAATAGGACAATTAAAAGAGACAGTCATCAATACCATTAATAAAAAAATGCCATTTAAAACGGTCACTTTTGCACAAGCGACAACCAATGATGGTCAATCCTTATTAGCGGTTAATGACTTATTTATTGGCCCTAAAAGCCACACTTCCGCACAGTATATTTTGCAGTGGAATGGCGCTGAAGAAGTGCAATCTTCATCAGGTATTATTGTATCAACAGGACTGGGATCAACAGGATGGTTTCAATCTATTCTTGCTGGCGCGATGGCAATTACAGGAGAAGCTTCGCACCCTCTGTTACAAGGTTTTAGCTGGAGTGAACGAAAGCTACAATTTAGTGTAAGAGAGCCGTTTCCAAGTAGAACAACAGGTGTTGCATTGACTTTTGGCACTATTGAGCCTGATTCACCACTGCAATTAGGATCTTTGATGCCAGAGAATGGTGTGATTTTCTCTGATGGCATCGAAGATGACTATTTACAATTTAACGCAGGTTGCATTGCCCACATTAGTATCGCTGACATACAAGGGCAATTAATTAGCCAAAAAGGACGTCAGCGAATTTAAATTTAATGAGCGCTCTTTAATACCGTTTCAAGTCCAGAGATCATCACATCAAGGACAAACAAAAATGCAGCATCACCATTATCACTATCCATAATTGCAACGGCTTGGGTTAATAATGGCGGATAGGCAACAGCATCCGTCTCTGCTTTTTCACGCTCTTTTTGGCTTTCTTGATGCTCTTGAGTTTCCAGTACAGAGCCTAATGTGAAATGCGCAATAGAGCTCAATGCATACACAGCTTGAGATAGACTAAACCCTGCATCACATAAAAATTGTAGTTGCTGTTCTGATGTCTCAAATTGGCTTTCAGATGGACGTGTTCCTGCATGAATTTTGCCACCATCACGATACATTAATAAGGCTTGGCGAAAGCTTTTCGCATTATTTCGTAAAAAATCCTGCCATGTTTCATTCGGCAATGGCAAAACATGATGATGATGCTTTTGCAAAATAGTTTCTGCTAATGCGTCTAACAAAGCACGTTTATTTTTTACATGCCAATACAGCGTCGGTTGCTCAACACCTATTTTTTGCGCCAACTTACGCGTTGTTAATCCTTCAATACCAACTTCATTAAGTAAAATCAACGCATTATCAATAACTTGTTCTTTATCTAGCTTTGCCATTACCTACCTCAGAATAAAATAGCCTTGACAATCTATCACTGATAGAGATATTTTACACCCCCCTCTATCACTGATAGATTTTTTAGGATCTCAATGAATAAATCAATTATTATTATACTGCTGATCACCGTATTAGATGCCATTGGCATCGGGCTTATCATGCCAGTACTCCCTACGCTATTAAATGAATTTGTCAGTGAAAACATACTGGCAACCCATTACGGTGTGCTATTAGCGCTCTATGCTACCATGCAGGTTATTTTTGCACCTATTCTAGGACGACTGTCTGATAAATACGGTAGAAAACCCATCTTGTTATTTTCCCTTTTAGGCGCGGCACTTGACTACCTTTTAATGGCATTCTCAACCACACTTTGGATGCTCTATATTGGGCGCATCATTGCGGGGATCACTGGCGCAACAGGTGCCGTATGTGCATCAGCGATGAGCGATGTGACTCCTGCTAAAAATCGAACTCGCTATTTTGGTTTCTTAGGTGGCGCTTTTGGTGTCGGCCTTATTATTGGCCCAATGTTAGGGGGATTATTAGGTGAAATCAGTGCTCATACGCCATTTATCTTTGCCGCTATTTCACACTCAATATTATTAATCCTCTCTTTGCTCTTTTTCCGTGAAACGCAAAAAAGAACAGCGCTTGTTGCCAATAACACGCCTGAAAACCAAACTGCATCAAATTCAGTCACTGGCTTTATTAAGAAAAGCCTCTACTTTTGGTTAGCAGCCTATTTTATTATCCAGCTTATTGGGCAAATTCCTGCCACCATCTGGGTGCTGTTTACACAATACCGCTTTGATTGGAATACAACCTCTGTCGGCATGTCCTTGGCTACTCTGGGTATATTACATATTTTCTTTCAAGCGGTTGTCGCCGGAAAATTAGCGCAAAAATGGGGCGAAAAAACCACCATTATGATCAGTATGTCTATTGATATGATGGGCTGCTTATTATTAGCGTGGATAGGTCAAGTTTGGGTTATCTTGCCTGCATTAATTTGCTTAGCGGCTGGAGGTATGGGGCAACCCGCTTTACAAGGCTATTTATCAAAATCTGTCGATGATAATGCACAGGGGAAATTACAAGGTACACTGGTGAGTCTCACCAATATTACCGGGATCATTGGTCCTCTCTTATTTGCCTTTATTTATAGTTATAGCATCGCTTATTGGGATGGCCTGTTATGGCTGATGGGGGCAATATTTTATGCCATGTTGCTTATTACTGCTTATTTTCACCAAAGAAAAGCAACACCTGAAACTGTTATTTCAGCCTCTTAATATTAAAAAATTACAAAGATCATAAAAGTCCTATCCACTCTTAATCGTGTAGATAGGACTTTATTTTTATCGCTATTAATAAGTCACTTTTACCCAAGGCTTACTTGCTGCAATCATAAACATCGGTGTTGAGCGATAAAGCACTTTACGCTTTTCGTCATACACTCGCTCATTAATATTGGTTAAACAAGTCAACTCTGAATAACCGAGAGTAACTAACGTCTCAAGATCCCATTGAGGTCTAATTTTTTGACACATCGGCATACTTTTACGGTAATCGAGCATTGCATCGCTATACCCTGCTGGCTTTTCATTAAACAGTGCAGTATATGCTTCAATATCTTCACTATTTTTCTGATTTAAGCCGTCATCAAATAAATAGCGATTCCAGTTAGCATCAAAAATCAGTGTTCTTGCTCCCGGTTTTAAGACTCGTAACCACTCTTTATAACCTTGTTTGGCATCTAATAACGTCCATGCCACATTACGGCTAATCACCAAATCAAAATGATCATCAGGGAAAGGTAAAGAGTGGCTATCGCCTTGCATTACATCGACATCAACTTGGTAAGTTTCAAAGTTTTTCTTAGCGACATCAACCATCGCATCAGTGCAATCTATTGCCGTTACTTTGTGCCCTGCTTTCGCCATAATAATAGAGAAAAAACCAGGCCCCGTTCCCACATCCAGTACCTTTAATGTACCTTGTTGACCACAATATTCATGAATAATATTCAGCCACGCTTCTCGTTGGAAACCGTTTAATTCTAATTGGATCAAATTACTGTAATTCTCAGCACCCTCTGTCCAATTTTTTAATAATTTATCTTTTGAGTCCTGCATAACAAAACCTACCAGTAAGTAAACTAAAATAAATAATCAAAATCACGGCGCGACTAAGATCTGATATAGATATCAAAGAGCGCCGTAGAAACTATTTTTCAGATGTATGAGGTACAGTGAGTTTTTCCCATGCAACAGGCGCGTAGTTATTTACACCCACTTCAAAATTAGCCACCTTCTTAGGATTAATGGCAAAGTTTGTCACAGGATGATAAACCGGTGCGGTGATCGCCTCTTCACTAATAAAGGTCATAATGCCGTCATAACCTTTTTGGCGATCTTCTTCGTTTAATGTCGCTAAAGTTTTATAAATCATCGCCGAGAGATTTTCGTCATACCATGCTTTAGCTTGCTGATTATTAGCTTGAATATCGTAGATCTCTAGCATAGAGCTATGAGGCATCCATGAATCTGAAGCCGTGCGCATTAAAGCCATATCAAAATCTTTGGATCCTAAAGTGGATTGGGTATAACCATTACGATCGAGTATTTTTAAATTAACTTGAATACCTGTTTGCGCTAATTCTGCTTGAATAAATTCGGCAAGGGTTTTCCATTCAGGAAATTCGTCTGTTGTTAGCAAGAAAGAAAAAGCTAAAGGCTTACCTTCTTTTTCAAAAATTCCTTGGGCATTTTTACTATATCCAGCCTCAATTAATAATGTCTGCGCTTTCTCTTTATCGCCCGCTAATGTGGTGTTATTTTTTGCATTTGCATAAGGCACACCTGATTGATACATTCCGGTCGCTTCTTTACCAATATGATTAAAGAGATCTTCCGCAATGCTTTTTTTATCAATGGCGTAATTAATCGCTTGGCGAATACGCTTGTCTTGTAATTCAGGTGTACGTTGGTTAAATGCAATAAAGTGGGAACTTAATGTATCAGCGGTAAATGTTTCAAATTTCTTATCTTGTTCTAGTTCCTGAATATTTCCCATCGGGATTTTACCAATCAGATCACCGCCAATAATATCTACCTCACCACTTTGTAAGGCAAAAACACGCGCCTGACCATCAGGAACAACTTTAAAGATAATGCGGTCTAACTTTGGTTTTTCACCCCAATAGTAAGGATTTGGCACCAGCGTAAAGCTTTTATCTTTTTCATAACTTTCTAGCATCCAAGGACCCGTTCCGACAGGTTTAGTAAAGGTTTTACCGTCTTCACCTAACGATGCGGGGCTTAAAAAACGCACAGGTCGAGGATAAGTCATTTCCATTAAAATAGGATAAGAAGGATTTTTATAAGTAATACGCACAGTGTATTTATCAATGGCTTCCATTGAATCTACTAATGTTGCGGTAATTTGGCTATAACGAGGATTATTCACCCAACGTTTTAAGTTAAAAATAACCGCATCGGCATCAAACGGAGTGCCATCTGAAAACTTCACATTTTCGCGCAGTTTAAAGGTATAGGTTTTACCATCTTCTGAGATATCCCAACTAGTTGCTAATGTTGGAATAATCTGACCTTCGCCGCCATCTTCTGTTAGGCCGTCATAAATCATCTTAAAGACAAAATGAGGGCCATTATAACTGGCAGCATCAAGCATATTCATCGCACCATCACGATAAATGGCAACGATAACTTCTTTTTTCTGTTCAATTTGAGTGGTGTTTTCTGTTGGTTTTTCATCATTACAGCCTGTTAATGCCGTTATTGAAAGAAAGCCAACTAATAAAGTACGGTGTATTAATTGTTTAAACATATTTTTTCTCTTTCTATCTTATTGTTATCAATTGATTATTTGATGACATGCAACCCAATGATCAGATGCAATTTCTATCAAAGAGGGTGTTTGTTGCTTGCAGATATCTTGTCGATTTACACAACGATGGTAATAAGGGCATCCGGTGAATGTTTTAGGTGCATCAGTGTAGATTTGTTGTTTAAAAGGCGTGCGTTGTGAAGGATGAGTCGGTAATACGGCAGATAATAAAGTCTGACTATATGGGTGTTGAACACGGTTATCCATTTTAGGAATAACTTCAACAATATGACCAAGATACATCACAATAATACGATCACTGACAAAGTTAACCGCAGAAATATCATGAGAAATAAACAGATAGGTCAGTTGTAATGTCTTTTTAAGGGTATTAATTAACGTAAGGATTTGCTGTTTTAAAGCAAAATCAATACTCGAAACAATCTCATCACACACCACAAATTCAGGCTCAAGCACGAGTGCTCTTGCAATACCAATCCGTTGTTTTTGTCCACCGGATAACGCATCAGAATGTCTTGATAAAAAAGAGCTATCTAAACCGACTAACTCTAATGTTTTACTGATCAGTTGCTGACGCCCTTGGCGAGTAAGGTGTTTATAATTAATTAATGGCTCAGCAATAATTTGTTCTACGGTAAAATAAGGATTAAAAGCATCTGCACTGGCTTGAAAGATCATCTGCATATTTTGGCGAATTTGGCGCATCTGTTTAAAACTAAAATCTGTGATCGCCTGTTTTGAAAACGTAATAACGCCCTCATCACTTTGTTCTAATTTCAGTAATAATTTGCCAAGCGTGGTTTTCCCACATCCAGATTCCCCAACAACACCTAACGTTTCGCCTCGATAAATACAAAATGAGGCATTGGCAACCGCACAGGTTGTAACGCCATTTTTTTTATAATATTTAGACAGGTTTTTGACTTCGACTAATGGCATCTTATTTCCCCTGCTTTATTGTTGAAAATAAACGCTGGGTATATTCATGTTGAGGCTCATCAAAAAGTTGAGTCACACTTCCCGAACTCACAATATTGCCCTGATACATCACATAAACGTTATCTGCCATTTGCGCCACAATACCCAGATCGTGCGTGATCAACAAAATGGCGATCCCCAATGATTTCAAACGATCAATTTCATATAAAATAGCCGCTTGCGTTGTGAGATCTAAAGACGCTGTCGGTTCGTCAGCGATAACAACTTGCGCCTCTGATAACAGTCCCATACCTACCATAATGCGCTGACACATACCGCCACTTAACTCAAATGGGTACTTATTTAACAACTCATCTGCATGGCTTAATCCAAGGCGAGATAAAATGTCTTTATATCGTTGTCGCTTTTCTGTTTTCGATTTTTTTCGCCATAAAGGGGATAACGATTCGGCAAAATGCTTTTCTATTTTGATGGTAGGATTTAATGCACTTCTTGGCTCTTGGAAAATCATGGCAATTTTCTGCCCACGAATGTTTCGCCACTGCCTTTCACTTTTATTTGAAATCACATCACCAGATAACGTTATTTCACCCGAAATAACCTTTCCGGGCTTATCCACTAAATTCATTAAAGAGAGTGCCGTAGCTGATTTACCGCTTCCCGACCCTCCAATTAATGCCGTTATTTTTCCGGCATAGAGATCAAGATCGATATTATTTACCGCTACAAACTCACTCTTTTGTTGTTGAAAAACAGTCGTCAGCCCTTTGACGGATAAAACAGGTTTAGAGCACATCTTAAATCTCCTCCTGTTTTTTTAAATCTAAGGCTTTAGCGTTGTTTTGTAAGACATCATTTAATCCTTCACCAATCATATTTAGCGCCCACACTGACAGCATAATGGCAAGTGCAGGGTAGATAATCATCATCGGATATTGCGTCATATATTGTCGGCTATCACTGAGCATCACTCCCCAATCTGCAATAGGTGGTTGTGAGCCTAAACCGATAAATGAAAATGCCGCAACGTGCGTAATAACCGCCGCAATACGTAATGTGGCGAGAACAATAATAGATGACATGGCATTAGGAATAATGTGATGAAATATAATACGGCGATGAGGTGAACCGACAGAGATAGCCGCTTGAATAAAATCTTTCTCTTTTAATGCAATAACAGAGCCACGAATAATACGGGCAAAAGGTGCCCACCAAAGGGTAATAAATACCAATAGGATCGTCATTAAACTGGGACCTGTGATCCCAATTGCCGCCAATGCCAATAAACTGGATGGAAATGTTGATGCGATATCAACAAGACGCATAATCAAGTTATCGGTTTTGCCTCCTACATATCCCGCTAAAATTCCCAATGGAATACCAATGCTAAGCATTAATGCAGTGGCAAGTACCGCTGTCGAAAGGCTGGTGCGGATCCCATAAATTAAGCGTGAAAAGACACAACGGCCTAGTTGATCCGTTCCTAATGGATAATCAACGCTAGCACTCATCAGTTTTAATTTAACGTTAGTCAAATAAGGATCATGAGGGGCTAAATAAGGAGCAAAAACACCCAAAATAATGAGAAAGAGGATGATCACCACGCCAGTCATTGCTAAACGTTGTTGTAAAAATCGCTGCAAAAAATTCGGCTGCATGGTTATCACTCCATCATTATTTTAGGATCGATAAACACATACAACACGTCTATCAAAAGGTTAATAACAATGTAGGTTACCGCCACAACAACGATATATCCTTGAATAACCGGCAAATCTTTAAGGCGAATACTATCTACGGCAAATTTGCCAATACCATTCCATGAAAAAATGGTTTCACAAGCAAATTGCCCGCCTAACAACTTACCAAAATTCACGCCAATTAACGTAATACAAGGCAAAACGGCATTTTTTAAACCATGACGAAAAAGTGCTGCTGTTTTGCCTAAACCTCTTGCTCTGGCTGCTCGAATATAATCGGTATAACTCACTTCAATTAAGTTATTACGTAAAATACGGGTATACATCGCTGCATACCCTGCACTGAGCGTTAAGGCGGGTAAGAGAATATTTTGCATACTGTCGCCTGCAATCACTGGCGCAAGATGTAATTGGATCGCAAAGATATACAGTAATAACAATCCGAGACAAAAATCAGGTAAGGTCGCTGCAACCGTGGTTAAAAAACGAATGCCGTGGTCAATCGATGTATCCTTAAAACGTACAGAAACTAACGCGATAGGGACACATAAAATAATGGCAAATAACGTCGAAACCAACGCCAATTTTAACGTTGCAGGAAATCTATCCATAATTTCTTGGCTAACAGGTAAACCGGATTGAATCGATGTACCAAAATCACCTTGTAAGGTGTGTGCCAACCAACTTAAATATTGAATATACAGAGGTCTATCTAATCCCAGTTCTGTTCGCACCGCTGCAATACTGTCCGGTGTTGGAATGATCCCTTTGCTTCGTAAAGTAATTTCAGCAATATCACCCGCTGAAATATGGCTTAATATAAATGCCAAAATACTGACAATAATAAGCATAGGAACAACTTGGATAAGTCGTTTAAAAATAAAGCGTTTAAAGTTCATTTTGATGATTTATTATAATGATAAATTTGGCGTCTAATAACTGAAAGCCAAATTATAGAGATTAATCTTTGATGAACTATTGATATAACACGTTATTTATTCAATTTCTTTAGCTAAATAAAAAATAACTTTTTTATTTTATATATATTCTAAAGATAAATATTTATATTTTTAAAACAGTTATAAACAAAATTATATTTGGAATTTTAGAAATAATAACAGTTTATTTAGATTTTATTTATATAGATTAAAATCAACAAGTTAAAAAACAAAAAAAGAAGATGAAAATCATCTTTTAGAAAAAAGAGTAATTTGGCGAAAAGATACAAATTAATAAAAAATAGAGATGAAAACACATTAAAAATACTTATAAATAAAAAAGCTCAAATAGAATATTTAATTTATTATTTCATTATTGAACTCTTATTAAAAAACAAAAAATGTCTCTAAATAATCGATTTCAACTTCACATTTTCTATTATTAATAGGTCAAAACAAAAATCGTATTAACATAACTGATATCGAAATCCATCTTTGTTCCCTCGACCATGTTGATTGTTAATACCCTACATACTCTTTTCGATTAGATGTAAAACAGAGAAAGTTGGCACTCTGCTGCTCTGTTACAAAAGGCGAACATTATCAAATTCTGTCGAAACCGTTATTTGACTGATTATCTCTTTTTTAAGTAAGTACTTCGCCACATCATTGTAAATACAAATACTCTATTTATATTAAATTGCATAAGAGAGCAGTTTAGTTACATAGTTATTTCATGATAATTATTTTAAATCATATTCACCTTGAGTAAAAACAAATATTTCATTATTTATTTACTTTTTATTTACATTATAAAGTTATTATCCAACTAAGAATAGAAATAGAATTCTTATTAGTTTTATCTCTATTTAAATAAGAATTATTTGTAGTAACAGTCATATATTAATTTAGATCAATATTCATTAATCATTTTTAGACACTCCCAATAATAAAGTTTATCTGTTAATTAGAAACTCATCACAAAACAAATAAAACACCAATTAACATCTAAAAAAGACTAAGTTATTGGACTTATATTTCTAAAAATTACCTTACAAAACAAAAAAAAACAAAAAGAGAATAAATAAAATTTTTTATATAGTGATAAGTAATCATAAATACTTAAGTTATCTTTACTTAATAACGATAAAAAACTCGATTTACGCGTATAAAAATTGAGATAAAGTTTAAAAACACTAATATTTTTATTTTGCAGCAGAAAATCCTATGAGATTAATCCTATCCCCATAAAAGTTTTAAATTGTAGAATTGACCTCAAGACAAATTGGTAAATAAAACAAATAATCCAAAAAAGAATAAATGCACTTATTTTAGCTTTATCTCTTTTTCGCATATTTGAATATATTGACTAAAAGCATAAAGAGAATTGACATTCAAAAATTCAAACAATCAGTTTTCCATTTCAAAAATATATTTTATTTAAAATGAGTCTATTTAAAATTCATTTTAAATAAGTATTTTTACTAAAGCCTAAATAACTGAATAACAGATCATTTTTAAATAATATCTGTTATTTAAAAACATTATGTAATAAGAATTAATCTACGAAGGATATTTTATGAAAAAGCTGACATTAGCCGTTCTTGCAGTTGCTATTATGGGTACAACAACTCTTGCTCAAGCTGATACTCGTAAAGCAAGTGCTGTTGCTTCATGGGATGCGAAAGCATACAAAGATACTAAAAGTATGTTAGTTGTTACACCATTAAAATCTTTAACTTTCTATTATGCAGAAGGTATTAAAGCATTTAACTCTCAAGATGGTGCGTTCGATATCACTATCCAAGGTCAAGAAAAAGCCACTGACTTTAAACTGACTTCAAAAATCATCACCGATAAATTAGTACGTGCTTCTGATAACAGTGAATTAACTGTTGGTGTTAAATGGAATGGTACTGATTTAACTAGCTCAACAGAAACCACCATGGTTGACGTTGCTGCTGGTACAACTGCAGGTCTTGATTTCTTAGCTCAAGACGGTGCTTACAACGGTAAAGAGCGTGTAAGCGGCCAAAGCCAATTCACTTTTAATATCGCTTCCGCAAAAATCGCAGGTACTGATGCTCAATTCTCTGATTTAGCAGACGGTTACTGGGATGGCGACGTTAAAGTTCAGTTTACTGCAACTTGGGAAGGCGACTTCACTAAAGCACCATAAGTTACAAAGTCAGTATTTTAATAAATACGGGATGAGCGAATTTTCGCTCTCCCTCAAGGATCCACGATGAAAAAAATAATATTAGCGTGTTTGAGTCCTTTGGTTTTTTATAGCCAATTTGCAGCAGCCATCCATGTCGGTGCTATTACTGAAACAATGCAGTCTGATCAAACTATTCTTGCCAAAGAAATCGAAAATAACGTTGAGCAAGCTCGTTTAGTCGGGTTATCTATTGAGCGTATTTCATCGCCTTTAGAAGATGGAAAAGTGATCCCTTTAGTTAATAATGAAATTTTGATCTCACCAGCAAACTTAATTTTACCCGGAAAAACCAAAGAAAATTTCAAGATTTTCTATAAAGGTCCTAGTGATAATCAAGAACGCTATTATCGCTTAGTTTGGCGTGATGATCCCGTGACTGAAACCGGATCAACACAGAGCGCAAAAGCAGCAACTGCGACCACATCAGCAATGATAAGCACCATTTTAGTCGTCGCCCCACGTCAAGAAAACTTCAGTTACCGTTTCGATAAAAGCACTCGTATTGTTTACAACACGGGGAATAGCTCATTCCGTACTGTCGCCACGGGCGATTGTATGCCTGATGCCGTGACAAAAAATGAAAATAATCGTTGTAGTGAACGCTATTACGTCATGCCAGGCCTTGGTGTTAAGTTAAAACAAGTCGATGTTCAAAGCAAAAGAGCAACTGTCGGTATTTGGCATAACGATGATTTTATTATTATAAATTAATTTAATAAGGATTCATTGTGCGTAAATCAGGGATAGCTCTAGGTATCGCTTTATGCCTTTTATCTGGAAGTGCATTTAGCCAATCGTCTAGTTTAAAGATGGGTAACTACATCATTCCTAGTGTCTTCGTAACTGCGTTAGAAGAAGGCATGACGATCCCTGTTTATCTACGTTATAACCTCTCTAATCAATCTGTATTAGAAGAACAAAGCCGTAATAAAATTGCCGATGCACTAGTGGTACTTAAAGACAATAAAATTACGATTAACTCAGTGACTCCAACACTCGATGAAGGTGATGCACAAGTTGCCTCTATCAATGAGCAACTCCTCCAATCATTAAACGAACTTAAAGATAAACCCTTTGATCAAAATAATAAGATAGTGCTTTCCCCAGATGCTACGCTTAATTTTGATTTAAGTACCTTTATTATGTCGTTAGATGTTAATGAAGCAGGCCTTGCCACTCAAGTTAAAGCCCGTTCGGAAATGTTAGGAAAATCAACCGTTGATAATATTTCCTCCGTTACCACCTATGATTTAGGTGTCTATAACAATCAAATGAAACAGCAAAAAGATAACACCAACAGTTATTTTTCAATCGACAGTATTTGGAGTTTTGCTGAAAACCATTTGAACTTAAGCGCCACTGCATATGGCTTAGGCACCGCAGAGCAATCTTTTGACTTTTATCGTGCCATGTTTGAACGTGACTTTAATGGTCGCCGTCTTGCTTTTGGTCTATTAAATACATGGAACTTACAATCTATTGCTTCCATGTCAGCACTTAACAGCAGTAAAGTTTATGGTGTTACTTACGGTAATAACTCATCGTCTAAAGTAAGCCATTCTCAACTCTCTCTAACACCTATTACAGTCTTTTTGCCAAGTGCCGGTGAAGTCCGTCTTTATCGCGATGGAAAATTATTAAGTATTCAGAATTTCCCAATGGGGAGCTTTGAAGTGGATACCGCACCACTTCCTTTTGGTATTTATGAAGTCGATGTCGAAGTGGTGATTGATGGGAAAGTTCGCTCTAAGCAGCGCCAAACTGTCAATAAATCTTACAATATGAAAGGCGCAACCTTAAACCAATTCCGTTGGGAATTATATTCAGGATATGTAGATTACAAAAAGCGTATCAAAAATAATAATAACGAATATCGTACAACCAGTGGCGATAATACGATCTTAGTTGGTGGCGCAGGTGCGATTACATTAGGTGTATTTTCAGGCTTGAACCTACAAGGTTCTGCTTATGCTTTTGATAATCTTGCCGTATTAGAAACCAATAGTAATTTACAATTAACGGACACACTCTCAACCAGTTGGCAGGCATTAATTGCTAAAGATGGTAGTAACCGTAATATTTTTACTGCTAATTACTCCTTGCCTAAAGGGATTGGTGCATTATGGGTCAACCGAGAAAAAGGAAATATCAAAGATGATTTTCCTATGTATGACTCTGATAACTACTCTTTTGGTACTACCCTGAATTTCTCTCAATTTTGGGAATATGCAGGCTCATTTACTTATTCTCACACTAAAGATTTAAGAGATAAAAATAAGTCTAACAGTTTTGAATATGCAACTACACTTTATACAGGTCGTTATGGCAGTATGAGTTTGCGTACTGGTGTTCAACGCTATCACTACGATAACCAAAACAGTACCAACGAAAAATATATCACCTTAGATTTCTCACTGCCGTTAGCAACATGGCTTAGTGCAGGTGTTTCTTCCAGCAATGGTAATCTACGGGGCGAGTTATCTGCATCAAAAAGCTTTGAAGATTCCGCTATTCGTAATGCAGGCTTATCCATGTCCACTTTGTTACATGATAAAGATGGTACTGACAGTGATTTCTCTGTCAGCGGTTACGGCTCGTTTGATACCAAATACAGCACCGGTACGTTAACCATGAGTCGCCCTAATAATGACCGTTTAAATACCACATTAACGGCGCGAGGCTCACTGGCTTATAGTGATATGAATTTCTCCGCCAGTGGTAAACAAGAAACATCGGGTGTGATTGTCAAAACAGGGATTGATGGTGAAGGTCAAATTGCCGCTAACGTCAATGGCCAACGCTTTGTGTTATCGGGTAGTAATAACTTTATTCCGCTTTCCCCTTATGCCGAATATAAAGTCGAATTGCTGAATGATAAAAACAGTGAAGACAGCTTTGATATTGCTTCGGGTCGGGTGAAAAACGTGGTGCTTTATCCGGGTAACGTTGCAGTGCATCAGCCTGAGTTAAAACAGATGGTTACTGTGTTTGGTCGAATGAAATCGCCTGATGGCACATTGTTAGCCAGTGCTCAGGTACGTAACCATATCGGGCGCACTCAAACCGATACCCAAGGGCAATTTGCGATGGATGTTGATAAACGTTATCCAGTAATTTCATTACAACAAGATGATAAACAAATTTGTGAAGCTGAATTAGATTTGTCATCAGCTCGTGGTGTGCTGTGGGTAGGTGATGTAATTTGTGATCCACAAACTACATTGGTAAACCGGAATTAAAGGAAAGCATATAATGTTTAAACATTATTTATTATTAATACTTACCCTTTTTGCTACATTTACTACCAGTGCAGCAACTTACACCAATGATATTGTTTTTATTGAAAACAATATCGATAACGAATATTTTATTACTCCACAAAAAACGGACCCCCGTTTTAGTGGTGCTAATGTTTTTACTAAATATAGTGATAATCAACTTAGTTTAGGCTACATGGGATATACAGGTGTTGTTCCTCTCTACAATTACTTTGATATTTGGTTAGAAAACTCCCCAATTAAAATGCCATTTATTGGTAACCGTTGCTGGCGAACCTATAGAGATTGCCCTTCTGATGGTATACAAAGACCAGAGCAAGTTTTAAGTAACGGAATGTATCGTGCTTATATGAATACTCATGGCGGTGAAGCGGGTATTCCTAGAGCGATATTCTCTGATTCTTTTTATCAATATATGCAAAACTTGCCCGTTGGCAGTACTGAGAATTTTAGTTATTTCTTCTGCTATACCAAAAATGATTACAACCCGGCATTGGGTCAAACGTGTCGTTCTGTAAACGGTAAAGTAGATGAGCAAAGTTTTGCGATTACCAAAAAAGGGCATATAAGACTAAAATCAACCAATGCGTTACAAGAGATTTTTGTCGATAGTGAAGGTAATGCCGTATTAGGCTTAGGCTCTAAATTTTGTGAAATTGTGGGCGATAATGTTGTCTGCAAGATGGTCGATTATGAGCTAAAAGGCGAAAGCTTAAATGTTATGAGACTGGCGATGAAAGTCGATACGACCGCATTATCATTTACACCAGCCATAACGGATATTTATCTCTCTCAGACACCTACTTCAACCAAATATTATTATTCATCAGCAACGATTGCTTCTTATTTAGTCACTCCTGGTAATGGCGGCGTTTATGTTCATTTTACAAAAAGTTTTTTTAAAAAATTAATTAAAAACAACGTAGATCTTTCTAAAAGCCAAGATTTATTTACCTTTAGTTTTACCAATGTCTCGGTACCTCAATCAGGGTTTTATGAATTTACGCCATCAAATACAATTATTATTAAACCTCGCGATTATGGCATTAGTATTGTTTCTAAAGACTTAACCAATAATCCGCATAGAGAAGGAAAAGTGGGCGATAAAGAGCCACCCCTAACCTTTGACTATATTGTAACCACCAGTGCATTTCGCCAAGCAAATAAAATTACTGCCGCCGTTGAAGGACCGAAAACAACAATCCGAGGTCAGTCTTACTGCTTATTTAGTTCTAAAGATAAAAAAATCAATGTGCCTTTTTCAGCCTATTTAACGTATACCGATGAAGGTGGCTCAAAAGTAAAAAATCGCACTGCTTGCGATAATGTGCCTATCTCCATAAAAGAGGCATTATGGACAAAAACCACATGGCCTTATCCTTATCAGTTAGAAGGCAATTTCTATCGTACCGATTTACAATTAACCTTTCCTATGAATGAAAGTGCTTCTCTTTTCTCAATGGAAGGTGAAGACTGGATTGGTGTAGTAGAGGCTCGGGGCTATGTTAATGTCTTTGCAGAATGGTCAGGAACTGACATTCACTAAGTAAAATAAGCGTCTCCTCTTTTATATTAGGGATAATTTTCCTCTAATACATAAACAAAAAGTTGAAGATCAAGACAAGCATCCATGTTTGCTTGATCTTCGATTTGCGTTATTAACATCCGTTGTTCTAACGCTATATTGTCTCGATGCCATCCTTGAGCAATCCAACCCAAACTAAACGCCAGTAGTGCAATCCATGCATATAACGCTTGTGTGTTGAACATGACCTAACTCCTTAGTCATTCGAGACAAAACTGACTTTATCGACTTTTATTATGATGAAAACGTGTTGCACTTTTTACTTGGTATCATCTTTTTCTTTCCCTGAAAAAAATTGACTACCTCGTTTACGTAACCAGATTTCGACTAACTGATAACCCACAATACCGAGCGCTGAGCCAATTCCCATTACTGCGACAGAATCAATTCCAGGCCATAAAATAAGCAGTGCGCCAGCAACAACAGAAACCGCAGAGCCTAAAATAATTTTGCCGATAAACAATCTTAATGTAATGGTGTCATTCGCAACGAGCATCTTCCCTAATGCAATAAAAGCGCCCACTATGACTAACGATATCAATGTGCTGTCATATTCATCCATGAATACACCTCATCTCTGATTACACTTTTTTAACCGTAAAAAGAACCCTCACCTCCCAACATTCATCAGATAATCTGTAAAGAATTAGCAGTAAACCACGACCCTGTGTAACTGAATAAATTCCCGATTGAGATAACGTAAGTTCCTTTTATTTCAACTACGCGCAACATCCATTTGCGATAAACAACAGGCGATTCAGTTATATTACTGCTAACTTCCTTGTTAACTTGTAATAGACATCCTTGTCTATTGCTTTCTACTTACACTGAAAATCAACAAAAAGAATAAACAACAAATTCAATATCTTGCTTATCTCCGTATCATTTAACGTGAAGCTATTATCTACAAAGTTTGTATTTCAGGCTAGTAAGTTTGTTCGGTTAACGTCGGTTATCAGAGCTTATCCGACAATAACCGAACTATTTACATCAATCAAAACAAATAAACTTGTTTTAAGCATCTTTAAATAACCTTAAAACAAAGATTTATATAAAAAAACAATAAACAGGCTGGTTATAATACAAATTTCAGCTAATATAGAAGCTATCTGATAGCCTTTAGCAAAGAGAAAAGCGATATGCGTGTCTTAACTATTTTTTGTCCTGAGTGCGGTGAAAAAGCGCTTATAAAGAAAAGTAATCGTAAACACAAAGAGTTATCCGATCTCTATTGTGCTTGTCGTGATCCTGAATGCGGGCATACCTTTGTTTTAAACCTCACGTTTAGTCATACCCTTATGCCAAGTGCAAAAAACAAAGATACGTTGTTATTAGATGTGATTAAAAACCTTTCTCCAGAACAGAGAGAGAAAGCACTCACTCTTTTGCAAGGTATGTAACCATCACCAACTGACACTCTCTTTTTCATTTATTTTTATGATCTTGCTCCCATTCTGACAGGTTATTTGACTAACCTATTCTTATAGAAAGATAAATGATGTAGATTCATTTTTAAGCTAAATAAAAATAATTCTTATGTTTTAAATAAAACAAACACCGCTTATTGATGCCGTGTTTGCCAATCCTTTAATAAATAATTTGTCAGCCACCCAAACCAGAAATCCTATTTCTGGTTTGAAGACTAAACACAAATTTCAAATGGAGCATTTAAGATGAAAAAGCTGATTAATCGAGTTGATGATGTGTTATCTGAACAACTACAAGGCTTTGCCAAAGCCCATCCTGAAATCAAACTTCATCCCTCCTCTTTTTATGTCACGCGAAAAGATGCTCCAGTAAAAGGTAAAGTTGCTCTATTGTCCGGCGGTGGTAGCGGACATGAACCGATGCATGCAGGTTTTGTGGGTAAAGGAATGCTTGACGGTGCATGTCCGGGTGAAATATTTACGTCACCAACACCTGATAAAATGTATGACTGCGCCAAAGCCATTGATAGTGGTGAAGGTGTTTTAATGATCGTGAAAAACTACACCGGCGATGTGCTGAATTTTGAAACGGCAACAGAACTGCTTCATGACGATGGTGTAAAAATCGCAACAGTATTAGTTGATGATGATGTGGCAGTAAAAGATAGCTTATATACCGCAGGACGTCGTGGTGTCGCCAATACCGTATTAATTGAAAAACTACTGGGTGCGGCAGCTGAAAGAGGCGACTCTCTTGATGAACTAGTTAAATTAGGTCATCACATTAATAACAATGGTTTTTCTATCGGTGTTGCCTTGGAAGCTTGTACAGTTCCTGCTGCGGGAAAACCTTCTTTTACTTTACCTGAAAATGAAATGGAATTTGGCGTCGGTATTCACGGTGAACCGGGTATTGATCGTCGTAAATTTACTTCCCTGAATGATACCGTCGATGCCATGTTTAATACTTTAATTGAAAATGGCCACTATCAACGTGTGATCCGCAATTGGGATCGTGAAAACGGCACTTGGATCGATGAAAATCAGGAAAAACAGCCTTTAAAATCTGGCGATCGTGTCATTGTTTTAGTTAATAACTTAGGTGCCACACCACAATCTGAGCTTTATGGTGTTTATAACCGTTTAACCCAATGTTGTGAAAAATCTGGCTTAACCATCGAACGTTCTTTAATTGGTTCTTATTGTACTTCGCTCGATATGTCAGGGATCTCTATTACGTTATTAAAAGTGGATAACGAATTACTGACCTTATGGGATGCCCCAGTGAATACACCTGCAATGGTGAAATAAGTCTTTAATAACAAGAAAAAGGAACAAGAAATGGCTTTAACTCACGCTCAAATTATTCTTTGGTTACAACAATGCGCACTACTGTTTGAACAAAATAGTGATTATTTAACGGATTTAGATCGTGAAATTGGTGATGCTGACCACGGTTTAAATATGAATCGTGGCTTTAGAAAAGTGCAGGAAAAGTTACCTGAATTTGACGGGCAAGATATTGGCACCATCCTTAAAACCACAGGCATGACATTGCTCTCAAATATTGGCGGAGCAAGTGGTCCTCTATTTGGCACCTTCTTTATTCGTGCCGCCAAACCCACGGCTTCATTGCAAAACTTAGAACTTAATCAACTCGTTGAAATGGTAACAGAAGGTGTAGAAGGCATTGTAAGTCGAGGAAAAGCAGAGCCAAATGACAAAACCATGTGTGATGTTTGGTGGCCTGTGGTTGAGTCATTAAAGCAATCTAATGAACAAAATCTTTCTATTAAAGAAGCCCTCAACCAAGCACAAATTATCGCTGAAAAAGCGGCTGAAAATACTATCCCAATGCAAGCTCGAAAAGGACGAGCAAGCTACTTAGGTGAGCGCAGTATCGGACATAAAGATCCCGGCAGTGCTTCTGTGGTACTGATGATACAAGCTCTTGCAAATAGTGTTAATGCATAACTGACCAAGAAACCAATACAAGCAACCAATAAAGGTCTACCATGATAAATATTGTTATTGTTTCTCATAGTAAACATCTCGCTGATGGTGTGGCAGAGCTTGCCAGTCAGATGCTTAATCCAGCTCATTGCCAACTTGCCGTTGCCGCCGGTATCAACGATGAAGAACATGCGATTGGTACTGATGCCGTTAAAATTATGACGGCGATAGAATCACTTTCTCAAGCACAATCTATTGTTGTGATGATGGATTTAGGCAGTGCAATATTAAGTGCAGAAACTGCGATTGAGTTACTTGATCCAGATCTCGCTGAAAAAGTCACCCTCTGCTCTGCTCCCTTAGTTGAAGGTACTCTTGCAGCAGTTGTCGCCGCATCTTCAGGTGCGTCATTAGAGAAAGTGATTGAAGAAGCTTCAAATTCTTTATATCCAAAGAAAATTCAGCTGGGTGAAAATTTTGTTCAGCCTAAAAATGATATTAATGCCCCTGTCAAAATTCACGGCAAAGAGGCAAGTTGGGTTGTTCGTAATCCTCATGGATTACACGTAAGACCGGCTGCAACTTTAGTTGAGGTACTTTCTGCTTTTCAGGCTGATTATCAATTAGTTAAAGGGGATAGACGTATTAATCCTCTCAGCTTAAATCAGCTTTCATTAATACAAATTCGCCAAGGTGATGAGATAACGCTAATTGCCTCGGGTGAGCAAGAAGATGAAGCGATTGCCGCTTTTCTTGAACTTGCCAAAAATGGCTTTGGTGAAGAGCTACCTTCTGATTCTAATACCATAACATTAAAAGGTATTTTAGCCCCTGTGTCTCAAATTAAAGCACCGGCTTTTATTTGGCATGAAATAGAGCTATCACCAATAGAAAACTTATCTGAACCAATTGATATTAGTGCTCAAGTTGGCAAACTTAATTTTGCAATAAAAGAGACGCTAAAAGCTCTAAAACAGACAGCCAATAAAGCGAGCCAGACATTAGGCGAGCATATTGGTGCTATTTTTAACGGCCATATCATGATGTTAGATGATGATGAGTTAATAACGAGTGTGATTGATCGCATTAAAGAAGAGAAGATCAGTGCCCAACAAAGTTGGTCGGATGAAATGCAAGAAAGAACACAATTGTATTGCGCTCTCTCCGATCCCTATTTACGCGCACGTGAACTCGATCTTCGTGATCTGCGTAATCAGGTGCTTTACCATTTACAAGATAAAACGCGCCCAAGTTTCACCCCTTCACAACCGGCTATTTTGATCGCAAAAGAGCTTTTTCCTTCTACACTCATTCAATTAATTGATAGCCCGTTAGTTGGTATTGCTTTAGCAAAAGGTGATAGCCTCTCTCACAGTGCCATTATCGCAGCAGAAATGCGCTTACCGATGTTAGTCAATTTAGGACCTGCGTTATTAAAAGTTTCTGAATCTCAAAAGCTAAAATTAGATACAAATAAGGGTGAATTAGTTATTGAACCAATAACGTTATAAACCTCTTTTCACATTAACTGCATAAAAAAACCCGCACAATCATGTGCGGGTAAGTCAACGAAAAACGCTATCAATCTAGGTCATTATTGACTCTTCTAATTTTATTAAGGTATTGATAATACCAATGTCGTAGTACCACTAAAGTTACCTAATGAAGGCGTTCCATAGGTTTGAAGCTTTGACATCACTCTCACATAAGTATATTCATTCTTTATTGCGTTCACCTGTGTTCCAATCGATGCAGGTGAACCATTTAAAGTTAAAAAAGAACGAATGCTACCATCTGGTTTTAAGTTTAAAAAATGATCTTCCATTGAACTGGTAATTTTTACAGGCATAGTTTCATTACAAGTAAGTGCAAATTGCTCTTCGGCTTCATTACCATTAACTTGTGTCACATCAAGTACGCCATGTGAAATATTTAAATTACTAGAAATAAATGCACATTTACCTTCAGGCGGAGGGGCAATACCACATACACCACCAGGTACCATTCTTCCGCCTCCTCCCGTTGGACTACTCGTCATAAAGAAAGCAATACATTCATCAACGGTAACAGGCCCAGCATGGGTACTATAATTCACATAGGGAAAACTAAGCCCACATTGATTTATAGCCACATCACGAATTTCAGCCATAGAGCTTAAATTTTGTAAATCTACACCACATCGCCATCTTGCCCGATGCTCTGTTCCTGTTCCTCCTTTATTTGGTGTGGAATGAAAGTGATTTAATTGAATATAACATCGCCCACTAAAACCTAAACTCTTACAAGGATTTGGCGTAAAACCTATTTCAGTCCAATATTCCAATACATAATCATAACGAATATTACCTTTAATATCTGGAGAAGGACCCGATTTAGTAATATAAGTAAAATAACCTGCCTGTGCGCTAAATAGCCAAAAACCACATACGACAATCAGTAACTTTAAAATTTGCTGTATTCTTTTCATTATTTATTACTCATATTTCAAAGAAAACACGGCGGTAGCAGAAAAATGCCCCGGTTTAATTGATTTATTTGCAATAGCAGCCGCTGTTGCTTGCAGATAAGCAATAAAATTAAGCTCAAAAATGCCATTATTAGGAATATTATATAAACTGGTATAATCCCCTAATATCACGGGTACACCTTCTTTAGTGGTAATTTTTATTCCTAAATCAGGGTTATTTGCACTGTCGTCTAATGCCAATAATCCAGCAAGTTCATTATGCGTTGCCCCTTCAAACTTAATTTTCACTTGTTTGGCAATAGAGATATCACACTCTGATAAAATGATTTTGAAATCCTTTTTCTCGAATTCAAAATAACTTTTATAAATATCATCCAAGCGAATTTCATCAAATATCACATCAACCTGAGAGTGTTCAGGTAAGACTTTGCAAGGTGCAATAATTAATGAACCAAAAATATTAAGATTTTCAGCTGCAAAAATAGAAGAAGAAAATAATAAACAACTACCAATAATAGAGCGAAACACACTTAATCTATTCATTATTGGTACTCCACAAATAAAGTGCCACCTGAGGTAAAATTACCGGGCGTCAGTTCACTATTTTCTTTTTTAACCAGAACAGCCCAAATCTTTTCAGGATTATTTAAATTAACTGAATACTTTTTATTTAAATCAATAATAGAATCACCCATCATAAATTTTACGGCTAATTCATTAATATTGGTTCTCAGTCCATTGGGATCGAAACTGCTTTTTTTCCCATCTATCGATAAATACATATTCCAGTTATTTAAATTTTCTTCACAAGTAATCTGGTAATTAATCTCTCGTTTTTGGTCATAGCCTTTAATCGTTTTTATTGCCACAGGACCAAAATTTACCTCAATCATATTGCCATCATTCACTTTACAAGGAGGTGGCGTTAGTAAATTACCTTTAATCAGTACCTGTGTTTCATTATCTTTAGCCAAACTGGATGAAGAAAATGCAGAAAATAAAAATAACATAATGAGGAATGGATAATAACGCATGTTGTTTATTCCTCCGTTAGTTGTAATAAACCTGCATAGTTGCAGTTGCAGTAAAAGCGCCCGTTGGTAACGTGGCACCACTTTTTTTCACGAGTACAGCATAAAGCTCAGGTCGAGTTTGATAGTTAAACTTGAACGGTGTTGTCATATAGATATTGGTATCAGCGGTTTTAAATAACACCCCTAAATCTGTCACACTTGTTTTTAAATAACGTGTATCAAAACCTGCACCATCACCGGTAAATTTCAGCGACATACTCGGATCACCTGTTGTTTTACAATCCAAGGTGTAATCCATTTTTTGTTTATAATTTTCGTTTTCTATTCTTGTGGTCATTACATCATTAAAATTCACTTCGATAGGTTTACCATCGTTAATTTTGCAAGGACGTGATTCCACACTCCCGCTCACTGTGACTCTTAAAAAGCCAGAAGCAGCCCATACAGAAGGAGCGAGAAAACTCATACAAAGAAAAAGTATTACACCTCGGAATATAAGCATAATATTACGCCTTCTTATCTTTGATATTTGCTGAACAAATATCTCCACGACATTGGAATGTTAATTCAACTAATCCACCGAAATCATTGAGATATTCAATGGCTGGCGTTACACCTAAATCACCTACTTTTGCCCCTAATGGACGTTGTCCAAAAGGCTCAATCATCACCGCTTCAAAGTCTTTTACTTCGGTATTGTTCTTTCTGACTTTGGTAATGGTTAAATAATAAGGTGAAGGATTTTTCACATTGTAATTAGTACCTTGTTTTTCAATCACAATGTCTTTTTCCATTGGATTAGCCTCTAAGCGGCTAGGTGCGACAATACTTTTTGGTCGATAAAACACTTTAATTTTTGTCTGTAATGCAATTTGTAAAACATTGGGAGAATCGCTACGAGGAGGAATTTCGCGAACATTAAGGTAATAAATACTTTCTCTGTCTGTCGGTAACATATTGGTTGCAGGTAATGCCTGTATTTTAATTTGGCTTTTGTTACCAGCTTCAATACGTTGAACTGGCGGTGTTACCACAAAAGGAGAATTAATTTTTTCATCTTTACTATTCTCAAGCCAAGATTGTGCTAAATAAGGTTTAGATTCATTTTCATTTTCTAAAACCATACTGACTGAGCGCTCACCTTCATTATATAAAACACGTGTTCTATCTAATGCGATAGCGGAATAAGCGGATTGAGAAAAAAGGCAAAGTGTAACGATAGCGCTTAATGTTTGTGTGTTGATATATTTCATTTCATTCACCGTTGACTTAAATTTAATTACTTACAAGGAAGCAACAACATGTTGCTTAAATTATTTTCTAACACTTGAGGTAATTGGAATTGGCAAGTTTCACCATTCCAAGCAAGATCTAAAGTTTCACCTGCTTTTACACCTGATAAATAAACAAAGCCTTCGTCTGAAATAATGCCGACCTCTAATTTATCTTTGTTATAAACACTAGCTCCAAAAGGAGGATGTTTCTTATCAGCCATGGTGATCACGGCTAAGACCTTCTCACCTTCAATCACATTAAATTTACGATAGCCAATCGCCCCTTCGGTTAAGGTGGCATATTGAGATGATTGAACAGCATCCGCTTTTTCAGGAAGGTTATTAATATCGATCGTAATATGGCTACGAGAATAATTTTGCACGCCCATTAAAATAGCTTTACCGTGGCGGTTAGTCTCAATTGGCGTTAAACCTGTTTTAATCGGAATATCTTGAACATTATTGGTATCAACCAATATGCGTGAATTTCCCATTGAAGTGACTCGGTGGAATGCGCCCCCTTCTGGAGTAACGGTTATTCCCCCCATTAATTGCATCGATAATGCACTTTGATTATTTTGGGTATAAGTACCACTTGTTGTCAGTTTTGCTAAATTACCGTCGTAGTTATAGAAACCTGAAAGATTAACTTTATCGCTATCCCACGTTCCTGCCGATAAGTTATACGTACTGCGTTCATTAAGTCGTTCATAATAGTTAACGCTGTTACTGGTATTATGGCGATTAAACGATCCAGAATAACTAATATTGGCATCATTACGCTCAAGTGGTACACCTAATGACACATAAACCCCTTCATCATTATTGTGGCTCGATTCCACTTTATAAGCTGATAAGTTAATGGATAAATTTTTAAAATTAGCCCAATCAAAATAACTAGAAACCGTAAAACTATAATTATCTGTTGAAGGTCGGTTCCAATAGGTTTGGCGAGAATAGTTTAAGTAAGTGTTGATATTATATTCAGGGAAAGCCGTACCAAAGATTGCGGTATAAAGCTCTTTACCACTGTCAATATGAAGCCCTCGATAACGACCATCTAAAAACTGAGTCATACTTAAATAGTCACGTTGAGAGAAGCGATAACCCGCAAACGTAATCTGACTATTTATTTCGTCGAATTGCTTTGAATAAGTAACGTTATAAGAAGTTCCTGATAGGGTTTTATCATCAAAGTTACTTCCCATTTCAGCCCGTGAAGCTGAAATATTAAAGGAGAGAACCCCAAATGGCGCTAAATCTTGCCCTAAACCTAAAGCAATATTTTGATATTCTGTTGAGGCTAATAACCCACCATAAATTGTGGTGTTATTCGCAGCCCCCCACGAGAAAGAACCTAAAGAAAATGCAGGACCTTCAGTATCGTGTTCATTTTTAGTGGGTTTACCCATCACCAACTTGTATAAAAACTGTCCCGGTCTTGTTAGTGTGCCTAAACGCGATGTTTCCACTTTAAATGTTTGAACAGAACCATCTTGTTCTTCAATAGAAACATCTAAGGTACCGCCACCGAATGTATTGACGTCCTGAATTCGAAATGGCCCTGGACTTACTTCATTTTGATAAACAATACGACCATCTTGACGCACAATAACCGTGGCATTAGTTCTTGCAACTCCCGCAATTTCAGGTGCATAGCCCTGTAAACGCGGTGGGATCATCGCATTATCACTTTCTAATGAAGCACCAAGATAACGGAAGCTATCAAAAAGCTCTGATGAGAGATATTGCTCACCTAACGTTAATTTGGCTCCCAAAGAACGAATGGCACGAAAAATATAAAGCTGGTTCCAACGCCATGATTTATCGTTGCTATTTAAATTACCGCCAGAGGCTTGCCAATCAGAGCGAAAACGCCAAGCGCCCATATTAATGCCCATTACACCACTAATATTGGTTCCCGTTTCTGTCCTTTTATCGTTGTTTTCATATCGAATAAGGCGATTACTCATATTGTAATCAAGAAAGAATCCCGCTATACCATCATCCCAACGTGATGGCGGATCCCAACTCGGATCTTGATATTCCATAAAGGCTTGAGGAATGCTGATATTTAAAATACCAGTGTAGAGATCACCCACAGCATTCATATTTGGCACTGAACGAAAATCAAGACACTGGATATTATTTGTTGTTAACCAAGTGACTTTTTTTTCCCATTCAGACTTTAAACCTAAAATGGGATAAACCTCTGGGGTGATACAAGGAATAGATAATTCTGCGTTGTAATCTGGGGCAAAAAATAAAGTAGGCTCTTCGTTTCTTACTCTTTGTTTATTAACGTCGGTCGCCAGTAAATGAGTGCCCGGCTGAATATAATTTGCGTAAGAAAATTTAGTAAAATCGGTATTTTCAATACCTTTATCAGTTAAGAAGTCGGTATTGAAATCGACTGCTTCTTCTGCAAAAACAGGCAACGAAAAAGGAACAAAGAATAAAAGCATTACTTTTGTGATCTTATTTATTTTCATGCTTTTCATTTTGCTATGCCATCCTCAGCATTATTAACAGAAGACAATATTGATGAGATGCATGGCGCTTAAGCGCCACACATCTTATTAAAAAAACAACAATTATTCGTAGATAACCTTGAAGTTAGCCACTGTGTCGAAAGAACCTGTTGTTGCTTTCTTATCGTCTGCTTCGTTACCTTTAACGTAAGCTGAGAATTGCAATGTAGTGAGAGAGCCGTCGCCATTATTTAAAGCGTGACCTGCTACTGGGAAACCTTGACCAAAAGTAATTGGATTATTACCACGGTCAGTGATAACGATACCTGCGTTTTGTACTTTGCCACCTAAGCCCAGTAATTCGCCTGTATAACCGTCAAAACCACTTACAGTTGCACCAGTGAATGATACTTTTGCAGTTTTGTAAGTTTCAGTTGAGCAGTTTTTCAGGACAATATCGAAGTTTTCGCTATCTGAACGGAATTTATTGCTAGTCAGTTCATGCAATGCGATTTCACCAAACTTAACCGTTTGATCTAAACTTTTATCATCGATTGAACATGGAACGTCATTGATAAAGCCAGTAAAACGCACTTTACCTTCACGGCTTTCCGCTGGATCTGCTGCTAAAGTAGGAGCAGCAACAACTAAAGATAACGCAACACCTAAAGCTAATTTAGTAAATTTCATAAAATTTCCTTTATATACAATAAAGATAGTGATATTTCTTGGCTTCTGACTAAATAAGCGATAAATAATAAATACATCGCCCTTCTACAATTTAAATTTTACAGATCCATTGATATTGATTTATAAAACCAAAATAGGGGATATCCTACGAATGCGTCCTTTATGCATTCATATTCAAATTAATTTACGGAATAAGTTAACCGTATTAACTTTTTTAAACGTCGTTTTTAAATATTTTAGAAATTAAGTTCCTTAATTAATAAAAACATCTTAATTTGACATGTAAATAAGTAATAAATTTTAATCAGAAAGTAAGAGTAAAAAATTAAAGAAAAGAAACGATTTAAATAATATTTCTTTACTTGTTTTGCAATGAAATACTCGCAAAAGGCGTAAATTAAGTCAAAAGTCAAAAAATGATATTATTAGTATAAGTTGAGGATAGTTATCAAATGAAACAATTCTTTAAATGAGTAATTAAAGTATTTTAAACTAAAATTACATATAGATTAGATATTATTACTTAATAAAAAATAAAGCCGCCACTATTAACACTTTCAGTAAGTAAAATAAATATAAAAACTAAATAAATAAAAACAACCAGTTTTTTATAACGAAAATACATAAAAATACAGATAATCACATCCTACTGACACGATAAAGCCAGAACATATACAAAAACACTTAGGATTCATCTCAATTGAAAGATTATATTATATTCTTTAATTCAATTAAAAATCTGATAATCTAATTATGACAATATATTTAAATATCGTTAATTTGTTCTCAACAAGAATTAAAAATAAACTATAAATACAAATCAAACATAATGCTCTTTTAATGATTATTCTTTTTAACATGGTCAATTATAGAATAAAATAACTTTAAGAATAATAAAAAATCCATAGCAAACAAGATAACAACATCTCGTAACTATTTTTTTACTTTTTTATTTTATTTCCGCTATTTTATAAAAAATACAAAACTAATTGTCATGTAAAAAATACCATTATGACCGTCAAATAAAGACACTTCTTTTTTATATTTAAATATTAATAAGATTTTAAGAAAAACAAATCTAAAACAGTTCATTGTTTTGACACGTAAAAGGTGTAAATACTGTATAACTTCATAACAATAAAATTTTAACCTAACAGATTAAAAATTAAAGTATAAAAAATCAAATAAGTTGTCTTTTTTCGATTTCAAATAAAATAAAAGGCAAAACAAACTCAATATAAAATATAAAATATAATTTGAAAAACAAAAAATAAGAAATAAATCTTATGATAAAAATCACCATACTCTTTATAGGAGTGAAACAACGTTAAATAGATAAATATATTTTAACTTTTATTTTTTAAACAATAAATGCTATAAGACTTTTCTTATCAACTTATACTACTAGGTTGTCTAAATTAACTCACATAATAAGTATTCAGATATAAAACACAGAGTTAGGAGATATCCATTTCAGATAAAAACACCACAATTAATTAACAATAAAAAATAACTCTTATTTAAATCGTTATTTCTTTAAATAGCAATTAGGGACTCATTATACCTAAAAAACAATAAGACAATATTTTATTGATTAATAAAAAATCAAAAAGAATTATTCTTTAAAATAGCATTTATTTAAATAATGCATTTTACAGAAGGACTCTTTTATTCAAAAAATGGATAAACGCATAAAATTTCTTTCATTAATAGAAAGATAAAAAAGCAATCTAATATAGATAATCAATAAAGGATATAGTATGAAAAAGCTGACATTGGCGGTTCTTGCTGTTGCTATTATGGGTGCTACTACCCTTGCTCAAGCAGATACTCGTAAAGCAAACGCAGTTGCTTCATGGGATGCTAAAGCAATTAAAGACACTAAAAGTATGTTAGTTGTTACTCCATTAAAATCTTTAGTATTTAACTATGCTGAAGGTATTAAAGGCTTTAATACTCAAGATGGTGCGTTCGACATCACTATCCAAGGTCAAGAAAAAGCAACTGACTTTAAACTGACTTCAAAAATCGTTACTGACAAATTAACTCGTGCTGCTGATGATAGCGAATTAACAGTCGGCGTTAAATGGAATGGCGTTGCATTATCTAACTCAACAGATACCACTATGGTTGACGTTGCAGCCGGTACTACTGCTGGTCTTGATTTCTTAGCTCAAAATGGCGCTTACAACGGTAAAGAACGTGTGAGTGGTCAAGGTCTGTTCACTTTCAATATCGCTTCTGCAAAACAAGCTGGTGCTGACGCTAAATTCTCTGATTTAGCAGACGGTTACTGGGATGGTGACGTTAAAGTTCAGTTTACTGCAACTTGGGAAGGCGAATTCACCAAGTAAAACATCGTAAGCCATCAAACTGGTTTTTAATAAATAAGGGGCGAGCGAATTTTCGCTCATCCCTAAAGGATTCGTAATGAAAAAAATAATATTGACGTGTTTGAGTCCTTTGTTTTTTTATAGCCATTTCGCTTCGGCTATTCATGTCGGTGCCATTACTGAAACAATGCAGTCTGACCAAACTATTCTTGCAAAAGAAATTGAAAATAATGTCGAGCAAGCACGGTTAGTTGGATTATCTATCGAGCGAATTTCATCACCTTTAGAAGATGGAAAAGTGATCCCTTTAGTTAATAACGAGATTTTGATCTCGCCAGCAAACTTAATTTTACCCGGTAAAACCAAAGAAAATTTCAAAATTTTCTATAAAGGTCCTAGTGATAATCAAGAGCGCTATTACCGCTTAGTTTGGCGTGATGATCCGGTCACAGAAACAGGTGCAACCCAAAATCAAAAGGCAGCAACTGCGACCACATCCGCAATGATAAGCACCATTTTAGTCGTTGCTCCTCGTCAAGAAAATTTTAGTTATCGTTTTGATAAAAATGCTCGCATTGTCTACAACACGGGAAATAGTTCATTCCGTACCGTTGCAACGGGTGATTGTATGCCTGATGCCGTGACAAGAAATGAAAATAACCGTTGTAGTGAACGCTATTACGTCATGCCGGGCCTTGGTGTCAAATTAAAACAAGTCGATGTTCAAAGCAAAAAAGCAACTGTCGGCGTTTGGCATAACGATGATTTTATTATTGTGAATTAATTTCATAAGGACTCCTTGTGCGTAAATCTGTGGTGGCACTAGGTATTGCTATGTTCCTATTGTCCGAGAATACATATAGCCAACCAACCAGTTTAAAGATTGGTAATTATATTATTCCTAGTGTCTTTGCCACTGCATTAGAAGAAGGTATGACCATTCCTGTGTATCTGCGTTATAACCTCTCTAATCAATCAGTTTTAGAGGAACAAAATCGTAATAAAATTGCAGATGCGCTGGTTGTACTTAAAGACCATCAAATTGTTATTAGCTCTATCACACCAACTTACGATAGTGACGATTCTCAAGTTGCTTCTATTAATGACAAAATTATTAGTTCACTTATATCACTGAAAGACGCACAAATTGGGCAACAAGGCAAAGTCACGCTTTCACCTGATGCAAGCCTAGTTTTTGATTTAAACTCCTTTATTATGACCTTGGATGTCAGCGAGGCGGGCCTTGCCACACAAGTTAAAGCCCGTTCAGAAATGCTTGGCGCATCTACTGTCAGAAATATATCAGCTGTCACAACCTATGATTTGGGTATTTATAATAATCAGCTAAAAAATCAAAAAGATAATACCAACAGCTATTTTTCTGTTGATAGTATTGTTAGCTTTGCCGAAAACCACTTAAACCTGAGTGCTACGGCTTATGGCTTAGGTACCGCAGAGCAGTCTTTTGACTTTTATCGTGCCATGTTTGAACGTGACTTTAATGGTCGTCGTTTTGCTTTTGGTCTATTAAATACATGGAACTTACAGTCGATTGCTTCCATGTCAGCACTCAATAGCAGTAAAGTTTACGGGATGACTTACGGTAACAACTCATCATCTAAAGTTAACCATTCACAGCTTTCACTCACCCCTATTACCGTTTTCTTACCGAGTGCTGGCGAAGTGCGTATTTATCGTGAAGGTAAATTATTAAGTATTCAAAGTTTTCCAATGGGAAGCTTTGAAGTTGATACCGCCCCCCTTCCCTTTGGTATTTATCAAGTTGAAGTTGAAGTGGTCATTGATGGTAAAGTCCACGCCAAACAAGCTCAAACCGTAAATAAAACCTTTAATATGCGTGGTGCCACACTTAATGAGTTTCGTTGGGAAATCTTCTCCGGCTATGTTGATTATAAAAAACGCATTAAAAATAGAGATAATGAATATAAAACCTCTAACTCAGATAACACTTGGCTTGTCGGTGGCGCAGGAACAGTTACTTTAGGGGTGTTCTCAGGATTAAATTTACAAGCCTCAACCTATGCATTTGATGATTTAGCCGTCCTTGAAACTAATGCTAATTTACAACTCAGTGAGAACCTATCAACCAGTTGGCAATCGCTTTTTGCTAATGATGGTAGTGATCGCAATATCATCACGGCATCTTATGCTTTACCTAAGGGCTTTGGTTCACTTTGGGTAAATAAAGAGAAAGGGAATATCAAAGATGACTTCCCGATGTATGACTCTGATAACTACTCTTTTGGTACTACCCTGAACTTAACGCAATTTTGGGAATATGCGGGATCATTTACCTACTCCTACACCAAAGATTTACGCGATAAAAACAAATCAAACAACTTTGAGTATTCCACCTCACTCTATAACGGGCGTTATGGCAGTATGAGTTTACGCACTGGTATCCAGCGTTATCACTATGACAATCAAAACAGTACCAACGAAAAATACGTCACACTGGATTTCTCACTGCCATTAGCCACATGGTTAAGTGCTGGGGTTTCTTCCAGTAATGGTAACGTGCGTGGTGAGCTCTCAGCATCGAAAAGCTTTGAAAATTCAGCCATTAGTAATGCAGGCTTATCTGTATCAACCCTTTTACATGATAAAGACGGTACTGACAGCGATTTCTCTGTTAGCGGTTACGGTATGTTCGATACCAAATACAGTACAGGTACGTTAAGTATGAGCCGCCCTAACAATGATCGTTTAAATACCACATTAACGGCGCGAGGTTCATTGGCTTATAGCGATATGAATTTCTCCGCCAGTGGTAAACAAGAAACATCAGGGGTAATTGTCAAAACAGGCATTGATGGTGAAGGGCAAATTGCCGCCAACGTCAATGGTCAGCGCTTTGTATTATCGGGCGGTAATAACTTTATTCCGCTTTCTCCTTACGGTACTTACAAAGTCGAATTACTGAATGATAAAAACAGTGAAGATAGCTTTGATATTGCTTCGGGTCGTGTGAAAAACGTGGTGCTTTATCCGGGTAACGTTGCAGTGCATCAGCCTGAGTTAAAACAGATGGTCACCGTATTTGGTCGAATGAAATCGCCCGATGGCACGCTGTTAGCCAGTGCTCAGGTACGTAACCATATCGGGCGAACTCAAACCGATATCCAAGGGCAATTTGCGATGGATGTTGATAAACGTTATCCAGTGATTTCATTACAACAAGATGATAAACAAATTTGCGAAGCTGAATTAGACCTTTCATCTGCACGCGGTGTGTTATGGGTAGGTGATGTGATTTGTGATCCGCAGACTACGTTGGCGAGTCGAGATTAAAAGGAATAATAATGATGAAGTCTTCTTTTCTGACACTGTGCTTTTTAACTACAGCTGCAATAAATTTATTTTCAATACCAAGTTATGCAGGTCAAACTGATTATATTTTTATCGAAAATAATATTGATAATGAATATTTTATTGCACCACCAACAATAGATAAACCCCGCTTTTCAGGTGCTAATACCCTGACTAAATACTCATCAGATCAAAAAAGTTTAGGTTATTTAGGCCCGACCTCAGATAAAACAGCAGGAAGCTTACAATATGTTGATATTTGGTTAGAAAACTCGCCTATTGATTCTCCTTTTATTGGTAATCGTTGTATGAGGGATAGTGGTTGCCCTAACGACTTCACACTTCATGCTGAGCGGATCAAAAATAATGGTGCATATAAAATACCTCTTCTTAAAAATAATGCTGGTGATTCGTATTACATGCGGGGCGTATTATCTATGTCAGCATACCAATACTTTAAAAAACTCTCGATAGGAACAACAACAGAATTAAACTATAACGCTTGTTCTACTAAAGTAAATTATGATGTTAATACTCAAACCTGTTTGTCCAGTGGCGGTAAACATTCAATAAAAAATGATCTCATTGATTTAACTAAAGTGGGTCATTTAACCTTAAAATCTACCAATGCTTTACAAGAAATCTTTGTTGATAGTAATGGTAATGCTGTATTAGGGTTAGGTTCCCAGTTTTGTGAAAATACAGTAGTAAATAAACAACAGGGTATTATGTGCGCTCTTGTTGCTTATAACTTTGAAGGCAGCTTTAAAGGATATAATATTGATATTGAACTAAAACTTAATCCTATTTTGGGTAACCTAAATTCTACAGTTAATAAAGCGCTTATGATCGGCGATGGTAATAACTATTGGGAAGTTGGCAAGAGTGGTGCGGATATGGAGAAAATTATTCATAATGGAAATGGCGAAGTTTTTCTCTTTATGGGACAAGCTTTTTTAAAAGATATTATCTCTAGAAAAATCGATTTATCAAAAAGCCAAGAACTATTTACTTTTCTTATTAACAATAAAAGATTATCACAATCTGGCTATTATGAATTTACTCCTTCTAATACAATTATTATAAAACCCCGTGATTATGGTATTAGTATTATCTCTAAAGAACTGGTGAACAATCCTCATAGAGAAGGGAAAGTCGGCGATAAAGAGCCACCACTAACCTTTGACTATATCGTTACCACCAGTGCATTTCGCCAAGCCAATAAAATTACTGCCGCCGTTGAAGGGCCTCAAACCACAATTCGTGGACAATCTTATTGCTTATTTAGCTCTAAAGATAAAAAAATCAATGTACCTTTTTCAGCCTATTTAACGTATACCGATGAAGGTGGCTCAAAAGTAAAAACCCGTACTGCTTGCGATAATGTGCCTATCTCCATTAAAGAGGCATTATGGACACAAACTACATGGCCTTATCCTTATCAATTAGAGGGTTACTTCTATCGTACTGATTTACAGCTGACATTCCCAATGAATGAAGGTACTTCCCTTTTCTCAATGGAAGGGGAGGACTGGATTGGAGTGGTAGAAGCCAGCGGTTATGTCAATGTGTTTGCTGAATGGTCTGGCACAGATATTCACTAAAAATCAGGCTGCTCAATCCACGGGTATAAATTTAGTATTTATACCCGTTTTATTATTCATAACACATGATGATTTTTGTATTGATGATATTATAGACTTTATTATTATCATTATGAAAACAAGCTAACTAAAGAGATAGAATGAAAAGAATATTAAAATTCATCAGTACATTAGCACTTTCAACACTGACATTTTCAGCTCATGCTCTTTATGTCGGTTCTGAAGTTTTTACCCTTGAATCTAATAAAACCTTTTTCTCTCGCACTTATCTTAATAATACAGACAGAACCAATCTCTATAAAATTCATGTTTATAAAATCGAAAAACCGGGAGGAAAAGAAAAAGATGAAAAACAACTTCCCATAGATGATGGTGAAATACTTTATACGCCTTTGCAAAAAGTGTTATTACCAAATGAACATGAGTTTTTTAAATTATTTTATAAAGGTGCTAAAGACGATAAAGAGCGCTATTACCGTATTATTATTGAAGAAACTCCAGTTAACTTAGTACCTTATCAGGAAGACAGTAAACAGCCTTTGGTTGTTCCTACCGTTGGATTAAATACTGTCATGGTGATCCGCCCTCGCGAAATGAAATTCGCTTATGATCATAATAATATTGCCGGCACCATCAAAAATACAGGTAATACTTATTTCCGTTTACTGTTAAATGATCAGTGCGATTCTGATGAAGAAAACGCCAAAATATTACAACTGTTACCCGGTGAAAGTTACCAACATCCTTGGCTAAAGAAAGAGCATAAACAATTTATTGTTGCTTTTGACCGTTATATTGGGTTAGAGAATAACTGCGCGACAAACTAACCTAAATGCTGATTAAAAATAAAAAGGTAGCCTAATCAGCTACCTTTTTATTATAAAATAAGTAATCCTACCTAATTAATAACCTTTCCTATTATTTCCTCTCATTTGAAAGAAAATGTAACTTTGTTAAATATATAATTTTTATAAATACATAATTAATTAAATTAATTTATATTCTGTCATATTTATCATTTTCAATTTTTTATTATTAATCATAAAAAGACACAATAATAAATATAATTAATTGATAATAAACAGTTTTACATTTTTAACGATAAAGCTATTTTTATTACATTTTATTCCTATTTTTTTTCGATGTTTTAAATAAACTATTTTTTAAATTTATTGGGTAGTTTTTCTAATGAATTATCTTTTTTAGATAGTCATGATTTAATTTAAATCCTCATGAAAAAGACTTTCTAGCCGATATTACTCTTAACATCGATTGACCCTATAGGAATACATAATGAAAAAATATCACGTCTTACTTAGCTTATTAATGACAGTTTTTACGGCAACAGCAGCCTTTGCTAATACCTCATCAATACAAACAGTCGCAAGTTGGCAAGCAACCGCAGTAAAAAAACCACAGAGTGAATTAGGTGTAACCCCTTTAAATGCCCTACATTTTGAAGTAACAGAAAATAACCATTTTAATGAGCAAAACGGCACATTCGATATCACCGTTAAAGATATTGAGGGCGCGACAGACTTTAAATTAACATCAAAAGTGATCAGTAACGAGCTTAGAAATTCTGCTGATAACTCTGTATTAACAGTGAAAACAGACTGGAACGGTAAAACACTATCAAGTCACCAAGAAACCGTTATCCTTGATAATCAAAAAGGAATAAATAAAGGGCTGGTGGTTGAAACTAAAGCGACAGAAAAAAGTGAGCTAAAAAACCTTCAAAGCGCGTTTCTCTTTAATGTAATAAATGGAACACAACCAACAGCATCCTTACCCGAAGGTTTATGGGAAGGTGCATTACGTATTGAATTTACCAGTAAATGGTCAGGTGACTTTGTGACTTTAGCGGCAAGATAATTCAAATACTGTGACTTAAAAGAAAACCGCGAAAGAGCGCCAGTATGGCGCTTCTTTGTTATTTAATTGCGTGTAAATCAAACCTTCGGTTTATAGCTATCTTTATCGAGATCATGTTTTTTCATTCGTAAATACAGCTTCTTACGTGGTATACCCAAGTAATCCGCCACATCACTAACCCGACCTGCAAATAAATATAACGCATCTTCAATTAACCTACGCTCATATTCATCAACTAAATTATCTAAAGGGCCTTCTGGTGGGATAATGGCTCGGTGTTGTTCACTATCCACCATTTTTACAATGCCTACCGCATATAATTCAGCAACATTTCGTAGCTCACGAATATTACCCGGCCAATCGTAACGCTTTAAAATATCAAGATAATTACGATCAATTTTCGGTACTGCAATGCCAAGCCGCTGTGCGCTTTGCCGTAAAAAAGCTCTAAATAGCGGAATAATATCAGGGCGTCTTGCACTTAATGGAGGCAATGAAAAAGTAATTTGTGAAAAATAGTAATAGAATTCAGGGATTAACCGTCCTTCTGTTACTAATTGCTGTGTATTATTTTCTAAAATCGCAATCGTTCTAAAATGGCGCTTTCCTTGGCGTTCCATATCTAACAGATAAGAGCTTAACCAGCGTTGTGCTTCTGATGATAAATCATAAGGAGAACGCAAAATCAGCGTTCCTACTTCATCTGCTTCAATTTGAGCTATAACCTGTTTAATATCAGATAAATTCTGACAATCCACAGTTTGGATCGCTTTATCGCTATGCGGACTTAATTCATGCAATAGTTGAGCTAGAAGATGACGCCCTGTTCCCATCTCGCCTTCAATCATTAAGTCTTTGTCGATATCGGCAATTTGTTGCACTTGCTCTCTGATTGCGGTGATTTGCGCACTATCTCCGACTAGTCGCTCTTGAGTGGTGCTTATCACGGCATTTCTAAGAGAAAGAATAGATTGACGCTCTTTATGTGCTTTTGCCACTAGTTCTAAGAAAATAGGTGGATTAATCGGTTTTTCAATAAAATCATAAGCGCCTTTTTTTACCGCTTCTACTGCTAACGGTATATCTCCATGTCCTGTGATCATGATAACCGGAATGCGAGCATCAATTTGTTTAATGCGCTCTAAAACTTCCATGCCATTCATTGCTGGCATATAGATATCAAGAACAACAGCACCCTGCCATTCTGGTGTTAAAAGGCTTAATGCTTTTTCTGGTGAGTCGGTTACTCTGGCAACCATTCCCGCAAGATTGAGTAAATGGCGATAAGATTCAAGAATATCTTCATCGTCATCAATTAATAAAACGTCGATATCAGGCATGTGTGACTGTGTCATCTGTAAACTCCAAAACAACCATGGCGCCACCATTTAATGTAGATGCCAAGTAAATTTCATAACCAAACCGTTGCATAATTGAACGGCAAATGGATAACCCTAACCCAAGCCCCACATCTTTTGTGGTTGTAAATGGGGTAAATAGTTTTGGTAAAACGGCTGAATTAAACCCTTTTCCACTGTCGGCGATCCCCACTAATTTTCGTTTAGGATCAACAGATAAAAGATCAATCGTGATCTGACTTTCACCAACACCTGCAATCGCATCCATCGCATTAACAAATAAATTAACCAAAACTTGCTCAATTTGTGTCGGGTCTGCACAAATGGTTAATTCATCAGGAATATTATTCGTAATGATGCACTGCTCTCGCTTAGAACGAGACTCCACCAGCACCATTGCGCTATCTACCAACTCTTTTAATGGTGCCGAAACAAAGCTAATTTCAGACGAAGATTTACGCGAGAAATTACGTAATGCTGTAATAATTCGATTCATTCGTGCGCACAGTTTTTCAATACGTTCGATAGAATCAGGTAATTGATCGTATTTTCCCATCTGTATAGTCAGCTTTGCACTGTACAGATAAGTGTTGATTGCAGAAAGTGGCTGATTAAGTTCATGCGCAAGACTGGTCATCGCCTGCCCGACAACCGCCATTTTAGCCGCTTGTACTAACTCTTCTTGTGTTTGAATTAGGTGTTTTTGTGCTTGTTCACGGCGCAACATCTCTTTATTTAATTGCTGATTTTTATCCTGCAAATCTTGTGTTTTTAATGCCACTAACCGTTGAAGCTCTAATCGGCTTAACTCTTGGCGCGTAATATCTGTGATAGTCACAATATATTTATGCTCATCTTTATGCGGATATTCACGAATATTAAATTGTAAGAAATGAGGCTCACCTACTTTTACCATGCGAATAGTGCATTCACTTTGCCCTAAGCGATAAAGCTGACTGCTTGAGCTAAATTGCGCTTTAAGCATTGTGCTCGCCTCACCACTAAACAGTAACCAAAGTGGTTTATTACTTTGCTCTTTTCCTGTTCCTAATAACGTTGCCGCACTTGGATTGACGGTTTCCATTCTGCCATCGTGGTGGCAGGTAATTAAACTGGCATCGGTATTATTGATAAGATTTAACGCATTGCTGGCTTCAACTTCTTTCATTTGACGCCAAAATCGGCGAAGCCGCCGACTTAATAGACCAATTTCATCTTGCCCTTCAATCAGTACAGGCTCCGTTAAATTACCTTTGGCAACATGCGCTAAGTCATCACTGAGTTTATTCAATCTTGCGATAAGTCTTCTATCAATCAAGATTTTCATCACAATAATACTCAGCAATAGTGATGCAATAATAATCACAACAATAACGATTTTCCCCGTTGCCATTAGTTTACGAGTATTATCATTAAGCTTGTTTAGCGCTTCGCTTGTAGCAAAAACATTGCCTCTTACCGCATTATCAAACTGAGATAACTTTTCATTTAATTCAGGGGTTAATGCTTTAAGCTTTTTTTCGTTTTCTACATCATCAATCAGTGTTTGATAGATATCACCATCATAACGGGTGATAGCGATAATCTCTTGTAATACCTGACGATGAGCAATGGTTGACGGGTAGCTTTTTAGCTTCTGATTTAAAGCGATAATTTCATCAATTTTAACGCTGATATAGTGGAAAGCGACATCAATATCACGGCTATAACGTTGATGCGCGATTTCCTCAACTAAACTGATTAACTCATTTTCTGTGGTGAATAACTCTTGTAACAACGTCGATTCTAATAACAGTTGTAAGCTATTTTCCTGTACGTTTTTTTCATTGAGCATTTGGCTGACATGCCACTCAATTTCATTAAGTAGCGGCTTAATATCTTCACCAACGGCGTCATGCATCCACGCTAATTGCCCTAATAATTGAGCAAGACGATTCTCTAATTCACGCCGCTTATCCAGTAGCACATCTTGTTGATTAATGAGTTCTGAAAGCTCATCGACAAGTTGAGTATAAAAATCACGTTGTGGTTTTTGCTCGATAGGAAACTCACGCAGATTATCTAATAACTGATGAATTTCCTGCTGTTGTTGCTCTGAAACTGATTTTCTTTGTGTCTGCTCTCGCTCTTTTAATAGCATTTGTAAATTGGTGCTATAACGTTCCATGTTGTAGCTGATGGTTAGCATTGGTAGAGATTCACCCACTGACGCATTAATTTGTGTCGCCAGTTTTCCCCACATAAAAAAGATAACCACACCAATCAATAAGGTGAGTAAAGAACTAAAGATAAACGCCATATACAGGCGTCTACCTAGTTTGCCAAATTGTTTAGGCACTAATAACTTCATCCGTAATACCTTTCATAAAAACAGCGCTTCCTGCTGTATATTTGAACCACAAGGCGGTTAGGGTGATTTTGTCTCTTTCAATAAAACCAATGCTTGTTCAAGCCTTTCAGCTTCTAATGTACGCCATTGATACAACACAGCTAACGCTTGATCAGAGTACTCTCGCTGATCGGCTTCTTTCATAAATAAGGCTTGTAATGTCGGTGAATTAGCCTCTTTTTCGCTAATTAGCACCGAACTTGCTATTTTTCGAGCTTTACTGATCGCAGAAATGCGTTCTGGCGTTTTGTTTTCTTGTCTTTCTGCTTCGTGGATATCATTCCAAACTTGGCGCATTAAAGGGAAATTATGGGTGATCATTTGATCAAATAACACATTAACCACTTCACTACGACGATAAGCTTCATTGCTGTTTAAAATAAATTCCGTGTTATTAGCAAGTTCATCGTTATTACGTAAGATCTCTTTACTTAATGGGATCTTTGCCATATCGCTTTTATAGATGATCTCTTGTCCTTCATCCGATAAAAGAAAGGCGATAAATTTGGCTGCTGTGTCTCTTTTACTGCTTTCTGCCACAATGGCGACATAAGCCGGTAAAATAATCGACTTATCAAAATAGCTAAACTCGACAAAATCAAAGCGTTTTTGATGGTTAAAAGCATAGTTATCAATAATTGGCCCTGCGCCAACAATACCTCTGGCGATGGCATCACTAACACGTGAACTACGTGCCGAAATGGAAGAAAGATTACCACTGGTTTCGAGTAAGATCTGCCATCCGCGCTCCCAGCCATACTCTTGTAGCACATTTTCCACCATCAATTGCATCGTGCCAGAGTTTGCCGGCGTCGTCATGGTTAAGTGCCCTTGATAAATCGGATCACTTAAATCAACCCAACTTTTCGGTGCCGGAATACCGAGTTTTTGTAGGTATTGCGTATTACTCATAATGCCGATGCCAGAATAGCCCACCGTGGTTATCTTATCGTTTAAGATATCACTATGACGTGTTAACCATTTTGGCGTTTCATACTTGACGGGTAATCGCGCCAGTAGCCCTTCTCTATCTAGATGATGGAAAAAGTTAGCCGATGACGACATCACAATATCAACAGGCTGAGTGGGATATTGTTTCATCATCCGTGTCGCAATCGCGACACGACGATAAACCACTTGCACCTTAGTATCTGGATAACGTGCACTAAAGGCCTCTGTAAGAGGTCGCATTGGTGTATCTGAAAGTGTCGTCAGTATAACAAGTGGCTGCTCATCACTACGCACTGGTGTGATAAACAGCCAACTAAACAATAAACAGACGAGGCTTAGTGTTATTTTTATTCTCATGACATACCCCTGGTTTTGTTTTGAATAAACATAAAAATGTGTCGAACTTCAAACTTCTGATATTTAGCAATATTTATTATTTTGAGCTAATGAGTCCTTAATGACTCATTTACAACAATGATACGACGATATCTTCACTCATTTTTAAACCAACGCCTAATAGCGATGTTACAAATTTGACTCACCGATTCAGCAGAATGTGTCATCGATGACTCAAATTCCCTCTTTTGCACCAAGATGACCTAAATGAATAGCATCAGCTCTGAAAACCAAAATCAGCTTCAGACATGAATAATATTCGGAGTCATCTCTATGCTAAGTTTCTTTAAAACCAGAAAGGATCTGCCGCTAATAGAAGCGTCAAGTGAAAAGATCCGCGCAATATATAAAAAGCACCAATGGCAGGTCTTCTTTGGTCTTGTTCTTGGTTATGCCATGTTCTATGTGGTTCGTATGGCACTCGGTGTGGTGAAAAAACCTATGCTGGATGCAGGTATCGTAACCACCGCTGAACTCGGTTTAATGGGTTCTGCGTTCTTCTTTACCTACGCATTTGGTAAGTTCTCTAACGGCTTCTTGTCAGATTATGCCAACATTGGACGCTTTATGTCCATCTCGTTAATTGCTTCTTCCTTTGTTTGTATCTTCATGGGAATGTCAACGGCGAGCCTGTTCTTTATCCTGTTATGGGGTATTAACGGTTGGTTCCAATCTGTTGGTTCAGCGCCTTCTTGTGTCTCCATCTTCCAGTGGTTCTCACCAAAACAGCGCGGTACGGTTTATTCCATCTGGGGTGGCTCGCGTAATATCGGTGAAGCAATTACGTGGATCTTGACTGCAACCATAGTGAGCTTCTTCGGCTGGCGTGCAGGTTTTATCGGTGCAGGTATCGCAGGTATTGCCGCGGGAATCATCTTACTGATGATCTTAAAAGACCGTCCTCGTACTTATGGCTTACCTGATCCAGCAACTGCGTATGGCGAAGAGTCAGAAGCGGTTAAATCAAGTGATCCTAAAGAAACTCGTCGCGCTCAGTTATTCGTATTAAAACAACCAACAGTGTGGATCATCGCAGCAGCATGTGCGGCTATGTATATCTCTCGCTACGCAATCAGTTCATGGGCAGTGCTTTACCTACAAGGTTCAAAAGGGTACTCGCTGATTGATGCAGGTTTCGCAATGTCAACTTACCCAATCGCTGGTTTCTTCGGCGCAATCTTGGCGGGTATGGCTTCTGACAAACTGTTTAACGCTAACCGTCATATTCCAACACTGATTTATGGTATCGCCAACATCGCTGGTTTTGCACTGATGTTCTGGGGTCCACAAAGCCGTGTTATGGATGCAGTTGCATTAAGTATGGTTGGTTTTGCAATGGGTGGTCTGGTTGTGTTCTTAGCTGGCTTAACCGCTTGTGACCTGATGCCGAAAAACGCAGTAGGTGCAGTAAAAGGCTTTATCGGACTGTTCGCTTACATTGCAGCATCCGCTCAAGAACTGATTTCAGCATCACTGATTAAAGTAACTCAAGTGGGTGATATCACTAATTACGACTTCACCACAGTACAGTATTTCTGGATAGGTTCTGCCATCGTTTCCATGATTTTAGCGACGCTAGTCTGGAATGCGAAAAAAGTTACCATGGATTAATGAATTAATTAAGTTGTCATCAAGGGATACCGTTGGGTATCCCTCTTTAAAAAGAGAATGTCATTATGCGTAAGACAAAAATTGTTGCGACTCTTGGCCCAGCTAGCTGTTCAGAACAGATGATTGAAAAGCTGATTATGGCTGGTGCTAACGTATTTCGTTTAAACTTTTCACATGGTACTCGCGAACAGCATCAGGCCACTGCCGCAACTATCCGTCAGGTCGCAGAAAAACATCGTGTATTTATTGGGATCTTAGCAGACCTGCAAGGTCCGAAAATTCGTATCGCTAACTTTAAAAATGATTCAGTTCAATTAAAACAAGGCGATAGCTTTATTCTAAATGCAGATTTAGACAGCACATTAGGCGACGAGCAACAAGTTGGTTTGGACTACCCACAACTTGTTCAAGAAGTCACACCAGGGAATATTCTGTTACTTGACGATGGCAATATTCAATTACAAGTCAGCGCCGTCAATAATAATAAAATAGAGACTGTCGTTACTGTTGGTGGAAAATTATCTAACCGTAAAGGCATTAACTTACTCGGTGGTGGTTTATCGGCACCGGCATTAACAGACAAAGATAAACAAGACATACACACAGCAGCCGCTATTCAAGCAGATTACATTGCCGTTTCATTCCCTCGTAATGGTGCGGATATTGAATATGCCCGTGGTTTAGTGATTGCCGCAGGAAGTCACGCCAAAATCGTTGCTAAAGTTGAACGTGCAGAAGTAGTTTCTTGTGAAGAAAACATGGACGACATCATTAAAGCATCTGATGTCATTATGGTGGCACGAGGCGATTTAGCGGTAGAAATTGGTGATGCCAGCTTACCGGGCGCACAAAAACAACTGATTGCACGTTGTCGCGCATTAGGTTGTCCTGTGATCACGGCAACCCAAATGATGGAATCAATGATTGAAAGCCCAATGCCAACCCGTGCAGAAGTTATGGATATTGCGAATGCAGTTGGTGATGGAACAGATGCCGTTATGTTGTCAGCTGAAACAGCAGCAGGGAAATATCCAGTGGAAGCCGTTAGTGCAATGGCTCGTGTAGCTGAAGGTGCAGAGCGCTCTTTTGCCGCTAATGCTGAAAATCCTTGGCAATCACCGTCTTACTATTCACAAACGGGTCGTTGGATTGCGCTAGCCGCTGCCACAACCGCTTTCCATGACGACAAGCATTTAAGCGTTGCCGCATTAACAGAAAATGGCAAATCAGTGACCTTATTGTCACGCTTTATGCCAAACAACAACGTATATGCATTAACAGATAATCCTGCACTTGCTGGTCAATTGACTGTATTACGTGGTGTAACGCCTGTGGCTTATCAACGTCAAAACAACAATGACTGCGATGAAAGCATCATGCAAAAACTGCAAGCAGAGGGATTATTAACAGACATGAATTCACTCTTAATTACCCGTTTATCAACCTTTGAAAAAACGGGTGAAAGCGATTGTTGTCATCTTGTTCCTGTAAAACAAGTTGAAGCAGCAACGGCTTGAGTGTCTTCCATCAAGGGGCTTATGAGAGAGGCAACCTGAAGTAAATAACAAGAAAAAGAGCACACCAAATCATTTTAGCCACAAGGATTGTGGCTATTTTTCTTTTTATTCATCGCAAGGATAGGCATCTTGTAATGCGGCAATATAAACTAACTCTATTGATGTATCTTTATATTTTTGCTTAGCAATAGGATATTTATCAAGATAAGCATCAATATGCTTTACCATAAAATCGCCATTTTGTATGACTTTTTTGGGTGGACAATAAAGTGGCTTAAAATCATTACCTTCATTATGCAATCTTACTGATACTGCATAAAAATTAAATCCATTCGCAATACCGTTTAGATACGCTTGTGTCACCGATTCTAGTTGTTTATTAGAAGGATGGTCTAAGGCTAATAATCGTTTTACCTCAAGATAACCGCTTAATGTTACTGCCTGTGAATAAAGTGGGAATAGCAATAGCATTCCTATTAACCCTTTTAATAACATTCCTTTTTTCATGCTAATTTTCTCTTTAGTTCAATAGATATTGATTTCATTCTAGTCGTTTTATTGTTCTAAGAATATGTGCAACGAATATATACATTGAAGATCTTTTCGAAGATCTGATTGTACAAATCAGACTCATCAAATTGTGATCACAAACGCATTTAGGATGGTTTCTAAACTAATTAGACGTTTTATACTTTACAAAGTAAATAAAACGGTGCATAACTATCAAACACAGACGATTTTATATAAAAAAAACATATTTTAGTTTTGTTTCTAAACAAATGGAGTAGTAACGTGACACCGAACGTACCCAATACATTACGGCAAATGAATGCCTCGCTTGTATTAAATGTCATTCGTCATCAAGGTCCTTTGTCACGGGCTCAGATAGCCAAAATTAGCGGGATTACAAAAGCGACGGTGTCTGAAATTATTAACGATCTCCTTGAAGAAAAAATCGTTTATGAAAGCGGAGTCAGTTCGCCAGCAGGACAAGGCAGAAAAGGTATTTTAGTTAACTTCGATCCTCAACACAGTTTAGGTGTCAGCATTGACTTAGGTGGAACAAAAATCGCTTATGCGGTTTTTAACTTAGATGCCGAATTGTTGTATGAATATCAAGAGCCTACCTTTGATACTGACGATCGTGAGTACTTTATTACGCAATTTGCACAAAGTATTGAAAATGTGATCGAAAAAAGCGGCGTAGACCGTCAAAAGATCAATGTTATCGGTGTCGCCACACCAGGGATCATCGATATCAAAAATGGTGTTGTACTAGAAGGCTCCCCTAACTTACCTCAATGGGATAATTTACCTCTAGCACAACAGCTTACAGAAAAACTCAATGTACCCGTTGTACTCGAAAATGATATTCGTGCAGCACTTGTGGGTGAAATGTGGAAAGGCCGTTGCCGTCATACGCACAGTTGTGCATTGATTGGGATCGGCACAGGATTAGGCTCCGCCTTGCTGATGGATGGAAAAGTTATCCGCGGTGCAAACAATGCGGCTGGTGAAATCGGCTATATGATGTTTGCTCGTGACCATCTCTTTCGTAATTGGCGTAACAAAGGATGCTTTGAAAGTTTCTGCTCTGGCTCAGGTTTAAGTGAGCGAATGGCAAACTTGCGAGGAGAAAATCTTAGTGCCATTGAGATTATTCAAGCCTCACAACAAGGCGATCCGCTTGCTCAATCCTTAGTTGAGGAAATGGCTGATTATCTTGCTATCGGCATTATGAATTTAGTCGCCATTGCAAATCTGGAAAAAGTGGTATTAACAGGCGGGATCACACGCTCTGCTGACACCTTTTTACCGCGTGTTCAGGCAAATCTAGATAGACATTTATTTGCTAACACCAAAGTGAATATCGAGCTTTCTGAATTATGGGAAAAAGGCCCGCTTTATGGCATTGCTATTCTCGCCTTAGCCACGGTTTACCCATCAATTCAATTTATGCCCGAGATCCAATTGAGATAACCCTAATAAAAAAAATCTTTAAACGAGATGGGAGCGACTCATGGCAGGAATACATCTTCACCCACATGATATTTTAGACGAAGGCATGCCCGCTATTCTTCAACGCCTTGACGGTATGAAGCATGTTGAGCATTTATTTGTCGAAATTAATACTATATTTGAACGTAACCCTTACCCTATTGGCGATCTGCCCCATAACCCTATTCATAATGTGGTTATGGGAACAGGTACACTACATATCAATACTCATACTGATTTTCCTCGTCTGGGCCAACGAGTCGATCCCACCATTTTATCGGGTGCTGATCCGCTAATGACGATAAAAAAAGCCACCGACGGTGGAAAATATAAAGTCATTCCATGGGCAAATATTCTGAATGGCGATTTTATTGGTGATGTAGAAAACAATCAGGTTGTCGATTTTAAAGGTCGTCCACAAGAACACTGGCTCTGCCCTAATGCCCCTGATGTTGCTCAATTATGGCAAAAGACATTCACAGCATTAAAACAAAACTACGGTTATGACACTTTTTTAATTGACCGCATTCGTTTCCCTGATTGGGCGGGTAAAGAAGTCAATCCAGCAGGATTATTTACCTGTTTTTGCCCCCACTGTGAAAAGAAAATGGTGCAACAAGGCTTACCCGTTAATGAAATCAAGCATCGCCTTGCAGCTTTAGCGGATTCATTAAAACAAGGGGATTTCGAAGCACCTGTTACTGCACTAAAAGAAGAACCTCTGTTAAAAGCATGGCAGCTATTTCGCCAACAGAGTGTGACTCAATTAGTTGAAAAATTGCTGTCTGATGCCAAACAAACGGCGGGTGGAATTACGTTATGGCTCGATTTGTGGCCACCGGCTTACAGTTGGATTTTGGGTCAGAACTATCATGAATTAACACGTTATTCATCAACACTTAAACATTTCCCTTATCACAAATTAGGGGGCGGTGCGGATGTTCAAGGATTAATTAATCATTTTGCTCATGATAGTGAAAGCCAAGAGCGTGCATTTACTGCGTTTAAACGCTTATTTGAATTACCTTATGATATTTCATATGAAACCTTTAAACAGCAAGGTTTCCCTATTCACTTTGTTGCTGAACAAAATAATAAAGTTCGCCAGCTTTCACAGCCAAATACCTTTATTTATAGCGGTATTCAAATGTGGAATTTACCTGCCGCTCAATTAATTGAAGCCGTTATTGCCGCAGAAGAAAGTGCTTGTGATGACTTACTTTATTATTGCTATGGATGGGCGACTCAAGAATTATTTGATGCGATTGGTGAACACAATGCACCTAATAACGCTTATAACAACAATAACAACAACACAATTAAAGAATAATACACCGCGGAAAATCAGGATCAAATTATGGCTAAACAACAAAAATGGAAAGTCTTTTTCCTTCTGTTTGTCACGATGTTTTTACTCGGTGGCATTCAAAATACAAAAGGACTTATTCTCGAACAAGTTCAACATGATATTTCATTAAATATGAGCCAAGTGGGCTCATTAATTACCTTTTTCCAAATCGGCTTTTTAGTCGCCAGTTTATTAACGGGCTATTTTACCGATAAGAAAGGGTTAAAAGTCATGATGTTTATTGGCTCATTAATGATGGCTGTTGGTTTAACAGGAACCAGCCTTGCTTTCAACGTGATGCTATTTTTTGGCTTTTATCTGGTTATTGGTTTAGGGATTGGCTCAATGCTTGTCTCTATCGTGACCGTTATTCCAACTTTCTATAAAGAGAAAGCAGGAATGATGTTTAATGTCTCTAACGCTATGTTTGGTGTAGGGATGATTGTTACGCCACTTATTTTACAATATCTATTCTCACACTCTATTTCATGGCGTACCTTTTATGTTGGTGTTGCCGTTATTGTTGCTGTGATTATTTTAGTATTAAGTACGCTAAAAATAGAAAGTAGCGCACAAGTCGATATGAAATTCAGTGACTTTTTAGAGTTACTGACACAAAAATCACTGTTGCTAGTTATTTTATTTATCACTTTATATGTGGCAGCTGAAGCCGCATTCTTAAACTTCTTCCCTATTTTCTATACCTCTATGGATATTGGGAATATGAGTAATGCGCAAAAAGCAGAGACAGCCGCTTATGTTATTTCTAGTTTCGCATTCTTATTTACTATCGGTCGCTTTATTGGTGGCTTTATTAACCTTGCACTGGGTGATCGCAAAACATTGATTTTATTTTCACTGTTCTCGCTTATCGCCATTATTGTTAGCCGTATCTTTGTGCAAGATGTTGTTTATCTCTTTATGGTATTTGGTTTTGCATTATCTGTGCTATTTCCAACAGCCGCAGCGGTTGCCACAAAATTAACCAGTAAAAGTGGCTCGGTGATGGGACTTATTTATGTGGCTTCAGGATTGGGCGGTGCGTTAGCGGGTTCATTAATCGGTCAGGTTTCAGAAAGCTATAATGTTTCTGTCGGCTTTAACCTCATTATCGTATTCGTCGCCCTCTTCTTTATCATTTCTCTGTTTATTAGAGAACAAAAACAATAACAACGACGTATTATGCCTCTGAAATTTTCCCCCTCTCTATGAGGGGGTTTTTATTTCTATCACCCTATCTTCTCAATCTATATTCTCTTTTATTCTGTTGATTTTTTCGCCATCGCCCTAATAATAGTATTTATATTCACTGTTAAAATAGGAGAATATGATGGCAAGTGGATGGGCTAATGATAGTGCTGTTCAAGAGCAAATAGATGCCACCATTGATGATGCAATTGCAAGAGCTCGCAATCAAATGGCACAAGGTGAAAGTGCAGAGTTTTGTGATGAATGTGGTGAGCCAATCTCTCTGGCTCGGCAAAAAGCCGTTCCAGGTGTACGCTATTGTTTAAATTGCCAAGAAGCGTTCGATAAAAAGAATAATACGTTTAGTGGGTATAATCGTCGTGGTAGTAAAGATAGCCAACTCAGATAATCTGCAACTTTTATCCGATAAAACAAAAACTGTACCTTAATATGAGTTTCCTCTATTAAAGTACAGTTTGTTTTATTTAATCAGACAATGATTTGATTAGATTTTCGCAGCCTTTTTTGAGCTCATATTTTGACTCATATCGGTTAAAATCTTCATAAAATTATCAATATGCGCACGTTCAGTATTTGGGTTCATAAATACGGCTTTTTCACCCGGAAGATAAACATAACGGTTATTTTTCGCATATTTAGAGCAGGCAATAGAATCCACCCAGTTAGTAAATAACCCTTCTCTACCACGCTGTAAGAAAAGTTTTCTATGCCATTGTGTATTATGAACCATAAAGTCATACGCTTCTTTGTCAGTAGAACATGTCAGTTCTAAATCAAACGCAACGTTAGGATCTTTGACTAAATTAGGATCATACAGTTTAAAACCAACACTTGGACCTTGGTTTTGAGGAACGATAACTTTTGCGTTACCCATCTCTAATAGTTGATGGCGCATATAATTCGCATTTTGCAGGCAGTGAGCAATAATGGTTTGATAACCCTCAATTCCCATATAATGCATTGCAGAGTAAGCACCAAAAATACCCACACCACTACGTGTACATTCAATAGTAGATTGTAAGTGAGTCTGCCCTTCTAACTCATGCTCAAAATAGGTGAAGTTTTCAGGATCGTTTTCAAGTGCAACGAAGTCATTTCCGTTTTTCACCAGCACTAAACTTGAGGTGTAAGGAACGTAGCCCCACTTATGGAAGTCGATAGTGATAGAATCGGCATATTTCAGATGTTTGAATTTCTCTACGTTCTGACGTAAACCTTCTAAAGTGACATCATTAATTGCCAGCGGGTTACTGCTAAAGTCATATTCTAAGAAGAAAATGATCGGCCAACCAACAGCGGCATCAACGTGTACGTGAGGCTTAACAGGGATCTCGAACTCTTCACATAAACGGTCACGTAACTCACAAACACCTTTCACATCATCCACACCAAAGGTATCTGTTGTTCCGGTAGTTAACATGATCGTTGGCACTTTACACTTAACGGTAAAGCACGCTCTTAATTCACGCTCTAAGTGCTCTAAATTAATGGTGTTATCTTCAGACACTTTAATACGGATGGTTTTGTTATCAACATCAACACCTAGCAGCGCAAGGTTAGTCATGTTTGAGTAGTGACCACCTTGAGAGTTGATGATGCGATAATCTTGATCTGCTGCCATACCTAAGTGTTTAGAATTAGGCATAGATTTGCGTAAACCAAATAGATAACCATATAAATTACACATGGTGCCACCTTGAGTGAACACACCAGATGCAACTTCAGGATCGTAACCAACCAATTTAGCGACTTTTTTAATCGTCACTTTTTCTAACGCATCAGCGACACCTGAATATTCACAATACACCATGTTAGGGTTGCCCATTAACCCTAAGATTGAACCATAAACACCCGGATCACTTGGCATTGCAATAACGTTTTCAACAGCTAATGGGTTTTCCCAGTTTTTACACAGTGTCGAAACTAACATCAGTAATTCATTAGGATCGTTTTCTGGGTAATTAATATTTTGTTGGATTTGCGTATCCGCCATTAAACGATCGAATAGCTGTTGCCCATTTGAGTAACGTTGTAATTGGTCATTATCGTTAGTTGTTGTTTTTCTAAACTGTGTAATCGATTGGATTGTTTTATCCTGAAATATCGGCCAATACTTCGGATCTCGGCTGAAAAAGTGAGCAATAACGTCGTGGTATTTCTTCTCAAATTCCGCATTCAGAATGTTAGCAGAAGATAGACCTAATAAATCTTGATTTTTCACTATATTCTCCAAATAGAAACCGACAAAAATTTAAATTGATTGCATAGCAATACTATACATTTTCTAATTAAATTAGTTAGTGCTTCATGCGATCACATGGGTTCTGTTGGCGACCACATAAAACAAAATATTTTATTTAATATCAATACAATAGAAATCTTCGGAAAGTTAAATTTACAGATGTTATTATTTCATTTATATGCTTATGTGACTGACATCACAGTGAAAATAAGGCTATAAACAAAAATAATCACCTGCAATACTATTAACTATTTGAAATATAATCAAAATATAATAATCACATGCTAACCAACTGATATTACTGAATTCTTAATTTAATTAATTGAATTAATCTGTTATTTCCACAATTGGTACAGCAAAAATTACATTTAATTTAATTACAACGAACAAAATCAAACGAAAACACTATGATATTTTTCATAATTAGCAAATTAATTTTAATTTTAACTATTATTAGGTACAAAATATTGGATAAGGCTAAGTTAATAGATAGTGTTTAATGAAAATATAAATAAAGAAATTATCACAGTTGATTGTTCTGGTAATACTATAAATATTGGTTAAAATGAAAATTAGTAACCTAACTAAATAATCAGAATATTTACTCTACATATTTTGTGTTCTTTGCCGATACTTAAGGTAATAGAGTAGGTAATTAACGGAGAACACAATATGAAAGCACATATCGCTGTTGCTGCTGTATTCGTATTATTATCCGCAAGTGTCCATGCTGAAGAATTTACCTGCCAACTTGAAAATGGTAAGTATGTCAGTGTGTTCGTTGAACATGGAAAGCCTCCTGTTTATCGTTATGGCACACTTGCTAAAACAGAGATCACGCTACCAGTCCCTCAGCAACCCAATAATAATGTCTTTTATGGACATCAGATGTTTGTTGCAGGGGCATCGACCTATGTTCGTTTTAAGAATGGAAACTATAGCTACGTCGTTTATGACGGTGAAGGAAGAGGCTGGAATTTTAACGGTATTATTGTTTATAAAGACAATAACATTATCAGTAAGAAAGAGTGTAAAGAGCCATTAACACCAAGTCTGGATAATATCAAAGATTATTCCATCAAAATGGACCCTTACTTAGAAACGTATATTTATGCTCCATAGTTTTTAGCTTTATTAATTAGACATAAAAAAACCCAATTTTTAAATTGGGTTTTTATTATTTTTAAGCAACGAAATGTATTGATTAGTCTTCTAATAACAGAACAGATTCTAATGCAATTTCAATCATTTCATTAAAGGTAGTTTGACGCTCTTCTGCAGTGGTCTGTGTACCTTTTTTGATGTGGTCAGATACAGTACAGATAGTCAGTGCTTTTGCGCCGTATTCAGCTGCAACACCGTAGATACCTGCTGCTTCCATTTCAACACCTAGGATGCCGTATTTTTCCATTACATCAAACATTTCTGGATCTGGAGAGTAGAACAGATCAGCAGAGAAGATATTACCAACGCGAACTTTAATATCTTTCGCTTTGGCTGCATCAACAGCATTTTGAACTAATTGGTAATCAGCGATAGCGGCAAAGTCTTGGTCTTTGAAACGCAGACGGTTAACTTTAGAGTCAGTACATGCGCCCATACCGATAACAACATCACGCAGTTCAACATCTGGTAATACTGCACCACATGAACCAACACGGATGATAACTTTCACGCCGAAATCTGTAATTAATTCTTTTGCGTAAATTGAGCAGGAAGGAATACCCATACCGTGGCCCATTACAGAAACTTTACGGCCTTTATACGTACCTGTAAAACCTAACATACCACGAACATTATTTACCTGACGCACGTCTTGTAAAAAAGTTTCAGCGATGTATTTAGCACGAAGCGGGTCGCCCGGCATTAAAACGACATCAGCAAAATCGCCCATTTCTGCGTTAATATGAGGGGTAGCCATAATTCTTCCTTTTAATTGATCTTTTTACTATTCAAATATAATTCGGTAGGCATATTACTATGCCTACCGAAGTAAAATTAAAACATTGCTTTACCGTAATCGACAGGAGACACACCGAAGTATTTAACAACAGTTTGGCCGATATCAGCGAAGGTTTCACGATGACCTAATGAACCTGGTTTAACTTTTGGACCATAAACAAGAACAGGAATGTGCTCACGAGTATGATCAGAACCCGGCCAAGTTGGGTCACAACCGTGGTCTGCTGTTAAGATAAGAATGTCATCTTCTTTTACCAGTTCCATTAATTCTGGTAAACGACGGTCGAATAACTCAAGTGCTTCACCGTAACCTACTGCATCACGACGGTGGCCGTAAGATGAGTCAAAGTCAACAAAGTTGGTGAATACAATAGTGTTGTCGCCCGCGAGCTTCATTTCTTCAAGTGTCGCATCAAACAGAGCATTAATACCCGTTGCTTTCACTTTTTTAGTGATACCTACGTTTGCGTAGATGTCAGCAATTTTACCGATAGAAACAACGTGACCTTGTTTTTCATCAACCAGTTTTTTCAACATAGTTGGTGCTGGTGGCTCAACCGCTAAATCATGACGGTTACCTGTACGAGCGAAGTTACCCGGTTTGTCACCGATAAATGGACGCGCAATAACACGACCAATGTTGTAATCGCCTTTGTTTAGTTCATCACGAGCAATTTCACACAGCTCATATAATTCATCTAAACCGTAAGTTTCTTCATGACATGCGATTTGGAATACAGAGTCAGCAGAGGTATAGAAAATCGGCTTACCGGTTTTCATATGCTCTTCGCCCAGTTCATCCAAAATCACTGTACCAGATGCATGGCAGTTACCTAAGTAACCTGGTAATTTTGCACGTTTAACGATGTTTTCTAACAGCTCTTGTGGGAATGAATTTTTCAGTTCTTTGAAGTATCCCCAATCAAACAGAACAGGAACACCAGCGATTTCCCAGTGGCCTGACGGAGTATCTTTACCAGAAGAGATTTCACTCGCGTAGCCATAAGCTCCGATAATATCTGCGTCTTTATCTAAACCAATAGGGAATTTACCTGTTGATTCTTCCGCAGCTTTACCTAAACCTAAACGGCAAAGATTAGGTAAATGAAGAGGACCTTTACGACCATCTCTATCTGCTTTACCGTCAGCAAACGCTTGTGCGATATGCCCTAAAGTGTCTGAACCTTGGTCACCGAATTTCTCCGCATCACCGGCAGCACCGATACCGAAGGAATCTAATACCATGATATGTACACGTTTCATAATTCTCTCTCCTGTGTCATTCTCCGTAGACCACGGATATGTCACTTATAAATCGTAATTGAGTTCTTATTCGCTGATTTGGCGGTACACCATTGGTGAAGCTTCGCGTTTGCTGTCACCAATTACCATCGCTTTACGGACTTCTGCCGCAGCTTCTTGCCATGATTTTTCACTGTTAGCGTGGATCATCGCTAAAGGTGTATCTGTATTGATTTCAGCACCAAGCGCTACGATGTCGCTTAAGCCAACACTGTAATCAATAGCATCAGTTGCTTTACGACGACCACCACCTAATGTCACAACTGACATACCTAATGCACGCGTATCCATTTCAGTGATAAATCCTGCTTTCTCAGCGAATACAGGTTTACTTAATACCGCAGTTGGCAGGTATTTATTGTAGTTTTCAACAAAATCAGATGGGCCTTTCTGTGCTGCAACCATACGACCAAAGACTTCTGCCGCTTTACCGTTATCCAACACATCTTGCAGTTTTTGACGAGCTTGTTGACGATCATCCGCTAAACGGCCTGATACTAACATTTCAACACACAGCGCCATAGTGACTTCAAATAGACGTGGATTACGATATTCGCCTGTTAAGAACTGAACAGCTTCACGAACTTCAACCGCATTACCTGCGCTAGAAGCTAATACTTCGTTCATATCAGTTAACAGTGCAGTGGTTTGACAGCCTGCGCCATTTGCTACTTGGACAATTGACTCAGCCAGCTCTTCAGATTTCTGATAAGTCGGCATAAAGGCACCCGAGCCCACTTTAACGTCCATCACTAATGCATCTAAGCCTTCAGCTAATTTTTTACCTAAAATAGAGGCAGTGATAAGTGGGATTGAATCAACTGTAGCAGTAATATCACGGGTAGCATAAAAGCGTTTGTCAGCAGGTGCTAATGAATTAGTCTGTCCGATAATAGCAACGCCGACATTACGAATAATGTCGCGGAATTTCTCATCATCAGGGAAAATATCAAAGCCTGGAATTGCTTCAAGCTTATCTAATGTTCCACCTGTGTGGCCTAATCCACGACCAGAGATCATAGGAACATAACCACCACAAGCCGCAACCATTGGCCCTAACATCAGTGAAGTTACATCGCCTACACCACCTGTTGAGTGTTTATCAACGATTGGGCCATTTAAATTTAGGCTTTTCCAGTTCAGTACTGTACCGGAATCACGCATAGCTAATGTCAAAGCAACACGCTCTGGCATTGTCATGTCGTGGAAATAAATAGTCATTGCTAATGCAGCAATTTGACCTTCAGAAACAGTATTATCTCTGACGCCATTAATGAAAAAACGAATTTCTTCCTCAGTTAAAGGATGACCATCACGCTTTTTACGAATAATCTCTTGGGCAAGAAACACTGCAACCTCCTGGTTTTATAGCATTGGTAATGCCCACAATAATGAAAAGTGGGCATATTTCACGAATGGATTAGTAACCACTAGACGATTTTTGTTCGCCATGACCTAAAGTGGCTAATAAATTACCTAACAGGCTTGACGCGCCAAAGCGGAAGTGACGGGCATCAACCCAGTTGTCACCCATAATGCGGTTAGCTAATGCAAGGTATTGTGCGGCTTCTTCAGCGGTACGTACACCACCAGCTGGTTTGAAACCAACTTCTTTGCCAACACCCATATCGTGGATCACTTGGATCATTAACTCAGCGCTTTCCAGTGTTGCATTTACAGGTACTTTACCTGTGGAAGTTTTAATAAAGTCAGCACCTGCTTTGATTGAAATTTCAGATGCTTTACGGATAAGTGCTGGATCTTTCAGCTCACCCGTTTCAATAATTACTTTCAGTAAAGAACCTGCTTCTGCACAAGCTTCTTTACAAGCTTTAACGATATCAAAACCGATTTGCTCGTTACCTGCCATAAATGCACGGTAAGGGAAAACTACGTCAACCTCATCTGCGCCATAAGCTAATGCCGCGTTGGTTTCTGCTAATGCGATATCTAAATCATCATTACCATGAGGGAAGTTAGTTACGGTTGCGATACGGACGTCTGGAGTACCCTGTTCGCGTAACACTTTACGTGCTAACGGAATAAAACGTGGGTAGATACAAATAGCGGCTGTATTGCCTTCTGGGCTTTTAGCCTGATGACATAATGCAGTCACTTTTGCATCAGTGTCGTCATCATTTAATGTAGTTAAATCCATCAAAGACAGCGCAAGGCGCGCTGCAGCGGTTAAATCTGTCATAAAACTCTCCAACGATGTTTCTCAAGCCCTTTTGGGCATACGCTTAAGGTTAGCGATTAAATTTGTTGGCGAGCGGACTTGGTTCCTTGAAGATGTTGTTGTAACTTGCGCTACAACGACAGCTGAGCTCCCTCTCACCGCGCTATGCTCACTTCGGCGACCCGTCATTGAGCCTTCGCCATTCCATGAAGTTTCAGCACATCTTATTTGAACACGCTAAGGAACAATTAGATGTGCTTTACGTCACACTAATCAAATGCAACTTGCAAACAATGACATAAAAGTGTGATGAATATCACAATTAGGTCATTTTCTGGTTTAATGTTACTCGAATAGCGCCTTTAAGTCGTCTTTATAACGCAAAAAAAGCGTGATCAATATGAAATGATATTGCTATTGACCCTATTCAATACAAATTGCGAAATATCTCACACAATAAAAGTAGTTAACATTACAGCAGAAAACAAACATAAAAGAGCAGATAGGCAAACCCCATCTGCTCTTCACAATATAAATCAATTAAGCAGCAACAACAGCCATTGCCGTTAATGCAAAGAAGAATCCTGCAATTGTTGCACTCATTAAGTTAGAGAGCGTACCAGCCAGCACAGCTTTCATACCTAAACGCGCTACATCTTTACGACGGTTTGGTGCCATTCCACCTAAACCACCTAGTAGTACAGCAACAGAAGAGAGGTTAGCAAAACCACATAATGCAAAGGAGATAATAACCTTCGTTTGAGCAGATAACACCACTAATCCAGAACCTGCAACTAATGCATCTTCTTTTAGGTATTTACTAAATTCAGAGTAAGCATAGAACTCATTGATAACAATTTTTTGTCCAATAAATGAGCCTGCAATGGTTGCTTCACTCCAAGGTACACCAATCAGGAAAGCAATTGGTGCAAATACCCAACCTAGCACTAGTTCTAATGAGAAATTCTCATAACCAAACCAGCCACCAATACCACCAAGGATACCATTAACTAATGCAATCAATGCAACGAAAGCAAGTAACATAGCACCGACGTTAAGCGCAAGTTGTAAACCTGAAGAGGCGCCCGCAGCAGCGGCATCGATAATATTGGCAGGTTTTTCGTCTTCCGCCATTTTATCCAGCGCATCTTTTTGATCATCTGGTGTTTCTGTTTCAGGGATCAGCAATTTAGCAAAGAGTAAACCACCCGGAGCTGCCATAAAGGATGCTGTGATCAGATACTCCAACGGTACGCCCATACTCGCGTATCCAGCGAGCACTGAACCCGCAACAGAGGCTAAACCACCACACATAACCGCAAAGAGTTCTGAGGTTGTCATTCTTGCAATATAAGGGCGAACAACAAGTGGTGCTTCGGTTTGTCCAACGAAAATATTTGCAGTTGCAGACATAGATTCTGTTCGTGATGTGCCAAGTACTTTTTGTAAGCCACCACCCAGAATTTTAATAACTATTTGCATAATGCCAAGGTAATACAGCACTGCAATTAATGAAGAGAAGAACACGATAACAGGTAGTACGCGTAGGGCGAATACGAAGCCGCCACCACCAAACAACTCGAACATTTTATCTGATACTAGGCCTGCGAATAGGAAGCTCATCCCATTATTGCCGTAATCAATAACATTCTTAACGCCATCAGAAACCGCAAGAAGCACCTCGCGACCACCGTCGGAATAAAGAACGAAGGCACCTAAGCCAATCTGAATAAGGAATGCGCCACCAACTGTACGTAGTCTAATTGCACGTCGATTGCTGGAAAACAGAATGGCTATCAATATTAATGTTACCATTCCGACCAAGCTCATAATGAGTTGCATTGAAGGATCCCTGTTCACATAAAAATTTAATGGATTATCAATAATGCCCTTGCCAGAGCTTATTGACTCTTTTTGCCGGATAATTATACCTAGTCTAAGAAAAGAACCCTCAATATCCATCACAAATAGAGTCTGAAAAAAGTAACACAAAAGTCACAAATGAGAAGTTGATCACATAAACAAGAAAGAAAACGCATTTGTTGAACAGGCTAATTAGAAAAAATACGCTTGGGATTAACAAAACGTATTTTCAATCTTAAATCGAGGGAATAAACAAACGCCCTATTCATATTAATAAGATTAAAATAAGGGGCGTTTTTAACCTTTAGATAAACCGCATTTTCATTCAAGCGCTAGGTAATATTGTTGAGCCCAAATAATTGTAGGCTATTGAGATAGAGTTGCTCTGCGATCACCTCTGGTGATCCTTGACGTAGCTCACAGAGTTGGGAAAAAACGTTCTGAATACGTTCTGGACGATTAGGTTCACCTTGAAAACCACTCACAGGCATATCAGGTGCATCTGTTTCTAGTAACAGATATTCTAGCGGTAACGAGGCAATTGCACGGCGAGTTTTTTGTGCTCGCTCATAAGTAATGGTTCCACCAACGCCAATAAAATAGCCTTGCTGAATAAACTTTTCTGCCTGTTGCAGACTTCCTGCAAAACCATGAATAACCCCTTTACGAGGCACATCATAACGGCGTAAAAGCGCACTTAGTTTATCGTGGGTTTTACGTGAATGTAGGATCACGGGTAAATCAAATTTAATCGCTAACTTAAGCTGTGCAATTAAAAATGCCTCTTGCTTCTCTGGCTGAGGATTTTCCATATAGTCATCAAGCCCAATCTCTCCAATGGCGACACAACGAGAAGCTGTTTTTAATTTTTGTTCTAATTCCAATAGATGTTGTTCAGTGTGCTCTTCAATATATAAAGGGTGTAATCCCAATGCATAATATAATTGATGATGATTATTAGCGAGCTCAGCAACAACATCAAAATTCCAACGGGCAACGGCAGGAATAATTATTTTTTCAACATGAGCTTGATGCGCTAATGACAAGCTATTGGCAATATCATCATAAAAAACTGGGAAATCAAAATGGCAGTGAGTATCAATAAATTTATTCATTCTGAATTTGCCTCACATCAGGATGTACGCTTCGAGTTCCTTGTTGAATAATAGAAGCATTCTCTGCTTTATCCGCCTTCGCTTCTTGTTCAAATAAGCTAAAGACTTTTTTATCGTGCTGTTTGAATTTTTTCTTAGAAAAGTGCTGACCAATTGTCGCCAGAAAATAGCGGCCACAACGCCTACCCACATGATAATCATGATTTAATGCACTTAAACGACTTCCTAATGCACTAGATTGCAATGTCGTTGGTGGATAAATTTCAATAACCACAACATCTTCTGGGGGAGATTGGATAAATTTAATTGTTTCGGTATAGGTTTCGATATGTACTTGTGCCATCTCCATAAAGCGCTGTAAACGGCTATTTTCAAACCATTTTCCCATACGCTCAACCCACTCTGTTGTGTATTGGTATTCAGAAGGAACAGTACGAACAACGACAATAGTACGACAACCTCGTCGATAAGCTTCTCTCACAGGAATAGCATCGCTGATCCCACCATCATGATAAACAACATCATGAAATAAGACACCATTACGATAAAAAGCAGGAATAGCACTGGACGCTTTGATTATCTCAAGCCAAGTCGGTTCATCAGGTTGAAAATAATTTGCCTGAAAATTATCAGAACGACTTGCCACCATATAAAACTCACGACCCGCATCAAAACGGCGTAGCGCTGTTGGCATATCAAGAGGCATTTCTTTGGCTGTCGTATCTATATACCAATCAAGATCGAGTAAATTGCCGCCACGGACAAAGCGAATGGGATTGAAGAATTGATTATTGGTTGTATAACGATTAATAATTTTACGTGCATATCCACGCTGACCACAGGCAAAAGCAGATAAATTTTGCGCACCCGCAGACACCCCAAGTAGAATATCAAAGGGATCAAATTGTGATCGCATAAATTCATCAAGGACACCCGCAGTAAAGATCCCGCGTTGACCTCCGCCTTCACAAACTAAAGCGACTTTGCCTTGTGGTAGTGAGGATTGAAATTCGAGTGCCGTAATATTATTTAATGTGACAGGTATATACTTCCCCATAATGTCTCCTTTATACAACTTATCAAAGGATACCCGCACATTTTTTTGACGTCATTATTTTTACGTATTCATACAAATAAATTAGACAATATCTTCTTAGAATATGACGAATACAAAAGAAAATCATGTTTATGATTTGATATTTACATCTGAGTCTACGCTTTTAACGCCTTCAATTTTTTCAATAAGTTGTAAGATCTTTTCTTCTTGGGCTTTACTATCAACAAAACCTGAAAGAAAAACATGCCCAAACTCAGTGCGAACAGAAATATTCTCACTATCAATATCTTGCATTGGTAATAGCGTATCTTTAATTTTATTCGAGATGGAAGTATCACTTAAATAATAACCCGTGTTATTTCCACTGTTATTGATTTCGCTATACCACGATGTTTCAGCTGATGCACCCATACTAACAACAGCTAAGCCCATTGACATCACTAACGCTAATTTTAGCGTTTTATATTGTTTCATTGCTCTCCCCCTAATCACAATAACTGCGATAGGAAATATGTGTGTTTTAATATCTATATTTTTATGAAGCACTACAAAATTTTAACAATCTAAGCTATTACACTAATAAGCTATTTGAGTTAAATAAAGCAAAAAATAGCAAATAAAGACTAATCCTAATAATTTTATTCTAATAATAACAAATAAAACTATAATAAATTTTACATATATTTATAAATAAGTATAAAAACGAGCATAATGTTAACAGAAAAAAAAGAGTGTAATTCCAAATTAAGAAGGGCTTTTTGGCAGGATATTAGGGATATGCAGAGTAGATTTAACTAATAAAATCGAAGAAACAAAAAAGGCTATATTAAGAAATATAGCCTTTTCATTAGATTACATACTCTAAATAATTCAAGTTGCAACTGTAAGTATGCCAATGCCATTACTCTAAATAATTCAAGTTGCAACTAGGCGACAAGTAAATGAGTCGCTAGGAACATACACAAGTATGTGACTAGTGCGAATGAACGTAGTCAACAACGTTGCAGCTTGAAGTATGACGAGTAAATTCAAGATGTAGCTAGGCGACAATTAAATGAGTCGCTAGGAACATACACAAGTATGTGACTAGTGCGAATGAACGCCGTCAACAACGCTACACCTTGAAGTATGACGAGTATTAGTGTTCACGCGTCTGATGAAACTCAACATCAGGATAACGCTCACGCGTTAAATTCAAGTTAACCATCGTTGGTGCGATATAAGTTAAGTTATCGCCGCCATCAAGTGCCAAGTTTTGTTCATTTTTACGTTTAAACTCTTCGAGTTTTTTCTCGTTGTTACATTCAACCCAGCGAGCTGTTGAAACGTTCACGGATTCATAAATCGCTTCAACGTTATATTCACTCTTAAGTCTTGCAACAACTACATCAAACTGAAGCACACCCACTGCACCTACGATTAAATCGTTATTTGCCAGTGGTCTAAAGACCTGTACAGCACCTTCTTCTGATAACTGTACCAATCCTTTAAGTAACTGCTTCTGTTTTAACGGATCACGTAAACGAATACGGCGAAATAACTCAGGCGCAAAGTTTGGAATACCGGTAAATTTCAGGATTTCACCTTGAGTAAAGGTATCACCAATTTGGATTGTACCGTGGTTATGAAGACCAATGATATCCCCTGGATAAGCATGTTCTACGTGAGAACGATCGCCTGCCATAAAGGTTAATGCATCAGAAATCACCACATCTTTTTTGATGCGGACTTGGTGTAACTTCATGCCTTTATCATACATACCTGACACTACACGCAGGAATGCAACACGGTCACGGTGTTTAGGGTCCATATTGGCTTGGATCTTAAAGACGAAACCTGTGAATGTCTCTTCAGATGCGGTAACTTCACGCATATCAGTTTGACGAGGCATTGGTGCTGGTGCCCATTTTACAAGGCCATCAAGCATATGGTTAACACCAAAGTTACCTAATGCAGTACCAAAGAATACAGGCGTTAATTCGCCAGCTAAGAATGCTTCATGATCAAATTCATGAGATGCACCTAATACCAACTCTAATTCATCACGTAATTGGCTTGCTAAATCATCACCAATAGCTTCATCAAGCTCTGGGTTATCTAACCCTTTAATGACGCGAGAATCCTGAATAGTATGACCTTGACCTGTTTGATAAAGATAGGTTTCATCTTTAAGAATGTGATAAACCCCTTTAAAGAGTTTTCCGCAACCAATAGGCCAAGTCACAGGGCTACATGCAATTTTCAATTCTGTTTCAACTTCGTCCATGACTTCCATTGGATCACGAATATCACGGTCGAGTTTATTCATAAAAGTCAGAATTGGAGTGTCACGTAAACGTGTTACTTCCATTAACTTACGAGTACGATCTTCAACCCCTTTAGAGGAGTCAATTACCATTAAACAGCAGTCAACTGCGGTTAAAGTACGATAAGTATCTTCAGAGAAGTCTTCGTGCCCTGGGGTATCTAATAAGTTAACTAAGCAATCTGCATAAGGGAACTGCATGACTGAGGTTGTAATAGAAATACCACGTTGTTTTTCCATTTCCATCCAGTCAGATTTTGCATGCTGATTTGAACCACGGCCTTTTACGGTTCCTGCACGTTGAATTGCTTGTCCGAATAACAACACTTTTTCAGTGATGGTTGTTTTACCCGCATCGGGGTGGGAAATAATGGCAAAAGTTCTACGACGAGCAACTTCTTGCTGAAAAATAGGATTAGACATCAATGGTGATCTTCTGGTTGATAGACGAGAGAATGTAAGGCACTGATATATTGCGATAAGTAATAATTAAAGTGACTATAAAAGACATTCAACCCGTAAGTTAATCTTAATTGGCGCTTATTTTCGCCTATCTTGTCTGTATAAACAATCAATGGTTACTATTTTATCTGCTTGAGGGAGTGATGCCTAGTGTTCGTGATAGGTAATAACATTCATCAATTATGATCTCACTGTATTATGGTGCTTTATTGGCGAGAGATGAATCAGCTTATTCAAAAAGCTGTTTTATCGTTTTCATCGGAAGAAACATTCTAACTCGCCCATTATGCTCACAAAGAACATCAAAGCCAAACTTTGCATAAAATGATTTTGAGGCATCAGTTAAGCAATCAACAACGACTGCATACGCTCTCATATAGGTATTTACCTTCCACAAATAATGAAGCGCACGAACAAGGCTTATTTTCCCCAAACCAACGCCATGAAAATCTTTATGCACAGCTAACTGAGCAAGTAAAAAAACAGGTATAGGATAACGAGGGAGCTTTTTGGCTAAACTTGTTGGTAATGTTTCTCGATGTATAGCACTAGGCGTTATGCTGTAAAATGCACATATCGAGTATTTTTGATTATCCAACAACTGTTTGCTGGGTAAAACCATTGTCCGGCTTATCCCAGCTTGCATATGCTTAATTGCTTGGGTTTGAAGAAATGTATTAAGCTCCACTTCCCCACAATCAAACGACGTCCTATCATGTTTTAGCTTACATAATTCTTCAAACTCTTTGCCTATACTCACTTAATACCACTTTTATTTGCAAGTTGGACTGCATCAATAAGTGCTTGGTTAGGGGCTTTAGCATTATCACAAGCTGTTAGAAACTCATCAAAAATATCATTTTTAACTTCAATACTTTCGTGTTGCAAAATGACCTGTGTTGCATTTTCATCCATTAACCTAACAACATACTCCGTTAAACTCTTAAGCCCTAACAACGCTGATGCTTTTTCAGCTTTTGCTTTTATCTCTTCGTCAAGCCGAATATCAAGACGTGTTGTTGCCATATAATCTCCTTTGTACGTATCTTTTCCGTACCAAAAGAGATTATATTGCATAGATTTCAACCAATCAACCTTGTACAGCAAATTTCCACTCTTCTTTTCTGTATGCATTACATACAAAGATCTACAATTTCTAACCCAGTTAGCCATTTGTTCTGTGAAGAATGTCATGGTTTGATTTATAAATGTAGCAAGTGCATTGAGAGTTGTTGATTGACTACTCTGCTATTAAAAAAAACCAATACCATTAATAAAGCCCTGAATTAGCCTATTTATTTTCGGTTAAAATCGGGATTGAATATAAGATCCTATATAAATACACCTTTATTTAGATTTAATTTTGTCTATATTTAGAGACTAATCACTTTATTTAAAACAAAAACAAATACTCAATTTACTTATTTCAAATACTATTCACCTTTTTAACACTGTTATAATCACCTAACGTTTTAAAATTAAACAATGACAAAAGTGAAATTAACTTGATAAATTTACATTAAGTAAAAATAAAGATAAATTTTAAATACAATTAATAAAAAATAAAATCTTCATACTTCAAATAAAATAAAAAAACGCCTAATAGAAGGCGTTTTAAATTTAACTTAAATAAAGATTTAATTAGAAAGAAATAGGATAAGCCATGATAATCGCATCTTCATTCCCCGTCTTTGTTGGGTAATAGTTTTTGCGTTTTGAAACGAAATTAAATCCAATAGATTCATAGAGATTGAACGCTTTTTCATTAGATTCTCGCACCTCTAACCACAAGGTAGTGATATTTTTTTTCTCAAGTGTTTCAATCAGTTCTAATAAAAGAGCTTTGCCGTAACCTTTCCCCTGATAATCAGGATGGATTGCGATATTAAAAAGTGTTGCCTCATCTAATATTAATTGCGTAATTGCGAAACCTACAATAATATTATCAATGCAAATTTTCAGATTAAAATAATGACTTCCTTGGTTACTATAAAATGTTTCTTCACTCCAAGGGAATGAATGACTTAATTTTTCAATTTGCCATGCTAAAGGTAAATCAGCAGGGTTTAAGAGTGAAATGGTCTTCATATTGATAGATTTGTTTCCAAAGATCGCGTTTTGCATCAGCATCAAAATATAACTGATGTAATGAAGGGCTTCTCAGAGAAGTATATTCAGAGGGAAGTATGAGATCAGTGCCTAATAACCAGCAGGGAAGATCAAATGATTCTGTGAGCATGCTCACATCATCTGTTGTAATACAATAGATTTCGTCTTTATCTATCCCCATGGCGCTAAAAATATCAGAGAAAAGCCCGTTATTTAGATCAACGGTATCATCAGTAATGATAAGTAAACGTGTTGTATCCGGAAATTGAACAGAATGCTCGCCTTTTAACACAGCAGGCTTACGAAGTACCCACTGACGAATTCCAAGTTGGGATAACATTCTGTCTTTACGGCTCATTATGCTTACCTATCAAGTGTAGAACAACGGTACATAGTATCAGAGGGCATAAACTACGCCAATAAATAGCGTCGGTTTCTTTATATCTGATATCATGCGTCTCATGTTTTTTAAGGAGTAATAATCATAATGTCCTCACTGTCCCCTGCTAGCGAAGTTATTCTTCGTCACCTAGATCATTTCGCAGACAGGCATGTACTTATTGCAGGTGATCTTCAAGATACTTTCGCGGCGCAAATTCAGGCGAAAAGTGTCAGAGCATATACCAACCAATATCACCAGTGGCTACCATTACTAAAATCAATGGGTGATAACGCACTCTTCGGTTTAGTTGCAGATCAGTCCTTTGTGAAATATTGCAATACCTTGATCTATTTTTGGCCTAAAAATAAAAACGAAGCCACTTTCCAACTGCGTAGCCTTTGCTCTAACTTACAAGTGGGTACTGAAATCTTTATCGTTGGTGAAAACCGTAGCGGTGTTAAAAGTGCCACTGAATTAATGAACGGTATCGCTAAACTAAAAAAAATAGATTCAGCACGCCGTTGCAGCTTATTTTTTGGTACTCAAACATATCAAACACTGTTTGACCGTAATAACTGGTGGCAAACTTATCGCCATGACGATCTTACTGTAATGGCATTACCGGGCGTCTTTAGCCAAAATGCATTAGATGAGGGTAGCCGCTTATTACTTTCAACTTTTGATGATGCAATGGTTGGCGACTTACTGGATATGGCATGTGGCTGTGGTGTCCTCGCCACTGTACTCGGTAAGAAAAACCCAATGTTAAAACTGACACTGTGTGATGTGAATGCCGCAGCAATTTCTTCTAGTATCGCCACCTTAAACGTGAATGAATTAGAAGGTCGAGTGATTGCAAGTAATGTCTATTCAGCAATTGAAGAAACTTATGATTGGATAATCTCCAACCCGCCTTTCCATGATGGTTTAGGCACAAGCTATGAAGCAGCTGAAGATATCATTCGTCTTGCACCAAATTATTTGAAAAGAGGCGGTAAATTACGAATTGTGGCGAATTCGTTTATCCCTTATCCAGATATATTGGATCATGTATTTGGCTCTCATGAAGTGCTTGCATCAACAGGTAAATTCAAAGTTTACCAAGCAACCAAAAAAGACTAATCACAAGCCCTGTTATCTAAAACAGGGCTTTATTTTTGGGGCTGATTTTAAGTGATAATTCAAGGTGTTTTATTTTTCATCACCAAGATAATTTATTGATAAAAAATAATTGACGCCAAAAATAAAAGGCATAAAATTCGCTTCCTGTCTGAATGCGAGAGTGGCGGAATTGGTAGACGCGCTAGCTTCAGGTGTTAGTGTCCTTACGGACGTGGGGGTTCAAGTCCCCCCTTTCGCACCAAACAGACAATGCCCAGAGTAAAATTAATTGAGTAAGACTGCGAGGATGGCGGAATTGGTAGACGCGCTAGCTTCAGGTGTTAGTGTTCTTACGGACGTGGGGGTTCAAGTCCCCCTCTTCGCACCACTCAATAACCTTTTTTCTCCTTGTGATAACCCCCATTCGATTACACACTGAATATCTCTTCTCTATCCATGATATGCGACTAAAAGTGTCATCAAACTGTAGGTTAATACAACACCTGCGGGGATCATTACCCACATCTGTAATTTTTTATGGAACAGCATCAAGGTGGATAACAACATTGAAACCACTAAAACCAGCGTAAAAGCAGATGTTCCCGCAATAGAATGCGTGATCACTGTTAGCAAGGAAGAAACAGCCAACATTTCCCATAAACTAATGCGAGATGTCCAAGATGTCACTGGAGATATACGTGTTGGTTTAGCCATAATAAGCCACCATTAATGATAATGATTTTCATTATTATATATAACACCTATACTAAATCAACTTATATAAAGAAAAAAACTTACTTTATATCCTTATTTTTTAAAGGGTTATGTCTATTCTTTAGCATCATAAACAAAAAAACGCCTTATCATTTTCATGATAAGACGTTTAATTTTATTATGTGTTGTACTGATCAATAAACGAAACTAAGCGTTATTTGACTTGATAAAATGAAAGACTAAATGAATATCTTCAGGCTCTCTTTCATAAAGTTCAGGATCAGGAGTATCAATTAAACGACACCCTAAATGCTGATAAAAATTCACGCTATTTTCAGAAGGTGTTGATGAGATATATAATCCACCAGCCCCTTTTTTCTTCGCATATTCCACACAATAATCAAATAATATTCGTGCTAAACCTTGCCCACGTTGCTGGTAGCTAACATGTAAAAAAGAGAGTTGAAGTAAAGTGCCATTTTGACCGCGTTTTTGTGGATCAACACTCGCAGCTGCAACCAATTGACCTTGTTTAAAAACGCCCCAGAAAGGCGCTCCTCGGTCAAAACTTTCGAGTAAAACCGGAGTGTAATGCTCTGCTTCACCTTCTGGCCAGCCTTTCATATCAAAGCGTTGTTCTGATAAATGCAACGTCCCTTCTTTTAATACATATAACTTTTCAATAAGCTCGGTTCTATCAATTCCCCACACTTGTGGAATTTCATTTCTTGTTAATTGACGAATATTGTTTTTCATTATTAAAGATTAACCTGTTCTGATGATGATTCACTTCGTTCTAATGCATGGTAAGCCACTGCACAGAATAAGGAATTCAACCGTTTCATATCACCGAGCAAACTGGTATGCAGAGAACTGGTTTCAATACTTTGCATATTATGCAAATGAAGACGTTCTACATGAGCAAACGAGTAACGCTGGTTGAGTAAACGGAAACGATGTTTTGCTCGACGTAATTTACGAGCATGTTCCATGTTGCCGGAAACAAATACCGACATCGCCAGATTCAGATTACTTTGCAGACGCTCAAGGAGTGTCTGTAATTCACGACGTCCTTCCTCCGATAAAAATAAGTGATGATTTAAACCTTTACTCACCACTTCAGCCGACATACGCGCAATGATAGCGGATGATTGTTGTAAATTCATCGCTGTATCAATAATTTCAGCCCAGCGTCGAGAATCTTCAGTTCCTAGATCATGCTGTTGAATTTGTGCCATATACAATTTAATGCTGCTGTGGAGTAATTCTACCTCTTCTTCTAACTGGCTAATGTCTCTTTTTTGCTGGCGATCGCCTTCCATTAATGCAGTAAAACGTTGCAGCATTTGTTCTATAACATCACCTAATCGTAATGATTCTCTAACCGCATTGGCAATTGCCAACGACGGTGTATCAATCGCGGATTGATCTAAATATCGTGGAGCCATTTCAGATTCAGTGACCGGTAATTCAGGAATAAGTCGCTGACATAATTTCGCCATTATGCCGACAAAAGGGATCATCAAAATACAGCGAACAAGATTATAAATAACATGAAAATAGATAACGACTTCAGCCGGTGAAAATCCATATTGCTGAATTTTATTTGCAATGATGGTAATCCAAGGTAAAACCAATAGCGCACCAATCAATTTAAAAAATAGACTTCCTAGTACTACTTGGCGTGAAACAACACTTTGACCTCGACTACTCATTAACGCCAGCAAACCACTACCAATATTAGAACCAATCACAATGCATAAGCTGATATATAAAGGCATTAGCCCAGTTGCACTCAGTGTCGCGGTTAATAATACGGCGGCAAGGCTCGAGTAACTTACCATCGCAAATAAAGCACCCACGAGAAGCGCTAAAACAGTATCGCCACTTAATGAAGTAAAGATAGCTTGTACCGCACTGGCATGGGTAATTGGCTCGGCAGAGGTGACTATCAGTTGTAAGGCTAAAATAATTAAACCAAGGCCAATTCCTACGCGCCCTAATTGCCCAACTCGCTCTTTTTTACGACTTAGAAAAGTGATCACCCCGACAAGAATAAGCAGTGGTGATAACCAAGAGAGATCAAAGGTCAGCACTCGCGCCATAAGTGCAGTACCCACATCTGCACCTAACATAATAACCAGTGCTGGTGTAATCGAAATCAGCCCTTGCGTCACAAAAGAGATAACCAAAAGTGCCGTCGCATTACTGCTTTGGACTAATGCCGTTACTCCCACCCCCGCAAGGAAAGCGTTGGATTTCTTATTAATACTTTTACCTAAAATTCGGCGTAAATCAGAACCAAAGACACGCATAATGCCTGTACGAACAATATGTGTTCCCCAGACAAGAAGCGCGACTGATGAGAGTAAATGAAGCAGTGTCAGCATAGAAAGAATAACCTTATTTTTATCGTTGTTTGTTTGACTCTGTTCTCCTTCAATCTCATAAAAAAGAGAAAGACCACGAGCAGATAATCTATCTGAGAAAAGATTTTTTACGGGTAATGCCTTAATAACGTGGAGCGTTATTAGACAAAAAGATATTGCAACTTAAGTGCAATAATCAATGGAGAAGTTGAGAATATTACATAGATTAATTTGTAAATTCTGTTAATTATAGCAGAGAATGTGTAACTTTCAAAATCAGCCTATAAATAACCTATTGATTTATTATCATTTTATTTTAAATAGGCTAAGTTTTTAATAAAAAAACGCGACCAGAGGGTATCTCTCTAAGTCGCGCAAAAATACAACAATTTAGTAAGGCAATTCGACTACAAGTTCAGACAGACTATAAATTCAACTTAAATTTATTTCAGACCCATCGCATCACGCATTGTGAAGAACAAGTCTGTTTGGTCAGTTAACCCAACCACATTGGCAGCGTGTGGGCCATAAGCAGCAACACGTAACTGAGCCCCTGTATGTTCTTGGGATTCTTCTTCCGAGTTACCGTAATTCACCACCATTACTGCACCATCTTTAGTGATAAGCGCTTGTGTTAAGCCACTTGATTTCACATCTGCTTCAATAATTTGGCTTGAATGAGCATGGTCAGCTGTCACGATAATCAGAGTGTCACCATTTTTCTTAGCGAAATCTAAACCGATTTGTACGGCTTCATCTAACGCAACAGTTTCACCGATTTGTCCGCAAGGATTAGCATTATGATCTTGCTTATCAATAGAGGCACTTTCGACTTGTAAAAAGAAACCTTTTTCATTGGTCTTCAGTAAGTCGATCGCTTTTTTGGTCATTTGTGCCAGTGTTGGCGCATTTGGATCAAGTTTAGAATTAGGTTTGCACTCTAAGGGTGGATTGTTCAAATTACCATGATATGTCGCTTTAGGACCTTCCCACGCCACAGCCATATTGCCCTCGTGGAACAAACCTAATACTGGTTTATCTTGGTTTGCCAACGTAATCGCATCCAGTGATTTTGCATCCTTCACGATTTGATAACCACGTTCAATTGCTTGCTGTTCTAATGTTTTACCTTTGTACTCACCCGCAGCCGCAGTCTGAGCAAAACTTTTCGCTCCGCCCCCTAATGTAACGTCTGCTCGAGTCACTAAAAGTTGCTCAGAGATAGAGCCTCTACCGCCATTTTCTAATGCGTTTGTTGAGCATTTTTCTAAAGTCTCAACAGGGCCATAGCATTTACGTCCTGTCACATGCGAAAACAGTGCCGCAGGTGTTGCATCTTGAATTTCCGATGTCGTCACATTCCCTGTTGCCTTTCCATTGGCTTTTGCTAATTCCAAAATAGTTTGGTGATCCTTACCAAACACATCAATTCCTAATGCACCATTATAAGTTTTCACACCCGAAGCCCATGCTGTCGCAGAAGCGGCGGAGTCTGTTACATAGTTAGGTTTTTGTGTTTTTCTATCTAAAGCATAGTGTGTGTATTGACCCGTCATCGGTAAGGCATCGATACCTTTAAAGAAACCACCTGCACCTTCCGCGTAGTTACGCGCAACAGTGATTTCAGAATCCCCCATACCATCACCAATAAAGAGGATCACATTTTTTGCTTGGTTATTATTTAAAGCTGCTTTTAATGCCTCAGTTTGATCTTGAGTCATACGGCGAGCACCGCCAAATTCCGTGATATTACCTTTTGCTGCGCGATCTTGTGCCAAAATGGCATCAGCAGCAACGGGAGCTGCAAAAGAAGAGAAACTCGCGCCAGCCAATAGCGTTGTTACAATAACGGATAAAATAGAACGTTGGTAACGATGAGACATAGCTTTTTCCTTGCACTCTAAAGTAAAAAAAACAGGATTAATGTTTTAAGTCAGGAAAAGCTTACGGCAGTTAAATGACAGAGAAATGAAGAGTAAAAGCGATTTCGATGACAACTTTATGACAAATTAATGACAAACAAAAAGCTTATACCGCGAATGCATGTATAAGCTTCTGTTGTATTAAAGCATATTGTTAAAGCGAGGTATCGAGTTGAGGCCTTAAACTAGTTATTCTCTTGGGTTAATGCTTTAGCCCCCAAATACAGGGTTTCACACCAAGAAATATAATCATGCCCACTGGCCATTTCGAGTGATTGAACCGGATAACCTTTTTGCTCTAAAGCCTGCTTAAGGTGACGATTATTATTTAAAATTCCGCCTTTATCTCCCCGACTTTCAAATAGCCCAGCCTCTAAGAAAAACTGCAATGGCTTTCTATCTGCTTGCTCAAATTGTCGAATAAGCCATTCAGGCTCTTCATTTTCAGGCGCCCACCAATAAGAGCCAGACATACTCAACACTTTACCAAAGCGATCAGGGCGATTAAATGCGACCCAAGAAGATGCTAATCCGCCATAACTTGAGCCAGATACAATCGTTTCTTCTCCAGATACGTGAATGCCTTTCTCTTTTTCTAGCCAAACAAATAGTTCATCTGCTAAGAAACGGTAAAAATCGGGGTTTGGTGGTAATTCAACACTACGGCGATCGCTATCAATACTATCAACAAATAAGATCATCATAGGTGCCAATTTGCCTTCCTCGATCTGTTTATCAAAAAACCGATCAATACCATATTGGCGACGATAAGTTTGACCATCAAATAAGACCAAGATCCGCGGTGTTTCTATTTTTTGGGCTGGCTGATAAAGTGCGATTTCACGATCATTATTTAAGATCTCACTGTGAAAACGAACAATCTCTGTTTTGCCTTTCATTGTTCTATCAAGAATATCAGGCAATTGGCATTCACGTTTACTGTCTAACGACAATAACGAAAAGTGATTATAGATATCCTCAGATTGACTTGGCGAATTTTGGGAATTAAACGGATCGGCCTGTGCTGTGGTTAAAATCGCGCGACGTTGCTCAAATGGCGCTGAATTTTCAATAACAGGTACATCTGGCGCTAACTTATATTGCATTAATGTATCGTTAGGCACGATATAACTACGATACCAAATATCACTATTGGCTAAATGCGTTAATGGATCATGATTACCATCAGGTGATCCCAATAAATAGACATTCTTTTTTGCGCCTCGCCATAAAAAAGTCACTCGCTTTTTATCATTATCATAAGGCTCAATCAGAGGAGCGCCTTCCTGACGTATTTGTTGCCAAAACGCCTGAATATTTTGTTGATTAAGCTGTTTTGCGAGTGTTTGTAAACGGGGGCTTGTTGGTGCAATACCTGCATCTTTATCTAACGGTTGATAAGGCTGTGTTGTTAACGTGAATTGCCACTGTTTTTGAGCTTCACCTTGTGCAACCAATTGATAATTTGCCGTTTCAGGTAATAAAAAGCGTACTTTTTGTTGCCCATCAGCGGGAATATCCTTTAATAAACTACGAATATGAGTGCCGTCTTGTTTCTCTAACCGTAGGTTTTGTATCCCTTTTGCGTTTAATTCAACATAACGTTGGCTTTCGAAATGAGCGGTAAAACACAACGTATTATTATTATCAAACTGACCTGTCATTTCTTTATTTTCAGTTACTGCTAAGCAACTAGCAAAACTGGGAAAAGAGGCCATCAATGCGCATATCATCAGAGGAATTCTCACTTTATTTCTCATTATTAACTATTGTGAGAATCAATAGTAATGATAATTGTTATCAATTCAATAAAAATTAAGCGTGTACAAATTTATAATAAATTTAGTACCTCAGTAAAAAATAATAAAAACCTCCTCAATCATTTTTGTTATTGAGGAGGCTTCCTTTCTAAGCTAATTAACGTTAAAACGCTCCCATTAACGCTCTTCTAGTGGATAACTACGGAAGCTCCATAATCCTAGCGCTTTTAAGCCATCACGATAGATACCTTGTATATCTGACTTGCTTGCCTTTTGTAATTCAGCTAATGGCTTATCCGGTGCAACAACCGTTAGATAAGTAATGTCACTTGGACCACTTTGCCAGCTTGCAAGCGTGAAAATCGCATCGGCACGACGAACATGACTACCAGAGCTAATAATAACGGCTGTTTTAATACGATGTTTGGTTAAGGCATAGCGACTAAATAACGCATTCTCTACGGTTGTACGCGCGTAGTTCTCTTGGAAAATACGCTCTGGTGCGATACCATTTTTCACCAACCAATCCGCCATTAATTTACCTTCTGTTTGATGAGCTTTAGGCACACCACCCGTAACGACAATCATGGCTTCAGGCAATTGCTTAGCCACTTCTAAGGTTTTATTTAGACGCTCAATTAAGATTTTGTTCATTGTACCATCGGGATTTAATGCATAACCCAATGTCACAATCGCGTTGTTATCTTTGGTTTTATTTAATTTCGCTAAATCTGTTTGTGTTAATTTATCACTTAATGGCATTGTGCTTACGCGATCAATTTGTGCAAAGAAGCGGCTGATCTCTTCAGCTTTAGCTGGATTTAATGATTTCAATTTAGCGAAATACGCTTCGCTCTCTTTGTCTTTACCTTCAAAACGAGTCCATGAAGTGACGTAAATTAACGCATCAATATCATCAGGAGCCGCTTCTAGGATCTGTTTATAAATCGTAATCGCACGAGGAACATCATTGTTATAGATATAAGCGCTAGCAGTACTAAATAATAAATCGAGGCGATAAGGTTCTAATTTATAAGCTTGTTGCAGTTTTTGCGCCACAATTTCCATATTTGATGGCAGTTTTCCCGTAAAACCAGCATCAGAGACACGCGCTGGTGACTTAAAGGCATCTAATGCATCTTGGATCAAACTATCAACCGTTTGGCGCTGAGAGACATACTGCTGATAGCTATTATCTGGTTGATGGACTTTTTGATAAGCCAATGCATTGGATGAGACGGTAAAACCTAAAGCGGCAATCGCTAACGAAATGACTGTTTTCTTAATATGAAGTGAAACACGGGAAGGTTGCGCCATTATCTTGTCCTTTTACGAAAAATAGTCTGCTTCTTCACTTGAGCGAATGAAGATAGAGAGTGTGACTCCTCACACCTAATGGCAAAAGAAATACACACCGATAAATCCATACCTGTTATCTATAATAGAGATCCCCGAATTAATTTTCAGTAACCTTTTTCACCTTATTGAAAAAAATAGCATTATTACGTAGATAGCTTATTTGACAGATTTTTTTATGTATTTTTATCTTTTGGTGAGTGATTTTGTTCTGATAGTGCATCAGTGATAAAGAATAATAAATAAAAGGAATTTACTCTGAGAGGAAAGTGTTGAGTTTTGAGAACCGTGATTATTTTTATTCTAAAATGTAAAAACGCCCCTTAAGGCGTTTTATATTAACGTATTCACTCAATATGCTTTGATTGCATCATCAATAATTCTCTGACTAATTCAACGCAACTTAAGAAGCGTTCGTCATAATCAGGTGAGTTAACTTTAATATACTCAATATTGTTTTTATCGAGCATTTCCATTAGTAAGGTTTGGAAACGGCGACGATCTTTATCACTACCTAAACTACGCAAACCATCCGCTACCCATGGTGTATTATTTTCTAAAACAATTACTAAATCAAAACGGTATTCATCAATCAGAGCTTGAACAAAGGGATGTTCTTTACCTTCATAACGTAAACAAAATGCCTGTGTTGTGACAAAATCCGTATCAATAAAAGCAACTTTATTTGCATATTTAACAGCAAAATCAATATATTGAGCATGTCCTAAAGCAATTTTATCGTAGTCGGAATATTGTAATGCCATTTCATCACCACCAAGGTGAGAAAAGACATAATCACGACCATATTCCCATGCACTCGTCGTATTGAAAATATTGGCAAGCTTATTCACTAACGTTGATTTACCACTAGATTCTCCACCCAAAATCGCCACTGTGCGCACAAAGAAGGGTTTAACTTCTGTTGGAATATATTCCCAATATTTAAAAGGTGCTTGGCGAATTTGACTGCCACTGATATTCATAAATGAGCGTTCAGGATCAATCAATACCGTTTCAATACCCAAGAAAGCATTATATTGATCCGCATCTTCCCGTTCACTGGTATAGATAAAATCAGGGGTTATTTGCTTTTCACGTAAAAATGTTTTGATCCCCTCACTCCACATTTCCCAACCGTGAGGCTGTGGCTCTATACCGTGTTCATCAAACTCATGAATACGGATATTTTTTTGATATTTAAAGGTTTGTAATAACCAGCGCAATCTATCACTGACTGTCGGTTGTTGTGACATCGCACTGTTGATAAATAGGTTTTTATCACGAGGCTCGTCATGACATAAAATGACGTGCAATTCATCAACTTGACTACAAGCGCGTTGAATTAAATAAATATGTCCTGTGTGAAGGGGATAAAATTTGCCAAAAATCACACCGATAGTTTTCTTTTTCACTGGGTATTCTAACCCTAAAAATTGGTGTAATGCCGACATCTTTTGAGCACTGGGACTCTTGATTTTATTATTAATCAATTGGCTAAGATAGCCTTTCGTCATATCACTTTCATCAGCAACTTGTTGTAAAGTATATCCATTTTTTCTGATAGCCTGTTTGATATAATCAAAAGAACCCATACTTTTCTCCTTTAGAAATCTTCCAAATCATCAAGGACAGATAACGCATCTGACAGCTTCTTCACACCATACACTTTCATATCAGGGGGATTCTTTTTCGGCATATTTGCACTTGGTACAATTGCCCGTTTAAATCCATGTTTTGCTGCTTCTGCAATACGCTCTTGTCCACTCGGTACAGGTCGAATTTCTCCCGCAAGTCCCACTTCACCAAATATCACTAAATCACGCGGTAAAGGGCGATTACGAAAACTTGATACTAATGATAATAACAAGGCTAAATCTGCACTGGTTTCTGTAACTTTGACCCCACCAACCACATTCACAAAAACGTCTTGATCAGACATTTGTAACCCGCCATGGCGATGTAAAACAGCAAGTAAAATAGCAAGGCGATTTTGCTCTAATCCCACCGCAACACGGCGTGGATTAGACAACATTGAGTGGTCAACTAATGCTTGAATTTCCACCAGCAAAGGTCTTGTACCTTCCCACACCACCATCACAGAACTGCCCGATGTAACTTCATCACCTCGACTTAAAAAGATAGCTGAGGGATTGCTCACTTCTCGTAATCCTTGTTCTGTCATGGCAAAAACGCCTAATTCATTAACGGCACCAAAACGGTTTTTATGACTACGTAAAGTACGAAAACGAGAGTCTGTTTCACCATCCAACATCACTGAGCAGTCAATACAGTGTTCCAACACTTTAGGCCCTGCCAATGTGCCATCTTTTGTCACATGACCTACCATAATAATGGCAACATCATTAGTTTTAGCAAAACGAGTCAGATAAGCAGCTGTTTCACGAACTTGAGCAACACTGCCTGGTGAAGATTGAATATCCGCCATATGCATCACTTGAATAGAGTCAATCACCATTAATTTAGGTTGTTCTTGTGAGGCAATTAAACAAATCTGTTCAATACTGGTTTCTGACAACATATTCAGTTCTGCTGTCGGTAAACCTAATCGATGAGCGCGCATAGCGACTTGTTGTAGCGACTCTTCACCCGTGACATACAGTGTTTTCATTTCAGTCGCTAAACGGCACATGGTTTGTAGCAATAAAGTACTCTTACCTGCGCCGGGGCTTCCCCCGATTAAAATGGCACTTCCGGGAACAACACCACCACCTAATACACGATCAAACTCTTTAAATCCTGTGGAAAATCGGGGTAATGCTTCAAGGCTAATTTCCGATAGTTTTTGAACACGGCTAACACCTTTTGCATCACCCGCAAATCCACTAAAACGCTCATTGCGGGAAGAAGGAGCTGCAGCAAGGCGCACTTCTGTAATTGTATTCCACGCATGACAAGCAGAACATTGTCCCTGCCAGCGAGGGTAATCTGCACCACATTCGTTACATACAAAGGCTCTTTTTGCTGCTTTTGCCACACTTCTCTCCCAACAATAATTATTTTAGAAAAACGCCTTTAGCGCTCTTCGTGTTTTAAGCCACCACTTAAAATGCACAATACACCCATTAGATCAGCGTGGCGGATCGCCACTTTCGCCTGAGCATACACTTTAGGTTTAGCATGATAAGCAATGCCAAGCCCTGCTTTTCTCAACATTTTAAGATCGTTTGCACCATCCCCAATGGCAATTGTTTGCTCTATTGGGATCTCTAAATCCTTAGCTAAACGAGCAAGCACTTGTGCTTTATATTTCGCATCAACAATAGGGCCTTTAACTTTACCTGTCAGTTTGCCATCTTTAATTTCAAGATGATTAGCAACAGCAGCCACTAAACGTAATTTTTGTTTTAAGTTATCAGCGAAATAAGTAAAACCACCGGATGCGATAGCAATATGCCAATCCATTGCTTGAAGTTTGCGCACTAAGCTCGTTAACCCCGGCATAAGAGGCAAATCATCCATCACTTTTTGTAAAATAGAAGCGTCCGCACCTTTAAGTTCAGCAACACGGAGTTTTAAGCTTTCACTAAAATCCATTTCACCTTGCATTGCTCGCTCTGTTATCGCAGCAACTTTATCACCTACTCCAGCAAGTTTGGCGATTTCATCAATACATTCAATTTGAATAGCCGTTGAATCCATATCCATCACTAAAAGCCCAGGAGAACGTAAACGAGGAATTTCACCTAGTGGAACGACATCTAGGCCACATTCATCGGATAAACGACGGATACGGCGAGTTAGGCTACCTGCAATACGCACAACTTGGTAATCATCAATGCGCCATGAAGAAACCACTACGATTGCCACACCTAATTTATGTTGGAACTCGCTTATTCTTTTCTTATCAAGTTCACGTCCATAAAGTAACCACCCACTATCGCCAGCGCGGTAATCTAGTGGCATTACCTCTTCACCGCTGAGTGATAACGGCAGACCTGGCCATTTACGGATTTCATCCGGTAAATAGCAATAGGTCAGACTATTTGACATACTTATTCTCCTGTTTTCCCCTGTCTGAACAAAATAATCGTTATTCAGCCTATTCTATCTCTGGCTCATCTGGCAACATGCACATACTTGCTTACGCAAAAGGATGAACATGCTTAAAGACAAACTAAAATTCAAACTACAAAAAACGGCGATTATACTGATTTGTATCGCACTATTGGCATTTCTTATGCAAGGCGCGTCTTATTTTAGCCGTGCAAATCAGCACGCCCGTATTACTCAGTTTGAAGAGCTTGCAAAAACGCTGGCAGAACAAGTTGCGTTCTCTTTATCCACTTATATAGATGACAGTAGCAAAGATAACGTAAATCCCCTCATTATGGCTAATTTAAATCATCTGACTCATGATAGTCGGGTGCTTGATGCCAGTCTCTATTTAGAAGATGGTACACAAATAGCGCATAGTGGTGAAAATGTCACTGTTAAAGAGCGATTAGCTTTAGAAGGGCAAAAGAGTGGCGGTTCTTTTAATCACCAACTTGTTGTACCTGTACCAGGCAAAGATAAACCCAAAGGCTTTTTAAGACTCACTCTGGATACTCACCAGCTTGTCACTGAATCAAGCCAAGTCGATAACACGACAAATTTACTACGTGTCATGTTATTAGTTGCGCTTGCAATTGGCTTTTTGCTTTCTCATAACCTTCTTCAGTTAACCCCTGTTCATTGGCAACAATCACCTTATTTATTAACTGCCAACTTACCGCCTCGTACTGAAAAAGAGGAAGTAGAAGAAAACGAGAGTGATGAAGAGAAAGATAACGACACCGAGAATAAAACAGATAAGCCATAGATTTTTATTACATTAAGAAGTCACTAAGTGGGTTGAGTTATTCATTAGCTGAGCTCACTTTTTTTATTTCTAGCTAACCATAACTTTATTTAGATATATCTAATTTATACGTATTTTCGTGCTATTTCCTTAATCTTTAAAGGGGTTTTGTTTAAAGTCACGGTAAATTCTAATCAAGTCATTAACCTAAAAAGATAGGTTTTAAATCTTTTTCTGGCTCTTTGAGTACTGAGGTGGTTATGACTGAACAATCTGTTATCCAACGTTGTCAACAAATCGTAGAAAACCCAACCCTTTCCCCTGAACAAAAACGTCATTTTCTCGCTTTAGAAGCTGAAAATATGTTGCCTTATCCCTCACTTCCTGAGGATGCGGCTAAAGCGCTTAATGAACGGGTTATCTGTGATATGTATGAAGGTCACGCCCCTTATAAACCGCGTTATGTCTTACCCGATTATGCGAAGTTTTTAGCACAAGGCTCTCGCTATTTAGAACTGGAACCTGCGCAAGATTTTGATGATGCCTTAAACATGCTGACTATTCTTTATCATCATGTTCCTTCTGTAACTTCTATGCCTGTTTATTTAGGGCGTATTGATAAAATCTTACTGCCTTATGTTGGTGAACTAACCGAAGAACAGCTTTACCCTAAATTAAAACGCTTCTGGCGCTATCTTGATAGAACGCTACCCGATGCCTTTATGCACGCCAATATTGGTCCAGAAGACTCTGTTCTTACACGTCTAATTCTTAAGGTGGATGTTGAGCTTCAGCAAGTCGCACCTAATCTCACATTTATTTATGATGCAAAATCAACGCCTGCTGATTTACTTCACCAAGCTATCACCAATATTTGCCACAGCAGTAAACCTCACATTGCTAATGGTACGTTGCAAGATGCGGTATTTGGCAAAGATGAATACGGAATTGTCAGTTGCTATAACTCTCTGCCTCAAAGTGGTGGTGGTAGCACCTTAGTGCGTATAAACCTCAAAGAGGTTGCACAGCGTAGTCAAAATAGCCTCGATTTTCTTAATAATGTATTGCCTTTTTACATGCAAAAGCAGATTGAGATCATTGATGCTCGTTGCGAGTTTCTCTATGAAAAATCTAACTTCTTTAAACAGAGTTTCTTAGTTGAAGAAGGTTTGATCTCACCTGATCGTTTTGCCCCTATGTTTGGGATCTATGGAATGGCAGAAGCAGTAGCGCTTTTACTTGAAAAAGAAGGTAAAAATGTCGCTTATGGTGACAATGAATCTGCCAACCAACTTAGCTATATGATCAGTGAAAAATTGGCACAGTTTGTCACTGAAACACCTGTAAAATATGGTTGGAACCACCGAGCAATGCTACATGCTCAATCAGGTATTAGTTCTGATATTGGTACAACTCCTGCGACTCGAATTTCTTATGGTAAAGAGCCAGATCCTGTTACCCACTTAATGACCGTTGCTCCTCACCATCAATTTTATACTTCAGGGATCAGCGATATTTTAACAGTTGATGAAACCATCAAACAGAACCCTGATGCCTTAATGCAACTCTGTTTAGGGGCATTTTCTTCCGGATTAAGAGAATTTACCGCCAATGTGGGTGGAAATGATTTAGTGCGTGTTACAGGTTATATGGTGCGCTTATCTGATCTGAAAAAATATAAAGAAGAAGGCTCCCGTCTTAATACCACTTGGTTAGGTGATGAAGCCACGGCAAATTGTCATATTGCTGAACGTAAACCACGAGTTATCAGTCATGAACAGCAGATGCGCTTCGATAAATAAGATACTCCCCTTCTCTTGTGTTGATGGCCCAGGCAATCGTCTGGCCATCTTCCTACAAGGGTGCAATCTGCGGTGCAAAAATTGTCACAATCCCTATACCATGGGGATCTGTGACAATTGTGGTGACTGCATTCCGACTTGCCCACAGCAAGCACTTTCATTGCAGAATGGGGTAATGCGTTGGAATAGCACCAGTTGTGAACAATGTGACACATGCATTCAGCAATGCCCACGTCAATCAAGCCCAATGACCTTAACCTATACCGTTGATGAATTAATGGCTATTACACGTAAATATGCAGCATTTATTAACGGCGTAACAGTAAGTGGTGGAGAATCTACATTACAACTTCCTTTTTTAATTGATTATTTTAAGGCAATCAAAGAAGCGCCTGATCTCAAACATTTGACGTGTTTAATTGATAGTAACGGCACGCTTTCCCTTAATGGTTGGCAAAAAATTTCACCTTTTATGGATGGGGCGATGATTGATTTAAAAAGTTGGAATGAAGACACCCATATTTATTTAACTGGAAGAGGTAATCAGCGGATTAAAGAATCAATCAAATGGTTAGCTAATAATAATTTACTTACAGAATTACGCCTTTTATATATTCCAGAGAAAACTGATTATTTAGAGAATATTGAATTACTTTCTCAGTTTATTAATTCACTTGGTGAATCTGTGTTGATCCGTATTAATGCATTTCATCAACATGGTGTTTATGGAGAAGCTGTAAATTGGCAATCTGCCAATAAAGATGACATTAATCGACTGAAAATAGAACTTAATAAAAGAAATATCACATTTATAAAAACACCTAACATATATTCATAATAAAAATATATTAAATAAAATAAAACAAATTAAAAACTAATAATATCTAAAATAATTAAAATAAAATTTTTTAAATAAAACACTCTAATATTGACAGGTTTATACGTTCAAATTAATCTTCAAAAACCTGCAAAATAGACGGAGTCATTTCTTATGCTTATAAATAAAAATAAATTAAAAATTTCAATTATTATATCGCTAATAATTACCCCTTCATTAAGTTACTCTAAATATATCACTTCCGAATTAATAGAAACATCTCCTATTGATTTTAAATTTTATGAAGTAAATAAAAATAACTTAACTCTACCAAATAATTTTTATCATCACGGAAAGCTATCATCTAAAACAACGCCAACAATATTATCATCAAAATATTCAAACATTATTATTCTATCTAACAATAATAAAAACAGTATAAGTTATGATGCTGGGGTTAGTTTCCAAGGTTTAGAAATTGAACATTATAGTAATATAAATTTTCTTTCGTTATCAGAAGATGGGCGTTACATTACAGCTCATGGAAATCATCTTGAAAATAAAGAAAAAAATGTATTAAAACGATTTTTTATCTATAATACTTATCTAAAAACGGTTCATCAATTTAATTCAAAAGAAGATACTTATTATGATAAGGAAGATTATTTTCTTACAACAAAAGATGGTAGGTTTAGCCTTTATGCTGATTATTCAACAGAGTATGAAACCATAAAAGAAGCTAACAATGGTTATCTTCCTTATAATAAAATGTCCTACTTTATCTATGATAATAAAACTAAAAAAACAATATCACTAAAAGATATTGAAAATACGGACATAAACAATCATTTAGAAAAAAACAGATTTAAATCTTTCCTAAATTTAGATTTTATTAATAACATTATAGATAGAAAACCTATCTTGACAGGTATTTCTTTTGATGGAAAATATTTATATGGCACGTTGAACAGAACATCATCTATTTCAGAAAGTAAACCTGCTTTTATTTATGACTCAATTAACAACACCATTAATTTCATTTCAAAGTCAGAATATGGTGATGCAAAAATAAATGCAATGTCAAAAAACAATATTGCAGTAGGCTGGTTAGAAGATAGAGTAAAGTATAAAAATGAGCGAAATCAAAGACTACTTAGACAAGCATTTATTTACGATACAAAAGAGAACAAAACCATTATTCCTAGCAGAATAAACCCAGATAATAATGATTATTATAATTCAGAAGCTACTGGAATTTCAGACAATGGTAATACTATCGTAGGCTGGGTAGAGCAAGGATATAAACGAAATATCAATAGAAGCTTTGACTATAATAAAGATTTAGAATCGAGATATCCTAGAAGTGCCTTTATCTACTTTAGAGATAATGATACTTCATTATTACTACCAAACTTAAACTATTCCAATGAGTTAGAATCTGAAGCACACTCTATCTCAAGTGACGGAAAGGTTGCTTTTGGTGTCGCTAATAATAAAGATAATATCTGGAAATTTGTTAGTTGGAAAATAGAAGAAGCCAATAAAATAGATAAAGATTATCAAGCATTAATTGCTAATAATAACATTTCATCTATGAAGAATATAGTTGATAATCTTTCCTTAGATATTAATAAAGAAAGAGAAAAAATTAGACTCGCGCTTTTAGAAAAACAAAAAGAGACTGAAAAAAGAAGAAATGAAGCAAATTTAAATAAATTAAGTTTAGAAAAAAAATTAGATGATCCTGATTTATTCAATAAATACATTGGCGAATATACAAAATATCAAGATAACGAGAATTTAGCACAACATGAACTCGATAATATACAAAATACTTTAAATAATTTTGAATCATTAGCATTAACACCTGAATTAAAAGCCAGCGAATATCAATTCAACGTATACAAAGAAGCGCTTGATATACAACAAGGCATGGTAATAAATAAAAATAAAGAGGATCAAGATAAAACAACAACAGAGAAAGAGCACTTAGCCGAGATTGCCAAACAAAAAGAGCAAGCTGAAAAAGAGCACTTAGCCCAGATTGCCAAACAAAAAGAGCAAGCTGAGAAAGAACACTTAGCCCAGATTGCCAAACAAAAAGAGCAAGCTGAAAAAGAGTATTTAGCCGAGATTGCCAAACAAAAAGAGCAAGCTGAGAAAGAGCACTTAGCCGAGATTGCCAAACAAAAAGAGCAAGCTGAGAAAGAACACTTAGCCCAGATTGCCAAACAAAAAGAGCAAGCTGAGAAAGAGCATTTGGCGAAAGAAATACTACCCGTTGAAGACGAATTAGCACTGCGCGCTAAAGAGAAAGCAGATACCAAACCATCCGTTGTTATTAGCAAACCTATTGATATTGAAAACACCCATAAATCCATGCAATTAATGGCTGAAAATAGCTATAAATTAATGGATATGCAACAAGGACAATTACGTTATCTGGCTTCTGCAACCTGTTCTGTGGGTACTGAAAAAGCCTGTATTAGCGGCTTTGCACACTATCAAAATGTAAATAAAGCCGATGCAACACAAACTGGGTTAAGTGGTGCTTATCGTTTTGATATTAACCATATTCCATTAATTGTAGGGCTTGCCATTGATACAGATGTCTATTCTTCATTACCTAAAGGCTATCAATATCAAGGTTATGCATTACCTTTAATTGGTTTTAGTTTAGATTTAATGCCATCACTCAATGCAGAATTAAATAGCAATGCATTACATCTGTCATTAAAAGGGGCGTACTTAAGTCGTAAAGTATCTATCGAAAGACAAGCATTAGAAGATACCGAAGCAGGTAAAGGCAATGCCAGACTCTCTGGATACTATATTGATTTACAAGGTTATTATCCTTATTCATTATCAGATAATTTACTGCTTACGCCATTTGTAGGACTTACTTTCAACCAGATATCTCGCTCAGCCTATAGCGAAACACAGAATGCCCAATTTCTAGTACATTACGATGCACTGAAAACACATTCGCTATTAGCCAAAATGGGATTAGGGATGGAATATTTACTAGGTTCTTCATTCATATTTAATACTAAGGCGGGTTTACTGTGGAGCTTATCGCATCATCAAGATGATTTCCGTAGCCATATTGATTATATCGGTCAGCAGAAAATCAATTATGCCGACAATAAAAAACAACTTAAGCAACGCCCATTTGCTAATGTAGGGTTAACTTATCAGTTTGATAACCAATCTTCCGTCAATACATCCGTAAATTGGGAAATGACAACCTATCGTAATCACGATATGCAAATAGGTGTAAGTTACACTTATCGCTTCTAATTCCTTATTGTTACATTTAGCAGTTATATTTGGCTTCCTATATCAAAATATAGGAAGCTTTTTTATTAAAGAGGATAGTTATCCGTTCTTATTATAGAAATACTCTTCTTTATCGACCCACCACACTTTGGTCGAAACCTTCTCAAGTAGTGCTTTATTGTGGCTAAAAATAATCAAACTTAAAGGACGCTTCTGACTTTCATCGATCAATACTTGCCAAATATCGGCTTGAATTTGTGCATCTAACTGCGCCGTTACTTCATCAGCAATTAATATTTGAGTACGAGGATCTAATGCTCGTAATAACGCAATACGTGCAAGCTCTCCGCCAGATAATTCATTAGGTCTACGCGTTAACCACTCTTGCTTGATCCTTAGTTTTTCAAACCAACTTTCATCTGGTGACCAAGCATCACGAACACTATCTCCCGTTGTTCGAAAGGGATTAAAACATTTATCAGGGTGTTGAGGAACTAACTGAATAGGGCAATACCCCTTGTTAGATAATGGTTTACCATTAACAAGAATTGAACCTTGAGTAGGCGTTTGCCACTGAGCTAAAACACGACCTAATGTCGTTTTTCCTGTGCCACTTGGCGCTGAAATACCGAGTCGCTCTCCCGCATCTAACGAAAAGGAGAGATCTTGCCATAACACTTTACCTGCTTGCTCCACAGATAATTGTTTTAACTCTAAAAGTGGCATAAAGATAACTCCAGAAATAACAAATTAAATGTATAAAAATAAAACTTAAGAACTCAATATTATAATGGGTTAAGTGATGCTTCTTTTGTATTTATAAATTGTTGTTCAGGTAATGCATTCCAAAGTGTTTTCAACCACTCACTACCTTCATGACGATTAAGCACATTAGCTGGAATAATCTCGTTAACTTCACCCTGATTAAGCACCGCGATCGTATCCGCAAATCGTGCAGCTAAAGCTAAATCATGCGTCACCCAAAGCACTGATTTACCTTGATTGCATAACTCTCTTAAATGTCCTAATAACAAACATGCATGTTCATCATCAAGCCACGAGGTGATTTCATCAGCCAAAATATATTGTGCATTAGAGAGCGTCGCATTACAGGCTAATACACGTTTTGCCATCCCACCAGATAGTTTTGCTGGATATGTTTTTACCAATGAGCCTGAAAGATGATAAAGCCCTAACTGTTGCACGATATCATCAGACGTAACATCAGCGCCACTTAAACGCGCAGAGCGGCTTAATTGGTCACCGATACAGATCAACGGATTCAGGGCACTGACACCTTGAGGAATATAACAAAAGGTATTCCCACGATAAGCGATAAGTTCCCGTTCACTTAGCGTATGCCCATTCAATTTAATCGCACCACGGACTCGCATATTGGCAGGCAAAAGTCCTAATGCACTTTGTAATAACAGGCTTTTACCTTCACCACTGCCACCGACTAATGCCAGCATCTTTCCGGGTTTAATATCCAATGAGATTGATTTTAGCAACGGTTGCCAATTTCGTTTTCCTAGCCAACGAAATTGTGCGATATCAATGGAAAGCTGTTCAAAACTTAACATCCTGCCCCTCTTAACCATAACTGTTGCATTGCTTTAGCAAATTGATCGAAGATCAATACCAAGCACATCAAAATCAATCCCGGAAACACCACCATCCACCATGAGCCCGTACTTAAATAACGCAGTGCATCAGCCAGTAACAAACCGAGTGAAGGTTCATGAGCTGCCTGACCAAAACCGAGGAAACTTAAGGCTGCGCTATGCAATACGGCATGAGGAAACATTAACAATGTTCCCACGATCCACTGAGGTAATAGCATAGGGATATAGTGTTTTTTCACGCACTCAAAAGGAGTATTACCAATACGGCGTGATAACATCACATAATCAGCTTCTCTAATACGCTGAATTTCGCCTCTTAAAATTAAAGCTAATTTAGGCCAATGAGTTAATGCCACTGCCCAAATAACCCCTTGTTGCCCACCACCTAATGTAAAACAAATTAAAATCAACAATAATAAATGAGGTAATGCTAAAAGCGCGTCAACAACGCCTCTTACAAAAAAATCACAATAACGGTTAATTGAGGAGATACCAGCAAAAATTAAGGCGATTGCACCACTAACAACTGCACTCGTCACACCGATATTTAAACTGCTCAACATACCTTGGAAACAACGTAGCCATAAAGAACGACCTAAGTTATCAGTCCCAAACCAATACTGATCTGACGGAGCTTGATTCCTAGCCAGAAAATCCATTGCGATATCCGTATGAGAAACAGAAAAGCCATACGCCACTAACCCAATTAACGCGAGGGCTACTAATAAAAGTCGCAACAAAGGCCTATTTGGATCGTAAATCATGAGTCTCGCAAAATTCCTTTATTAATACGTCGCAATAGCAAGTTAGAAATACTATTGCCAAAGAAAATCAAAATAGTACTAAAAACAACAATACCCATTAACAGAGGAATATCTCCTCGTAATCCAGCATCAACCGTTGCTTGCCCTAATCCTGGATAAGCAAACACTTTCTCTGCTAAGAGAGAGCCTCCAAGCAATTCGCCGATTGATGCAAACTGTAAGCAAAGTGCAGGTGTAATGGCATGACGTAGAACATGAAATAGCATCATAGCCCACCCTTTATCACCTTGAGCCTTAGCAAAATGGATAAATTCACTGCCCATTACTTCGGCGACTTTTGCGCGAGTATGCAAAGCGATATTCCCAGTGCCTAATAATCCAAGCGCAATCATAGGTAAGATCAGATGAGAAAAACGCTGACTTAATGTTGCCGTTTCGGCACTACTTCCCATCGGCCACGCACAACAAATTGGTGCCCAATGTAAGGTGACAGAAAATAGAGATAGCAGCAGTAATCCAACCCAAAATGTCGGTAATGCGGCTAATAGATAAGATAAAGTAGAGATAATTCTATCTGGCCAACGATTAAGATATCGACCTGCGACTAATCCCATCACAACGCCAATAACACCTGAAAATACCCACGCTGAGAAAAGCAAGATAAACGAAGGCCCGGCACGCTCACGAATAACATCAATAACAGGCATGTTATACAACATGGAATAGCCAAAATCCCCTTGAATAATTTGGCTAAACCAAAGCCAAAATCGCATCCATAAAGGTTGGTCAATTCCCCAACGCGCCGCAATTAAAGGATATTGTTCCGGAGGAACATTCAGTAGATCACTACCGATATAGGCCTTAATGGGATCGATCGGTGAAAAACTTAATAAAATAAAAACACCTGCTGTTGTCACCAACAGCAGGCAGAGTAATCGCAGGAAAAAACCCGCACTTTGACGTATTACTGACAAGTCCACTTCCAAGTATCTACGCTATTTAATAATGACCATGAACCATGGATTTCAGGTGTTCCTGTACCCAGATCAACACAAGGGTTAGTTAGGTAAGTATGTTGCACATTCATCAACCAAGCCCAAGCAGCATCACCTTTTACACCAACGCCATTTTTACCATCCCACTCAACGGCTTTCCAATGAGGAACAGCTTCTTGCCACGTATGGGCATCAAGTGCGGCTTGTAGGTGTTTTTCGACTTCAGGATTTTTATAATAACCCGGATTATAATAACCAACACCAGCGGCATTAGCACTGTAATGATGATAAAGCTCCATAGGATCAAGGCTACCCCAACCAAATAAAGTTGGATTTGAGTGCATATAGCGTTCTACTGTATCCCAACTTCCTGATTTAAGATCCATTTGAATCCCAAGAGGTTGCACTAGCGCACGAATTGACTCGGCTAAATCGCGACGAGTTGCATCACCACTGGTATACCATAAGGTCAGTTTGGCTTCTAAACCGTCCTTTTCACGAATACCGTTTTTATTCAGTTTCCAACCTGCATCTTCAAGAATTTGCTTCGCTTTTTCAACATCACCATCTTTGAAAGCCGCGTCAGTTTGATCCCAAGGTAAACCTTTTACGCCGGTATATGCAGGAACGGCATAACCATCAAGCACTTGCTCTGATAACAATTTACGGTCAAGAGCATAGTTAATCGCTTTACGAATTGCGATATCTGCGGTGATGTCGTTACCAATGTCATAACCTAGGGCGTTCTTCTCACCTGATTTTACCATTGGGAAAACAATACCGCGGTTTTCAACACTTGGTCTTTCCCACAATTTGGTATTTGGTAAATTCTTAGCGATTGCAGCCGTTGCTGGTGGAATACGCACAATGCCTAATTGCCCACTTTGAGCAGCAGCAAAGGCGGCATCTTCATCAAGGAAAACAAAGATGAGTTTTTCAAAATCGTTTTTCTGTCCTGCATAATAAGGGTTAGCTTCAACAATTAATTGCTGACCGGGTTGGAAGCTGACCATGCGATAAGGACCAGCACCAATTGGCTTTTGTGCATAGGTTTTTTCATCATACTTATCAGCAGAAACAATGCCTAAAGAGCCCAGTACGTTAACAAAAGTACTTTGTGGCGCTTTTAATGTAATAGTGACATGTAAGTCATCATCTGCTTTTGCAGAAAGGAAGTTACCCATATCAACTTTACCGCCACTTGCAGCGGCATTGTTATAGGTAAAAACGATATCTTTTGCTGTAAGCGGCAGACCGTCAGAGAATTTTAAATCTGGCTTTAACGTTAATTTCCATGTTTTACCATCTTCACTTGGCTGATAGTCACTTAACATATTGCTATACCAAGAGAGATCCGCATTTTGCTTTAACAATGGGCTATGAAGAAGTAAATAACTGCCATGACTCCAACCCAGCATTGGGTCGAAACCCTCTGTTGGCTCTTCACCAATCGCTAATTTCAACGTTTGAGCAGATGTTGCAAAAGGGACGCTTAACGCGGCTAAGCAAGTTAACGTTACTAATGATTGACGCCAACCAAACCGAATAGACATAAAACATTCTCCGATTTTTTAGATACGACTTATCATCAGTCTCTATCTAAATAAGATGAAGAGGCTGAAACAAGATAAATAACAATGATAATTATGATGTTCTGCAACTTGGTACAGATAAAGGCTAAACCAGTGGCATCATAATAAGTTTTTTTATTCAACTACTCGAATAATATTCGACAGTTTATTGATTTTACATAAACTTTTATTAAGCAGTAATACTCATTATGGCAAACTTCTAGCAAGTGCACAGTATTTTTCTAATAAATAAGTTATATATTTATCATTGAATTTATTAGTGAGCGCAAAACGAAATAAAGTGACTTTTTAACGAAATTAGATTATTTCATTTTATTTAATATGCACTGAAAATAAAAAAGGCACATTATTGTGCCTTCTTGTGATTATGAATTTAATATTCTTTTTAATTTAAAATAGCGTCGTCCTAGACGCCAACGCAATCTAAAATCTTTCGCATTATTCCAAATTAATGACCATATTCCTCTATCAAAAAACTCTTTAACTATCTTTTTTTTAACTTCAATAGATTGAATAGAACCAATTGAATGGATGATCCCCAACCCCTCTTTTGCTATTTGCCAATAACATGCATTGATATTTTGAGACACTTCCTTATGCTTTTGATTAATAGCATCAAGCATTTCTAATATTTTCATGTAATTATGAATTGTTCTAACATGAATAGAATCATTAGGTGTTGTGTGAGAAACAGATCCAGAGTGAATAAAGTAATCGTAGTAACGCTCATCAATATATTTAACACGTTTAGCGGTTAATAATGCTTCTGTTGTCCACGGAATATCTTGATGATGTAAACCAGGCTCAAAATAATAACCATGAGCAAGTAGAAATTCGCGTCGATAAATATTTAACCAAGTCACATGCAAAAATTTCTTAGAATTTAATGCCATTTCTAGCCATTGTGGCCCAGTTAAAACATCGGTTGAATGTAATCGGTTAGATGGGAATATAGGTCGTGAAGGTCGTCCATCTGCATAGACATAATTACCATTGCAAGTCGCAATATCTAAATCATCAGCAAGAGCGATTTCGAGCAAACGAGAATACATTCTAGCATCGATAACATCGTCAATATCAGGGAAAGCGACGTATTTTCCACGAGCAGCATGAAAACCAGTATTGCGAGCAACGGAAACGCCTTGGTTTTCTTGTGTCAAAATAGTGACATCAGGGAATTTATCTTCCCATTCATAAAGTAATTTCAGTGAATTATCTTTAGAACCATCATTAACAAGAATAAGCTCCCAACTCGGTAGTTTCTGCGCTTGTAAATAGTTAAAAAATTTCGATAAAAATTTCTCACCATTATAAACGGCAACGATAATACTTAATTGAGGTACAAAAGAAGACATAACCAACCTTTTATTCTTTCTAATAAGTAACTTTCGTTCTGAACATATTGGTTAAGGATAGCAAAGATACCAACCTCAATATGGAGCTATTCTTGCTATTCACTCGTTATGCTTAAATAAAAAGTTACTTTTCTGCCGATTCGAAGTAAAAATCATTATTAATAAAGAATAAGTATAGTTAACTTTGAAGATATCCCATGAAGAAAGGGTTAAGGTGGTTTATTTTTTAAAAGAAATAACTAAAGGAAAAATTAAGGTTTATACAGAAAAAACATGTTATCAGTCGTTGTGCTATTTATTAATGAGTAATATAAGTGTCATTAGCACTCATCTTTGCAGTTAACGAGTAATATAAGTGTCATTAAATTCTTTTTTATGCTTTAATGAGTAATATATCACTCATTAGGGTATGAAGGATAATTGATATGGAAAAGATAACATTACAAGCCTTCCTGAATCAAGAATGGACAGATATTGCCATTATTAATTTTCCTAAGTATGACCGCATGTTATATGCCAATAAATATGATATTACTTATCCAATTACAGAGTTGGAGTATGAAACAAGTTATTCAATAGAGCATCTTTATCAAGATGATCACCATGCCGTTTCTATTAATCATCCTGTTGAACTTTATTTTGATGATAATGGCTCACCAGGCTGGCTTAAATTCTTAGATGATATTGTACCTAGTGGAGCGAGTCGGCGATATTGGATCCAATATCTTGATATTGCTGAACTTAGCATTGAACAACAAAATTATAAATTACTTCATAACGGTACGATTTCTCCCATTGGAAACTTAAGGGTGAAAGAGTCATTACCCATACCATCTCCCTTAAATAGAAATCTTTTTTTCACTATTAATGATGTAAAAAATCGAGCGAGTGATTTTTTAGATTATGCTCAACGTAAAGGAGCAGCAGCAGGTGGCGCAACAGGGGCTGGAGGTGAGGCACCTAAGTTATTATTAAGATGCAACGATAATGAGGAAGTTTGGATTGATACTTATCAAGACGATATATCTAATCTTGATAAGCATTATTTAGTTAAGTTTCCTAGAGGAAGCCGTTCAACTGTAGATTGTAATATCTTAAGAGCAGAATATCATTTTTATCACGAACTCACAGATATGGGATTTGATACGATCCCAATTAATGATATGCGTTTAGAAGAAGGTGATAATTACCCTTCTTTATGGCTGCCTCGGTTTGATATAAAAATAGAAGATAACAAAATTATTCGTTTAGCTATGGAGTCCGTCTATTCCATATTGAATAAAGCACCAGGTACAACGCTATATCATGAAACTGTTATCAAAGAATTAATAGATAAGATTACCCACAGTAATATGGTTACTGAATTTGGTTTTCAATTTGATACGGCAAATTTTATTATCGAATGGGTAAGGCGAGATTTATTGAATATTATTTTTGGTAATAGCGATAATCATGGGCGAAATACTTCTTTTATAAGATATAACAACGCAATTTATCTCGCACCTATTTATGATTTTGCCCCAATGAAAGCTGATCCAGAAGGTATTGCTAGAACGACAAAATGGAGCTCTCAAAGTGAAATTGGTGGTGAGTACAATTTTATTAATATTGCAGATTCCTTATCTGATTTTATATCGCCAGAACAATTACTTAAAGCATTAAAAGAAACAGCACAACAATTACTGACTTTAAAAGAAAGATTAGAAATGAGGGATGTACCTACGCAAATTTTGACCATGCCTTCATTTGGCTTTGATTTCATACCTAATAAATTAGAACGCTGGGGATTATTACCATGAACAATGTTGAAAATAAAAATCACATAGATAAATTTCCCACTAGAGCTTCTAAGAATCATCAGTTTGTAGCAACAACTGATAGAAAACAAGTCATTAGCAAGATTATGGCACATCTGTTATTCGGAGAAATAACTCAAGGAGAAGCATTGAAAATGCTAAGGATTAGAGTCCTAGGTTTGAATCAAGATCTTTATGCAAAACTCATTAATGTTTCACGCAAAACCTTATCTGAAATAGAAAATGATAGAGGTAATTACTCTGCTGATATCATTAATAAAGTATTCAAACCTTTTGGCTTAAAGGTAGGACTTGTTCCTTCTTCACCACATGTTTTATCTTTACTATTAAAAGAACGCCTTCCAATTAATGAGTAATATAAGTGTCATTAGCACTCATTTTTGTAGTTAATGAGTAATATAAGTGTCATTAACGAAAAACATCCGCAAAGCGGATGTTTTAGTTTTTATTTATATAAATAATCAGTGGATACTTGTTGTATTTTTATTCTTCAATATCTTCTTCATCGCAGACTTCAAGTTCTGGAAAGTAATCAACTCGCCAAGACTTAATCCCTTGATACACTTCATCAACGGCATTTTTTACCGCTTCGGTCATTGGATAATAAAAACCGACGAGATCGGGCTGGATACCTAAGAAAGTGATATCTGGAATATCATCTTTTAATTGATCGATAAGAAAATTCAGCGGCATATTATGGGTGCTCATAATAAACATTTCCGCTATGTAATCAGGATCTATCACCCTAATTTCACCGGGGTTTAGACCAATATCAGCTGCATCAACAATGACAACACATTGAGGTTGTAGTTCTCTTACTTGATAAGAGACATTTTCAGGTGCACTTCCCCCGTTGATAACAATCCATCCATCAATGGGATTTGCTTCCATTAACTCAGCAAGCAGAGGACCTGCACCATCGTCGCCCATCATGCTGTTGCCAACCGTTAATACCACTTTAGGTGCTGTCATTGCTTTACTCATGGTTTTCTCTTCACAATCAAATAAATAGCAGGTTCTGCGTGGATCTCACCCAGTAATTTAATCAGCGTTTGACTCCATTCACTAAAAATAGGATCGTCATTTTTGATAATAGGATCAAAGGCTAACGCTAATAAGTGAGTATGCTCCGAGTTAATATTGATTTCACCGAATGTCAGCAATCCTTGCATTTTGCGTTTTGCTTCACCTTCAGGTAATAAATCAATCCATGCTTTATATTTTTCTAAAGGACAGACTAGCTCTGTTTTTAGACAATCAATCATACCCACATGGTGACCAATCGCGAGCGAATAGTACATCACCTGTTGCGCTTGCTCAGGAATATCATCATCGCTATCAACAAACTTTTGTCTTAGTGACCAAAAGTAAACTTTAGCGTCATCAGGCATAAATTCCCCCTTGGCTTAATGAATAGACCAGACGTTTTACAATCTCAGATAAACGAGGATCGTTTGCTTGTCGTAGCCATTCATCAACACGTCCACTTACTTCTTGAATAGTGGCACCTTCTAATAAGGTGAGGAAATGATCACTGATTTGTCTTCCTTGATAATAACCAGCAAGACGTCGTGCTTCACGCTCAATCATCACTCGAGCATCTAAAGGAATCGAAGGCAGAATTAGAGATGCTTTCTCATTTTCTACTTCAATGTGTGATTCACCTTTTAATTTTTGGTCTAACAAACCCAGTGCAACAGCAAATCCATAAATCGTTGCCGCTGGTGTTGGAGGACAACCGGGTATCCACACATCAATAGGAACGATAGATTCACTACCACCCCATACACAATAGAGATCGTGGAAAATACCGCCACCACAGCCACAAGCGCCATAAGAAATACAGATTTTTGGATCTGGCGCTGATTCATAAGCACGTAATGCAGGTACACGCATCTGGCGCGTTACTGCGCCAGTGAATAATAAAATATCAGCGTGACGAGGTGAGGCTACCACTTTGATACCAAAACGTTCAGCATCAAAAACCGGTGTAATTGCGGAGAAAATTTCAATCTCACAACCATTACAACCACCACAGTCAACACGATAAACATAGGCTGAACGCTGAATATCTTTCAACAATGTCTGTTTTAGCTTTTGTACCTGATCATCAAGGGTGATCGGTTGGCTAACATGATGATTAATGGGAATTTCTGGTAGACTCATTTTATTGTACTCCCAATTTCGCCCATACTAATATTTTCACGACCATCAGATAACAAGTTATGTTTACGCTTACATTCAGGGCAAGTTTCAAATTGTGGGCGCATCGCTTCAACAGTTTGCTCATCCCAACCTGATTGCACTAATAGTTCCATCGCATATTCAACTGATTTTCTAGGCGTAAATGGTTGATGGCATTCTCGGCAATTCAATAATTTAAAAGTCCCTTTAATATAAAGATCTGACTTTTTAGTCACTGCCGTTTCAAACATATCGGATAAAACAATCGCTCTTGTTGGGCAAACTTCTTCACAACGACCGCAGTAAATACAGCGACCAATGAATAATTGCCAATGACGCTCGCCTGTTTCCAAATTCGTTTCCATCGTTAACGCATTAGCAGGACAGGCTGCGGTGCAAGCACCACAGACAATACATTGCTGTGCATCATATTCAGGCTTTCCTCTGAAACCATCAGGTAAATCCAGAGGCTTAAACGGATATTTGGTCGTTGCTTCGCCTGTTTTGATTATGGTTTTAAACAATTTTAACATCGTTCATTCCCTCACTTGAGCGGCGAATTTTTACGTTCGATGCTGTAACGTTCAATTTCTTTATAAGAAACTGTTTTAGATTTACGTTTTTTCACATCGACGAGCGTTACCCTGTCAGTACAGGAATAACAAGGGTCAAGACTACCGATAATTAACGGCGCATCAGAGACGGTATTTCCTTGCAACATATAACGTAATACAGGCCAGTTAGCATAAGTTGCAGCACGACAACGCCAGCGGAATAATTTTTGGTTATCACCCAACATACTCCAGTGAACGTCTTCGCCTCGTGGTGCTTCAGTAAAGCCTAGTGCAAATTTATAAGGTTGATAAGTAAAGCCTTCGGTTAACAATGGACCTTCTGGCAAATTATCTAAGGCGTATTCAATCATTGCCATTGAATCCAAAACCTCTTTGATACGTACCATCACACGGGAGAATACGTCGCCACCTTCATAACTAAATAGAGTCAGTGGAAGATTGCCATAATCTGCAAATGGGTGGTCAAAACGCACGTCACGTTTAAAGCCACTTGCTCTGATCATTGGACCTACTGGGCTGAAATCACGAGCCACTTTCTTATCTAAAATACCTACGCCGACTGTACGCTGTTCCATATTAGGCGCTGATAGAAGAATATCTACCAGTTCAGTGACTTCTAGACGCATTTCTCTAACTAACTGAATTGTTTTCAGACGCTGATCTTTTAAGATATCGCGACGAATACCACCAATTAAGTTTAAGCCATACGTTTTACGCGCACCGGTCAGCATTTCTGCAATTTGCATTGATTTTTCACGAATACGGAAAAATTGCATAAAACCAGTATCAAAGCCTGTAAAGTGGCTAGCTAAACCAATATTTAATAAATGGCTATGAAGACGTTCGACTTCTAATAAGATAGAACGAATGGTATGCGCACGACGAGGCACTTCAATGCCTAACGCATTTTCAACAGAAGTCACATACGCCACACTGTGAGTAAAACCACAAATACCACACACGCGGTCTGATAAGAATGTAACTTCGTTATAACCCATACGGGTTTCAGCCAGTTTTTCCATACCACGATGAACATAGAACATGCGGTAATCAGCATCGACAATGTTTTCACCGTCTACGAATAAGCGGAAGTGTCCCGGTTCATCTGAGGTAATGTGCATAGGGCCAATTGGTACAACACGTGCATCTTGCTTACCTTCATTCAAGAAAGGATAAGTTTCAACTTCAGTTGCTGGTGCTGGACGTTGGCGGTAATCCATCGCGTCTTTACGCAGTGGATACATCTCTTCAGGCCAGTCATCTGGAAGCACTAAACGACGTTCATCAGGTAAACCAACAGGGATAAGGCCGTACATATCACGGATTTCACGTTCGCCCCACACCGCAGCAGGTACACGCGGTGTTACTGACGGGAATTCTAAAGTGATTGGGCTAACATGGGCTTTTACAACAACCCAGCACTTTTCACCCTCTTCCATTGATAATGCGTAGTAAACAGCATAGTCCCCGTTTAAACTACGTTCATCATTACCAAATAAAACAGGTAACCAACCGCCTAAGCCGTAATACAGGTATTCCACCACTTCAGGAAGTGATTCCGTTTTTACTGTTATCGTCAATTGATCAGCGGTTTGTCGCTCTTCATCAAGAACAGCTGATGGGAATTTTTCACGAACTTTGGCAACATAATCTCCGCCTAATTCTTTTCCCTCTTTTCTACTGACATAATTTTGGTAGCTCACGTTACATCTCCTGAACCGATGTGGATGGATTGCTGATTAAAGCCGTTGGCCATGCATAAGTAGGTGACTCACTTTTATCAATATTCATCACGATATTAGCGGCATTTTCTAACAGCTCGCTAACAGGCTTAGGAATGTGAGTTCCCATTAACAGCATAAGTGCAATCAGAATGACCATTGGTAATGTGGTTAAAATTCCCAGTTCACCTTTAGCAACAACATCAGGTTTTGGACCAAAGACAGTTTTAGCCACCATACGAACTAACCCACCTAATACCACGGTCAATAACAATAATAATAGGATAGTTAAGCCAATGTGCTGAGAAGCTAAACCTGCTACAACAATCATAAATTCACTGATAAAGACGTTGAAAGGAGGCATACCGCCTAACGCTAAAGCACCACCAGCAAAAAGAGCGGCACTTAATGGCATCACTTTAAACATGCCTTTCACGACATTTAAATCACGAGTACCGTATTTCAATAACACGTTACCAGAGCCACAGAACAACAGTGCTTTCGCCAGACTGTGGTTTAAGGTGTGGAATAAAGCAGCCAAAATACCGATCGGTCCACCAATTCCTAATGCGACGGCGATTAATCCCATATTTTCCACACTGGAATATGCTAAAAGACGTTTCATATCACGCTGAATAAGGATAAAGAACGCCGCGATAGCAACAGAGAGGAAGCCAAAGATTAACAATAAGTTACGTGTAAATTCAGTACCAATTGCCGCATCAATAATGATGTAGTAACGAATGATGATTAGCAGTGCACAATTCAGTAGTACAGCTGATAACAGCGCACTGACTGGGCTTGGTGCTTCACTGTGCGCATCGGGTAACCATGCATGCATTGGGAATAAACCCGTTTTGGTACCGAAACCGATTAAAATAAAGACAAAAGCTAAATGCATCAGTGTTGGGTCTAACTGGTCTGTATATTTCAACACTTCAGTCCAGAAGATAGCCTGATCTGGATCAGGCATAAAGCTTGCGGCATTGGCATAAACCAAAATAGTACCGAAAAGGCCAAATGCCACACCCACACTACAAATGATGATGTACTTCCACGCAGCTTCCAGAGAAGAACGTTGACCATAAATTCCGACTAAGAATGCAGAACTCAGGGTTGTTGCTTCAATCGCAGCCCACATTAATATCAAGTTATTACTCGTGATTGCTAATAACATGGTGAATAAAAAGAGGTGGAAGAAACCATAGTAGTTACACAAAGTGCGCACTGAGATTTCACCCTCATCCACTTCATGATTCATATAGCCAATAGAATAAAGCCCCGTTAAAAAGCCGATAATACCTAAGATGGCAAGGAATAATGCGCCGAGGCTATCCACATGAACCCAATTAGCAGCAGCCAATATTTCGCCATGAGACATGACATCTGCCACAGTCCCTAATGCAGCGATTAACAATACGGTGATACCAATAGCATGAATACCCGTCACGACAGGACGCGCACCCGCTTTTAATAACGGACTTAGAAACGCCAGTATTGAAAATACCAACGGTGCAAACATTAAAATTGTTAACATGGTTGTTTGGTTCATCTCCTCACCCCTTCAGCGCGGTCAGTTGATCCACGTTCAGTGTGTTGAGCGTGCGGTAAATCTTACGAGCCAACACTGCCATAACAATCACAGCAAAGATGGCGTCAGTGGCGATACCGATTTCGACCAGTTCTGGTGCTCTCCACGCTAATAGTGCCAGTGTTAAGTGAGAGCCGTTTTCCATTAAGCAGTAACCAAAAGCTTGTTTTAGGATATTTCGTTGAGTCACGATACAAAGCAGACCCAACATAAAGTGTCCTAAAGAAACCGCGAGTGCAGGTTTCAAATCAACAACCATTGGTATTTGAATTGGCTCAACCACAAACCAACTTAAAATAACGATAACAGCAGCCAGCAACATTAAAAGTGCAGGGCTAATAACACTGATATTCGCACTAGGATCGGATAACTTACGGAATGCAAATCCTAAAATAAGTGGCACAAGCAGAACTTTAGTAAAGAAGGCGGTAATCGCCCAAAGTGTGAGTTGGTGTGCATCCAATGTATTGGCTAAAGTGACGAAAATCATCACTAAAACGAAAGATTGTAATGCATAGAACCAACATGAAGCAATCGGCTTTTTAGCGCCAATCACCAGTAGCGAGGTGATCATCATTAACCCCGCCAAATTGTTTACGATAAGTGCTCCAGTCATGATTTATCTCCCTTATCCTAGCCAAGTGACTGCGATAACACTGGATGCAAAGGACATAACAATCAGTATTCCAATCACAATTTGCATTGCCATAGGAACAGGTTGCCCTTGTGCAACTTCTGTACTTGGTTTGCCAGGAACAACACGACCAAACCAGTAGATAAACCAAGTGAAGCTAGCAACAGATTCAATCAGTACTAGCACCATAATTGGTGTCATCACCCAGAAAACACTCGACAGTTCAAAACCTGCGGCAAAAATTGGGAATTTACTAAAGAAACCATTCATTGGTGGAACTCCTGCGATTGCCAGTGCGGCAACACAGAAACCGACACCCAATAATGGATATTTGTTAATTAACCCTTTTAAGCGAGGCAACATACGAGTACCACAGCTATAACTCAGCGCACCCGCAACTAAAAAGAACAAACTTTTAGCGAAGGCATGGTTAAAGATATAAGCGATACCGCCTTCAAACGCTTCGCGCGGTCCAAAGATAGAAATAGATAATGCAAGGAAGATATAAGAGAGCTGAGTGATGGTTGACCATGCTAACAGGCGTTTCATATCTTTTTGTGGCAGATACATCATAAAGCCATAAATCAACGTGATAACCGCCATGGTAATACCCACCCAACCAATAAGATGAGGGACATCACCATCTGCTGACATAATCGCACGAGCAAAGATATAAACACCGACTTTTACCATTGATGCTGCGTGTAAGTAAGCACTCACAGGAGTTGGTGCTTCCATTGCATCAGGTAACCAAGCTTGCAGTGGTAATTGAGCTGATTTACCCCAAGCAGCAAAGAGAATTCCACCAAACACAATCAGTTTGGTTGGTTCATCTAAGGTTGCAATTGCAGTTAACTCAAAGGTACCCGTACTCACAAACAAGGTTGCTGCCGCAAGATAAAGACCGATTGAAGCAACGTGAGTTATCAACAACGCTTTCATTGCTGAGCGGAGTGATTTTTCAGATTGGTAGTAACCGATTAATCCCCAAGAACATCCCCCTGTGATTTCGAAAAACAGGAGTTGACCTAAAATAGTCGATGAAAGGACTAACCCCGCCATTGCACCAATAAAAATCAGTAAAAAGGCATAATAGCGACGAGTACCATCATGTGGATGCTCACGGTTGCCATTGGTCAGATAGCCAGTAGAGTAAAAACTCACTAACAATCCTAAGAACACAACAGCGAAAGCAATCAATGTACTGACACGGTCAATGGTAAAACCAAAGAGCGCAACATCACCATATTGTACTAGCGTAATTGTGGTATCGACTTTACCTTCAGCGAGGAACTGCCAACCTAAAACAACCGTTCCTAATGTGGCTAATAAAGCGAACAGTGTACATAACCACTTCGCCATCCGATTTGGCATTAAGGACGTAATCAACGCCCCCGCAAATGGGATGAGTAAGGTCGCAAGAGCTATATTTTCCATTGTAATCATCGCTCCTTATAGACCGGTTAAATAGAAAACAAGAGCCAGTGCCGCAACACCGAATCCTAACCATGTCACATGGTGAGTCAGTAAAAAGCGACCACGCGCTAAACTGTTTTCAACCAATGACGCTAATACAAACACTACTAACAATTTCACTGCCATTAAAACTAGCGCAATGATCAATGCAATAAAGGTGAATTCTGTTGCTTTACCGAAAGGAATAAAGATGGCTAAGAACAGTTCAGCCACAACCACTTGTTTTAAACCAAGACCCAGTTTTACCATTGCAAAACCAGAGCCTGAATACTCAGTTAATGGCCCTTCTTGTAACTCTTGCTCAGCTTCCGCAACATCGAATGGCATTTTGCCCATTTCGATAAATGCGGCAAAAGCACAAGCTAATAGCGCTAACAGTGTGGCAGTTGGTGATACCCAACCTTGAGCAAGTGTTGCACTGATAGTGCCGACGTTGGTTGAACCCACAATTAAAGCCACCACAATCAGTGATAACACTAAGATTGGCTCAACTAACACACCCAGTGTTAATTCACGGCTAGCACCAATACCCGCAAATGGGCTTCCTGAATCCAAACCAGATAAAGAGAAGAAGAAACGATAAAGTGCAAACAGATAAATCAGTGCGATAAGATCCGCTGCACCCGCAAACAGTGATGTTGCTGTAAAGACAGGCAGCGCCATAGCAACCACCAACATGCTTCCGAGTAACACATATGGCATCACTTGGAAGATCACACCAGATTGCTCAGGTGCTACTGATTGACGTTTAAATAACTTAAAGATATCTCGATAATCTTGCAGAATTCCAGGGCCTTGACGAGAGTGCATCTTGGCGCGAATTGTGCGCGAAATACCTGTACATAATGGGGTTATCGCCAGCAAAAAGAGTGCTTGTATAAGTGCGAATATTCCCATCATTAACGTAGGTGCTTCTTGGAAAGTCATAAGTCCCTCTCCTTACGCTGCGATGACTAAAAGCAAGATGACCAGCGCTGCGACAACGTATAGACAATAGAGTCTGAAATCCCCACCTTGTAGGCATTGGATACGTTTTGCAAAGCGTTGGATACCACGAACCAGAGGATAAATAATGCGTTCATCCCAGAATGGTTCGACCTTTTCAGCACCGAGCTGTGTTTTATTAAAACCACGAGACAGCAATGGAGATGGATCAAGTTGTTTACGCATACGATAAAGTGGTGCAAACATGCTACGTAATGCTTGAGTAAAGCCACCTGCTGACACTGCCATGTCTTTTTCCCACACATAACCACACGCCCAAGGATTACCTTTGCGACGGAACGCTGGTTGATTGCCTTTCAGGCCGAGGTAAATCAGGAATGGGATAAGCGGTAGAGCAATTAATAAAACAAATGTTAATGCTGGAGAGAACATTGCTTGCGATGCAGCATCAGGAACAAGCATAGAGCCTTGAGCCACAGTTAATGCGCTGGTTTCGCTAAGAGACATTGCAATATTTGCAATAATTGGTGCGACAAAAGCAGCACCCACACCTAACACAACACAGAAAAGGGCTAATAAACCCATCGCAATCGTCATTGGTAATGGCACTTCTTTTGCTTTTGTTGCTTGCTCACTACGAGGGCCACCACAGAAGCTAACACCATAGACTTTAACGAAACACATTGCCGCTAATGCCCCTGTAATTGCCAACATAATAATGGCAATAGGACCACTTAAGCGCATCACAAAGTTACCTTCGTGACTCATCGTGAATAGAGATTGATAGGTATACCATTCGCTTACAAAACCGTTTAATGGTGGTAACGCGGAAATCGCCATACAACCAATTAAAAATGCTGTTGCAGTGTAAGGCATCAGTTTGGCTAACCCACCCATTTTATCCATATCACGAGTGTGAATTTGGTTAATAATGGCACCAGCACCTAGGAATAATAATCCTTTGAACACCGCATGGTTTAATAAGTGATATAGAGCACCTAACAGGCCAAGTGCAGCAATAACAGGATGGTCAGTTGCCATTCCTACCATACCTACACCAACACCCATTAAGATGATGCCGATATTTTCAACGGTATGCCATGCAAGTAAACGTTTTAAATCGTGCTCTGCTAATGCGTACATAACACCCAGTACAGAAGAAACTGCACCGAATGCGAGGACAACAATCCCCCACCACATTTCTGTTGCACCCAGTAAATCGATACCCACTTTGATTATCCCGAAGATACCAATTTTGACCATCACACCTGACATTAATGCCGATGCATGTGAAGGTGCTGCGGGGTGAGCTTTTGGTAACCAACTGTGTAATGGCAACATACCGGCTTTGGCACCAAAACCAAAAAAGCCCAGTAAGAACACCACAGAGGCCATTGCAGGAGAAAGAGAAAGTTGACGGAATGAATCAAAATCTAGGCTACCACTTTCACGCCACATCAAGAAGAAGGCAATCATGATTAACACGGAGCCTGCGTGAGCGATAAAGAAGTAAAGTAGACCTGCGTGAATAGATTCGTCATTTTGGTCAGCAATAACTAAGAACCAAGAAGCCAGTGACATCATTTCGAATAGGATAATAAAGTAGAACGCATTATCCATCACGACTAAGCCAACCATAGAAGCAATAAACAGATTCATAAAGAATCCCATGCTCCAAGCGCCACGTCCTTTATATTCTTGTACATAAGCAAGAGAATAAAGCGCACACACGCTGACCAGTAATGAAATGACGAACACCATAAAGGCGCCTAACATATCCATACGCACTACGAAGGCGGCAAAATCGAAAGGCCCTGCGGCAGTAAAAGTCGCGATTTCACCACCAAAAATAACCGGTAATGCACTTAAAATACCTAAGACACCACCAATGATTGCGCTGATCCCTGAAATAAGGATTGCCAACCCTTCCTGTTTTTTTAAAAACAGTGCAATAACGCCACCAACAACATACAGGATGACTGACCACAGCAGTAACTGAAGAGGTTCCATATTACTTCCGCTCCTGTGTCAAAGTAGATAAATCGTCAAGACTGGTAATTGGTTCCATCACTGAGCCTAAGCGACGCGTTTTCATCTGCTCTTCAAGTTTGTCTTCTTCAACTAAATGCAATGCATCTGTTGGACATACGTTGACACAAGCAGGGCCTTCATCTGAGAAAGCACATAAATCGCATTTCACTGCGATTGCGCGGACACCCACATTCCATGCAAGGAATGGGTTGGTTGTTGGAAGGCTTGCTGGTACATCAGCCAACATTTCTTCAGGCACAAAGTGTTCAAAAACAGCCGGTAAGTTAACGGGTTTACTGCCTGATGGTGTAATTGCACCAAAAGGACAAACCAGACCACACAACTTACAGCCAATACACAGGCTCTCATTAAGAAAGATCATATTATCTTCATGAGTGATGGCATTGACTGGGCACACGCGAGCACAAGGAGCATCCTCACAGTGCCGACAAAGCATCGGTGCTGTCTGATCCTCCACTTTTACCACTGTAAGACGCGGATGCGCCTGTAAACCCACAGCTTGGTGAACTTCTGAACAAGCTGCCATACAGGTATTACACCCTATGCATCGTTGTGGCTCTGCAATTACAAAGCGATTCATTCGCCACATCCTCCGAGAAAAACGTTTAACAGCATTACTGTCGTCAATTTTTCTTTAGATAAAGCATATTTCATGCCAAGAGAGGATTTAAATTATTTGCGATAAAAATCAATCAGATAGAAATAAAGAGAGGGACTAAGAATGACGTGTCGACAATAATGACGTTGACAGTAAGAGGTGTGTTCTAAACAACAATTTCGTCGTCACTATGATGAAGTATCAAAAATGGTGGAGTACAAAGAAAAAAATAGCTGAATTATATTTAGATAACTCAGCTAAGTTTAAACGCGTAATATTAAGACTTACCTTTATAACATAGGATTAAGGCATTAAAGGTGATACCAGCGGTGTTCTTTCATCATTAACCACTTTACCAAAACGCTCACTGCCCGCATTCCAATCGGTAATTGCTTGCTGAATTTCCTCTTTGCTACGACCAATAAAATTCCACCACATCAAAATTTTTTCATTTAAAGGTTCACCACCTAAAAAGAGAATTTGGGCATTATCACTAAGTTCAATCGTTAATGACTCTGGGTTTTGTATCCCAATATAAGCAAGTTCATTCGCAGCAAAGGTTTCCCCTTCTATTATCATTTCTCCCGTTAAGACAAAAAGCCCATACTCATATTTAGGATTTAATGATAAAAGAATACGAGTGGCATGTTTTGCCATAATATCCATGCCAACCATGGGTAATAAACATAATACGGGAGAGTTCTGATTTTGATAATCACCAATTAATAACGTGAAATCAGCACCGTCGGCTTGCCATTTGGGTAGGTCAGGATAGTGATCAAAACGCGGTGGCATATTTCTTTTATCGTTTGGTAACACTATCCATAATTGTGCCAGATGAACTTCTTTTTTATCACCATGGCTATCTTCTGAATGGCTAATACCATGCCCTGCTGTCATTAAATTAACTTGTTGAGGACGAATAACTTGCTGAAAACCGAGGCTATCACGATGTAATATTTCCCCATCTAACATCCAAGTAAAGGTTTGCAAGCCAATATGGGGATGTGGCGAAATGGCTAATTTATCGACAGAGTCATTAAAAACGGTGGGGCCTAAATGATCGAGAAAACACCACGGTCCAATTAAGCGTTGTTTTTTATCAGGTAAAGCACGATAAGTTTCAATCCCTCCAACATCACGGGTTTTAGAGGTAATACGTAATGGGGCATTTACTGCATCAGAGTGTTGATGTTCCATTGTTCACCTACTTTTGATTTATTGTTTTAAGTATTTTTTAGTGTAGCGAGCAAATGGCACTAGCTCAATCTTTGAAAAATAAATAAATTTTTTATTTATAATAAATAATTTTTAAATAGGATATTTAAAAAAATAGGTATAGAAACGTTATTTTTGGACACGTTAAAATATTTTAAAATAAAGAAATGAACAACCAATAGAAAGGATTAAATAGATAATAAAGTGTTTCTAAAAAAAACAAAAGAGATATATCAAAGTAAATGTCTATATTGAAAGGGTTTCCCTAGTACAACTAAAATATAAAATAAAGATCAATAATATTACAGGATTAATGTTTTTATCTATACTCTTCAATATCTCTTAAAGGAAAGTCAAAATAACTTAAATAAATATTGCTGTGGATTATCTTTACCAAAACAACCTACACATTCATTCTAAGAAAATGGTTATTTTTTACCAATTCCAATATTGAATACGGCATTCTATTTTGGCATTAGATATAATGAAGGGATAAATAAATCAGAAACAAAATAATAACACAAAAAATTAAATAATGCAGTAATACAAATCACTCAAATTTTTAGAAAGAAAATACTGCCTATTAATCAATATTTATAAATTAAAATAAAAAAATACCGCAGATATTTAACATTATCTGCGGTAATTATTTATTGTGCTTAACGTTGCACTCAGTAAAATAATCTACGCGATTATTTTACGCGCGATACGTATTCACCTGAACGAGTATCAACTTTGATAACTTCACCGATTTGTACAAACAGTGGAACTTTAACAACCGCACCAGTGCTTAATGTTGCTGGTTTACCACCTGTACCTGCGGTGTCACCTTTCAGGCCTGGATCAGTATCAACGATTTCTAATTCAACAAAGTTTGGTGGAACAACAGCGATAGGACGACCATCCCACAATGTTACGATACACTCAGCTTGGTCGATCAGCCATTTAGCGTTTTCGCCAACAGCTTTCTCATCTGCTGCTAATTGTTCGAAGGTTTCATTGTTCATGAAATGCCAGAACTCACCGTCGTTGTACAGGTAAGTTAAGTTGATATCCATGACATCAGCACCATCTGCTGAATCAGTAGATTTAAATGTTTTTTCCAGTAATTTGTTAGAAATCAGTTTACGCAGACGCACACGAGCAAATGCCTGACCTTTACCTGGTTTAACAAATTCACATTCAGTAATGACGGCTGGCTCGCCATCTAACATGATTTTAAGACCTGAACGAAAATCGTTGGTATTATAAGAAGCCATGAATATCCTCTAACTTTTTTAATTTAAAATGGCATAGCCAAAAAATGGCACACATTGTAACTCATAATCACCCCACCAGAGAAGTCTGGTTAACACAACTCGCGCAGGCAATCAGTGATCCTGTTGAATTACTCCAACTTTTAGCGTTGGAACATCACGCTGATCTCCAAAAAGGGGCTCAGGCGCGACGGCTTTTTCCGCTACGGGTTCCCCGTGAATTCGTTGCACGCATGAAAAAAGGCGATCCTAACGATCCATTACTTTTACAAGTATTAACTGCAAATGCTGAATTTACCATAACACCGGGATTTTCTACGGATCCGTTAGATGAGCAACAAAATGCGGTGCCGGGTTTATTACATAAATATCAGAATCGTGCATTGCTTCTGGTCAAAGGTGGTTGCGCTGTCAATTGTCGCTACTGTTTTCGTCGTCATTTTCCTTACGAAGATAACAAAGGAAATAAAGCGAATTGGCAAAAAGCAATTGAGTATATCAAAAATAACCCAAAACTCGATGAAATCATCTTCTCTGGGGGAGATCCCCTTATGGCGAAAGATGATGAGCTTGATTGGTTGATTACACAATTAGAGGCTATTCCTCATCTTAAGCGCTTACGTATCCATTCTCGTTTACCTGTGGTCATTCCAGCACGTGTCACTGATGCGCTATGTCAGCGCTTACAACAATCACGTTTGCAAAATATCATGGTACTGCATACCAATCACGCCAATGAGATTGATGATGCATTAAGAGAAGCCTGTGCAAAACTAAAAAATGCCAATGTCACTTTATTGAATCAAGGTGTGTTATTACGAGGTGTCAATGACAGTGCTGAAGTCCTTGCGGATTTAAGTCGTGCACTATTCGATGCCGGTGTTATGCCGTATTACTTACACGTTTTAGATAAAGTACAAGGTGCTGCTCACTTTATGGTGCCAGACAGTGAAGCGAGAGAAATTATGAAAGCACTGATGAGCTTAGTTTCAGGTTATATGGTTCCCAAACTCACGCGTGAAATCGGTGGTGAACCGAGTAAAACATTGTTAGATCTTGGGTTACGCCAGCAATAATCAATACCACAAAAACAAAAAAGCTGTAGTTCAGTTCAAATAGATGAAGTGACTACAGCTTTTTTATCTATTAGCAGACTAATAAATAGTGAATAAATTAAATGCCCTTATTGGCATTTATAAACTTGTCCACTCATTTTGCTATCTAATGGTGCAAAGCTATCAACAAAGCTACCTGCGCCAGTACCAACGTTAAAAATAACGTTACCACCCATTGCGGCTGCTTTGTTACGTAGATCGTTAGCAGCACCTCGCAGTGATTGGCTTTCAGTACGGGAACCTGATAACCAGTTATTCTGAACACCTGTCACTGTTCCTAATAATTGGCATTCACTGCCTGGTTGCGTATCAGTGATTTGTACCTGTGAGCCCGCAGTGCTTAATGTGTTTGTTGCAGAACAGCCTGCTAGTAACAACGCTGCAGCAGCTCCCAATAACAATTTAATTCGCATGATCCCCTCATTTATTTGAGTGTCCGTTTAGTCACGACAACAATATACCTTGTCATCCCTATTATGCGCAAAAATAAATCATCATTGCTATCTCACATTAGCCAATAGCCTTAAGATATTATTTTCGCTTTAAACTTATTTTAACGTACAAATTCAGCTTTGAGATAGACAAAGCAATAATGCCTCTATTCTACACCGCTTTTATGCTTTTAAAACGATCTGGCTTATTTTCGGTCTATACAGTGCGAGAATGAACACACAATTAGTTCATTTTTTAAAAATCTTCAGACAGCAAACCGCTATCTGAAGATAATATTATCCAAATTAACTCAAATGATGATTCAGTGCTTCTTCTTTTAAATCCAACTCATGTCGTAAACGATGGTAAATATGTTCACTAATATGACGAGATTTGCGTAATTGTTGCAATGCATCTCGCTCAACTTTTAAAGCACTACGCGATAATTTACGTTCCATACTAAACAAGCGTTTAAGATCAAGTGCTCCTTCTTGCACACTGTCTTCACTATCAAGACGACGGCTGTAGATTTCTAATAAATGAGAACCCGCTTCTATACGCAATGACATTTCATCGAGATCTTCACAAGGTTGATTCATCAATTCATTAATATGAGCAATCGCCGCTTCGTTTAATGCTAAACGAGTGCGTATTTCATCATCTTCATACGGTAAATCTTCTGATAGCCCTTTGGTTAAAATCGGCAACGCGATAGTTGCAATTAATAATGAACAGAGAATAACGCCCATGGCAATAAAGATAGCGAGATCACGGGTTGGGAAAGGTGAACCATCTGTCATTAATAAAGGAAGGGTTAAGATACCTGCTAGTGTAATTGCGCCTCGTACTCCTGCGGTTGCCATAATGGCCATTAAGCGCAGATCATGGCGAGATAAACGCTTATCAGGAGAGCGAAACACGGTCAGCGACATAGAGATCCACACCCATGTAAAACGTAATACGGCAAGCCCTATCGTAATAATGATGATATAACCTACCACCGCCCACGGATTAGTCGCGCCTGCTGATTGCGTCACTTCAGGTAACACTTTCCACATTGCAGGAAGTTGTTCACCTAATAAAATAAAGATCATCCCATTAAGTGCAACTTGAACAGTATCCCAAACCGCTTTACTTTGCATACGTGTAGCGGCTTGCATACGACCCACGATTTTTTCGTAGTGCATTGCAATACCAGCAACAACTGCGGCTAAGATCCCCGATACATGGAAATGCTCTGCCAATAAATAAGCAATAAATGGCATCAACAAGCTTATCAAGATTTGGATAGCCGGATCTTCACCAGTACGTTTAACCAAAAACTGATTTAATCGACCAATAACGCCCGCCACAATTAATCCAATTGCAGCACCACCTAAAGCCACAACTAAAAATTGTCCTGTCGCTGAAGCAATAGAAAAAGATCCCGTTAATGCAGCTGCAACAGCAAAGCTAAAGCAGACTAAACCTGTCGCGTCATTAAGCAATGATTCGCCTTCTAAAATATGCGTCATACGCGAAGGAAGTGGCGAATTTACGGTCATAGCCGAAACTGAAACAGGATCGGTTGGTGACAAAATTGCCGCTAATGCAAAAGCAATCGCAAGTGAAATTGAAGGAATAAGCCAGTGAATAAAAAAGCCCATACCAATCACTGTCACTACGACTAAACCAATTGCCAGCGACATAATCGGTTTAATTTCTTGGAATAACGCCTCTTTGGGAATACGCCAACCATCTAAAAAGAGCAATGGAGGAATAAACAGGAATAAGAAAAGATGCGGATCGAAATCAACTTCAAAGCCAAAGATAGATAAACAAGCTCCGACAGCAATCTGGATCAAGGGCAAAGGAATTTTTTCTGACAGTAATCGAGAGATAAATACACTCACAATCACGGCAAAAAGAAAAATAAGCACGATGGCGACGACAGACATGGTGAACACCCCAATTTATTTAATTATTTTTTAAGCGATGCAGTAAAAACGATCTGTTGTCTAGTTGTAAAGAAATAAGTTGTTTCTAATTATATAAAAAATAAATTATTAGAGACTTCTGAAGTAAAAATGCATAAAAAAACCCGAGCCTAAGCTCGGGTTTTTTGTGTAAAACAGTTAGCTGATGAATTACATCATGCCGCCCATTCCACCCATGCCGCCCATACCACCAGCGCCACCTAAATCCATTTTGTCGTCTTTAGGTGAATCTGTGATCATCGCTTCTGTTGTGATCATCAGACCTGCGATAGATGCAGCAAATTGCAGTGCAGAACGAGTAACTTTAGTTGGATCTAAGATACCCATATCAATCATATCGCCGTAAACATCTGTTGCAGCGTTATAACCGTAGTTACCTTCACCTGCTTTCACGTTGTTTACAACAACAGATGGCTCTTCACCTGCGTTAGCAACGATTTGACGCATTGGGGATTCCATTGCACGTAATGCAACGCGGATACCTACTGTTTGTTCTTCGTTATCACCAACCATCTCACGCAGAGCGTTCGCAACACGAACCAGAGCAGTACCACCACCAGCAACAACGCCTTCTTCAACTGCTGCGCGAGTTGCGTGCAGAGCATCGTCAACACGAGCACGTTTTTCTTTCATTTCAACTTCAGTTGCTGCACCGACTTTAATTACTGCAACACCGCCAGCTAATTTAGCAACGCGTTCTTGTAATTTTTCACGGTCATAATCTGAAGTTGCATCTTCGATTTGTTGACGGATTTGAGATACACGACCGCTAATTGCGTCTTGATCACCTAAACCATCAATAATCGTTGTTGTATCTTTGTTGATAACAACGCGTTTTGCTTGACCTAAGTCTTCTAATGTCGCTTTTTCTAACTCCATGCCGATTTCTTCAGAAATCACAGCACCGTTAGTTAATGTTGCAATATCTTGCAGCATTGCTTTACGACGATCACCAAAGCCAGGTGCTTTAACAGCAGCAACTTTAACGATACCACGCATGTTGTTCACAACTAATGTTGCCAGTGCTTCACCTTCAACATCTTCTGCAATGATAAGCAGAGGTTTGTTAGCTTTAGCAACGCCTTCTAATACAGGCAGTAATTCACGGATGTTAGAAACTTTTTTGTCAACTAACAGAATGAATGGGTTTTCTAATTCTGCTGTGCCCGTTTCAGGTTTGTTGATGAAGTAAGGAGACAGATAACCGCGGTCAAACTGCATACCTTCAACAACGTCTAGCTCATCTTCTAAGCCAGTACCTTCTTCAACGGTGATAACACCTTCTTTACCAACTTTATCCATCGCTTGCGCGATCAAAGTACCGACGGTTTCATCAGAGTTAGCAGAAATTGTACCAACCTGAGCAATCGCTTTAGTATCTGAACATGGAACAGACAGTTTTTTCAGTTCTTCGACTGCTGCAACAACGGCTTTATCGATACCGCGTTTCAGATCCATTGGGTTCATGCCAGCAGCAACTGCTTTTAAGCCTTCGGCAATGATTGATTGTGCTAATACTGTTGCAGTTGTAGTACCGTCACCTGCCGCATCATTGGCTTTAGAAGCAACTTCTTTCACCATCTGTGCACCCATGTTCTCGAATTTATCTTCGAGTTCAATTTCACGTGCAACAGATACACCATCTTTAGTAATAACAGGTGCGCCGAAAGATTTATCTAAAACAACGTTACGACCTTTAGGGCCTAAAGTTACTTTAACTGCATCTGCAAGAACATTAACACCACGTAACATTTTATTACGAGCATCTACACCGAATTTGACGTCTTTAGCTGCCATCGTATATTTCCTTTGAATTCGTTCAGTTTAAGAAGATCTTAAAAGAGAAAAATTATTCTTCTACAATTGCTAAAATGTCGCTTTCAGACATGATAAGCACGTCTTCGTTATCAATTTTTTCTGTTTTAACGCCATAACCGTCGTTAAAAATTACGATATCGCCAACTTTAACATCCAGCGGTTTAACGTCGCCGTTTTCCATAATACGGCCTTGACCTACGGCTAAAATTTCGCCACGAGTAGATTTACCCGCCGCTGTGCCAGTCAGTACGATACCGCCTGCTGATTTAGCTTCGACTTCTTTACGTTTAACAATAACACGGTCATGTAATGGACGAATCTTCATTAATAGTGCTCCTATAAAAAAGTCCATATCAGGATTAAGGTTGATACCAGTGCCCAAGATGAACCAGTACCATGACGATACAGGTGGGGGCATCCGGTAAAACTTCAAGGGGAGAAGTGTGATTTTTTTTCAAATTTTCCCCATTTCAGTTGATTATGCTTTGGGCTAATTATTTTTTGTCAGAAAAATGGTCGTTATCCTGATCTTCAGCCTTATTATTCAGCTGGTTACTCGGTGAATCCTCTTTACGCTGAAACTCGCCTTCGAATGTTGTTCCATTCTGATTAGAAGAAAATCCACTTTGACCATGACCTGCTGAATAAATTTGAATTCGAGAGATCAATTTCGTCACTAATAGCGCTTGCAATGGTGGTAATAACAACAGCAAGCCCAAGAAATCCGTAAAGAAGCCGGGGATCAACAATAAAATACCCGCCAATATTAACGAAACGCTTTTCACCATTTCTGCTGCGGGGACTTCACCTACTGCAAGTTTTTGTTGCATTGAAGCAATATTTTTTACGCCCTGATTTTTTACCAGTGAGACACCAACACAAGAAGTCAGCACCACAAGGAATAGTGTTGTAAGAACGCCAATAGAAGATGCCACATTGACGAAAATAACAGCTTCTATATAGATAAGAAGGCAGATAATAATTAATGGGAGCCAACGCACTTGGTTCTCCTTTTTATAAAAAAGATTCATATTATTAATAGAAAGGAGTGTGAACTACATCTAAGGTGATGGTTTACAAACTCGCTTTTTCTTAGTTTATCTACATAATAATGGGGAGCCTAACACTCCTTTTCAAGGGGCGTTAAAAAGAGAAGTAGAACTGTAAAATCCATGAGATAGATCACAAAAAGAAAATATTTAAACGTTATTTACTTATAAAGTGATCCAGCTTAAAGGTATTTGTTCACAACCCGAATATGATCGTGTCAGTACCAAGCAAAACGGTAAGTTATATTACATTATTAACCGTTAACGATATATTTTATTAACAAGCGCATAACTAGACAGTTAAAATTTTAATAAGAAGGTTCTCATGTCAAATAAAACTCGTATCGAAGAAGACCTGTTAGGTAAAAGAGAAGTTCCTGCTGATGCTTATTACGGCGTCCACACTTTACGTGCTATTGAAAACTTCTACATCAGTGATCGTACCATCAATGATGTTCCAGAATTCATCCGCGGTATGGTAATGGTGAAAAAAGCTGCTGCATTAGCAAACAAAGAACTTCACACTATTCCTCGCGAAATCGCTGATACGATTATCAAAGCCTGTGACGTAGTATTAGAAACAGGTAAACACATGGATCAATTCCCAGTTGATGTATTCCAAGGCGGTGCCGGTACTTCATTAAATATGAATACCAATGAAGTTATCGCAAACATCGGTCTGGAATTAATGGGCCACCAAAAAGGTGAATACCAATACCTGAACCCGAATGACCACGTCAATAAGAGCCAATCAACAAACGACGCTTATCCTTGTGGCTTCCGTGTAGCGGTTTATAACTCTGTTATCAAATTAACTGAATCTATCGAACTGCTGAAAGCAGGTTTTGATAGAAAAGCGGTTGAGTTCAAAGACATCCTGAAAATGGGTCGTACTCAATTACAAGATGCTGTACCAATGACTTTAGGTCAAGAATTCCACGCTTTCTCCGTACTGATGAAAGAAGAAATCAAAAACCTGAAACGCACTGCTGAGTTATTGTTAGAAATGAACTTAGGTGCAACAGCTATCGGTACTGGTCTGAATACAGCGCCTGGTTACCAAGAACTGTCTGTTAAAAAATTAGCAGAAGTTACTGGTTTAGCATGTGTTCCAGCAGAAGACTTAATTGAAGCAACTTCTGACTGTGGTGCTTATGTGATGGTTCACGGCGCATTAAAACGCTTAGCTGTGAAAATGTCTAAAATCTGTAATGACTTACGTTTACTGTCCTCTGGTCCTCGTGCAGGTCTGAAAGAAATCAATCTTCCAGAACTACAAGCAGGCTCTTCAATCATGCCAGCTAAAGTAAACCCAGTAATTCCAGAAGTTGTTAACCAAGCTTGCTTTAAAGTTATCGGTAATGACACTTGTGTGACTATGGCTGCTGAAGCAGGTCAATTACAATTAAACGTAATGGAACCAGCAATCGGTCAAGCAATGTTCGAATCAATCTCTCTATTAAGCAACGCTTGCCGTAACTTAGTAGAAAAATGTGTTGATGGTATCACTGCGAATAAAGAAATCTGTGAACACTTCGTATTCAACTCAATCGGTATCGTTACTTATCTGAACCCATTCATCGGTCACCATAACGGCGACATCGTTGGTAAGATTTGTGCTGAAACAGGTAAGAGTGTACGTGAAGTTGTTCTAGAACGCGGTTTATTAACCGAAGAACAACTGGATGATATCTTCTCTGTTGAGAACTTAAAAAACCCGGCTTACAAAGCAAAACGCTTCGATGATTAATAATTGTGTTTTATAACATGACACTGTTAAACATAAGAATGAGCTCTTAAAAACACAAGGCACGGACTCTTTAAGAGACGTGCCTTTTTACTTGATTGTAAAAACAAAAATTTAACTTATCTTTCTCATTTTTTTAATTATCTCAAGGAGTAAACGCTATGTTAGCCGTAGAATTGATTATCGTTCTGCTGGCCATTTTCCTCGGTGCGAGACTTGGGGGAATTGGTATCGGGTTTGCCGGTGGTTTAGGGGTTTTAGTTTTAGCTGCTATCGGTGTTAAACCTGGTTCAATCCCTTTTGATGTTATCTCCATCATTATGGCTGTTATTGCCGCAATCTCTGCAATGCAGGTTGCTGGTGGTTTGGATTACCTTGTTGGCCAAACTGAAAAACTGTTAAGACGTAATCCAAAATACATCACAATTCTTGCGCCAATTGTGACTTATTTCTTAACTCTATTTGCAGGTACAGGGAACATCTCTTTAGCAACACTGCCAGTTATCGCTGAAGTTGCAAAAGAACAAGGCATCAAACCTTGCCGTCCTTTATCAACTGGTGTTGTTGCAGCTCAAATCGGTATTACTGCATCTCCAATCTCTGCTGCTGTTGTTTACATGGCATCTGTCATGGAAAACCCAGCAATGGTTGGTGAAGGTAATACAGTAAGCTACATCACTCTGCTGTCTATCTTATTACCAGCGACTTTCCTTGCAATCATCCTGATGTCATTCATCGTGTCTTGGGTATTTAACTCAAAACTGTCTGATGATGCTGTCTATCGTGAGCGTTTAGAACAAGGTCTGGTTGAATTACGTGGTAGCCAAGCGCGTAGAGAAACATTACCGGGTGCTAAATCATCTGTAATGCTGTTCTTATTGGGTGTTATCTGTGTTGTTACTTATGCAATCATCAATAGCCCAAGCTTAGGTATCGTGAAAGAACCGTTAATGAACACCACTAACGCTATTCTTATCATCATGCTGAGTGTTGCAACTCTTATCACTGTTTTCTGTAAAGTTAAAACTGACACCATCCTCAACTCAAGTACCTTTAAAGCAGGTATGAGTGCATGTATTTGTATTCTGGGTGTTGCATGGTTAGGTGATACTTTCGTTTCAAGCAACATCGATTGGATCAAACTGACTGCGGGTGACTTAATCACTGGCCATCCTTGGTTATTAGCGGTTATCTTCTTCTTCTGTTCTGCTCTGTTATATTCTCAAGCAGCAACAGCGAAAGCGTTAATGCCAATGGCTTTAGCATTAGGTGTATCTCCATTAACTGCAATTGCATCTTTCTCTGCGGTTTCTGGTCTATTCATTCTGCCAACTTACCCAACACTGGTTGCGGCAGTTCAAATGGATGACACAGGTACAACTCGTATCGGTAAATTAGTCTTCAACCACCCATTCTTTATCCCAGGTACTATTGGTGTGGTATTAGCTGTCGGATTTGGTTTCCTCTTCGGCGGTATGATCCTGTAGTTTGAAGTAAAAAATTAAAACATTGCAAAAAAGCGCCTAGCGCTTACAAGAAATAAAAAAACAAGAAAATACCCTGTCGCAAGATGGGGTATTTTCATTTTAGCCTGTCGTTCCTTGCTTTCATTTTTAGCTAAAGTCTGCTAATTATGATGTTCTCGCGACAACGTGATTTAAGGAGATTTCCGTGCAACGTGAAGCGTTATTAGACCACGTACTTATCCAGTTAGAGCAATACGGCTTAGCTGCAACCTTACCTGAGCTTATTCGAGATTCTGGTATCAATGAATCTGATCTTCACCCTTTCTGGCCAGATAGAGACGCCTTGATTTTTGATTGTCTTCGCCACCATGGACAGCAAATTGATATTTGGCAACGCCAAGTCATGCTAGATGAAGAACTGACTATCGAACAAAAATTACTGGCTCGTTATGATCAACTGGCGATACGTTTAGAGAAAAATCGTTTTCCCGGTTGTCTATTCGTAGCGGCTTGTAGCGCATATCCTGATGAGCACTCTCAAATTCACCAATTAAGCCAACGTCAAAAGCAAAGCTCATTTGATTACTCTAGAACGCTACTACGCGAGCTTGATATCGAAGATAGTGAATTAGTTGCCAAACAGATGGAACTCATCTTAGAAGGCTGTTTAAGCCGTTTAATGGTGAATCATCACGCTGATGATATTATTACAGCAAAATTATTGGCAGAAGATATTCTCAAGATTGCTCAATGCCGTAAAAATGGTGCACTAAGTTAGTTTTCAGTGTTGGAAAACGAAAGAAATGAGTTATTTTTTCGCTTGTACTCAATTTCTCTCTGTTGAGTAGTGAAAAATAAATTAAATCATCAAAAAAAGAGAAAATTTTCTCTTTGATATGCAAAAAAGTGAATATCTTTACTGATTGTTATTTAAGCATTTTTTACTAAAAAATAGCTTATGATGAAAAATTAAACTCGAATAGAATAAAAAGAAAGCAAACAAACTTATTTTTGCATTTTTTATTAAAAAGACGTTGACGCATCACGCTGAATACGGTTTAATGCGCCTCGTTAGCCCGAATAGCTCAGTCGGTAGAGCAGGGGATTGAAAATCCCCGTGTCCTTGGTTCGATTCCGAGTTCGGGCACCATCTTTAGAAAAACCAGCCTTAGGGCTGGTTTTTTGCTTTTTAGCGGTTTGAAAATCATTCTCTCAAGATCCTAGCTATTTTCTTTTCTTATATATTTAACAACACTGACGTAACCTCACATCAATTCATACATTAAAGACATAGCCGTATTCATAGATTTTCAATTAATTTTAGAGCAAAAAAACAATGCAATTAAATTGCAATGCATTTGCATTGTTTTCTTCTATTATCTATAATCAGTTCATAAAACATACACCGTAAGTAAAAGGAGCAAATCATGCCAACCCACGTTTGCACTGACAACATCGCTCTTGAAGCTGATTCAAAAATAACAGAACGTCATCAAACCACAATTCCCGCGTCAATTAGAGAAGCTCTACATCTTAGTGGTGGAGATCGTATTCACTACAAATTACTGAGCACTGGTGATGTACTTATCTCACGTCACAGCGATGGATCAAAAGATCCTGTTATGGCATCGTTTCTTAATTTTCTCGCTCAAGATATAACTAATCATCCTCAAACCATTCAACCTCTCGATATATCTCGCGGTTTTGAATTAGTTGAAGGTATGGATATCAACCTTGACGATGACATCACCGATAACGAATAAAATAATATGGATTTCCCTACAGATTTGAATGGATGGACAATCTATGCACATCCTTGCTTTAAACAACAATATGATGAATTACTACAAAAAGTTGAAACACTGAAAAAAAAATATCCCGAAGATTATCAGAAAAAAGCAGATACAAAAATTTTTGCTCATGTATTGAAATCTATAGTAAACATCACAAATGATCCACGGGCACCAGAGTTTAGGTTGGGTAATACTTTAGGAGAAGAAAATAAAAATTGGTCACGAATTAAATTAGTAAATGGAAGATATCGTTTATTTTTTAGATTCAGTTTTAAGGAAAAGATCATCATTCTGGCATGGATAAATGATAATGATACTTTGCGAACTTATGGCAATAAAACTGATGCTTACCGAGTCTTTGAGAAAAAACTAAAGAAAGGTCACCCGCCTAAAGATTGGAATGATTTATTTAGTGACTGTATAAATGAAGCTGACTGTCAGGATCATTAATTTTCTATCTCTTATCACTTTTTAAGGTGATAAGTTTTTGTTTACAAAAAAAGATAATTCTTATTAAGTCAATAATCGATTGAATATTTACCTATAATTTTTAGAAATACAATAAATCTCTTAGTGAAGAACGTTATCATTTTTTGAAAATGAAAAATAGAATATACAAACTATTTTATAATTATTGATTTTCATCTTAATTATTAAAGTAGAGTAATCTCGTTTTCATTAGATATAATTAATATCTAAACTCTGTTTTCTATAATATCGCTCTAAACGGTATGATTTATCACCCAAGGATCAACAAAAATGGAATTTCCCAAAGACCGAATTTATCACTCCTTTATCTGCGTACTTGCCTTTATAGGTTATTTTTTCTCCTCTTTTAGTCTATTACTGACGCCAGCGCCTGCAGCACTGTTTCAATCGCCTTATATCATCTCATTAATCAGTTTTTTTATTTATCTCCCCTACTGTCTAATTATTTGGTTTGCCTATCAAAAGCATATTAATTTAATGCCGTTAGGTCGCCTTCAATGGAGTACACTAAAAGCCCCCTTTTTAGCCTTAGTGGGATTATATTTTATTAGTCTATTTTTAGGCTCTGAAGATGATTCATGGGTTACAGAAATCGAATCTATTACAGGTTTTGCCTTCTTCTTATTTGCACTCTCAGTTATCTTTATTGCTCCAATTACTGAAGAAATCATTTTTAGAGGTTTTCTACTAAATGCAGGTATGTGGTATGGCAATATTGGCAAATGGGTAGCCATTATTATCTCATCACTTCTATTTGCAGTGATGCACACTCAATATGAGTCAATCACTACATTTATCCTTATTTTTATTGTGGGTGTTGTGTTTTGCCAAATCAGGATAGGAACTCGTTCATTAATCGCACCAATAGTGTTACATGGGATACACAATACAATCAGTATCGTTTTTTTAATGTTATAGAGTTTTTATTTAATAAATTTCTATTTTTTATAACAAAATACTTATTCACTTAAAAAGAAATGATATTTAATAGATGAAAATGTTTTTATTATTTTTTAGAGAATGATCTGATTCTATACGCAATAATACCGAATATTATTTATAATTATCTCAATAAGTTATATTAAATTCTATAAAAGATAAAATCGAAAAATAAATAGAGAATGTGATTATAACTACATGCTTTTTCAACGTTTTGAAGTATGATAAGAGATATTAATATGACAATAACATTGCCATTTTCTTAAATTAAGAGAACCTTTATGAATTTGTTTTTCCAAAATAGCCTAGCGTTTCCCAGCATTATTTTTAGTGCATTACTTATTATTATCTCTTTTTATTGGCTCTGCGCTGCTTTTGGATTATTAGATATTGATTTATTTAATATTGATAGTGAATTGGATATCAATGTTGATGCAACAGGGCTTGCTGGTTGGTTAACTAAATTAGGATTAGCCGGTATTCCTGTCACCATTATTTTAACTTTCTTCACCCTTTTTGGCTGGTTTATCAGTTACTTTACTAATTATTGGATTATTAGTGCTATTGAAACGAATTTTATTCGTTATTTAACAGGCTTTGTTACCTTTATCATTACCTCTTTTATTGCACTTAATCTTACGGCGGTATGTTTAAAACCGATCCGTAAAAAACTGATGTCACGTAATAAGCCTAAATCAGTACACCAATTGGTAGGTAAATTAGCGTTAGTACGGTCAATCAATGTAACAGAAAACAAAGGTGAAGCTGTTTTAGAAGATGGGGGCGCGGGTTTAATTTTACAAATTAGAGCGCCTGAAACAGAAAATATTAAACGAGGGGATAGCGTAGTTATTATTAGTTATGACGCGCCCACTCACAGTTATCAAGTCGTAACGGAAGATGAATTTCATCGCTAATATCCACATTGATGAAAGACAATTTAGTTAACAGACAAACACTATTAAAAAATGACGGTATCGTCTGAACCTATGGAGAAAAAAGTATGGATTTGGCTTTCGTTATGCCTTTCTTAACTGTCGTTGGTTTCACAATCCTAATTATTTTAGGGCTATTTGGATTATTTAAGGCTTTCTATATTAAGGTGCCTCAAGGTACAGCCTTAATTGTCAACGATATGACCTCACAACCTAAAGTCCATTTTACGGGTGCATTGGTTTATCCGGTTATCTACAAAAAAGAGTTTATGCGTATTTCTCTTTTAACATTAGAAGTAGACCGTCGTGGTAAAGATGGCCTGATTTGTCAGGATAACTTACGTGCAGATATCACGGTTGCTTTCTATCTACGTGTTAATGAAACCACTGAAGACGTACTAAAAGTCGCGAAAGCCATTGGTGTTGATAGAGCCTCCGATCATCAAGCAGTCAGTACGCTTTTTAGTGCAAAATTTTCTGAAGCATTAAAAACCGTAGGTAAACAACTTGAACTGTCTAAGCTTTTTGAAGATAGACAAAATTTCCGTGATCGCATTGTTGATGTCATCGGTAAAGATCTAAACGGCTATGCATTAGAAGACGTTGCTATCGACTATTTAGAACAAACCCCGAAATCAGCGCTTGATCCTAATAATATTTTTGACTCTGAAGGTATCCGTAAAATCACGGAAATTACCGCCATTCATAATATTGAAACCAACCAAAAAGAGCGCGATCAAGAGCTCGCTATTCAAAAGAAAAATGTTGAAACTCGCGAAGCCAGCCTGGCTTTAGAGCGCCAACAAGCCGATGCAGAAGCACGTCAAAAACGAGAAATCGATAATATTCGCGCTCGTGAAACGTCAGAAACACTGCGCGTTCAAGAAGAAGAGCGTCTTAAAGCAGAACAGGCTCGTATTCAGACTCAACAAGAAATTGAGATCCGTGAAGAAAACCGTATGCGCGAAGTGGAAGTAGCACAACAAAATCGTACCCGCGCCGTCACTATTGAACAAGAGCGTGTAAATCGTGCACGTGAGTTAGAAATTGTGGCTCGTGAACGTGAAGTTGAGTTGCAACGTATTGAGAAAGAAAAAGCGTTAGAAGAAGAACGTAAAAACATCTCAAATGTTATCCGTGAACGTGTTGCCGTAGAAAAAACCGTAGCTCAAGAAGAAGAACGCATTAAAGAAGTACGTGAAGTTTCAGAAGCTGAACGTATGCGCCAAGTCACTGTGATTAATGCACAAGCGGAAGCGGAAGAATCTTTAGTTCGCCAAGTGAAAAGAGCTGAAGCCGATGAATCTAGTGCTAAACATAAAGCTGAAGAAATCAGCACTATGGCGAAAGCGGAATTAGAAGCCTCAGTAAAACAAGCCGAAGCGAAAAAACGTTTAGCTGAAGGTATTGAAGCAGAGCATGCAGCATTAGGTCTTGCTGAAGCTCGTGTACGTCAAGCAACAGCAGAAGCTGAAGAGAAAGAAGGCTTAGTGCTTGCTACTGTTACCGCTGAAAAACTATTAGCGGAAGCACGAGGCATGAAAGAAAAAGGCTTAACTGAAGCACAAGTGATGGAAGCTAAAGCACAGGCCCAACAACAGCAAGGCCTTGCAGAAGCGAAAATCTTGGAAGAAAAATTAGCGGCTCAAGCACGTGGTGAAGAACAACAAGCCAATGCAAAAGAGAAATTAGGTCTTGCTGATGCGAAAATTCTTGAAGAAAAACTCGCTGCTCAAGCACGTGGTGAAGGTCAATTAGGTTCAGCACAAGCCGAAGTTATTCGCCAACGCTTGAAAGCAGAAGCCGATGGTTTAACGGATAAATTTAAATCGATGGATCACCTCAGCGATACGGCACGTTCACACGAAGAGTTCCGTATGCGTCTTGAAAAACAATTTGAACAAGCAATGGCGTCTATTGAAGCCAATAAAGAAATTGCACGCGAACAAGCTGATGTATTGGCAGCCGCTTTAAGCAAAACCAATATTGAAATTGTGGGTGGTGATGGCAACTTCTTTAATACCTTCTCTAAAGCATTAAGCTTAGGTAAAGCTGTTGATGGCTTTATGGATAAAAGCAGTTTTGCCAAAGAGAACGTTGAAAAGCTGATTAACCGTACTCAACAAGATAAAAAACTCGATATCGCTTCTTTATTAAAAAATCCTGAAGTTCAAGATTTAATTAATGGATTTATGGCAACAAAAGGCGCCAGTCAGCTAGTTAAAGATGTGACAACTAAATCAGACTCCTCTAAAGAAGAATAATTTTATTTAAAGGAGGTGAAAAGACATAGCGTTTATCTCTGTGTCTTTTCTTTTGTTTTTATCGTTTAAGCCAAGGAAATCCGTTATACCATGTCTGAAATTCTGGATACGAATCGCGAGCAGGAAATACTCGATAGCGCCGTTGCACAAGGTGGTGCGTATGAAATTTTACGCAAACGCCTCACTGAGCAAGGTCAACAACTTCATCAAAAAGCCACTGAGCTCAATCAGCATCGCTTAGATGAATTTGGTCAAAGCCAAATGGATATTATTGGCCGTATTCGTATTCGTACTGAAAATAACTGCCAAGCCAGAGATATTGTTCGTGTAGGTGAGTGGTTACTATTTGGCTATAACGTTTTCCTTGGATTAAAACGTGAAATTCATCTTGAAGATGTTTTTTCACTTTATCGTTTAATTGAAAATGAGGGTGAGTTTGATGTTGAAGCCGTACCTTATGAAAATACATTCTTAAACGACAATCGCTTTATTCAAGATTTTACTGAGCTCTATACTTACTATAAAAATACGCAACTATTACAGTTAGTTGAGCGTGACGGAAAGTTACTCGCCAGTTTCCAGATTGGTGCTCGTATTACTGATGTGCGTGTTTTTCGTTGGTCAATTTCAAGTGATAAGCAACGTATTGAATATATTGATAATCGTGGTGAACGCGATATTGCTCTTCCTCCTGCTTATGATTTTGAATGGACAAAAACCCAACGTGAAGATACGGTCAACGGCCGTTTTCCTCATATCAATATTCTTGATACCGTTTTTGTCGAAACAACTGGTGGCGATCTAACCGTTAAATGTGAAAATAATACTGAAGATGGTTTAGGTATTTATCGTGAAGCTGTATTAGATAAAAACCAATCTCTCGATGATGCACAAATTGAATATGCTCAAACAGGCAGTTTAATTCTGTTAAAAATCTTACCGTATCGCGAAGAAAATTGGCGTTATTTGGTCTACAACATTTTGGCGCAAACCGTCCAACGTATTGATGCAATTGGACAAGCTTGTGTTCAATTACCTGAAGATCACGGCATTATTTTCCCTGGTGGCTATTACCTGCAAAATGGCGAATACAAAACCTTTGATCAACCAATGGAAGGTATGTATTTCCGCCGTCTACGCCGTTCACCTAATGGTGAAGACGTGTTATATGTTTTCTACTCGCCTTCACAAGGTCGCCTTGCGCTTTTCAATTACAATATGATTGAACGCAAACTTTCTGTGCCTTTAGTCGGTCATGGCTATGCGATGTTAGAAGACGGGAAAATGGTACTGTTTGAAGGTGAAGGCGAAGAAGCAACACGCGTTCATCCAATGCAAGTTTGGCAAACTCCTTTCTATTCTGAAGAATTTGCCGATAAGCAACCGCCTCGTAATGGTTTCTATGGAAGAATTGGTAATGCCGATTTAGTACGAGGGATTTCTGAAATATTGCATGTCGCAAAAGAAATTGAAGGTAATCAAATTTCTATTGCTCGATATGAGCAACTTAGTTCACAACCTAAAAATTTATTAGATCTCTATTATTGGTTCAATGATGAGCACTGTTTAGGTATTGGAAAACTCCTCAAAGATATCGCTCAAACCAGCGAATTAGTACTTGATGAATATGAAAAAGTAGAAAGTATTCGTCAGCAATCTGCGAGATCCATGCTTGAAGCGGTTAATCGCCAAAAATCACTACTCGCCTTAACATTGCCTGATAGCTGGAATGATATACAACAATTTGTTGATAGCTTAAATTTACTGAATGCTCATCGCGGGCATCTTATTTCCTTGCGTGAATTCCGTTATATGGATTTAACCAAGCTCAGCGCGATGGAAACGGAAATTACAGAAACTCAGCAACGTGTTTCTCAAGCCACAGCGCTGTTTCTTGCTAGTGATAAAGCGTTACAACCGTTTAAAACTCAGCTTGTTACCTTTGAAAATCTCATTGAAAAAGCACAAAACAGTGCACAGTTAGATATTCCGATGAATGACATGGAAAAAATGTCTGCTGATTTGGATATGCTTTCTAACTTAATGGCATCTTTAGCATTCCAAGATGTCACTCAACAAACCCATATTATTGATGCGATTTCACAGATCTATGCTCAACTAAACCAATCCCGCGCTCGACTACAACAAAAACGCAAATCACAAAGTAGTGTCGAAAGCGTGGCACAATTTGGCGCACAATTTCGCTTATTTAGCCAAGGGATCACCAATGCATTATCTCTTGCAACCGATCCTGAGCGTTGTGACGATCAACTTTCTCGCTTATTGCTTCAATTAGAGGAGCTTGAAAGCCAATTTAGTCATCATGATGAATTTCTTGATGATATTCTCGCTAAACGTGAAGAGTTAGTTGAAACCTTTGAATCGCACAAACAAGTACTGCTTGATGATCGTCAACGTCGATCGCAAAGCCTGCTTACTGCGGCAAATCGCTTGCTAGAAAATCTGCAACGTCGCACTTCTCGTTTGCAATCACAAGATGAATTAAATGCATTTTTCGCATCCGATCCACTATCATTAAAAACACGAGAAATCATTGAAAAGCTAAGAGAAATCAATGATAACGTCAAAGCTGATGATATTGATGCGCGTCTAAAATCCTCTCGTGATCAAGCTATTCGTATCCTACGAGATAAAACCGATATTTTTGAAGATGGTGGCAATGTTATTAAATTAGGGCCTCGCCATCGTTTTAGTGTTAATACGCAAGAGCTTGACCTCACTATCTTACCTAAAGAAGATAAACTCTGGTTATACCTAACAGGCACAGATTACCAAGAGCCGATTGAAAATGCAGAGCTAGCCCAATTACAACCTTATTGGAATGCCTCACTTGAGTCTGAATCTGACACCGTTTATCGCGCAGAATACCTCGCTTATTCCATTATTTATGCGGCGGCAAAACGTCAAGATGATCTTGATTACGAAACACTAAAAGAAGCACTCACCATTCCAGAAAAGCTAGAAAAATTTGTGCGCGATTTTGCAACACCACGTTATAAAGAAGGCTATGAAAAAGGTATCCACGATCACGATGCGATCGCTATATTGAAAAAGCTGATCCCAATAGGTGAAAGTGCCGATCTTCTACGCTACAACCCGACTGCTCGCGCAGTAGCCGCACTATTTTGGGAAACTAAACAAAATGAGCAATACCCTGCTCTGTGGCCTGAACGTGCAAGAACCGCACTAAATATTCAGCAATTATTCCATACAGATGACGCGTTAACCGATCTGCAAGCTGAAATCGAAGCGGATATACGCCTATTCCTTCATGATAATCCGATTGAGTGCGAACACTATATTCCGATACAAGCCTCTGAATATTTAAGCTTTGCTTTGGCGAGAACACCCATTGAATTGGTTTATAGCAAATATGCTAAAGAGTTAGTGGTTGCATTACAAAGTCGATTAGAAGAAGCCCATATGTGGATGGACTTTAATCGTTCACAACAAAATTTAGGTACACGATACGCACAGCGTTGGGCACTGATCCAAAATTGGCTACAAGGGTTATGCTCTCTACCTGATTATACCGATCTTACGCCTTATATTCCGGGTGCTATCGCCATCATTATTTTAGATAAAGTCGCATCAGCGCGTTATAGCGAAGCTGATTTATACTTTACAGTAACGGGCTTATTAGGCTCTCACCCAACGATTGAAAACCAAGCGTTATCGCTCAGTTTAGATGACTATTTCAGTCGAATGCGTGGGCAAAGAAAGAACTTTATTCCTGCATTTCGACAGTACCTTACCTTGCGCCAGAAAATAGTCAGTGATGAACGTGAGCGCTTAAAACTACATGAATTTAAAGCCAAACCGTTAAGCTCTTTTGTCCGTAACAAGCTGATTAATGATGTTTATTTACCAATTATTGGCGACAATATGGCAAAACAAATTGGTGCTTTAGGGGAAGGTAAGCGCACCGATTTAATGGGATTATTATTAATGATCTCCCCTCCGGGTTACGGTAAAACCACATTAATGGAATATGCTGCGGCACGTTTAGGTCTGATTTTTATGAAGATCAATGGCCCTGCGTTAGGACATAACGTGCTATCACTCGATCCAGAGCAAGCGCCCAACGCAACAGCGAGACAAGAGCTTGAGAAGCTCAACTTAGCGCTAGAAATGGGTAATAACGTTATGCTGTATGTGGATGATATTCAGCATACTCACCCTGAATTCTTACAGAAATTTATCTCGCTGTGTGATGGAACAAGACGTATTGAAGGGGTATGGAAAGGAAAAACCAAAACCTATGATATGCGTGGTAAAAAATTCTGTGTCGTGATGGCAGGAAACCCTTATACCGAATCAGGCGAAGTCTTCCGTATTCCTGATATGCTGGCTAACCGTGCTGATATTTATAACTTAGGTGAAGTATTAGGGGGTATGGATGAAGCCTTTGCACTGAGTTATATCGAAAACAGCCTAACATCCAATGCGGTATTAGCACCACTTGCTCTGCGTGATCTTAACGATCTCTATGTTTTAGTGGATAAAGCAATGGGGAAATCCGTTTCGACCAACACATTAAGTTATCCATATTCAGATGCTGAAATTAATGAAATTGTAATGGTACTTAACCACTTAATTACCTTACGAAATGTTATCTTAAAAGTGAATCAGCAATATATTGCCAGCGCCGCTCAATCCGATAAATATCGCACAGAGCCGTCATTCCGTTTGCAAGGTAGTTACCGCAATATGAATAAGTTAAGTGAGAAAGTGTCTGCGGTAATGAATGATGAAGAAATTGAACGCTTGCTAGACGATCACTATCTTGGTGAAGCACAACTGCTAACAACGGGCGCTGAAGAGAACTTACTAAAACTCGCTGAATTACGTGGAAAATTAACCGAAAAAGACGCTACTCGTTGGACACAAATCAAGAAAGACTTTATGCGTAATAAGGCATTGGGTGGTGATAACGCTGATATTGGCGACCGCGTAGTATCACAGTTAGCCAACTTAGTGGAAAGTGTGCAAAGTCTACGCTAAAGATAGAAAAAGTCATTTTCAGCCCACTGATTTTAGTGGGCTAAATACTACATAAATAATGTTTTATAAATCGAGAAACCTATTTCACGTTCACGATACCCACCCGTTCATAACTATTGAACAAATAAATATCATAAACATAATTAAGATAAAATATTTTTTGTTATAAATAAATCATGATATCAAAGTAAGAATTATTGTAATATATATTATGAACACTATTAATAATTAAATTTATAAAAGTTTAATTTCAATTTATATAATTAATAATCCTATGATTAACAATAAATAACAATATTATTTAACAACCCATTATATTCAGTACATAAAATCCATATTAACTCACACTCTGAAAAGAATGAAATAAACGAGATATTAATAAGAATCACTCTTAATCTATTTATGAGATCTCTCTCTAAAGATAGGAAATTAACTTAGGATTAATAGCATATAAATGATAGCATCAAAAATGCTATAAATTAACTCTATAATTTACATGACTTTAGTTTAAATAAATTAAAAACTTTTAAATATATTGTCTTCAATTTATTAACAAGGAAGATAATAGATATCTTCATTAATAATTATTTAAACGTACTATTCTAATTTTTAGATTAAAGTTATCGAAAAATTATTCTATTTTTGTCTGGTTTAAGGCATTTTTATACCCGACAAGTAGCAACACAACAAAATACTTTCAATAAAAGTGGGCGTACTATGAAAAGCATGTTTACGACTCGGGAACTCCCTGACGTAGATCGGTTTTCCGTATTCAGGGATACAATAAAAGACCGCTTTTTATCGTCTTATGAATGCAATGAAGTCGAATTGCCTCCTCATTCTCGATTTTATGCCAATATTGTCGAGCAGCAGGTGACCAATATGCGCTTTATTCAGCTAGAGTCTAACGGGCACTGGGCGAGTAGCCGTCCATTAACTCATAAACTTAGCTTAGAAGAGCATTTTCAAATTGAGATCCAGCGTTCAGGAACCAGCCATCTAACTCAAGATGGAAGAACCGCATTTCTACGGCAAGGCGACTTTTGTATTTTTGATATGGCAAGACCCGTATCATGGTCTTTTGATAATGATTACTCATTATTTAAAATTTTGATCCCAAGGGAGAAACTGGCATCCCGTTTAGGTAATACCCAAAATCTCACTGCAAGAGCGATACGTGGTAATAGTATTACCGGCTCTCTCGTTTATAGCTTTGTGATGCGCTACATTCCGTTCTTAGATTCAATGCCGCCACAGCATGCACAACAACTTGCCGATATTTTATTGAATTTAATTACGTCTGCTTTCAGTGAATACAGTATAGCGACACCACCGCAAAGCTTAGGAAGATCAACGCTATTTTATTTTGCTCAGCACTATCTTGAGCAACATCTTTCTGATCCAGATTTGAGTGTTAATGAATGCGCAAATGCTTGTGGGATCTCCGTGCGCTATTTACAGATGTTATTTAAAGAACAAAATACGTCTGTACTTCGTTGGATCTACCAAAAACGTCTTGAGAATTATAAAGCAGCTTTAGTGAATCCTCTCTTGGCAGAGAAAAATATTACACAGTTAGCTTATGAATGTGGATTTAGCGATATTTCTAATTTAAGTCGAAAATTTAAATCTGAATTTTTTATGACACCTTCCGAGTATCGAAAAATACACTCATTAAGATAAATAGATTAATTATCTCCCCCCTAGTTTACATTTTGGAGGTTATTCTAGAGGGGGGATAAAATTTATTTCATTAGCCGTAACGAAACTCAATGCCTAATGTGCCACACGGATACTCCCATTTTTTTAAAATCGTATCGCCACATAAAACACGGCAAGTACCACACTCTAAACACCCTGCATAATCAAAAAGATATTGTCCTTTTTCATCTTTTTTATATAACCCTGCAGGGCAAGCTTTCCTTAAGATTTCAAATTGTGCAGGATCGATATCATCCTTTAAAACGATATGTGGATTTTCTTCATCCACATTAAATTTATTGACGCCTAATTTAACGTCTACGTTTACTTGACTCATAAAGAACGTACCCCCTTAAATCCATCTTTAATTAAGTTCATCACACCGACTTTCTTAACTTGAGACAGTATTTTCTTACGCACAGGTTTTTCTGGGCCATTAATCACGAATAAATCATGCATGACATTGGCAGCCATTTGCGGGTAATCCGTAAAGAATCTTGTATTATCGAGGAAAGAAGGTAAGTCTTTGTATAACTTCATATCTTTCATGACGAAACTGTCATTTAATAAAGATTGGTAGCAACTTAATTCTTTTTGGCTATAACTGTTTTGTTCTTTCGCCATTAATACTGCTTTTGCAGCTGCTTCACCAGAGGCAATTGCTAGATCCATCCCTCTTACGGTATAGCCAACGTTAAGGCAAAATCCAGCAGCATCTCCCGCCACTAATACGCCATCTTTGACTAATTCAGATACCATATTCATGCCACCTTCTGGCACCATATGCGCTGAATATTCTAATAATTTGCCGTCTTTGATAAGTGGTGCAACAACAGGATGTTGTTTAAAATCTTCTAATAATTGAGGAACCGTTTTTTCGAATTTATCGACATTATGTAGCCCTAAAACAAGGCCTAAAGAAACGGTGTTTTTATTGGTATATAAGAATCCGCCGCCTAAATATCCGCCTGATGGCGCGCCAGCAAAAAGCCAAGCTAAACCTTCATCATTAGTACAACCAAATCGGTCTTCCATTTGTTGTGGCGTGAATTCCAATAACTCTTTAACCCCTACCGCCACAGTGTGAGGATTAACTTTTTGTGTCATACCTAACTGTTTTGCTAATAACGAGTTAACACCATCAGCGAGAATAACGACGTGAGCTTCAATTTCATCATCACCCGCTTTTACACCACACACCTTTCCATCTTTTACCAGCACTTCATCGACACGAACACCCGTGATCACTTGTGCGCCAGCGTCTTCTGCTTTTTCCATTAACCATTGATCAAATGAAGAACGCAATACAGTATAAGAGCGCGCGGCTTCCTCTTCTTGCTGAGTGTGTTGATAATCTAAAGTGACTCCATCGGTTTCCGTTAGCATGGAAATTTTTTCGCGCGTCACTAGTCGTTCAACAGGGGCTTCTTGAGCAAAATTGGGAATGATTTTTTCAAGACTATGTGCGTACAAACGCCCACCTGTCATATTTTTACTGCCAGCGAAATTACCTCGCTCTACCACTAAAACATCACACCCTGCTTGTGCTAATACATAGGCAGCAGTACCACCAGCAAGTCCACCACCCACAATAATGGCGTCAAAAATATCGTCTGACATACTTTCCTATCCTTTTATTATGTGTGGTCGCTTAGCAAATTATCACTAAGCGACCTACGGTGATTAGCCGCCAAGCTTCGCGGTTAATGCAGGTAACACTTTGTAGAGGTCGCCAACAATACCGTAATCCACCATATTGAAAATTGGAGCATTTTTATCTTTGTTGATACCAACAATGATTTTTGCTCTATCCACACCGACCATATGTTGGATTTGCCCAGATATACCGACAGCAACATAAACATCCGCGCCTAAGGTCACGCCTGAAACACCAATATAGCGATCATGTTCCATCCAGCCTTCACCTTCAGCGATTGGACGAGAACAACCTACTTCACCTTGAAGGGCTTTCGCTAATGCTGACGCTAATGCAATATCATCTGCCTTAGCAAAACCGCGTCCAACACCAACAACACAATGCGCTTTACCTAAATCAACAGTACTCCCTTGTTTTGGCTTACGTGCTAACACTTTTAATGTATGTGCGGGGGCGATAAAGGCACTTTGCACCACTGGTGCATTGGGTGCGTCTTTGATAGCTTCCACATCAAGCGCACTGCCCACCGTGGCAATCGCATAAGGTGAGCGAATTTCTGCTTTAGCATGTGCCAAACCACCATAAACTTGGTGTGTCGCAATCACAGTATTGTTTTCAATAGCAAGACTTAATGCATCACTGACAACACCGGCTTTTAACGTCACACCAAGGCGAGCGGCAATGGCTTTTGCACGTTTTGATGAAGCAAGAAGAACCAGTGCATTCTCGCCCGCTTCTTTAATAATGGCGGCAAAAGAGGCGGCATAATCGTCAGCAATCACACCTTCTTGTGGTGCGAAACAATAAACACAGTCAGCGCCTAAGTTGACACACTCACGCGTGCTTTCATCATCACCGATAAACAGCACATTAACCTTTTCACCAAGACCACGAGCAAACGCAATCAGCTTTGCTAAATCATCCGCTTTTTCGGCATAAACAAAGGTAGTAGGTAGTAAACTAGCCATTTTTAATCTCCTTATTGATTAACCGCTTGGCGTAAATGTTCAGCAAAAGTGGCAATATTTTCATCTGAATCACCTTCTAAAATAATACCAAGGCGATCAGATTGCTCTGGCGCACAAACTTGTGTTTGCACAACAGTCAGAGCAGAAATATCAACACCGATATCTCCTAACCCCAGCTTTTCAACAGGTTTTTTATTCGCTGCTAAAATGGCTTTCATTGAAGGGAGTTTGGGTGTGTTAATGCTCGAAGTGACACACACAATCGCCGGTAATGTCAGTTCAAGTTCTTCAGTGATATTTTCTAAATCACGTTCAACAATGATTTTGTCGCCTTCAACGGTAATTTTGTTTACTGCGTTGACACAAGGTAAACCTAAATATTCACCTACCGCCAAACCCGTTTGTTGAGCGTATAAATCACCAGAACCTTCACCAAAAACTAATAAGTCAAAACCGACTTTTTTTGCAGCTTGCGCAATAATATTGGCAGTATCTGTTGAATAAAGAGCGCTACACGCATCATCAGCAACTAGCATTAATGCATCAGGACCACGCGATAAAATGTCTTTTTTGATTTTCGCGTTTTCAACCATTGCACTTGTACCCACACTTAATGCCGTTACGGTGCTATCACCAAGGGTAGAGGCAATTTCTACTGCGGTTTCAATGGCATTCAAGTCATACAAACTAATTTTTAAACCCGCATTATCGGTTGCGAGTGTACGATCAGGCCGTGTTGTGATGTCTTGTTCGTCATGAACAACCTTACAGCAGGCAATAAGTTTCATAATTCACATTCTCCGTTTTGCACAATGCAACAAATTAATAAGCTCAAATCCCATTACGCTAAAATATGCTTAGCGATAACCATGCGTTGCACTTCACTTGTGCCTTCAAAAATTTCGGTGAGTTTTGCTTCACGCATCAGACGTTCAACAGGATAGGATTTGGTGTAACCCATACCGCCATGTAATTGGACGGCTTTTTGAGTCACATAAGTGGCAGCCTCTGCTGCATAAAGTTTGGCTTGAGCAGATTCACGGGTATAAGGAAGACCCGCCATTTTGGCAGCAGCAGCGCGATAAACCAGCATACGTGCGCAATCAACACGAGTTGCCATATCCACTAATACCCATTGAATACCTTGATTAGCCGCAATTGGCTTACCAAATTGAATACGCTCTTTGGTGTAAGCAATCGTGGCATCTAATGCACTTTGTGCGATCCCTAATGCAAGCGCAGAACAACTTAAACGCCCACCGTCTAAGGTTTCCATCGCGATATTAAAGCCTTTACCTTCTTCGCCTAACATGGCGCTGGCTGAAACAACGCAATCACTAAAACTCACAGAGCAAGTTTCAGAGCCGTTCATGCCCATTTTGTCTTCAGGTAAACCAATGCTGATACCCGGGTTATCACGCTCAACTAAGAATGCAGTGATCCCTTTAACACCTTTGCTTTTATCTGTCATGGCAAATACGATAAAGAATGCACCTTGAGGTGCTGCGGTGATCCACAATTTAGAGCCATTAATCACATAGTTATCACCTTGGCGAACAGCAGTTGTTTCTTGAGCCGCAGCATCACAACCCGCGCTAGGTTCTGACAAACAGAAGCACCCTAATTTTTCGCCCGAAACCACACCCGGTAAAATGCGGGCTTTAGTTTCTTCATCAGCATATTTTTGAATAATTGGACCAGTTAAAGAGCATTGTGAACCCATGATCATTGCGTGAGAGGCACTGACTTTTGCCATCTCTTCTGTTGCTAATACATAGCTAATTGCATCCGCTTCTGTACCACCATAAGCCTCATCAATATTGAAACCAAAGAGTCCTAATTCAGCCATAGGGGCGACACTTTCACTTGGAAAACGGTGCTCTTTATCAATTGCACCCGCAATTGGTTTAATATCGTTTTCAACAAACTCTCTGACCATATCGCGGATCAGGACTTGTTCTTCTGTTAGCTGAAAATCCATGTTTATTTTCCTCTGAGAATATTTATGGTTATCTCTATGGCGTGCGATTTCACGTTTGTCGCCTTATCGCACGCATTAATGGGTTAACGTTATTTCTACATCGTCGCTATAGATGCAGGTAAAAAGGTGTACAGCAGCAACATAAACATCATGGCTAACAGTGGGATAGCGAGGGTTAATGTACCCACAGGACCGTATCCCTCTTTATGGCTGACACCACAGACGCTAAAGACGGTAATAATCAATCCGTTAAATGGAGGTGTTGTACTCATAGATGCCATTGTGGCTACACGGTGTAAGGAGCCTTGATCAACCACCGTTGCAGGGAACATTGCAGCAATCATTGGCATAGCAATACTTAACGCACCAGAGCCTGAACCACTGATAAACACCAAGGCACCGACTGAAATTGCAGTCACAACAAGTGGATTAAGACCCGATTGAGCAATTGCTTGGAATGATTCTTTGAACGCAGGTAAGGTCATGACTAACGCACCAAACCCAACAATAACCGCCGTGTTAAAGAGGGAGGTCACCCCTTCCATCGTTCCCGCAGCTAAATTAGGGACGAGTTTTTTCCAATCGAGATAGCGTAAATACACAATCAAGGCGGCAATAATCGCGCAGAACAGTGCAATAGCAGGGTCCCATTTCAGGATATTCAGCACGACAAGCAGAATAAGCATAGGGAGTAATGCGACTAGCACATTAGGTAATTGACGATCTTTCTTACCTTCTTCTGCTTTTGCTGTTTTTTCGTCTTCAACCCAGCCTTCGCCTTTTGCTTTTACACGCTTAAATAACCAAGTGAGGTAAATAATGACCAAGGTAACTTGGAACAGTGCCGTCAACATACCTGGTACTAAACCAGCCGTAGCCGAAGTACCTAAGAATTTCATTGGGATAAGGTTTTGGATCTGAGGCGAGCCCGGCATTATCATCACAAACGTACCCGCACCTGCAAAATAGACAGCTGGAATAAGTCTGCGAGGAAGATTCGCTTTGCGGAATAAACTCACCATCATGGAATAAACGGTAAACAGTGCAACAAACACTGAAACACCGCCGTAAGCTAAAATGGCACAAGCCGCAACTAATGAAGGAATAACGGCCCTTTCGCCAAATTTGCCAATAATAAAAGAGGCAACACTATCAGCAGCGCCACTGATAGCGGTTAATTTGCCAAAAATCGCACCGAGTACGAAAATGAAGAAGAAGCTGCCAAAATAACCACCTAATCCGCCGGTATACACTTGTAATAGTGCATCGACAGGATTAAGCATATCTGGTGATACAAGCCATGCAGTCACAGCAAGAAACAGGCTGGTGGTAAAGACAGAAATGAAGATATGTATGCCTTTCATACACATAATCATTAATATCGCTAGCCCGATGATTAAACAAATAATACCCATGATTGCCCCACTTATATGTGTTAGGGTTCAATTGACCTGTGCTATCCACACAGGTCTTTTGTGACTATTGATTAACGTTGTTAAGCAGAGAGCACATCTGCAAAAGTTTGCAGTGCCGTTCTCGCCTGTTCATATGTTTTAGTTTGCTGATCGATTTCGATAATGATGGAAGGAATGCCTTCTCTATCGAGGAATTTCTTCACAATAGGGGCATCAAATTCTTCAGGATCACAGAACTTCGTCAGTAAATAGACGACGCCATCAGCGCCTGTGTTTTTCACCATATCGGCAATTAAACGACCGCGTTTTTTCTCTGGATCATACAAAAGTGAACACCCTTCAAGCTGAGCGATTTGCTCTGCCATCGCCTCATAAGGTGCTTTATTTTCAGGAATATCTTGGCGGAATTGACGAGACTCATGTGCAACTTCATCTGCCACAATCGCCATCTTGTTATCAGCCAAGATTTGTAGAATTGAAGGGCTATCCGCAATAATGCCTGTTACAACAATCTTGTGCCCTTTCCAAGGTTCTGGAGATAAGGTTTTGCATTGTGCAACAATGGCTTCAACGGCTTTGGTATGTTCAACCACATCCATAAAATAACCACTTTTGATCACGGTATTACGGCGTTGTGGTGTGACTAAATTTGGATGAAGTGCCGCGATATCTGAAAACTCGCGTAATGCGCGACGGCGCTGATTAAACAGATGAATAGCATTTTTCAGTGCTTCATCTGTTACTGCTTGACCGGAAATTTCCCCTAATTGCAGTGCAATTTTTTTGTATTGTTCAGTTAAAAATGCAATACCTGCTGGCGTTTTACGGTTCTGTGGATGGACTAATTGAATAAAAGGAACTTGCGGTACACCGGCTTTCCAGTTTTGCCCTAAGCATTTTAAGGTGTCACACAAAGAAGGAATTAAGGCAGCAGACAATTTGTTTAATGCCCCATCCAATCCCATCTCAAGAGAAGAAAGCACTAGCGCACAATAGAAAGGAGGAAAATATTTCTTCGCTTCTGAGATCTCACGTCCTTCGGCACCCCAAATACCAAAAGGCACCATACCTGCCGCATAGACAATTTCATTCGGGGTATATTCAGGAAAACAACCAATCACCTTTTTGCCACTGCGAATAAAACCCTCTAATTGAGCAACAGGGTTATCCACCACGGCTTGTAACTCATCAAACAACTCCGTTAATGTTTTCATTAGATGTCTCCCTTTTTCATTTCTGCTTTGTTAGCAGCCATAATTTCAGTCAATGCTTCAACACGGGTGACATATTGCGCTTCAGAGAAAACACGAGGATCAGCTTGGTCGCCATCAAAAGTTACTGTTGGGATCTTAAGTTCATGACGAATACGGCGCTCAATTTCAGGCATGATGCCACTCCAGAGCTTACAACTGCGGTTAACGTGAATAATCGCGCCGTCCACTTTATTCTGACGACTAACGTCAATACGCATATCTGCCGCACGCTCAACAGAGACACAGTTAGGAACGTAAGAGTAAGCGCGCATCATCTCGTCGCTGTTTTGATAAATCACACCAAATGCGGTGGCATAAACAGTAGCGGTAACGTTGATACCCTGCTCTTTTAACGGGGTCGATGTGGCACGCAAATAAGGCCAGCAGGCAATACCTTCAAAGAGAACACGGTATTTTTCTTCACCGCGATAAGTCGATTTTTTCTCTTTGATGTTTTGTTCCATCTCTTCACACAGTTGCTCAAAAGCCAGTGCAGCTTCTAATTTACCGCGAGCACAAACCGCAACAGCCATGTGATTAAAGAGATCAAAACCATTCATTGGAGACGGTTCATATTGGCAATATTCTGCCGCTTTTAACCATGCGCGCCCTGTGCGTTGTGAGATCTCACAAACTTCTTTGAATTTCTCTTCAGAAAAGACTTTGCCTGTGACTTTTTCGAGTTGTTTAATCGCATCATCAAATTGAGCTTGAACGTATTTCACCGTGACATCATCAGTGTCATAGTCATTTTTATAAGGAATATCGATAAGGATCATCGGGATATTCAGCTCATAAGCGATATTTTCATACCATTTGATCATGCAGTTACAGATGTTGTTACAGCACAGTAAGAAGTCAGGCTGTGGCATATCCATCTCTTCACACTGTTTAATATCCATGTAAGAGAGGCTGATGCGAGCATAAGCACAGATGTCGTTGGAATACCCCATGCTTTCTGCGTGTTCACACATTTTTAAACCTGCACCTTTCGCTGCAATTGCAGCAGCTTGGTTTTCAGGATAAACCACACATAAACCTAATGTTTCAGCGATTTCTTGAGGGAAGTTAGAGGCACACCACCCTATTTTTTCACCGCTATTTTTCGCATCCCACGCACGCTGATAAGCATCAGCAGCGATTTTTTGCAGTCGTTTTTTCGCAGGAATATAATCCGGCGCATTCATATCTACATTGCTCATTTTGATGTTCCTATTGTTAACGCATCGTCTTCCAGTTGATGGCGGTACGCTTCAAAGGCATAAATGGCGGCACCTATCGCCCCGTTGTATTGTGATAATGGAGAGGTGGCGATAGAGGCGTTCAACTCTTCGCTAACATAACGAACAACTTCAAAATTACTGGCAACACCGCCTGTCATAACAACAGGAGCTTCAACACCAACCCGTTTTGCAAGGCCAGCAATACGGCTAGCCACAGAGCGGTGAATACCATTAATCACGTCGGGTATTGTTTCGTTATTTGCGAGATGGGAGATAACTTCCGATTCAGAGAACACGGTACAGGTTGAGCTAATCGTGACTTTTTTAGTGGACTTAGCCCCCTCTTGAGCGAGATCAGAAATTTTGGTTTCTAATACTCGCGACATCACATCGAGAAAGCGTCCTGTACCAGCAGCGCACTTGTCATTCATCACAAAGTTTAATAAACGTCCTGCACCATCCATATGAAGTGCTTTAACGTCTTGACCACCGATATCAATCACTGTTTTCACGCCCGGAAAAAGAAAGTGTGCGCCTTTCGCATGACAGCTAAGTTCGCTCACTTCTTTGTTGGCTTCTTTCAGCGAATTACGGCCATATCCTGTTGCGCAGATCCAGCTGATTTGACTAAGATCGCCACCAAATTGGTGCAAGACTTCATTGATCGCTTTTTCAGGGCCAGATGTCCCAGCACCGACAGATGCCAATGACTTCGCGACAATAGCGTCACCATTTTTCATGATGATGCATTTTGATGCAGACGATCCGATATCAACGCCCATTGTGAAAATGTCTTGTTGCATGCCTTTGCTCTCCTGAAAATTAAAAAAGTAAGTGGATTATTCTTTCCACGTCATCACGTCTTTATTGGCTTCAAGGTTTGCTATCTCTTCAGCGCTATACCCTAATTCAGCTAATACAGACGGTGTGTCTTCACCTAACAAAGGACCACGGCGGTATTCAGGTAAACCACTCTCTAAGAAATCAATTGGTGGACGAACTAAGGCTTTTTCACTGCCATTTTTGTATTTCATGTTGTAGAAGGTGTTGATTGCCCAAGCTTGTTTGTCTTCCAACACTTCTTCCCAAGTTTGTGCAATGCTGAATGGGATATCGTTTTTGGTGAAAATATCCGCCCACTCTGACGCTGTTTTTTGCTCAACTTGTTGCCAAATCAGGTCATATAATTCAGGAGAGCGATTATTTTTCGCTACTTCTTGTAGACGTGTATAACGCGCGTCTTCCGCTAAATCTGGACGACCAATACAAGAAATAAAGGTTGGATAATAAGCGTCGTAAACAGGCATGCAGACTTGAATAAAACGATCATCTTTCGTTTTATAAGCCAGAATAAATGGACTGGTGGTATTGCGACGGTCGATTGGATAAGGCTGACCATAATCTGGGTATTGCGCCGCTTGGATCATGATAGCTTGGGTATAAATAGAGGTATGTAACAAGTTGGTTGAAACATACTCGCCTTGACCGATATTTTTAGCGCGAATATAAGCGGCTAACACACCTGAAACCAAGCCTAATGCACACTGGTGATCGCCAAGACCCGGGATCACGTTCATAGGTACTGTGCCTTTTTGGTACAGTGATCCTAAAATACCGCCACGCGCAAAGAAGGCTGTGTAGTCAAATCCGGGTAGATCTTTATCTGGACCTTCATCACCATAACCGGTCACGCTGGCGTAAACTAATTTTGGAAAGCGTTGTTTTAACGTTTCATAGTCTAAACCTGCGCGCTCTCTTGCACCGGGACGCCAGTTAGTTAAGAAAATGTCCGCTTTTTCTAGCAGTTCAAACAGGATTTTTTTCCCTGCTTCTGTTTTCGTATTTAACACAATTCCACGTTTATTGGCGTTTTCTAAATCAAAACTGGTGTTTTCATGTTGATCTAATGGGCGACCTTCTGTTGGTGCGGTATAGCGTAAGTTATCGCCACTTGGAGATTCGATTTTGATTACGTTCGCACCCATATCAGCTAAAATACGACCTGCTGCAGGTACTGCGATAAAGGTCGCCAACTCAACTACGGTGACGCCTTCCAGTGCTTTATGACTTGTCATTTCTTCTCCTAATTATTTTTAGACTTCATACTGCTGTTGTCAGAATGTGGATAAATCCGTTGTCACTTAACCCGCTACTTTGGTTTTTTCATCCATGATTGAAACGCTATAACCCAGTTGCAATTTCAGAGCTTGCACATCAATTTTTCCGCAAGGGGTATGAGGAAATTCTGTAAAGAAATGGAGTTCTTTGGGGATTTTGTAGCGAGCCAGTCGCTCTTGTAGAAATTCACGTAATTCACTTTCGCCAATGCGGTGATCTTTTTGCACACAAATAGTGGCAATCACTTCTTCGCCTAAGTCAGCAGATGGAACCCCAAATGCTTTTGTCGCATCAACACCGGGATATTCAGCAATCGCTTCTTCTATTTCACAAAGACTGATATTTTCACCACCGCGCACCACAATCTCTTTCATGCGATAGGCATAGTGATAATTTCCTTGTTCATCGATACAGCCGATATCACCCGTATGTAACCAACCCTCTTCGTCTAACGCTTCTTTGGTTTTATCTGGCGCATTGTCATAACCCATCATTACATGGAAGCCTCGCGTACAAATTTCACCTAAAGTGCCCATTGGTACAGGTTTGCCTGTTTTCGGATTGATAATTTTCATTTCGACAAAAGGTAAAGGCTTACCAATAGAGCTGCGTTTGATCTCTAAAGCATCATTAGGGAGAGTTTGAGTGCAACAAGGTGAAGCTTCTGTTTGGCCATAAGAGACGGTGATCCCTTTCATGCCGAGGATATTTTCGATGTCATCAATTAACGCAGGAGGAAAACTCGCTCCTGCGATAATGCCTTTATCAAGGCTAGATAAATCGTAGTGAGAAAACTGCTCGTGCTTCATTAAGCGGCTAAAAATCGTTGGTACGCCATGCATAACGGTACAACGATAGTCTTGCACCACTTTTAAAACATCTTCAGCACAGTAGTTATCTAGAAGAACTAATTGGCATCCGGTTGTTAATGCAAAAAAGAGGCAGGAAGAAAGCCCAAAACAGTGAAACAGAGGAACTGCAAGACAAATCACATCGTCATGCGTAACACCTAAGCGCTGTGCTGACAGCATTGCATTATTAATGACATTATATTGGCTTAGCATGACACCTTTAGGCATTGCAGTACTGCCAGAGGTCATTTGAATTGTCAGCAAATCTTTTACACTGACTTGTGCAACCGCATGTTGATATTCTTTATCTGATATTTTTTGGCTAACTTCTTTTAATTGAGATAAAGAAACACTTTTTTCTGCATGTTCATTTCCCATGCTAATAAATAACTGAGGTAATACATCTTTATTTTCAGATGCTTTTTTAGAAAGGCAATTAATAACTTCAATAAAATGATTACTTTTAAAACCATCTGAAAAACACAGTGCTTTAATTCCAGTTAATCGACATAAATCTAATAACTCTCTTTTCTTAAAATGAAAATTAATACAAACAACAGGAACACCAATTTGAGCAGCTGCAAGAAAACAGATTATCCACTCTTTACTATTAGCAGACCAAATACCTAAACGATCACCTTTTTTTAAACCAATGGCTAAAAAACCACGCGCAACACTTTCTACTTCTTGTTGTAATTGTTGCCAAGTCAGTGTTGTTTTACTTTGATTTTCAATCAAGGCTATTTGTAAAGCATGTTGCTTTACTACATTGTTTAGACATTCTTTAACTGTCGTTTCTAATAAGGTCATAAATACCTACTCAACCGCTTCTTTGCTGGTGTTTACGTCTGTAATGACCTTATTCTGGGTAGGGGAAATTATTCATTCTTGGTAAATAACGAACTGTTTTTCGTCATTTGAATAGTCTGAGAGAGATTTGTGATTGAGGTCTAGATTTGGTGAGTTAAATACAATTTGTAATTGAAGAGTAATTAATAACAATGAGATAAATTTGAAACTAAGGCGTTATAAAGGTGTTATTTTTAATAAAGAAAAAGGAGAGTCATTTTATTTAAATAAAATAATAAAACCACTCTCTTTTTAATATAAACATACTCATCTCATTTTAAGAGATAAACAAATCTTATCAATAAATATTAATGTAATAATTTAAATAAAAACAATATAAAAATAAATACAATAACGATTAAATTTTATAACATCTAAATAAAAAATAATTTAAATTACTTAACTTATTTTATTAATCATCGATTCAAGAGACTATTTTCCTCGACGCATTGGCATAGTTGAGGTTTGATTGAGTGTTAGTCCTTTGGTTTCTGGTGCAAACAAGACAGAAACTATCATTCCGAATAAGGAGATCGCAGCGCCCACCAGCATCGTGGTGTTAATACCATAAGTGGCGATAAAGGCAGGAAGAGCACACGTTGAAATAACCGTACCAATGCGACTTATTGACATGATAATGCCCACTGCTGATGCTCGAATATCTGTCGGAAACAATTCGTTAGGATAGAGCCATTGTAAAATTCCGGGGCCACCAGAAAAGAAGGCGTAAGTCGCAAACGCTAAGATGACAAATAAGATAGGTAAATCAGGGAAGACACCTAGCACTAATAATGCCAATGTCATCATGCCAAAACTACCAATCAATAGTGGACGTCGCCCTGTTTGATTTAACCAGAACATGGCGGGAATACACCCAAACATAAAGAACAAGCTAATAACCACATTCCCCAATGCCGCACTTCTTCCCGCATCCCATCCTAATAAACCGACAATTTGTGGTCCAAAGGTATAAATGGCAAACATCGGGATAACTTGGCAAGTCCAAATAACCGCAACAAACAAGACAAAAGAGAAGTGACGTTTATTAAATAGCTCAATAAAACGCGTTGTTTTAGCATCTTCCGCTTCAAATACGACGGGTTCACCAAAGAGTTTTACCATCATCTCATTACACTCTTTAATACGCCCTTTGCGTATTAGCCAAAGCGGTGATTCAGGTAAATCAAAACGACCAATTAAAATAATGACACAAGGGATAAAAGCACTGCCCAACATCCAACGCCAGCCATCTGCAACATCATATAAAAGATAACCGACTAAGTTGGCGCAAGTCGCCCCGATATACCACATTGCAGCAATAAAACCGACGGCAAAAGCGCGTTGTTTTTTATTGGAAAACTCAGTGATCATCGAGGTTGCAATTGGATAATCGGCACCAATTACAATTCCAATAAGAAATCGCATCACCAACAAGCCCACTGGCGTGGAAACAAACATCGTCGCAATAGAAATAATGGCAATAGCCACAATATCCACAAGGAACATTTTGCGACGACCGACTTTGTCACAAATATAACCAAAGAGTGACGTACCAATAAAAAGCCCTGCTAATGTTGCCGCACCAAGCAGACCAATCCATTGTGTATCAAGCTGTAATAACGGTGTGAGTTGCTCTAACGCCACGCCGATAATCACTAATACATAGCCATCAAGAAAAGGGCCACCACTCCCCCATAACATCACTCGACGATGCACAGAGGTAAAGCGAATATCATCAAAGTTTCTGGGTTGCATGACTGCGTCCTGGTATTTTTCTAAATAAAGCAAAAAAGAAAAGCTCCCAGGCCGGAGCAGCACTGGGAGAAAAGTAGCGATACATCATCCGTAACGATATTCCACGCCAAATGTTCCGCGTGGGTATTCCCATTTTTCAAGCGCACTATCTAAACCAAGAATTCGACAAGTTCCACACTCTAAGCACCCTGCATAGTCAAAGCTGATGGTGCCATCTTCTTGTTTTTTATAAAGACCTGCTGGACATGCTTTGACTAAAGTTTCCAATACCTGCATATCAGGCTGCTCTTTAACGACGATATGTGGATTTTCCTCATCAACATTAAATTTATTGATGCCTAATTTGACATCGACATTTACGGGAGAACTCATATTGCTTTTACTCCTTTGATCCCATCTTTGATCAGATTCATCCAGCCCACTTTTTTGGTATGGCGCATCATGGTTTTACGCATTGGTACTGGCGCTTCGCCAGTTACGGTGAAGAGATCTTTTGCGATACCAACTACCATTTCAGGGTAGGCGGTGAACATACGAGGGTTATCAAGTAAATCAGGCATACGCTGATAGGCTTTCATATCGCGTAACGGGCCATCTTCTAAATGTTTGAGATACTCATTTAGCGTTTGCTTGCTAAAATCATTTTTCTCCATGGCAGAGAGCACAGCTTTTGCTGCGGCTTCACCTGATGCCATCGCTAAATCCATGCCACGGATAGTAAAACCAAGGTTCATACACATCCCTGCTGCATCACCAGCAATCAATACGCCATCACGTACTAATTCGTTTTGCATTCTCAACCCAGCTTCAGGAACAACGTGTGCACCATATTCCACCATTTTTCCACCTTCAATTAGCGGAGCAACAACGGGGTGCTGTTTAAAATCTTCCAGCATTTGTGGTACTGATTTTTTTGCATCTTTAATATGGTGAAGCCCACAAACAAGACCTAAAGAAAGCGTGGTTTTATTGGTATATAAAAAACCACCGCCCATTAATCCATCGGTAGGCGAACCTGCAAATAACCAAGCCGCACCTTCGTTATCTTTTAGGTTAAAACGATCTTTAATGACACTTTCAGGCAGTTCGATGATCTCTTTTACACCCACTGCTACATTTTCAGCGGCAACACGTTTTGTCATCCCTAACTGTTCAGCCAAGATGGAATTCACACCATCGGCGAGGATCACCGCTTTGGCTTCTAACACATCACCGTCTGCCTCAACGCCGACAATCTTGCCATCACGCTCAACGAGCTTATCAACACGAATACCCGTAATACATTGCGCACCCGCGTTTTCGGCTTGCTCCATTAGCCATTGGTCAAATTCGCCACGTAATACAGACCAAGAGGCAGTTTTTGGGTTCTTTCCTTCTGTATTTTGGTAATCAATTGTCATTGCGCCGGTTTCGGTCATAAATGACAATTTTTCATGAGTAATAACGCGTTCAACAGGCGCTTCTTGCGCAAACTCAGGAATGATGCGCTCAAGGGTATGTGCATACATACGACCACCGGTTACATTTTTCCCGCCAGCGTAGTTACCTCTTTCTATTAGCAATACTTGTGCGCCTTCCCTTGCCAAAACAAGTGCAGCCACAGATCCTGCTAATCCTGCGCCAACAATAATGGCATCGAAAATATCTTCGGAATCGGACATAACATCTCCAGAATTTGCGATAAACAGCAGAGAAGTTTCCTTCCCTGCTTAAATAAATCAGTTAGATAATTGACGAGTTAATGCAGGTAAAATCTTCATTAAATCACCGACAATGCCGTAATCAGCGAATTGGAAGATAGGTGCATTTTTGTCTTTATTAATAGCAACTATGGTTTGTGCGCCATTAGCGCCGACCATATGTTGAATTTGTCCTGAAATACCGGCAGCTAAATAGAGTTCAGGTTTTAGCATCAGGTTAGAAATACCGACATAACGCTCGTGTTCCATCCACTTCTCATTTTCAGCAACAGGGCGAGAACAAGCGATTTCAGCACCAATGGCTTTCGCTAACTCTTCTGCAATGGCGATATTCTCTTTGCTACCAATACCGCGACCGACGCTGACAACAAAGCGTGCTTTATCTAAATCAACCGCATTGATTGCGCGTGGTTGAACTGAATTGCGAACGATGGTTTGAGCTGGAGCAATCCATGCGACTTTTTGTGCATTACCCGTAGCACCAGTTTCTGGTGCAACATCAAAAGCACCCACGCTTGCAGTTACCACACAATAAGGGGTTTTCAGCGTTTCATCACCAAAGGCAAGACCACCATAAACCATGTGTTTTGCCACTAATGCATCACCATCTGCCTTTAAAGATTGCGCGTCGTTAGAAACGACCGCGTCTAAACGGTGACCTAAACGTGCAGCTAATAATTTTCCGCGACGTGTATTAGGCAGTAGCACTAAACCTGCATCACCTTTTTGTTTGATGGTTTCAACCATGCTCTGCGCATAGTCTTCGATAATGCGATCGTCAGGTTTACCTTCTAATTGGAAAACCTCTGTTGCCCCTAATTTAAAAGCAGCAACGCTTTGTTCATCATTCAATGTAAATACATTGATAGATTGCCCTAATGAAGAAGCGCCACCCACTAATTCTGGTAAACGGGAAAGTGCATCACTAAATACCCAAACAGTTGAAAACTGGCTCATAACTCCCCCTATTACTTAAGAATTTTACGTAAATGTTCTGCCAACTCAGCAATCTGATCATCGCCATCACCTTCAATAATGATGCGTTGACGCACTTTCTGTTTCGGCGCTGCCACTGTTTGCTCTGAACGCGCAGTCATCGCATCCAAACCAAGATCGGCAACACTCCATTGCTGAACAGGTTTCTTGGCAGCGCCAAGAATGGCTTTCATCGAAGGAATTTGAGGTGTGTTAATGTCGGTAGAAACCGCGATAACAGCAGGTAATGGAATAGTCAGTGTTTCGATTTCATTTTCTAATTCACGCTCAACCGTAATTGAGTCATTAGAAAGAGAAACAATTTTGTTAATACCATTGATTGCAGGAATATTTAAAAATTCACCCACCAGCAAGCTAACTTGTTGTGAGCTAAGATCCGCAGAGCCATCACCGCAAAGAATTAAGTCGTAACCTTTTTTAGTCGCAGCCGCCGCCAGCGCAACCGCTGTTTGGTAAGGTAAAGAGGCTTCAAGTTGATCATCAACCACAACCACGAGTTCGTCAGCACCACGAGAAAGAACGTCTTTACGTGCTTTCGCGTTTGTCAGTGCTTTACCACCAACACTCATTGCCGTGATTTGAATACCATCAAGTTGAGTCTTAAGCTGATTAGCAGCTTCAATCGCATTTAAATCATATTGGCTGATTTTGGTGTTAGCACGAGAAAAATCCAGCGAACTATCTGCGCTATTTACCGTAATATCCTGCTCGTCGGGAACACTCTTGTAACATGTAATAATATTCATTACATCTCCTGAAATTAATAAATAATGTCATTTGCTCTGGCAATGTAATATAGAATTAACACAATTAAGAGATTAAAAAATTAAACCTAGGTCACCAATATTGAACATTACTAAATAAAGAATGGATAGGTTTCAATATTGCTAAACATATCACCAATATTGAAATTAGTTTTAATTGAAGTGAACAACTTTCAATATTGCTACATCGATCAACAATATTGAACATAATAAAGATAATGGTATTTAACGTTCAATATTGCCACCAAGATCAACAATATTGAAAGACGGAATATAACAACCCTATTACATACAAGATGATAGATATAACTATCAATTAGTTACAATGAAAACGAAACGTTATAAAACGTAACATAAAATCGACAAAAAGAATAGTGTGAAGTAAATAACAGAATGGATTTCTTATAATATCCATTATTCATCATCATTAATCGATTTGTGGATTAGCCAATAAGTTTATTTATCTATTATGATGAAACACCAATAGACGAAATACTCATAAATAAACTCAAATGCTTTATTAGACATTAGGAATTAACACTACTTAAACTTCTGCGTTAAATATATTTGGAAAATTTACCTATGAGCAAAGATAATAAAAAGGCAGGAATAGAACCGAAGGTTTTTTTTCCGCCATTAATCATTGTTGGTATTTTATGCTGGCTAACGGTACGTGATCTTGACGCTTCAAATGAAGTGATTAATGCCGTATTCAGCTATGTTACCAATGTCTGGGGTTGGGCCTTCGAATGGTACATGGTCATTATGTTCGGGGGTTGGTTTTGGTTAGTCTTCGGTCGTTATGCCAATAAACGTCTAGGAGACGATAAACCTGAATTTAGTACCGCAAGCTGGATCTTTATGATGTTTGCGTCTTGTACATCAGCAGCCGTCCTCTTCTGGGGTTCGATTGAAATATACTACTATATTTCAAGCCCTCCTTTTGGGATGGAAGCTTACTCAACTCAAGCTAAAGAAATTGGTCTTGCTTACAGCTTGTTCCACTGGGGTCCTTTACCTTGGGCAACTTATAGTTTCCTTTCTGTTGCATTCGCCTACTTTTTCTTTGTTCGCAAAATGGAAGTTATCCGTCCAAGTAGTACCTTAACCCCATTAATCGGTGAAAAACACGTTAATGGGATCGTCGGAACCATTATTGATAACTTCTATCTTGTTGCTTTAATTCTGGCAATGGGGACTAGCCTTGGTTTAGCAACACCGTTAGTGACTGAATGTATTCAATACTTATTTGGTATTCCTCATACCCTGCAATTAGACGCCATCATTATCTCTTGCTGGATCTTATTAAACGCAATTTGCGTGGCATTCGGTCTGCAAAAAGGGGTGAAAATCGCCAGTGATATTCGTACTTACCTAAGCTTCTTAATGCTGGGTTGGGTATTTATCGTTGGTGGTGCGAGCTTTATCGTCAATTACTTCACAGACTCTGTTGGTACATTGATGATGTATATGCCTCGTATGCTGTTCTATACAGACCCAATCGGTAAAGGTGGATTCCCTCAAGGTTGGACTGTGTTCTATTGGGCATGGTGGGTTATTTATGCCATCCAAATGAGTATCTTCTTAGCACGTATCTCTAAAGGCCGTACTGTTCGTGAATTATGTTTAGGGATGGTTTCAGGTTTAACCGCAGGAACTTGGTTAATTTGGACAATTCTTGGTGGTAACACCTTACAACTAATTGACCAAAACATTCTCAACATTCCACAACTGATTGAACAATACGGTGTACCTCGCGCAATCATCGAAACATGGGCGGCATTACCGTTGAGCACAGCGACAATGTGGGGCTTCTTTATCCTCTGCTTTATTGCCACTGTCACCTTAATTAACGCCTGTTCTTACACACTAGCAATGTCCACTTGTCGCTCTATGAAAGAAGGCTCTGAGCCACCTTTATTAGTGCGTATCGGCTGGTCTGTGCTGGTCGGTGTTATCGGCATCATTCTACTCGCACTTGGCGGTTTAAAACCAATTCAAACCGCCATTATTGCTGGAGGATGCCCACTATTTTTCGTCAATATCATGGTCACCTTGTCCTTTATTAAAGATGCCAAAGTACATTGGAAAGACTGATCCGCTATACGCAAAGAATGACATATTAAGAGGTTATTAACATGGATTTTAGATTGAATGATGAGCAGGAACTGTTTGTTGACGGTGTCCGCGAATTAATGGCCAGTGAAAACTGGGAAGCTTATTTCGCACAGTGTGATCGCGAAAGTAAATACCCAGAACGTTTTGTCAAAGCCTTAGCGGATATGGAAATTGACAATTTGCTTATCCCTGAAGAGCACGGTGGCTTAAATGCAGGTTTTGTTACTGTTGCTGCAATCTGGATGGAATTAGGTCGCTTAGGTGCGCCAACTTACGTGCTTTATCAATTACCGGGTGGATTTAACACCGTCTTGCGTGAAGGGACTCAAGAGCAAATTGATAAAATTATGGCGTTCCGTGGTACAGGTAAACAGATGTGGAACTCTGCTATCACAGAACCCGGTGCAGGCTCTGACGTAGGTAGCTTACAAACTACTTATACTCGTAAAGATGGCAAAGTTTACCTCAATGGTAGCAAGTGCTTTATCACCAGTAGTGCTTATACCCCTTACGTTGTTGTGATGAGCCGTGACTCAGCATCTCCAGATAAACCTATCTTCACTGAATGGTTTGTGGATATGAGCAAACCGGGTATCAAAGTAAACAAGTTAGAAAAACTGGGTTTACGTATGGATAGCTGCTGTGAAATCACTTTCGACAACGTTGAACTTGAAGAAAAAGACATGTTTGGTCGTGAAGGTAACGGCTTTAACCGTGTGAAAGAAGAGTTCGACCACGAGCGTTTCTTAGTGGCTCTCACTAACTACGGTACAGCAATGTGTGCATTTGAAGATGCAGCGCGTTATGCCAACCAACGTGTGCAATTTGGTGAAGCAATTGGTCGCTTCCAACTTATTCAAGAAAAATTTGCCCATATGGCGATCAAACTCAATTCAATGCGCAACATGTTATATGAAACTGCATGGAAGAGTGACAACAACTTAATCACTTCCGGTGATGCAGCTATGTGTAAATACTTCTGTGCAAATGCGGCGTTTGAAGTGGTTGATAGTGCAATGCAAGTGCTTGGTGGTGTCGGTATTGCTGGCGAGCACCGTATTTCTCGTTTCTGGCGTGACCTTCGTGTTGACCGTGTATCTGGTGGTTCTGATGAAATGCAGATCCTGACATTAGGACGTTCAGTACTTAAACAGTATCGCTAATTAATCACGAATAACTCTCTCATCCAATGATGAGAGAGTTTTCACTCAGACCACTTACGAGGTGACGCTATGACAGAACATTTACCAATGCCACAATTCGGCCCACTTTCAGGGGTTCGTGTTGTGTTTTCAGGAATTGAAATTGCAGGGCCATTCGCAGGACAAATGTTCGCAGAATGGGGAGCTGAAGTGATTTGGATTGAAAACGTTGCATGGGCTGACACCATTCGCGTTCAACCTCACTACCCTCAACTTTCTCGCCGTAATCTTCATGCACTATCGTTAAATATCTTTAAAGACGAAGGTCGTGATGCGTTCCTAAAATTAATGGAAACAACCGACATCTTTATCGAAGCGAGTAAAGGTCCAGCCTTTGCACGTCGCGGTATTACGGATGAAGTATTATGGGAGCATAACCCTAAATTAGTTATCGCTCATTTATCTGGTTTTGGTCAATATGGCGATCCGCAATACACCAACTTACCGGCTTATAACACCATTGCTCAGGCTTTCAGTGGTTACCTTATTCAAAACGGTGACAAAGATCAGCCAATGCCAGCCTTCCCTTATACCGCAGACTATTTCTCAGGAATGACTGCAACCACTTCTGCGTTAGCAGCACTGTATAAAGTTCAACAAACAGGGAAAGGCGAAAGCATTGATATTGCTATGTATGAAGTGATGCTGCGTATGGGGCAATACTTCATGATGGACTATTTCAATGGCGGCGAAATCTGCCCTCGTATGACAAAAGGGAAAGATCCTTACTACGCAGGCTGTGGGCTTTACCGTTGCCAAGATGGTTATATCGTGATGGAAGTTGTCGGTATCACTCAAATTCAAGAAATTTTCAAAGATATCGGACTTGCTCATCTGCTTGGTACACCTGAAGTACCTGAAGGCACTCAACTTATTCACCGTATTAATTGCCCACATGGTCAATTATTTGAAGACAAATTAGATGAATGGTTAGCTAAGCAACCCATCACAGAAGTACTTAAACGTCTTTCAGAGCTCAATATTGCCAGCGCTAAAGTGCTGACTATTCCAGAGCTTGAAGACAATCCGCAATATGTCGCACGTGAATCGATTACCGAATGGCAAACCATGAATGGCGAAACCTGTAAAGGGCCGAATGTGATGCCTAAATTCAAAAATAATCCGGGAAAAATCTGGCGTGGAATGCCATCTCACGGCATGGACACTAATGCAATTTTGAAAAATATCGGTTATAGCGACGAACAAATCAGGGGGCTGGTCGATAAGGGACTGGCTAAAATCGTAAAGTAACACTGTAAAATTCAGGCGTTGTATAGGCATAAAACACGTCTGAATTTACAGCAAAAGAATAGGGTAACAGTTTAATGGATGTGATTGGCAAACAAAACTTACGTCAAATGTGGGATGATTTGGCAGAGGTTTATGGTACAAAAACAGCGCTAATTTTTGAATCCGCACAAGGACACGTGAGACAATTTAGCTACAGTGAATTAAATGAAGAGATAAATAGAACCGCAAATCTTTTTCATGCTGGTGGCATAAAAAAAGGCGATCACGTTGCCTTACATCTTGATAACTGTCCTGAATTTTTCTTTTGCTGGTTTGGCTTGGCAAAAATTGGCGCTGTTATGGTGCCAATTAATGCGCGCTTTATGTATGACGAGAGCGCATGGATAATCAATCACTGCCAAGCCCATTACGTGGTCACTCGCGATAATTTCTATCCTATTTACCAACCTATGTTGCAGGATGAACAATGCCCTTTAACGCAACTGTTTTTAATAACAGAAAACAGTCTACCTGCTGAAAAAGGCGTTATCGACTTTTTAAAAGAGAAAGCCAAGCACCCTGTTACGCTTAATCATCACACACCATTAAGTGTGGATGATACTGCTGAAATTCTTTTTACCTCAGGAACAACTTCTCAACCCAAAGGCGTAGTTATCACACACTATAATCTACGCTTTGCGGGTTATTACTCATCATGGCAAAACGCATTACGTGAAGACGACGTTTATCTTACAGTGATGCCTGCCTTTCATATTGACTGCCAATGCACAGCATCACTCGCTGCATTTTCAGTGGGTGCCACTTTTGTATTGTTAGAAAAATACAGTGCCAGAGCCTTTTGGAAACAGATCCTTAAATACCAAGCAACGGTTGCGGAATGTATTCCAATGATGATGAGAACCTTAATGGCGCAACCTGTTTCATCAGAAGAAAAGCAGCACAAATTACGTGAAGTGATGTTTTATCTCAATCTTGCCGATGAAGAAAAAGATGCCTTCCTTGAACGCTTTAACGTGCGATTACTCACCTCTTATGGCATGACAGAAACCATTGTCGGACTAATTGGTGACAGACCTGGCGATAAACGCCGTTGGCCATCAATTGGTAGACCCGGTTTTTGCTATCAAGCTCAAATCAGAGACAAACAAAATAACGAAGTCCCTGATGGGGTTGTAGGTGAAATTTGCGTAAAAGGCGAGCCCGGAAAAACTATTTTTAAAGAGTATTACAACCGACCTGATGCCACTGCAAAAGCATTAGAGCCTGATGGTTGGTTACATACTGGCGATTATGGTTATCGTGACGATGAGGGCTTTTTCTATTTCGTTGATCGCAGTTGCAATATGATCAAACGCGGTGGTGAGAATGTCTCTTGTGTTGAGATTGAAAATATCATTTCTTCACATCCTAAAATTCAAGATGTGGCTGTAATTGGTGTACCTGACAATATTCGTGATGAAGCAATTAAAGCGTTTGTCGTGCTGGTTGAAAATGAAACCTTGAGTGAAGAAGAGTTCTTCCATTTCTGTGAGCAAAATATGGCGAAATTCAAAGTTCCCTCTGAAGTTGAATTTAGAGACGGATTGCCTCGTAACTGCTCAGGAAAAGTGATTAAAAAGCATTTGAAATAAGGCATAGGTAGGTTTAACCACAAATTAATAACCTCAATCATAAATGCTTATTTTTGATGACGAAAAGGAATACAACATGAGCCAATCATTACACCTAACAACTCGTGGTTCAGTACTTGAAATTGTATTAGACAGACCAAAAGCGAATGCTATTGATGCGAAAACAAGCCATGAAATGGGCGAAGTTTTTCTCCGTTTTCGTGATGATCCAAGCTTACGTGTCGCAATTATTACAGGTGCAGGCGAACGCTTTTTCTCTGCGGGATGGGATTTAAAAGCCGCGGCTGAAGGCGAAGCACCTGATGCTGACTTTGGTGCCGGTGGTTTTGCAGGTTTAACTGAGCTTTTCAATCTGGATAAGCCTGTCATTGCTGCGGTTAATGGCTATGCTTTTGGTGGTGGCTTTGAATTAGCACTCGCCGCTGACATGATGGTGTGTTCAGACAATGCTTCTTTTGCTTTGCCTGAAGCCCAATTAGGTATTGTACCTGACAGTGGCGGTGTTCTGCGTTTGCCTAAACGTTTACCACCCGCTATCGTCAACGAAATGCTGATGACAGGTCGCCGCATGAATGCTGACGAAGCACTGCGTTGGGGTATTGCAAACCGTGTTGTCAGCTCCGCAGAACTTATGGACAGCGCACGTGAACTTGCAGACCAAATTGCCAACAGTGCCCCACTGGCTGTAGCTGCATTAAAAGAGATTTATCGTGCCACCAGCGAGCTTTCCATTGAAGAGGGTTACAAACTTATGCGCAGTGGTGTGCTAAAACATTACCCAAGCGTTTTACATTCAGAAGATGCCACAGAAGGCCCATTAGCCTTTGCTGAAAAACGCGCACCTGAGTGGAAAGGCCGGTAATTATCGTTGATCTCGATAATACAACAAAGAGGAAAACTGATGAGTATCTACGCGTTTGAAGGTCTTATTCCTGTGGTTCATCCAACAGCTTATGTTCATCCATCTGCTGTATTAATTGGTGATGTGATTATCGGTGCAGGTGTTTATATCGGTCCATTTGCATCACTCAGAGGGGATTATGGGCGCTTGATTGTTGAAACAGGTGCTAACCTTCAAGACGGTTGTATCATGCACGGTTATACCGATATGGATACCATTGTTAGAGAAAATGGGCATATTGGACACGGCGCAATTCTCCATAGTTGTATTATCGAGCGTGATAGTTTAGTGGGTATGAATAGCGTGATTATGGATGGTGCAGTGATTGGCGAAGAAAGTATTGTTGCCGCGATGAGCTTTGTGAAAGCAGGCTTTCAAGGACAACCTCGGCAAATGCTGATTGGTAGCCCTGCAAAACATGTGCGGGATATTACTGATAATGACATGGAATGGAAGCGTATGAACACACGCGAATATCAAGATTTGGCCGTTCGTTGTCGCCAAAGCTTAGTTGAAACCACACCTTTAACTGCACCTGAACCTAATCGCCCACGTTTACGTGGCACAACAGATGTAAAGCCGAAAGGTCAGTAACAAACTACGACAGGCGTTGCGAGCGCCTGTCGTCATTATTCAAATTGTTTAGTATGAAACGAAGTCACGTAAATTAGCGACGTTGGGATTTTGACAACATCCATTGCCATTTTTGCTCATGGTTCAATCCATGAGGGATCATCGCCGCTAATTTTTCAGGAGAACTTTGACTACTTTTTTCTTGAATATGGCCTTTTAAACGTGAATAGACTTGAGGATCAATATGACTGACTTTGATCATCCGTTGACACTGACAGCCTCTACCTTCTAGTTGGTTAGGAACACTTTTCGTTTCACACTCAATTTCTTTTACATCAGAAAGAATGTAAGAAACGATATTAATTGCGTTGCATTGAGGAATATCGAATTTTTTTGCGATTTCCTTTGCACTTACCCAACGTTCTTGCTCTTGAACCCAATCAGCAATTGACAGATAGAGTGGCTTACTCATGTATTCTTCACACATAATTACTCCAATATCACAAATGAAATTTATTTATCGCTAAATAAAGATAATAACTATATATGTTAATTATCATTGCACCGCGGAGTATCGGTTTTCCCTGTTAATTTGAGAAGTTAACAAACTTATCAAAATAATACTTAGTTTATTTTTAACAACCACACTCTTTAATTAACACGCCCGTCACAATTTATTATTTTGTTATTAAAGCCAAAGTAATAACAATTAAACCGAGTAAAAACAAAAAATTAATTAAATATAAAAATATAAAACATACTTTTAAAAACAGAATTTATCACATTGATTTTAAAAGCATTTCAAACAACAAAATAAAAAAGAAATAGATTATATTAATAATCCATTTATAGACTAACATTATAGTAATAGATTTTAATTTAGATTGCCAGAAAGGTGGCTTATTATTAGATGTAAATCAATAATCGTTTATCTTCACTTGCCGATGAGCCCATAAAAAATTCATTAGAAAAATTAAAGATTAAATAGAATGATAGGAAAGGATTTAATTTTAATACTCATTTACCTATTATATTATCAATAATGTATCTAGATAATAATAATTACAAATCATATATCTATAATATAATCCTATGAAATTAGCTAAAATAGACAGATGATCGCTCTATTTAAAATCCCTAATAAAAGAAGATTATTTCAACAAAGAATATCTATTTATTTTTATTTAAAAATAATGAAATAATATTTCAAATAAGACTCATTTACGCTTATCTCAAATAAATATCAACTAAGCGCTATATAAATAGAATAGCGCTTGATCATATAACGTTTAAGTAGATCCCATTATAAAAGGCGGCGATCAAATGCAGCTTGCCAATCATCGGCGAATCTATTTACCGCATCATCCACAACGGGAGAACGAATAATAGAGTAAGCAAGTTCAATCGGTAATGTCACCGAAGAAGCCCCTGCCAATAAACAATCAACAACTTGTCGTGGTGTTTTAAAACTCGCTGCTAGGATTTTTGTGGGTAAATTATGCATCGTAATCAGAGTTTGTAATTCTTTTACCACTCTTACCCCATCAGAGCCTTGTCTATCCATTCGATGTACATAAGGGGCAATATAATCCGCGCCAGCTAATGCTGCCATTAATCCTTGTGAGACACTGTAAATCGCAGTGCCTAATACCAGCATATTTTTTTGTTTTAATTGTTTAATGGCGACAAGTCCTGCTTCTGTAACCGGAATTTTAATCACCGTATTATCTGCAATATTTCCGATACGCAATGCTTCTTCAATCATGGTATCAACATCACTGGCAATGACCTGTGCAAATACCCGACCTTTACCGCCCATAGCTGCTTTTAATTCAGGTAGTAACGTTTCAATATTTTGTGCCGATTTAGCAATAATGGACGGATTGGTAGTGACACCTGCAATAGGAAGAACTTGAGAAAGTTTTCTGACTTCTTCGATATCCGCTGTATCTAAATAGATTTCCATAATCGCGCCTCAATAATGTTGGTTTTAAGCTAAATAATTATAGGTATAGATTAGAAAGTAGCATTGTAAGCGAGGGATTTCTAGTGGGATCAATAAAAATAGCGCCCGAGTAAAGGCGCTATTAATTAAATAACGATAATAAATAGTTATAGTTTTTATTTAATACAAAAATTAGCACTTACCCAAATTTAGAATTCAGATTTATTATCCATTTATAATTTAAAATAAATAAGATTAACTACAATGCTATTATTGATATTAAATAATTCTTTATATTAAGTTAAATTGATTATTTTTTAAAGTCAGCATCAATGACTTGATAAAATGCATTATTTGTATCTGCAATATTCCAAACACCTAAAATAACCTGATAACCTGAACGTTCGGGTATATTACAGTTTAATTCTACGGTTGCTGTTGGTATTTTCCCATTATCATCTTGTTGGCAAAATGGTGTTAAATCAAAATCAGCACGAGTCAGTGGTTTATTGACATCCCACTCTGGTTTGGTAATAAAGAATTGCCATGAAGCTGTACTGTGTTTAGCGGTTAATGTCCATTTAAAGGTATTTTCTCCACTTTTCATTGCCACTTTATGCCAGCGATCAGCACTTTGTGCATTTAAAGCAGAAAAAACTTCTTTTCCACCACTAGCAATTTGACCATCAGCAGGTCCATCGTTAGGAAAGCCTTTTGTCCCTTCAATTGATTGAGGTTCATACTGTATTGGACCACAATTTTTATTTAAATTTTTCCCTTTTTCTGAACACAAGAAAGCTCTGCTGGGAGGGACATCAATATAGCCATGTTTTAACGTCACATCAGCTGACGCTGTTGAAATAAAACCCGCTGATGATAATAATAATGTTGCAGTGAATACCATAAGTTTATTTTTCTTCATAATAAAACCTCATAATTATTAATAAGTGTTTTTAAATATAATGATTGCATCAATCACAATATATATTAGTCAAAAAAAGATAATTAAATATTCCTTTATTTATATTTGTGAGCGACATCGCTATTTAATTTAATATTAAAATGGAACTAACACTGTTATTTAATATTTATTAGATGATAATATTTTACTGGAATAATAAATAAAATTAATTTCTTAATATTATTAAGAATAAAAATGAAGTTGTAAATAAATACTTAAATAGAATATTTACAAACTTCTTAATTATTAAAATAAATTTCGTTATAAAAAATCTTACAATAAAAAAATCAAAACAGCGCATTGATATAATCAGAGGTAAACCCACGATATTGCAGATAACGAATTTGCTTGGCTCTCTCTTTAAAGTCTTTGGGTTTAGCGGTACCGAATTTTTTCTCTTTCAGATCTTGGCAAAGTGCGTACCAATCAGTGTCAGTTTCTTCTAATACACGCTCAATAATTTCGCTAGGAAATCCTTTTAAGCGTAATTCTTGGCGAATACGTAACGGCCCATAGGATTTATTTAAATAACTGCGAAAAAAACTATAAATAGTTCGATTATCATCAAGGTACTGGCTTTCAAGTAAGCGCTCGATGACTTGAGGCAAACATTCGGGGGCAGTCGGTGAATCCTTCTCAGTTTCGCGAATTCGACGTTCAATTCGACGTTGCAGTTCGCTTGTACTGTAATCACGACGAGACAGCATAAAAATGGCGTACTGATAAAGCTCTTGATAGGTCATAACGTTCCTTTATTAAAAGAGTCCATATAAAGCAACTATTATCATAACGGTTTATCACCGAAATAGCTTATTTCGATGTTAATTTCATCAGTAATATCGAGAGAAATAAAATAGTAATAATTAAAAGAAGAATTATCATTCTCTTTTATAATTTCAATCGACTAGTTTTATTAAGGTTTTCTTAGGAAAAATAGGGATATTAACTTAATAATCCCTTAATAATACTACAATAATGCGAAATACAAGCATCAATTACTGTATATCGCACTTATAGCTGGTGACCATCAATTAGAAAAAGATTAAAATTTTACGCTACTCTTTTACTACTTACTTTTTTAATTTCCTGTGGGTTATGTATGAACTTTTCCAATTTAAATAAGGTGGTATTAACCGCCTCTCTTCTTGCGACTGGCTTTTCTTACGCGGATAGCGATCGCCCACTGCTTTCTTTAAGTGTTAGCCAATCCGGTGGTACTGCTTTAAATAATGAAGGTTCATTAGATACCCGTACCCCAACAAGCCAATCTCGTGTTTTACCCATTTGGGGCGATGAAGCTCGTGCCCGAGGTTATGATATTGCAGAGCCTTTTGGTGCTAGCTACAACTATATGAATCTACGCCAAGACGTTATCGTAGATAAAATTGGTTTTAGCTCCAGTACTCCAATAGGCCAGGCTCTTCTTGGGCTTGTTGACATTGATGTTGGCCACACTCGCAGTAACAACGAATCCCATATGTTAAAATTGGATACTTGGGTTTTTCCTTTTATGAATGTGTATGGGATTTATGGAAAAACAAAGGGTACATCTGTTGCACAATTAAACTCCGTTTACTTTGCTGATGCAACTGAACCTTCTGTTGAAAATGTTCCTTTTAAATTAAATTATGATGGCAAGTCTTATGGTGCTGGTTTTACCTTAGCTGGAGGATATAACCAATTTTTTGGTACCTTCGATTTAAACTACACCAAAACGAACCTTGATATTTTAGACGGTGATATTAAAGCGTTAGTGATCACCCCTAGAGTAGGCTATGAATTTATTTTCTCACCACTGATTTCGGGTCAAGGCAATACCAAACTACAAGTCTGGACAGGTGCGATGTACCAAGATATTACTCAACGTTTTAGGGGAGATGTCAGCAGACTAGATTTACCTGATGGGTTAGATGATTTAATGGGTCTCGGTTCTTCATTTATGGGTAATATCAAATTCGATGTTGAACAGCATCTTGCCCATAAATGGAATAATACTATTGGTGCACGTTTAGAATTAACGCGTAATTTTAACGTCACAACTGAGCTTGGTTTTAATAATCGTAATAGCTTCTTTGTTTCAGGTGAGTTCCGTTTTTAATGGTTAAATACCCTTTTATTTTTGGGCTGGCATTTGCCAGCCTATTTATTTCGCATACAGCACAAGCACAACTCTTCCCCGATAGACAACAAATAGACCAATGGTTAGTTGGACTAGGGGGAGAAAATAACTTCGACCGCAGTAAAACTATCGACTGGGGCATATTACCGGGACCATTTTATACGCCAGAGCTAGAATTGGGTGTAGGCATTGCCCTTGTTGGTCTTTATCAAGCCGATAGTCGCCCTGATAGCAAAATCTCGTCTCTCTCGTTAAGTGGTTTTGGTTCATCAACCGGTGCTTTTGGTATGAACTTTAATAACTACACCTATTTAGCGAATGATACGTGGCGTTTTTATCTCACAGGAACATTAAATAATGTCCCTACCAATTATTGGGGTGAGGGTTATCACGAAGGACGTGTAAAAGATCATTTCGGTGAGTTTCGCTCTCAAGAATTGCGTCTAACCCCCACTTTATTGCGTCAAATTACCAAAAACACTTATATAGGATTAGGGTGGGATTACTCCAATCTACAAGCCGCTGCCCCAGATAATCCCTTTAAAGACTATATGAAGGCACGTGATTTACCTTTGCGTTCAACTAGTTCAGGAATAACAGTTCGATTTACTTACGATAGTCGCGATTTTTTACCGAATGCTTACCAAGGTCAGGCTTTTGATATCAGCTATACCCATTACTCACCAGATACGGGCAGTAATAATCGTTTTAATGCGACACAGATACAATATAACTACTATTATCCCTTAAGTGATAATGCGGTATTAGCATTTGATAATTATGCCCGTTTCACATCAGGTGATGTGCCTTGGAGCCAATTATCTAAACTGAGTAATGGACAGCAAATGCGAGGCTATTACGAAGGGCGATATCAAGATAATCACGTATTTTCAACTCAATTAGAGTACCGCCAAAAACTCGATTGGCGTCATGGCATTGCACTTTGGGTTGGTGGTGGTACGTTAAGCGACCAAGCGAGTGATTTAGGTAAAGGCCATTGGCTACCTAGTGTCGGAGTAGGTTATCGATTTGAATTTAAACCACGTATGAATGTACGTCTCGATTTTGGTATAGGCAAAGAAAGTACAGGATTCTATTTTCAAGTAGGTGAAGCATTTTGATGTTTAAGCGGTTTCTTTTTACCAACACCATTGTCTTCTTCTTATTTATTGCAGGTTGCACTCAAGTCATGCCTGTTAAATCTCTGCACGCCAATCTTGATAGTGTCACCCACGAAGAAGCAACACAGCTTTGGCAAACACCCGAACCGTTAACAGCACCCAACGGCTTAAGACCTTGTTGTGCCTTTGGTTACGACTTAAAAGTTAAAGCATTCGAAATCCCTATTCCTTTCTATCGTATTGATAACGTTGTTGAGGCCTCAGCATTGGGTAATCATCGTTATAACGATAGTTTTTGGCTAGGTACAGGCGCAGTATTGGGCTTAGGAAGTGAAAAATCAGGCTTAATTTATTCTCATAAAGGGGGATTTCTTGATATCGCCCATATTCGTGATACCGCGGATTATACTTATTATCTCTTTAGCCATATCTATCCAAAATTAGGACAAGAGTGGACGCTAACGTTAAGTGATGAGTTGGCACAACGTAAAATCCGCTTTAATGCATTCACACCACCTAAAAATGAATTAGAACGTTATACCTTAAGTGCCTATCTTGCTGCACACCTCGGTTATCGCCTTGCGGTATGGCATGAAATTGCACAATGGTATGGTTTTCGCTCTGTACCCGGTTTTTCAGAAGGTATCTCTGCATTTTCACCCGAAGATCTCTACTCCAATTTAATTGGAGCAAGGCTTTCTCTTACACTTATTTTAAAGGGTCACGCCACCAGCCTTGAGCAATATAATCAATCAATGCAGGGCATTATTCCTTCTGCACTTTATCAATTAGAGGCTCAACCTCGCCAATTAACACAACAATGGTTTGATGTTATTGATGGACAATGGTGGGATAGTCAGCAACGAGTCCCCGATAAATTCTTAGTTTTACTGCGTGATTATCATATCTCAGACCAACGGTATCCAGTGTTACCTTTTGAGGAAATAACGTCGCCTCACTACCTCACTTTACCTAGTGCTTATTCTGGTTACGTTTTAGAACAATTAGCAGAATTTCAGCTTTGGCCAACAAAGGAAATGGGAAATTTACCGCATCCTAAAACCTACTGGAGTGAAGCGGATTTTACTGATTTAACAGAAAAAGCGCGTGAAATTGATAATAAAACTAGACCAAAAACAACAAAAATTGACTAAATAATAAACAAAATTGACACATTAAAAACCCTTAATTTTACTAAATTTAGGTTAAGTCATTGCTTTTATCATAAGATAAATTTAAGTTTACGATGAAAAAGCACTTTTTGTTAAAGGAAAAAAGCGATTATAAAACGAGGCTTTCCAGTAAACCTTATACATTTATTTAACAAATCACTCGTAGTTATCCTAATGTGAGGCGATATTTTGTAGATATGAAAAAAGTAATTTGCTAGTATTCGTTCGATTTTTATCCAGTTAAACGAGGAGAAGCAATGCCCTCTCAATTGATGAGGACAAGTGCCGTCTTCGCTTTCTTGATTTCACTACTATTTACTGGTGTAAGTTTTGCTTCAACCAGTACCGGCAGTTCCCAGATACTGCAGGCGTATTCTTTCAAAAGCACGTCAACACCGTTGCCAGATTTGAAAAGATACCCTTCGGGAACACAGCGTAAGAAAGCGTTTTTAAATGTCATAGTTCCTATTATTGACAATGTTAATAATAAGATAATGAGAGATCGTGAGTGGTTAACTGCTCAACGTAAAGCCCAGCACTGGGGCAGCGCAGATTTAAAAAAACTGCGTGAAATCTGTCAATACTATGGCGTCACATGTACCAGCCCGAAAAAAGTAAATTGGGATTCGTTATTAACTCGCGTTGACATTATTCCGACACACTTTGTCGCAACGCAAGCTGCAACGGAATCAGGCTGGGGAACATCGAAGTTGGCACAACAAAATAACAATCTATTCGGTATGCGATGTGGGAGTCAGTCTTGCAATAACGTTCCAGGGAAAACCAAAGGCTATGCAGCCTACCCTGATATTGAAGGCTCAGTGATTGCTTATATGCGTAATCTCAATACGCACCGCGCCTATAATTCATTGCGCTCCTCAAGAGCACAACAAAGAATGACGCAGCAACAACTCGACTCTCGCCAGTTAATCACTGACTTGAAAGGTTACTCAGAATTGGGTTCAAGTTATAACGATTATCTGACCGAAATGTTCGACTCAAATAAAAAACTGATCACTCAAGTTCAGTTGCAGTCGAAGCAAGATAGCTAAGCTTTAACAAGCTTTCATCTGACAAAAAGCCACTTTTCTTTCTAGAGAAAAGTGGCTTTTATTTATTACAAGATAATCTTTTGATTGAAAGCCTGCTTAGAATTCATAATATATGGGGTAACACGTTTGGTATGACTTTTAAATCACACCCTTAGAGCCCTTTATGAATTTTTTTTCATTCGAGTTTCTCGGAGCCTTTGTTAGCTTTTTTGTTCTATACTGGCTCTTCCAAAAGCACGTCAAGATCCAAAATATTCTACTGATAACAGTCAGTTACGCTTTTCTTTTTTATGCGGATTATCGTCCTGCGATTATCTTATTAAGTTACACGCTCTTTATTTATTTACTGGCGAATATATTAACTAAGTACACGTCCTCTAAAGTCATATACTGGCTATTAGGGTTATTAGTTGCGGTCTATTTTACTGCCTTTAAATATTACTCATTCTTCCAAGAAACGCTGACACAAGCATTCCAGCAATGGGGACTCAGTATTGAGCTGCCTCTTATTGAGTTGCTTGCGCCACTAGGACTCTCTTTCTATATTTTCCATTCAGTTAGTTATGTCGTTTCTGTTTGCCGAAAAGAGATCCCTAAAGCACCGTTTTTAGATGTCGTTCTTTATCTATGCTTTTTCCCAAGCATAGTTGCGGGGCCGATTAATCGCGCTAAAGAATTTCTTCCACAAATTCAGGCTCCAACCCGAAAAATCATTGATTATAAAGGGGCGATAATGCTGATTGTTTTAGCTATCGCAAAACTCTTTTGGTTAAGTGGTTGGTTTTCAACAAACTATGTTGATCCGGTATTTAACGCGCCTGATTTAGCGCAAAGTGGGCAAGTGCTGACGGCGGTTTATGCCTATGCATGGCATATCTATTTTAATTTCTCTGGTTATACCAATCTTGTTACAGGTATTGCCTTATTACTGGGCTTTGTTGTCCCTCGCAACTTTAATGCGCCTTATTTAGCGATAAACTTAGCGGATTTCTGGCGTCGCTGGCACATCAGTTTATCTACCTTTATTCGTGATTACGTCTATATTCCTTTAGGGGGTAATCGTAAAGGAGTGATTAGACAAAACTTTAATGCCTTTGCCGCGATGGTAATTTCTGGATTATGGCACGGTGCTGCTATGACCTTTATTATTTGGGGTGCTATTCACGGGATTGGTGTGGTGTTATTAAATATTAAACACCGTCTCTTCCCAGTGAAGAAAAATGCCCCACCAAGCGCGTTATCGTCATTGAATATGTTGTTGTCATGGATAATTACTTTCCACTTTGTTTGCTTTGCTTGGATATTTTTCCGCAGTCAAACCGTGGGAGATGCTTTTGTTTTAATACAGCAACTCTTTAGTGTGGGTGCTTGGGCGTCATTACAAGCTGAAGGCTTAACCCTCTTTATGTTCTGGGGACTTTTCTTACTTTACCCTTGCTTTGTAACATTAAGGGATATTGTGGCTCGTCTTGAGAAAAGAGTGCCGTGGTATGTTTATCCGCTACCACTTGCGTTGATCCTCACGATTATTTTCATGTTGTCTCCAGATGGGGTGCCAGGATTTATTTATGCCAGCTTTTGATTTCTGCTCAAACTTAAAAAAGACAGCAAAAGTTGCCTTAATGGTGCTATTCAGCACCCTCTTTCTGATTTGGCTAAACCAAACATCACTAGAGCGTTTTTGGCAACAACAATATCATCACCCTGCACCTTGGTCTGGACTTTCTCACTATTATGCTTGGCAAGTGGGTGGACAACTGCGTGATGGCGTATTCGTTGCAATAGAAAGCTATGGAGATTACCTACAAGTTAATCATCCTGATAATCAGGCTAAACCAATAGTGCAAACCTCAGCCCCTGAGCAGCTCCCTGAAGGCTTTGCTGTTGGCTTACACTTCTTTAATGGGTACACACGACCAGCGACTCAATTAACGCAACGCTTTCCTCAATTATTAGAGCGCAAGCAGGCAATGGGTGGGTTACCTTACCATTCTGTTACAGACGTGTCTGATGCCGCATTAGAAGCCTTAAAACCTATCGTTCAAAAAACAGAAATTATCTTATCACCAGAAGATAAAGTGTTATTTGCGGGCGATTCAATGATGCAAGGTGTTGCACCTTTACTTAAACGTCAACTACAAACGGATTACAACATCAGCAGTATCGATTTAAGTAAACAAAGTACAGGACTTGCCTATCCACGCTTTTTCAATTGGCCACAAACTATTGCGACACGCTTAGCCAATGACGACTCCATCAAATTATTAGTGGTCTTTTTAGGCCCTAACGATCCTTGGGATATGCCGCCTGATGGCGGAGGACGCTACTTAAAATTTGCCAGTGAAGCATGGGAATCTACCTACCGATCACGTATTGCAGGCATTATAGAAAATGCAAGACAGAATAATGTCACGGTGATTTGGGTTGGTCCCCCTAATATGCGTAAACAGAAGTTATCTGAAGGTATGGCATATCTTGATAAACTTTACCGCGAAGAAGCTGAGAAAATGGGCGAAATTTACCTTTCCGTCAATGATATGTTTAAATATGAGAAAGATATTTATTCTGATTATATGGGCGATGGTAGCAGTCGTGTTAAGTTAAGAGCCGGTGATGGCATTCATTTTAGCTTAAAAGGTCAGCAAATTATTGCTCAACACGTATTCTCACGTATTCATCTTCAAGAAGAAATTAAAGAAGATAATGCAGTCGATGATGTAAAAGATAAAAACACGGTTATTGTAAATGAAACAAATAACGCACATCCTTGAGCGTAAAACTTTAGTCAGTAGCTCAATCATACTGGCTTTAGTTTCACTCTTAGTTGCTTGTAACCAAGACACTGAAAAAACAGTAAAGCTCCCTACACCAACAGTATTACCTGCTGATGGTTCGAGACAGCTTTATAACTATCATGATCCCCACTTTGCCGGCTTTGTTAAGAAATTACAGCAAGGTCGCCAAACGGTGCATATCGTTCAGTTAGGGGATTCCCATACTGCGGCCGATTTTTTCAGTGGTAAGTTACGTGAACGTTTTCAAGCTGACTATGGTAATGGCGGTATTGGTTTTATTCCTCCAACGAATATCGCAGGTCAGCGTATTGCGAATGTACAATACCAAAGTGACAAAAAAGCTTGGACACTGCTTTCAAGCAGAAAAGATAGCGATCCTGATTTCCCATTAGGGGGTTTTATTAGTGAACCTCAAGCTAAATGGGCAAAATTGCAGTTATCTGAAAATCCAGTAACTCAGCAGCGCTATCAATTACAAGCACTTTATAAAACGCCAACGACAGCGCAGGTGAATGTACAGTCATCGACAAGCAAAGTCCTTTCACTGTCACAAACACAAGGTAAATGGCAATTTTCAAATCCGACTGCCATGACATTCCCTGTCAGTATTACCGTTAGCAAAAACCAGCCTGTTAAATTAGGCGGCTGGTTGATCACCAATCAACAGCCCGGCGTCATGCTTTCCTCATTAGGCATTAACGGTGCCACTATTAATATGATGGATAGATGGGGTTCACAGTGGACCGAAACATTAGGACAATTACATCCTGATATGGTGATTTTGGCTTATGGTACAAACGAAGCCTTTAATGACACTTTTGATTTAAGTGCCTATCGCCAGCAGCTTACGGATAAAATTCGCCAAATTCGCCAGCAAGCCCCTAATAGCGCTATTTTATTAATTGGGCCGTCTGACTCAATCAAAAATAAAGAAGCCTCTGACTGTCGTTCACAGCAGCCTCAATGGCTAACTGATATTGTCAGAATTCAAAAAGAAGTCGCCCAACAAGAGAAAACGCTATTCTGGGATTGGCGTGACTATATGGGTGGAGAGTGCTCCATAAAAGCGTGGGCATTGTATGATTTAGCAAGACCTGATGGTGTTCATCTTTCTCGTGAAGGTTATGAAAGCAGTGCCAATACACTTTATAGCCAATTGAACACATTAATGAACAAAGGCTAATTCACGCTTTACAACACACAAAAAGGAGCTTATTGCTCCTTTTTTTCTTATTTTTATTTAGCTGATTAGTAATCTACTGAGTTTAATAAAACATCCACATACTTGATAACATCGACACTGGCCTGTTCCATTCGCTCTATATATTGCGTTACCGCTTCTTGATCACCTTTTATATTAGCGCTTAGCGCTAAACGACCACATTCATGCACTAATTTATGCGGCTCATCTAAACGACGAAAAGCCTCTGTGCCCGCAAATTTCCGTCCATCACCTTGGTAATACCATTTCCCTAATCGACATTCAGTGTGCTGATTAACGCAGTGCTCATCGTCATTATTTAATAAATGAATATAAATAGCTTCTTTCCATAAAACATGATCGAGTTTGACGGTATTAAAAAATTGCTGCATCGAAATAAAGGTAAAAATATGTTTAAGCTCGCTCGCTTGTTCCGACAATGATGTTAAATTTTGATGCCCTTCTTCAACCTGTATTTTTATTTGTTGAACCTGCTCTTGGTTTTTTTCTGTGGTTTCTTTCACAGGAATAAAGCGAGCACCTAAATTATTATTAATACTGGCAATAGAAGAGGCTTGCTTCTGGATTTCTAATGATAACTTTTTCATCTCTTGGGCTAAGACTGAAAATCCCGCACCTTCTCGCCCTATATGCCCTGCTTCAATCGCTGAATTTATCGATAAAAGATTCGCCTGACTGGAAAGCCTATCAATATTACTGGCGCTCTCTTTGATTTTTTTTAGCCAACCAGAGAAATTTTCTATCTCTTCTCGGCTATGCGTAAAATGTGTATCAACCTCATTTAAAAATTGAGTTAATAAGCGGGAATTATCCAGCATCTTGCCAAATAGATGTTCCATCTCATCGAGCAAATTAAGCTTATCTTGTAGCTTATTGCTTGATGCTAAAATCGAATCACGTATAAGTGTGATTGTGTGAATATTACAATCCGTGTGTTTAATGAAAAGCGAATTATAGTCAACCATAATATGACAACCCCAATGTGCCCACAGAATAAAGAAACCTATAGGTTAATGAGACACGAGGTATTTTCTGTCATATTTGATAGCCATTTATAGCAATGAAAAAAGCGCGTCAAAGGACGCGCTAATAATTTGAAAAATAAAGATTAGATATCAAAGAAATGCGAAGAAAATCATACCGATTACAGCACCGGTTGTGCCAAGAATAGTTTCCATTAATGACCATGTTTTTAAGGTTTGAGCTTCTGTTGCGCCTGTAAATTTACCAAACAACCAGAAACCAGAATCATTAACGTGGCTAAGAATAATAGAGCCACCCGCAATACAAACTGATAATGCAGCCATTTGAGCACCGCTGTAACCCAATTCATTGATAACAGGTAAAACTAAACCGACAGCAGTTAAACAAGCAACTGTTGCTGAACCTTGAATAACACGCACTGCACCCGCCAGAATAAAACATGCTACTGCGATTGGCATACCTGCACCAATTAAAGCATTACCCAATGCAGGACCAACACCCGAATCTACCAACACTTGTTTAAAGACACCGCCCGCACCTGTGACTAGTAAAATGATCCCCGCAGGTTGGATTGCAGCAGAACAAATCTCCATCACTTTTTCTTTACTCATACCACGGCGGATTGCTAAGCCGTAAATAGCCACTAAACAAGCGACAAGAATAGCGATAAATGGATGGCCAACAAATTCAAGAATGTTGTACAGCTCTGAACCTTTCTCAACGAAACGCGCACCAATGGTTTTGCATCCCACTAACACTAAAGGTAATAACACCAGTGCAAGACTGAAACCAAAGGAAGGCATTTTGTTTTGACCTAAACTTGGTTCAGACAAATCTTTTGGTAATTCTAAGGTAACGTAACGGCTGATAAAGTTACCGAAGATAGGACCTGCTAATAACATGCCCGGAATAGCCGCACACAGACCAATTAAGATCATCCAACCAAAATCTGCATTCATTTGGTCAGCTAATAACATTGGTGTTGGCCCCGGTAATAAGAAGGCTGCGGCACCTGCAACACCCGCAAATAAAGGGATTGCCATTTTCACTACATTGCCACCGGTACGGCGAGCGACAGCAAATACAACGCCAATTAATAAAACAACGGCGACATCAAAGAACAGAGGTAGGGCACAAATTAAACCTGCGATACCTAATGCGTAGTTGGCACGTTTCTCACCAAAATACTTTAATAACCGTACTGCGATTTGGTCTAATGCCCCTGTTTCATGCAGCACCTTACCAAACATTGCACCCAGTGCGACAACGATAGAGAGGAAACCTAAAGTACCTCCCATTCCGTTTTGCATGGTTTGTGTGATTTTTTCCAAAGGCATGCCTGAGAAAATACCCGCACCAATCGCAACAATCATTAATGCAATAAAAGCATGTAAGCGTGCATACATAACAAAAAAGAGCAGTAATAAAACAGAGCCAACTGCTGTTAGCACAAGTGTTAATGTACTCATACCGTTTCCCCTTCAAAAGTCCCTTGAGTGACTGAATTTATCTTATTAATTGCACTTTCAATCACATCATCAAGTGGCATTGAAATATCAATTTCATACACATCATTTTCAGCTGTAGTTGGCTCTTCTAAGGTTTCAAATTGTGTCACTAACATTTGAGGTTTAAAGAAGTGCCCTTTACGTGCTTTTAAACGACTTTCAATCAGCTCATAGTCACCTTTTAAATATAAAAAGTGCAGGCATTGATTGCCGTCTCTTAACATATCGCGATACTGTTTTTTCAATGCAGAACAAACAATTAACGAAACGCTATTGGTTCTTTGCATTGCAAATGCGGCATCATTTAATGCTTGTAGCCAAGGTTTACGATCTTCATCATTTAAAGCATGGCCTGATGCCATTTTAGTAATATTTGAGCGAGGATGGAGGAAATCACCGTCTAAAAATGCAGCACCTGTACGTTGTGCTACACCGCTTGCGACCGCAGATTTACCGCTGCCTGATACCCCCATTAAGATGAAAACATGGTGTAGGGATTGGGTATCGTTCATAGAATGCTCCTTTAAGGCAGATATTAAGTCTTTTTTGTAATGTTACCCGTAACTGTTACGGGTAACATATCCGAAGTGACAAGGTAAATACAACAACGAAGATCAACTAAGAAGTGAAAATGTGAAGCGACTCTCAAATGAAAGTAAGATGATCTACAAAATGACAACAAAATATCTGACCAACTTCTTTTTATTCACAGCCAAATTGGCAGTAATAACACTGAAAGAGAAAAGGCATCTCAATAAAAAACCCTACTGTTACAAACATAACAATAGGGCTTAAAAATCATTATTTTTCAAAATTATCAATAAGTTAATTAATTATATACTTTCACCCGTAATAATGCGGAAACCTACATCAATCACTTGACCACGAGCAATTTTACCCTTCATCCGTTTAAGCAATAAATCAGCAGCTTGTTGCCCCATTTCATCACGAGGGGTAAAGATACTCGCCAGACGAGGCGTCATCACTTGTCCAACATCGTGTCCATGGAAACCCGATATCGCAATATCCTCTGGCACAGAAATACCTAAACGTTGACACTCAAAAATGGCACCAATTGCGATATCGTCATTGGTGCAATAAAGTCCATCTAAATCAGGATATTGCTTACGTGCAGCATGTAATAATTCAGCACCTAACGAATAAGATGAGCTCTTTGGCGTCATCACATTGCCAATAGGTAAGCCTGCATTTTGCATTGCTTTTTCATAACCTTGTAACCGCATTAAGGTTCGTTCATCCTGTCTTGCACCGAGGTAGATAACACGTTTACATCCACGTTTGATCATCTCATTGACCATCTGTTCTGAAGCGTCAACATTATCTAATCCTACTGCCGAATCAAAACAAGGCGAAACACTGTCCATGATTTCCACCACAGGAATACCTGCGGTTTCTAACATTTTCATTGTCTTTGGTGTATGCGTTCTTTCAGCAAGAATAAGTCCATCGATATTATAAGAGAGTAATGAAAGTAGACGCTCTTCTTCTTTTTCAGCACGATATCCGTAGTGCGCTAACATGGTTTGATAACCGTATTTATCGGTCACTGATTCAATGCCACGAATAACTTCAGCAAAAACTTGGTTAGTTAAAGAAGGTAGCAATACCCCAATCGCATGACTGGTCGAATTCGATAAAATATCAGGGGCGCGATTAGGAATATAATTGAGGCTATCTAATTCACGCGCAATTTTTTCTCGTAAAGCTTCAGAGACTTGTTCGGGATTACGCAAAAAACGACTAACCGTCATTTTGGTAACACCGACTCGTGAAGCGACATCCTGTAATGAGGGGCGTTTTTTCTTCATTTTATATCGCAACTATCCAAAAACACTCGTATTAATACGCGCTTTAATTTTCCAAGAACGCTGATTATAGCCCTAGGTTATACACTATTTCGAATAAAGTTTTTCAGATGTGTGCTTAGATTTGATTTTGACTGATGATCCCTTGACTTAAGCCAAAGGAAATATAGTATTCTTCGCTGTATAATAAATGAAACAACGATACCAATATAAAACAATAAATAGTGTGAACTTATGGCGATCCGTAGACGACAATTTCTAACTTACCTCACGACAATTGCGACATTATCAGCACTTCCGCATTCTGTAAGAGCAGCAATAACCTCACGTATAGCAGCACAATTCGGTCATGTTCCGGCATCAACCGCGATCCATCGCGTAATAAGTGCAGGGCCTCCGACTGATCAATTGTTACTTGCATTAGCGCCTGAAAAATTATTGGGTTTTTCCTCACTTAATTTAGAAAAAAGTCCTTTGTTTTCAGATGACCTGCGTAAATTGCCTCGTTTAGGGCGCTTATCAGGACGAGGAAGTACCCTCTCTTTAGAAGCCTTACTGACGTTAGAGCCCGATATTATTATTGATAGCGGAAATGTGGATGAAACCTATCGTTCATTAGCGAAACGTGTTTCTGATCAAACGGGTGTACCTTATGTGTTAATTGATGGCACATTAAAAGATAGTCCTGCCCAATTACGTCAAACAGGAGCTTTACTCGGTGTTGCAGAAAGAGCAGAAACATTAGCGCTTATTGCAGAGCAATATCTTAGTGATGCCGCTTTGTTTGCTTCTACACAAAAAACAAACCCTCGTTTTTACCTTGCCCGTGGTGCAAAAGGGCTACAAACGGGTGCAAGAAGCTCTATTCATACCGAAGCGATTGAAACATTAGGCTTTGAAAATGTGGTAGATATTCCTGACTTCACTGGATTAACTGATGTTTCACCAGAACAACTGTTGATGTGGGACCCTGAAATTATCATCACACAAGATGAAAATGCCTATCAGCAAATTATGCAAGACTCGGTATGGAAAAGTATTCAAGCCGTTAAAAACAACAAAGTGCTACTATTTAAAGGCTTACCATTTGGTTGGTTAGATGGTCCTCCGGGGATCAACCGTTTAATGGGAATGCGTCGCTTACAAAGCCATTTTGACGCTCGAATAGAAAAACAAGCGGCTCAAGATCTGCAAACTTACTTTGCTCATTTTTACCATACGCAATTAAGTGCTGAACAATGTCAGCAATTGCTGGGGTATTCATGAGTCAATCCGTACGCATCACGCTTTTATTTGCATTATTTTCCATTGTTGCGTTAATTGCGATCACAAGTGGTAAGTATTCACTTACTACTAGTGAGCTGTGGACACTGGTAAGTAATAAATTAACGGGCAATGTAGAGTATAACCGCACAGAAACTGTCTTTTGGCAAATAAGATTTCCCCGCGTTTTGGCGGCAATTTTAATTGGTGGAGGACTTGCGATTGCAGGTGCAGCTTATCAAGGCATGTTCCGCAATCCTTTGGTATCACCTGATATTCTCGGCGTTTCATCAGGTGCTGGCGTGGGTGCTGTATTAGGTATTTTTCTTGGTCAATCGATGTTATCGATCCAGCTTTTTGCCTTCGCTGGCGGTTTGGCGACAGTTGCCCTTGTCTACTTTATTGCAAGGCTTGCGAAACAACACGATCCAGTGCTTTCCCTTGTGTTGGTTGGTATTGCTATCAGTGCCTTATGTGGCTCCGCAATCTCATTAATGAAAATTCTCGCCGATCCTTATACTCAATTGCCTTCTATTACCTTTTGGCTATTGGGTGGTCTTTCGACTATTACCGCTTCTGATTTAATTTCCGTTGCACCTTTAATGTTAGTCGGATTTATTCCACTGATTTTATTACGCTGGCGTATGAATATTCTCAGTTTATCTGATGAAGAAGCCAGAGCATTAGGTTTAAACGTCGAAGTCACTCGGCTTGTTTTTATTTTGTCAGCCACATTAATCACTGCAAGTGCGGTTTCTATCGCGGGTATTATTGGCTGGTTAGGTTTAATTGTCCCCCACATTGCAAGACTGTTAGTGGGCGCTAACTTCAGTCAACAACTCCCAGTTTCCTTACTTGTGGGAGCCATAATGTTGTTAATTACAGATACATTAGCTCGCACAATTGCCAATATTGAACTTCCACTAGGCATTTTAACATCTGCCATTGGTGCGCCATTCTTCTTAATGTTGTTACTTAGAACGAGGAAAGGCTGATGATCATTGCTAATGCGAAGCAGCTCGCCATTGGTTATAAAGGCAAGACCTTAATTAAAGATCTCTCATTTCACATCGAGCAAGGGCAAATTATCTGCTTATTAGGTGCCAATGGCTGCGGTAAAACGACGTTAATGCGAACACTATTAGGGTTAATACCTTGTATTGATGGTGAGATTAATATTGCAGGTAAAACACTAAGTGAGTGGTCACCAACAGAACTTGCCAAAGTAGTTGCCTATGTTCCTCAAGCCACACATATCCCCTTTTCTTTTAATGTCATTGATATGGTTGTGATGGGACGAGGTGCGCATCTCTCCTTTTTCTCTATGCCAAGCTCGAAAGATAAAACGATGGCAATGGAAACCTTAGAAATGCTCTCGCTTTCTCATCTTGCTCACCGAACTTTTGATACTTTAAGTGGCGGTGAAAAACAGATGGTTTTGATTGCTCGCGCGTTAGTGCAACAACCTAAGTTGCTGATCATGGATGAACCCGCAGCAAGCCTTGATTTTGGTAATCAAATCAAACTGCTTACCCAAGTTAAGGCATTAAAAGCGTTGGGGATCAGTGTTTTTATGTCTACACATCACCCTCAACATGCTGCCTCTTTAGCGGATGATGTTATTTTACTGACACCTCATACCCCCGTTTTGCAAAACAGCCCTGAAGTTTTGCTGACACCCGATAATTTAGCGCACCTTTATGGTGTACAACCAACAGATATTCAGGCGCATTTTCACGCCTACTCTGATAATAAAAATGACCATAGGCAAGAATATGAACACTATTGAAACCACGGATTTTGCTGAACTTTATAAAAACCACATGGTACAGGCTGAAAGAACCAAAAAAGAGCCTGAGCATTGGGATAAACGAGCTGAAAAAATGGCAGAAACTTGTGCCAATCCTAATGATCCTTATTTAATAAAATTTCGTGAAATGATGGATTTTACTGGTGCTGAAACTCTATTAGATGTGGGTTGCGGCCCAGGATCTATTAGCATTCATGTGGCAGATAAATTCAAAAAAACCATTGGTATTGATTACAGTACAGGTATGTTAGCGGTTGCTAAACGCAGAGCTGAACAAGCAGGTATCAACCACGCTGAATTTATAACTTGCTCATGGGAAGATAGTTGGGATGATCTTCCTCGTTGTGATATCGCGGTTGCTTCACGCTCAACATTAGTGATGGATTTACAAGCCGCACTCTTAAAACTGAATCGCCAAGCTAAATTACGTGTTTATACTACTCATACAGTTTCTCCAACCTTTGTTGACCAACGCATTATTCGTTTATTAGGTCGTGAAGTTCCTACGCTCCCAACATACATTTATGCTGTGAATATGCTAAACCAAATGGGTATTCACCCTAAAGTGGATTATATCCGTAGCCGTAATTGTCAAAGTAATTTCAATAGTCTTGAGCAATTTATTGAAGGTATTAATTTCTCCGTAGGGCCTTTAAGCGAAGACGAAATTGTACGCCTAACAAATTACTATCATGAAAGTATTGAAAAAGGCGTTTCACTGATTTCACCAACTCGTGATTGGGCAATGGTTTCTTGGGATGTCGTTCCTGAAAGCGAGTTAAACCTATGATTTATTATCCTGATGCCTTTCTTGATAATTTATTGATGGAAGATATCCAATATGGCGATCTCACCAGTCGAGCTCTCAATATTAGTGATCAGCTAGGTACAATGACATTTACACGCCGTGAAGCAGGTTGTGTCAGTGGGATCACACTAGGTTGCCGTTTACTAGAAAAATTAGGATTGATAGTAACAGCACATCGACAAGATGGTGATTTTGCTGATAAAGGTGATTGCTTAATCACAGCCGAAGGCCGTGCTGATGCACTGCACCAAGGCTGGAAAGTCGTGCAAAACGTGCTTGAGTGGAGTTGTGGCGTGAGTGACTATATGGCAAGAATGCTGGAAATCTATCACCGCTATCAACCTAAAGGGCAAATTGCGTGTACGCGTAAAAATATCCCTAATACCAAATTACTGGCAACTCAAGCGGTACTTGCGGGTGGTGGTGTTATTCATCGCCAAGGCTGCTCTGAAACTATTTTACTCTTTGCTAATCATCGTCGATTTTTATCAGAGCCTGATAATTGGGCACAACATGTTAAGCAGTTGCGCCAAGCTGCGCCTGAAAAATGCATTGTTGTAGAAGCTGACGATATTGAACAAGCAAGAGAAGCGTTAAAAGCACAGCCTGATATTTTACAGCTAGATAAATTCTCAATTGAAGATATCTCACAATTACAACAAGAAGCACCTCAAATTGCGCCTCATTGTCACTTGTCTGTAGCTGGCGGTATTAACCTCAATACTATCGAGAAATATGCACAAACAGGCATTACCTTAATGGTAACGTCTGCGCCTTATTATGCTCCACCGACGGATATTAAAGTTCGTCTTTACCCAAAAGATTAAATAAAAATAGCAACTTACAAGTAAGTGAGTATTTACATATTTAATCAACAATAAATAGAGACAACATCTACTCAATATAAAAGAAGTTATAACAAGGAAATGGTTGTAGTGGCATAGAGGAACATCTTTGCTGAGCTTCTTTTATATAAGTTTGTTGCTTTATTTTATAAAAAACGAGTGCTAACACATTGTCAGCACTCAATTTATTCATTTATTTTTACGCATATCGTTATATAAAAAATTATATATAGATTGTAAATTGAGATTGGAATGATGAAATTAAAACCTCTATGCTACTGTTTATCTCTTGCTCTACTGCCTAGTATTGCACTTGCTGACACCTCTTATGGGCAATCAACACCTGACTTATTAACCGTTTGGAGTAGCCCTATCGCAGCAAACCCAGACGTGTTAACGCAAGAGCAGATGCTTGAACAAAATAAAGTGAATGCGGCACAAGCTATTGCAACATTACCCGGTGTTGTTATGCAAAAATCAGGCAACCGCAATGAGTACACCATAAAAGTGCGTGGCTTTGATAGCCGACAAGTACCTGTATTCTTTGATGGTATACCAACGTATGTTCCTTACGATGGCAACTTAGACTTAGCCCGTTTTACCACTAACGATCTGGCCAGTATTGAAGTTAACAAAGGTTATACCTCATTACTGCAAGGCCCTAACTTAATGGGTGGTGCAATTAATATCACCACTGCGACACCAAAAAAACCATTAGAAGGAAGCATTGCTTATTCTCAAGGTTTTGCTCGTGGTGCTGATTATGCACATAACATGAGTGCCCGTTTAGGTGCACGTAATGACTTAGGCTTTATTCAAATCAGTGGTAGCCAATTAAAACAACGCTTTACACCAATTCCTGGTGCCGATGAAAATAATGCAGCAGCAGGCACTCATGGACGTCGTGATAATTCAGCAACTGATGATAAACGCGGCATGATCAAAGTAGGTTGGACGCCACGTGCTTCTGACGAATATACCCTGACTTATGTAAAACAAGACGGTGAAAAAAATAGCCCACCAAATACTTCAGCTAATGCAAAAGGTAAATATAAATATTGGGCATGGCCGGATTACAACAAAGAAAGTTATTACTATAGCGGTATCACTCAAATCACAGATGGTATTAATCTGCAAAGCCGTGCATATCATGATAAGTTCGAAAATACCCTCTATATGTACCCTAAAAAAGGCGACACTGCTGATTATAGCCACTATGACGACTACAGTACCGGTGCTGCATTACAGTTAGGTATTGATACACGCGAAAGCGACCTACTCTCTTTTGCCGCTCACTGGAAAGATGACGTTCACCGTTCTCAGAAAGAGAAAAATGGTGATTGGATGCGTTATAAAGACAGAACATGGTCTTTAGCGACAGAATATCAATGGGCTGCCACAAATGATCTCGATTTAGTCGGTGCAATTAGTTACGACTGGCGTGATAGCGTCGATACTGATAAAGGGGCTGATGATAACAAACAAACTGCCTTTAACTGGGAAATGATGGCGAAATATTCATTAGCCAATAATGATAACGTTCGTTTCTCTGTTTCTGATCGTAGCCGTTTCCCGACACAAAAAGAGCGTTACACCACTGAAAAACCAAAAGATGGATCAAAAGGAATTATCAATCCAGATTTAGATCCTGAGCGTGCATTATCTTTTGACCTAACCTATGAAGGACACATTACGGATAAATGGGGTTACCAAACCAGCATTTACTATAACCGTGTCAGTGATGCGATTATGGCACACACTGTTTATCGTAACGGTACTGCCTTTTTCCAAAATCAAAATAGTGGACGTATTGACTATATTGGTCTTGATTTAGGTACTAAAGGTAATGTGACAGATTGGTTAGAGCTTGGCTTAAACTACAGCTATATCCATAGCGACCCTAAACAAGTCGCACACGTGGAAGGCTTACCAAAACATAAAGCCTATATGTGGATGACGTTTATTCCTGTTGAGCAAGTTCGCTTTACGATTATGGAAGAAGCACAAGGTTGGACTTATAACCGCATTGATGAAAATGACAAACTGGCAGGCTATGCAAAAACTGACCTTCGTTTAGATTATGACTTTGGTTACGGCATTTCTGCTAATGCTTCTGTTAATAACCTCTTCGATAAATCTTATGAGTACACTCAAGGTTATATGGAAGACGGTCGCAATTACTGGTTAGGTGTAGAATATAAATTCTAATCTAAACAATTATTTTTAAACTCAAGAGCTGATATTAACCAGATATCAGCTCTTTTTTATCCCTAAAATATTTTTATTATCCATAACATTACTCTATATAAAATTAAAAACGTAGAAATCCTTTTGCCATTTCTAATAATGTATTCATGGTACTACTCACTATTTTAACAAAATTATCATAGTTACTATTTGCCGAACTATATTTTTTAGAAAGCTCATCAAGATTAGTATTTATTTTTTTCTCTAATGCATCAATAGCCTTCTTTAAGAGATCAAATTCTGTTTGTAACATATCTTTTTTACCTAGACCATTTTCTTTTAATGATTTTAAAAAACGTTCAATATCAGAGAGATCAATACCCGCTTCAATTTTAAAACACTCCTCCCCTGTTGAGGGATCTTTAGAACTGCTTTCATGAAAAAAAATACCTTTTATTCCATTTAATAAATCAGCAACCTTTGCCTTTGCATTATATAAATCGGAAAAACTTTCATAATATATCTTTTCATTATTCACTATGCGATAATAACGACCATCCTTATCTTGAAAATAAGACATTTCAAATCCAAAAAATAACTTTCCAATTGATTCGTTATTTGTAAACTCGTTAATTATTTTATTTATTTCATCAGCTATTTTTGATAAATCAACATTAATATAACCATCTTTTCCACCTGCTTCAGTATATTCACTTAGTTTTGATAATGCCTCCCTAAGTGCATTAACAAAATCCATATACTTAGAAAAAATATCTTTTAGTACATCCAAGTAATCGTTTTTCCCTGCAATAATAGATTGTTTTATATCATTAAATAAATCACTTAATGAATCTGTCGGATAGCTATTATCTGGTTGTAGATTTTTAATAGTACGAGAAGTATTGTTAATCTCATTTAAACTTTTTTGTTGATTAACATAGTTTTTGACATATTGTTCATCAAGAAAAAAATATCTCTCTTTTTGTGATAGATTTTCTAATTTTTTATTTTTTTGAAGATCATAAGTAAAAATATCTTGATACTCTCTTTTTACTTCCTCTAATAAAAAATGAGTATTATTTGAGAAATCATCTCTATTATAATCTATATTATTAGATAACTGAGTATTTGCATCTATTTTTTTATTACTTTTGGAAACATTAGAATCAATAACAATCGCCATAATATTAACCTTATACATTGATTATATATAATTGGAAATTTTAAACAAAAATTTAAAATTAAAGATAGCATTAGCATTATTGGGTATTTCTCTCTAAAAAATAATTCTTCATATTAAATAAATGAAGTTTAGAAACGCAAAAAACCTTTTGCCATCTCTAATAATGTATTCATGGTACTACTCACTATTTTTACAAAATTATCATAATTACTATTTGCTGAGCTGTATTTTTTAGATAATTCATCAAGATTTGTATTTATTTTCTTTTCTAATGCGTCAAGTGACTTTTTAAATAAATCGAATTCAGTTTGTAACTTATCATGAAAAATTAAACTTCCTTTCATTTTATTATTATTTTCTTCTTTAATTCTATCTATTTCAGCATCAACATTAATTAAAGGATTTATAGATTCAAACTCTACCGATGAATTTAATTGATCATTTATTTCTTTTTTTCTTATATTATTCTTCTCAATTAACTTTGCTCTTTCTCTATCTAAATCGTTTTCTGATAAAATACCTGAAGATGACAAATAAGTATTAAAGTTTTGCAGAAAATGATCAAGGTCGGAAAAATCAAGATAACAGTTAAACTCAGTTATAATATCTTTGTTATTTAAAATAGACGGTTGTATATTACTCTCCATTTCTACTTCATGCCCTTCTTTTTCTACAATATTAATTCCTTTTATTTCTTTTAATAATTGCCCTATAGAGTAAATTGCCTGTTTAACTTGCCTACTATTTTTATAATTAATTTCTTGTTTGTCTATTTCTCTAAGATAACTTCCATCATTTTTATGCTGATATAATAAATTTATATTAAAAAATGGTTTTTCACCATTTATGCTTGTATATTTTCTCTTAACTTCATTTAGTATATAATAAAATTTTATAAAATTGATGCTGATATGCCCATCTTTTTTCCCCGCTTTTGTATTATGACTTAATGAAGTCATAGCCTCTCTTAGATCACGAACATAATCCATATATTTAGAAAAGATAGATTTTAGAATATCTAAATAATCATGTTTTCCCACAATAATTGATTGTTTTACTTCAGAGAAAAAATCGTGCAATGAATCAGTAGGATAACTATGATTAGAAAGTGTATTTTTTGTTAATGATGATAATTCAGCCATTGAATTTAAACACTTTTTGTTTTCAATCATGTTTCTATCATACTGTTCAGAGAGAGAAATAAATATTTCTCTCTCTGTTTTTCCTTTTAAACTATTACAATTTAACCAGTTATTAAAATCAAAATCTTTATAATCTTGTCTTATATTTATTAGTAAGTTTTCTATATCATCAAAGTTTTCTATTTTATCTTTAAAAGTTGAAATATTATTACTGGTTGATGAAGTTATTTTCAAATAATCAGCTATATTAGACATCCCTGAATCAATAGCTTTAGACATTTTATTATCCTCTAACATTAGCGCCAATAGAAGATGCCGCATCTTGCTGTGCATGAATAATCGCTTCTATTGCTTGCAATAACGCTTTTACAACTTCAGTAATTTCACGTTGGATATCATTATTATTATTAACAACATGACTATTTATACTTGCCCTTGCTTCTAATACTTTTTGTTCACCATCAATTTTAATCCCTTGTGACTGTAATGTTTGATCTGCAACTCTTGCTAAAGGATCTGCTGTTGATGAGATTAAATTACCTGTAATAATAGTTGGGTTTGAATGACCAACTAAATCTTTACCCATACCTTTAATAGAAACAAAGGCTCCCATGCCATTAATTGCCATTGAAAGACCTGCACTCGTAATCGCTGCACCAATCATAATATTAGCTTTTTTATTAAGATTATCTTTTATTTGCTCTGCCATATTTAATTCAACATTCATTAACATAACACCCATTTCTCTGGATGCTTCAAACTTTTTAATCATCGCTTCTAAATATCTAACCATCAAATTAATTAATTTCATCATATCATCTGACAAAAAATTAAAAGAGCCTAAATTTTCTGTTTTAATATGATCATAAACATCATTATCATTATCAACATCTAATTCTTTTAATATCTTTTTTAAATCTGGGCTGTTTACTTCAGGTTTTGCTAAAATAGGTTTAATATTATCTTTTATTTTTTCAACGAATTCCTTAACTATAGGTTCAAATTCTTTATTTAATTTATTTTCATAAACAGTAGTTTCATTTTCGCTAGTTTTATTTACTTTATACTGATTTAATTCATGATTAATATTACTTATATTCATATTTACACCTCAATAAAAATTGATATTATTAAATAGATATATTTTTTATCATATCTGACTTAGCTTTACTGCTTATAGAAGATTTCTCACTCATTTCTTTTAATATTTCAGTTATAGAGTCAATATTTTCATGATAACTTTCCATTATTTTATCCATTAATTTTTGAATAAGTGATAATATTGCTTCTAATTTCTTGCTGTCAGCCATAGACTGCAAAATTTTTGCAGAAAGTACACTACTATAAATATTGACTGCATTAGTTGCCGTAGAATTAACTAATTTAGAAGTAACCACAGTTCTTTGTAAAATAACACCGGCTTTCTTACTAAGATCTTTAGCTAATAATTTATTAATTTTTTCCATCGCCTCTTCGAGGGCTTGGGTAATAATTTCTTTAATCATTTTACCTAACATGGCTTCAAGATAATCATGTAATGCTCTTTTTAATGTATCTCTAACCTGTTGGTTAAATATTTTGTTGGCAATATTTGAAATACCTTTAGCTGCTGGTCCAATAATAAAACTCAATGCAATTGCAGCAACAAATAAAATAACAGTAATTGCAATTTTTAGTGCCATTTTCAGTTTTTCTTGAATCGAATTTTTCATCTCTTCAATGATTTTTTTATCTACACCTAATCCTTTAAGCCCATCAATAGTGCTGTTAATGACATCCGCAAGAAAATCAACGATAGCATCGACTGCCTTCATTATGGCTTCTGAAACAGGCGCCATTATTTCATCCATAAATGACTTATCATGAATGGCTTGATACACTTCATCAGCAACTGTTAATGCAACATCTGCAACAAATAATACAACTGCCACAGCCATTAATGCCATTGAAGCACCTGCTGTAAAAATAGAAGCAATACCTGCGACAAGTGCAAGTAATCCACCTAATATTTTTAAGCCTATGCCAGCCCAAAATTGAATTTCCTCTTGTTTTTTAATTTGAGCTTTTTGATCTTCGATTTTATCTTTTAGCGACTTTTCGGTGACTTCCTGCATTTCCTCAAAAAGCTTTTGCTCATTTTCAGTACGCTGTAACATCACCTTTAATGTAAGCTCTCGGGTTTTAGCCAACAAAAAAGTCAGTAATGCCATTCCTGATAATGAGTCAGACATTATTTCAAGCTCTAATGCACTTTGTGAAAGAGTTAATGTTCTATAGGTCTCTTTTATTTGCTCCAGCTTTTCTTTGATTGAGTCATTTTCTTTCTTATTAATTAATGCTTTTAATTCATCTCTATGGGATGTAATTTGATTTATCTTATCATCGCTCATAGGCACGTTAGGCATATATTTAAAAGCATTATCAAAGAAGCTAGATAACTTTCCATATAATTTATCTAATTCATCTAATGACATTTTTGAAATATCATCAGGTAATTTCATAAATGGGAAAGTTTTTTCAAGTAACGCTTCCATATCTTCTTTAGAGTTTATTTTTCCAGAGAGTAACTCATTTATAAAAGAGTCAGGAATGTTTTTATTTTTTAAGAAATTTTTAACTTCAGCTTCTGTTTTAAAACCATTTTCTTTTATTTGATTAATTATTTCCATCCAATAGTCAGTGTAAGCATCTTTACTATTTTTAATTTCATCTAAAACTGAGTTTATTTGATCTCTTAAACCATCAATACCTTTAGATAAGATATTGAGTTTATCGAGATAATAATCGAGTTTATCAGGATCTTTAATTCTATCTAGAACATTTTTATGAATAATGTTTTGATAAGATAACTGTAAGAATAAGAATTCATAATCTTTATTAGATTTTTTATCTTCTGGCTGGGTTGGTGCTAAAGATATAGATGATAATGATTTATTTAACTTATCCTCGTTAATTTTATTATTCTTATTAAAAATAAGTTTACTGCTATCACTCTCATTTTTTGTTGAAAAAACATTTATATTATATTTAACATCTTCTTTAATATTGATTTTTTGATTATTCTTTTTTTGTTCGATAGGAGCACGAAGAAAAGGAATAACAAAGCTATTTTCTTTATTCTTGAGTTGTGATGCGACAAGGTGCTCACTTGCCGCATTAATTCTTTGTGCCTGCTGTACGTTATCTTTAGTTACTTTTTCTACTTCTTTATAAGTAGATGGGGTAGATAACACAGCATCATTTTTACTAATTTCAATCATACTGTTCTTCCTTCTCGGTATTCAAAACAACAAGAGGAACATCTTTTAAAGATCCTAAATAAACATCAGCCCTCTCTTTTATAGAAAGATCATTGATATTTTTTGAAACCTGATCAAAACAATATTTAGCTTTTTCTTTTTCACCTAATGATAAATTACATTGCCCTGCATAAAAAACAGGTCGATAATCATTCTTTGCATTTAAATAAGCTAATGCATAAAGATCAATTGCTGCTTGATATTGTTTTTTTAATTGTTTAACAGCTGCGAGCCCCATAATATAATCAACATTATAAAAATCATAAAGGCATAAGAATTTAAAAATAGCTTCCGCTTCATCCAGCTTTCCTTTCTGGTAAAAATCATATGCAAATGAATAAATTCCTTCCATAAATCCTTCTGGAATGGCATTCTCATCCTTGAGTGAAGCTCCGTTCTGAGCAATAGAAACAATATAGCTTGCTAATTGATCAAGTTCTTTCTCTGACATTTTTTCATATAAAGACATAGTGTTAATCCTTTCATCTATGATGAATAATTAATAAATAAATAATAATTTATTCATTATTTAATTTCTTTAATAAAACGCACGCCTATAATTGCAAATTAAATATGTTATTTTTATAATTTAGACATGAATAACCTAAGAGCAATGATTAATGATGTGTATAATCCATTTCCTCTCTTAATAGACCTTCAATTTCTATCTTTTTAAGCCAGATAAGAATATCCATCACGTCTAATAGATCTTGATCTATCATTACGTCAAACAAATGATATTTATGATAAACTTTTCTCGCAAGTTCTGGATAACGAATAACGGGGGTGCCCACTTTTTTAGCATAGGCTTTTACTGCTAATGCTTTATCATTAATACACCTCAGTGAAACTAATGGCATAATGCCATTATCAGGATCAAAATAAATACCTACTGCAACGTGTGTCGGATTCACAATAACGGCGGATGAATCTCGGATCACTTTTTTCATCGGTTCATCAAGTAATTCTTGATGGAGTTGTTTACGTGTTGACTTTATTTCAGGATCGCCTTCCATATTCTTATTTTCTTGCTTAACTTCATGCTTTTCCATCATCATATCTTTCATAAAAATAAAGAAATCAGCAATAATATTTAAAATAAGAATAGGTATTGATAAAATAAAAAATACAAATATAAAGCTAACAACTAACGAGCACCATTTATCAATAACAACAGGCAAACTTGAGCGATATAGTATGAATATTTCTGAGCCATGTAAAATAATAAAAACATAACAAGTTACTAAAAATATAATTATAAATAATAATGTTTTTAAAAAGTCTTTTATTGTTCTTATGCTAAATATTTTTTTAAATCCAGAAATAGGATTAATATGATTAAGATCGATTTTAATTGCTTCCGTAGCAAGTTTAAAACGCGAACTAAATAAAGAAGGAATAGCGCCAGATAAAAAGGTAACAATGAGTATCGGTAAAATAATATCAAAAAATAATTTTGAAATAACATCAATATAGCTTTTTAAGGTAATATTGGTTGGATGAAGCAAAAGAGATTGATAAAAGCGACTAAATTCATCTAAATCAACTTGATGGAATAAATACATAACGCCAATAAGATAAACAAGCCCTGATGTTAACTCCTTGCTCTTGAAACTTTGTCCTTTCTTTGCAGAATCATCAAGTTTTTTCTGTGTTGGTTTTTCTGTTTTTTCAGCCACGATAAATACTCATAAAAATAGTATAAAAGTATCTATTATTAAAGAATTCATACAACTCTGAAGTCATTACAGAAGCAAAGAAAAAAAGCAGTGAAATAAATGCAATAATGCCTTTTATACATAATGAAAGAGAAAATGCATTTAATTGAGGACAAAATAGAGAATAAACTCCCAATGCCACTTCACTTAAAAACATAATAATCAAGACGGGTGATACTAAAACAATCGCAGTACGGATCATGCTATTAAGCCAATGACCAATAAACGAATAACCAATCTCTTTATTAAAATAGCCGATGGGAAATACATCATAGCTATCCTTTATGGTACTCATTAACGAGGTTAATCCTCCTGCTGATAAAAAATAAGCCGCACAAAATAACCCTGTTAATGAAGCAAACTCAGAAGATTCAATTCCCGTTGTTGGATTAATAGTATCCCCAATACTTGCCCCTCTCTGATTATCAACAAATTCACCAAAAGCAGAAGCAATCCAAAAAGGAGTAGCAAAAAGAAGTCCAATTAAAACACCAAGAATTAACTCACTTAGGATTATTATTTCCCATGTATTTCTTATTTCATCAGTAATTAGAATGCTTGGTTTTATTCCCATAGCAATATAAAAAATAATGACATATTTTAATAGTTGACTATTTAATACTCGGCTATTTAAGAAAGGTATAAAAAGAAAAATTGGAAATAATCTTGCAACAAGTAAAAAAAGATCAATTAAATAAAGTTGTATATACCCTTGCAGTATTAACATTTTATTTATCCTGCTAATCCTAATGTCATCATCTCTTTGGCATACACTAATATTTTATCGCCCATCCAACCCATCGTGACTAGCAAGCAAACAAAAACACCTACTAGTTTTACACCGAAAGGTAATGTTTGCTCCTGTACTTGAGTGATGGTTTGTAAAAGACCAATTGCCAATCCAATAAATGTTGCTATAGCAATAGGTGCAGCTGAAAGTAATATCACTAAATAAACGGCTTTATTCGCCGCATAAACCATATCCATTACCTTACCGCCATGAGATCAAGATATTGATTAATTAATCCTTTAGCGAGGAGAGTCCAACCATCCATAGCAATAAATAAAATTAATTTCAAAGGTACTGATAATGTAATTGGGCTCATCATCATCATACCTAAAGCTAATAGAATGCAGGAAACGACCAAATCAATAACAATGAAAGGTAAATAAAGATAAAACCCAATAATAAAAGCAGATTTTATTTCACTTAACGCATAGGCAGGAAGTAATGATAATAAAGAATTTTCTATATTCTCTTTATCTCCGTAGCTATCCGGTCGATTACCTTGTGCTTGTTCAAAGAAATCTAATAATTCGGGTTCAGAATATTTGTACAAATATCGCTTATATTCCCCTAATGCATCATCTGAAAATCGTTCAAGCGAATCAGAAGAAGTAACATCAATTGGGTTTTCAATAAGGTACTGATAGGTATTTTTTGCAATAGGAGTCATAACAAATAAAGCCATCATCAATGCAATCGCATTAAGCACCATATTAGAAGGTACTTGTTGAACACCTAACGCATTACGAGTCATAACCAGCACAATAGAAAATTTTAAATAGCAAGTCCCCGCAGCAATAATAAAAGGTGCTAATGTGGCTAATGCTAGTGTTAAAATGAGTGTTGTTGAGCTTTCCATATCTTTATTCTTGCTGTAAATAAGCGTGTTGTATTTCAACAGCTAATCGCTCACCAATTTTAATTAACTCTCCTTGAGCAATAGCGACACCATTAGCAATTAATGTAATATGGCGTAGTGCATTATCTGGTAAAGAAATTTGTTGCCCAGGTGATAACTCTTCGATTTCTTCAAGTAACAGGCTTTTACTTGCAAGTAAAAAAGAGAGTGTAACGGGAATAGATTGGATCGCTTTCAGCTCTATTTTTTTCTGTAATGTAATTTCTGTGTCTTCAACTAACTCTTCACGTTCTGTTTTATTAGTAAATAGCTCTTCATCTAAAACCACTGCATTTTCTCCTTCTTGCCACAGATAACGTATCCATTTTTTTTCACCAATAATGAGTGAAAAATCTACGCTATCAATCAACACAATATCGCCCAAAGAGAGCGTTTTTAATAATGAAGATGACATTGTGCTTTTGCCAAATTGAAATTGAGCAATAGCATTAATTTTATTTTTTGATGACAATCTCCATTCATAATATTTCTCGAAAGAACAAATAAATATGTCACCAATTTCAGTATTAATAACAGGGTAGCTAAAATTTTCTTGCTCTCCTAAACAGATATTATCAATGATTAATGGCACGGGTTCTTTCGAAAAAGGAAACAATATTTGTGAACATTTTTGAGAGAAAAGTGTGTGAAGATAAGTCTCAGGAACAAGCCCCCAATCTATTTTTTTCTCAGGGTAGATTTTATCCATTACTTGTCCAACTTCGACAATGCCTGTAAATGAACCTAATGTATTATTACCCTTTATCTTAAAATAATGAGCTGAAGAGATAGGTAACTGAGTTGTATATAAAGATGATAATATATCCATTGAACAACTATCTTCTTTATTATTAATACTATTTTTAGGATCTAATCTTATCATTTTTCATCTTCTTTATTTTCAGAAGAAGGATCAATCGCATTAATATGCCAATGGCTATTCTCATTCCCTGATGAAAGCGATAACCGTCCTTGATATTGGCTAACACCGTCTAAAGAAGATTGATAAACTCGCCCAGTAGAAGCAATTAACTGGATCTTTTTATCAGTATCAAAGTTCACCTTCATTTGATGAAGTTCGCTTCCCCATTTTTTAAAAACATAAGTAATACTAGGCGGTTGAGACAAGGTGGATGCTTTTTTATAGAGAACACTAAAGGCCGGTATATCAAGTATTTTTCTATCAGGTAATGGTTCTGATGACATTTGTTGAGATTCTGGCTTTATACTATTAAATGGGAGTATTTCACTGATATCTCTTTTTATTTTTTCTTTATGTAGACTTTCTATATTTGATTTTTTATTTTCACCACTCATTATAATAGTATTTTTATTTATCTCTTTATTATTTGAATGAGCTATTTTTTCAGATACTTCATCATGTTCAATAACTATATATTTATTAGCGTTTAACTTGTTATCTTCATTTTTTAATACACTATTACTTTCAAATCCATTTATTTTTAATTCATACTTATAGTTTTTAATTTCAATATTTTCTTTAATTTTATTAATATAATCTTTTCTTTCTAATTTTTGATTTTGTTTATCTTTGTTTAATCCATAATTTAGACAATTAAGGTTTTCACTTACTGTTTTTTTATTATTAGAAATATCAATGCCTTTATCTCTCTTTGGCTCTGAAGTCATTGTTAGCTTTAGAGAATTTTTAATCATTACCTCATTGTGATTATTATTCTTATTAACTCCATAACTCAATAAATCTTTTTTTTCTATTTTACTTTCTTTTGAAAAAGAGCAAATTTGTGAATATATTTTTCTTTGAGTTAATAATAACCCCTCTATATTTGAACAGTCAGTTTTTTCATCTTTATCATCTAATGCGTCAACTGGTTTATCAGATTTTATTTTTATATTTAATTTTAAACTATCTTTTAATTCAATAACGTCCTTACAATCAAGATTATAGAAATCATTCAGTTTCTGTTTTATTTTACTGAATTCTTCAGATGACAATTGGTCTTTCTCGATATGTAATAGTCCTATATCTTTAGAAAATGATGATGATTTTTTAGAAAAAACAGTTTTATTTTCACTATTTTGTTCATTGATTAAACTTTTATTTAATCTTAAATTATCTGTCTTTATGGTCATCATATAACACCATCTCCTGAATTTCGTTTTGTTCTAATCTTTCAATATATAACTCTTTTTCTAGTGCTTTTCTTTCAAAATAAAGCTTCATTTTATTTTGTTTTTTAATCACATCATTTCTTTCTTGTTGTAATTTTAGGCTGCCTTTTTTTAATTTTTCAATTTGATATTCAATTTCTTTTAATTGAGTAGTGATAATATTCAATGATGCTAAAACAATAGCTTGTTTGCGTTTTTGTTTGTTTAAAGAAATAAAAGAATAGAGTCCCGCTTTTTCATACATGGGTATCTCATTTTTTAATGCTGAAGCTAATAATATCTGTTCTCTTTGCTTACTTTCTGCCTCTGCCGTTAACTGTTGATATTTGTACTGCTCTTTTTCTATTCTTTGCTGGCGTTTGGCTATCGCCTTTATCAATTTTTGTTGATTAAGAGGTAAGCGCATAAAGTTGATTCAATGTTTTTTTAAATTCTGCTTTTTCTTTAAATGATTGCATAAGAAAAGCTTCTATTGCCGATTGTTTATTGACGGCCAGATCATTTAACTCATTCTCTCCTGCACGATACTCACCCAATTCTTGTAATAACTTAATATCCTGCAAATGCATCAATATTTGTCTTATTTTTAATGCTGCTTTTTGTTGTTCAGTACTCGTTATTTGCTGAAAAATACGACTCACACTACCTAAAATATCAATAGCTGGATAATGGCCTGAAGCCGCTATTTTTCGAGAAAGATAAATATGTCCATCCAGAATAGACCGGATTTCTTCACCTATAGCATCTGGTTCATCATCACTTTCAAGCAGAACAGTATAAAACGCTGTAATTGAGCCTTGATGAGTCACCCCTGGTCTTTCTAAAATTGCTGGCAATTTATCAAAAACAGAAGCTGGATAACCTTTACGAACAGGAAGCTCGCCCGCTGTAAGAGCCACATCCCTTAAAGCTCGACAGTAACGTGTCATAGAATCAATAAATAACACGACATTTTTGCCTTGCTCTCTGAAATATTCAGCAACCGTAGTGGCAACAAGCGCAGCGTTACAACGTTCTATTGCAGGTTGATCCGAGGTGGAACAAATTAATACTGTTTTCTCACAGCGTTTATCTTGTTTTAACTCTTCGACAAATTCGGTTACTTCACGGCCTCTTTCACCAATTAATCCAATAACAAAAATATCAGCCTGAGAGAAACGGATAAACATATTCATCAACATGGTTTTACCTGTTCCTGCACTGGCAAAAATTCCCATTCTCTGCCCTAATCCACAGCTTAATAAGCCATCAACAGCTCGAACACCAGATTCAAATATTTCTGTAATCGGGCGTCTTTCATTGAATGAGGGAGGATGACCATCGATAGGTAAATATGAATAGAAATTTTCTTCTACCACTTTTTTATCGCTGAAGCGCAATAAATAATTACCTTTAATATCGATCATACTCCCTAAAATATTAGGGCTTAAAGCAACAGAAAAAGCATTTCCAGTTGGTACTACGATTATTTGCAAAGAATAACCTTGTGAACTCCCCATCATACTTAAAATCGTAATGCCATTGCGAAAACCAATCACAATCGCTTCACCAATAATTTGTCCATTAATAATAGAATCTTTTAATAGACAAATCTCTCCAATAAATACATCACGCAACATCACTTCAAGAATATTGCCTTGTATTCGTATAGGGTGAGCTGCATGATGAAATATTGAAAATACGTTATTCATTTTTAATTGATAAATTGTTGGTGAATAGTATTCATCATTTGAAAATATTCATCTATTGCTTTTGCCATTGATTCACCATTTTGTAAAGCAATAGGCATAAATGAAGCTCGTAACTCTAATTCAGATTCTACTTTCACTAAAGCAGGCTGACCTGGATAAAAACTTTCTGTTTGATTATTAATATTATTTAATAATAATGAAGTACTTGTTTGTGATAATAAGTTTTCATTATATTCACCCAGTACAGACCAGATCATAGGAACTTCATCAACAACTAATAAATTTATATCCGGCATATCTCCTAAGCTAATTGTTATTGTTGAATGATTATCAACAGATTTTCCTTCAGAGAATAAATCGTTTCTTCCAATTACATTCATAGCATCCATAATTAAACTCGCCAGATCAAAAGACATAATTTCTCCTAAATAGATTGTAGAACGTTAATTTCAATATCTGATGTAATTTCATCATAAGACAACACAGATAATTGTGGATATTGTGATTCTATTAGCTTTTTAACAAATCGTCTTACATCTATAGCTGTTAAAAATATATAATCTTGTACATATTTAATTTCATCAATAGCAGTAGACATTTTCTCTATTATCATATCAAGCTCAGCAGGTTCTAAGTTCAAAAATGTTCCTGAAGAACTTTGTCTTATTCCACCTCGGATTATTTCTTCTATATCATGAGATAAAATAATCACATTAAGTTTCCCATTATCTGAAAAAAAATAGCTAATATAACGTGAAAGCAGAGAGCGAATGTGCTCAGTTAAAAGTATCGGATCTTTTTCTTTACTTCCCCATTGCACTAATCCACCTATAATTGTTTTTATATTTCTAATAGGAATTTTCTCTTGTATTAAACGTTGTAAAACATCATTAATACGTTGAATAGAAACTTGCCTATAACACTCTTTTAAAAGTTCAGGTGAACCTTCTTCTATTTTATCAAGAATATTTTTTGTTTCTTGTATTCCAAGGAACTCAACAATATTAGATGTAATTAAATTAGAGAATTTCCTATAAAAATAAGTCTCAGATAATTCTAATCTATAACCTAATAATTCCATTTTTTCTTTATCATTTTTACTCACCCAATAATTTTTAATTTTATTATCTTGAGTTTCTATTGTTTTAAAATTTAGAGATAAAAATTCATCATTAGGGTTTTCTACATAAAAAAGTGGAAAAGGGCAATCAAACTCATCAGCCTTGACTTCGTTTATTAAAATAATAATTTTATTATCATCAATTTTATCTGAATAATGAATAACAAGATCAGGAAGTAATACACCATATTGTAAAATGAATTCTTTTTTTAACCACTTTTCAAAAACCAGTTTCGAAAGATATGTCTTTTTCTTAGATGATACAGTAATAATTAAAGGTAATGTGTCAGCCTGAGATAATGTGATATTCTCTTTTAATAAGCTATTTTCGCCTTCTGACTCATTTTTATTTGAAAATAAATTTGAAATAAGTCCTTTTTTACCATCAGTATCTGAATCATTATCTTCATTCTTATCTTCTTTATTATCCGTTATCGTTTCTTTTTTCTTACTTTTCCATTGTTTTTTAAAGAAATATCCCCCTAGTAAGACAGATAGAATAAGGAACACTGGTGTTGGAAAACCAGGTAAAAAACCAATGGTAAAAGCGAGTATCGCAGTCACGAGTAAAGCAAAGTCTTGAGCAAGCAGCTCATTCATAATGCTAAAACCAAGGTTGTTATTTTCACCACCAACACGAGTAACAATAAAACCCGCACTAATAGAAATCAGTAATGCTGGAATTTGCGCAACCAGCCCATCACCAATGGTTAAAAGAGTATACGTATGTAATGCCTGAGTAATTGAGAGATCCATTTGCGCCATACCAACAGAGATCCCTCCAATTAAGTTAACAAAGATGATCACAATGCCGGCAATGGCATCACCTTTAATAAACTTCATTGCACCATCAAAAGAACCATATAGCTGGCTTTCTTGTCCTAATTCTTTTCTTCTTATTTTCACTTCTTCGTTATTAATAATGCCAGACTTTAAATCAGCATCAATGCTCATCTGTTTTCCGGGCATACCATCTAAAGAAAAACGAGCAGCAACCTCTGCAACTCGTTCTGAACCTTTAGTAATAACTAAAAACTGAACTATTGTGACAATAGAAAAAACAACAAAACCAACAACTAAATTTTCACCAATGACAAACTCACCAAATGAAGTAATAATCTCACCTGCATCAGCATCTAATAATATTAGTCGGCTAGTACTAATCGAAAGAGCAAGCCTAAAAAGAGTCGTGATAAGTAATAATGCGGGGAAAGTCATAAAGTTCAATATTCTTGTAATATAGAATGAACTCATAAAAATAAGCAGAGATATAGTAATATTTAATCCAATAAGAAAATCGACAATGTAGGTTGGCAATGGAATAATTAACATCATAATGACCAAAATCATAACAGATAATACAATGAGTTCTGGTCTGTTTTTTATTGCCAATAGAAATCTATAAATCATAAATATTACCCATAAATTATTTTAGTCTATTTTCTTTGCTGATATTGTTCTAATGGAAGATATTTATCTATAAATTTCTGTATAATTATTTGGCATTCATCTCTAAAATCATCAGACAAATATAATGATTCAGGGTATTTATTAAACATTGTTTTTAACCCTTGTAGTAATTTCATTTTTATATTAACTAAATAGTTTTTCCACTCTTTCTCTAGAAAAGAGATTAGCAATTTTTCCATTTCTTCTGGATATGTCATTCCATAAAAAACTAACTGGTAAATTTCTTTTTCTATCGTTTTATTACTAAGATTTTGTTTTTCTAACTTATCTATATTAATTTCTATAAAACTATATAACGCACGTAACTTATTTATTTTATCAAATAAATAACCAAATTCTAAACAGTGTGATGGTGATGATTGCATATCACAAATCAAACTTTGAGTGAGAAAACTTAAAATAATTGTGCATTGCTTAATATCATAATCTTCTATCCACATTTTAAAAAAATAAATAGGCTTAAGATCGAGATTAATATAACTACGATAGAGATCTCGTAATTTTGATGCATCTAAAGAAAGTAATTTTGCAAATGCCTTTGCTTGAAGAGCAATATTAATGCCAGCACTAATTTCCCGTCCCTTTTCACCTTCAAGCAAATGTTTTATTTCATCTTCAATTTCTCCTTCTAATTGAGAACCTAATTTTTTCTTTCTAAGTAATTCTCGTAAAACCATAACGAGATCACTTTCATCAGGAAACATTTTACGTAAATAACGAAGCAAATCTTGCAAACTTCGCCCTGACTTTTTAAATAACATCATTACATTATCAAGTTTTTTATCAGCATCCTCTTCTAGAATATATAATGAACTTTGTCCTCTATTTGCTTTTTTATCTAATAATTGACCAAAACGTTGAGAGAATAAGGTTGCAACCATAGACATATCATCAGATATCTCGATTAATTGGTTTTGGTAATTTTGATGATCATTAACTTTAGGCTGCTTATATTCAGTCTCTTGTTGGCTTTTTTTACCAACATTATTCTCTTTATTAATTAAATGTGAAGTAGAGGTATTAATTGGCCCAATCATAGTATCACCCCATAAAAGCATGAAGCTGTTTTAATGCCTGAGACGTTTTTTTGTCTATCGGTTCAAATGGATTCTCAGTGACACTTTCTAACAATTCAGCCTGTGTTTTTTCTAATAAACGGGGTTGTAACATAAAAATACGGATCATCTTTTTATTATTGTCAGACTCATATTTGAATGCTCCGCCAATCAAAGGGATCGCACTCAGAAAAGGCACTTTACTTTGTGCCTTCACATTATCTTCTCGTGTATATCCACCAATCAATAAACTTCCACCTTCTGAAACACGAGCAACTGTACTGATATTTGTTCGATTAATAACGGGTAATTTTTCAACACTTTCATCGTCGCCATCATCATTTTTTTTCTCAGCACCATCTTCGAGATTAATGATCATCTCAATATCTTTATTTGAATTACCAATTCTTGGTAACACACTGATCATTGTGCCAAATGTTGTGGATTCTAATGAAGCAACACGTTCACCTTTTATTTGGGTATAAAAAGTCGTGTTGTTATCAAAAATAGCAGGTGTATTTTCTTGTGTTAATAAAATCGGGCGAGACACCATCTGAGCTTCACCATCTTCACTCAATGCTTTAATTTTACCTAAAAAATTAAAGCCAGATGCGGCACTCAAACTTGCTGTATTAAAAAAGAAACTGCCTTTACCTGAGCCATAACTTGCTTGCCAATTAACACCTAAACTATCTGCTTTATTTTTAGAAATATCGATTATCCATAATGACAGTTCAACTTGTCTTTTGGGTTTATCTAATTGAGCAATTAATGAACCTATTAATGCCAAACCTTCTCTGCTTGTTTTCACTAAAAGGCTATTTGAACCCGGCAAGGGGACTAATTCGACGTTATATTGCCCTACTTTAGTGATAATAGGTGCATTAGTTTCTTCAAGACTATTTATCTCTTCATCGTATTTCTGGCTATCGTCATTTTCTAGAGCTTGACGAGGCTCCACCGTTGTTCTTTTTATTTCTTTAGAAGACATAAATAACTGCTGTAAAACAGAAGTAATACCTGGCAGTACCACTTTTTCATCACGTAAGGTATAAGCTCTATCTTGTACAAAGGTATTTTTTAATGGAAATATCTGTACAAACTCATCACCATAGCGAGAACTTCCCACCGGCACTTGGTTATTTGTATTTTCATTAATTTGCTCTTGAACATTATTATCTAAAAATTTAGCTGCGGCTTTGACCAATTTGATATAAACCGGTGGACCAGAAATATAAAAAGTACGTTGATCTCGACCTGCACGTAGTGGATAACGTGGGTCATATAATCCTACGTCTTGTAAATACTCTTTTAACTCGATTAGGTTTATATTATTTACCTGAAAGAGTTCTTGTAAAATTTCACTACTCTCATAAATATAGATTGATTTTCCATCGTTAAAATAGAGCAATGACAAGCGTTTTACCATCAATTCAAATGCTTCTTCTGGTGAAGAAATATCAAAATTTCCAGTAATTCTCTCCTTTTTTACAGCGCTACTCAGAATAAAAGGTTTATTTAATTTATCTGATAGCACAAGAAAGAATTGTTCTACCCGAGTATCAACAGCGATAAATACATCAGGTTTTTTTACCTGATGTGTATAGATAACCTTTCCTTGCGCAGCTTGGATTTGAAAAGAAAAACCACAACAAAGTACTAGCCCAATGACACAATAAATCTTATTTTTTATTTTCATAAAGATGCTGACCAATTCGACGAAATTCTGTTGGTGTAATACCAAATAGCGTCTTGATTTCATTTGAGAAATGAGACGCTGAACTAAATCCATTATCGACGGCAATTTGTGTTAGTGATTCATCAGTTGATAGCGTGGTTAAAATGGAAGATGCCGCACGCCATGAACGTAATTGACTTTTTCCACAATTACCTAAATAACGTTTACACAGTCGTCTAAAATGTGTACCTGATACACCATATCGTTCTCCAATTTGTGCAATATTACTTTTCTTCTCATCTAAATAACTAATGAGATGTAAAATAAGCCAATAACTTTCACTATGTCTTATCGTGACAAATAAAGGCTCTAATTGGCTTTCTGCTTTTATTGCTTCATTTATTAATACGTATTCAAGAGATTTATTAGTATCTTCTATATAAAAAATTTGCTGATTAATATCAAATTCAGATCCTATTGCTGTCATTTTTGAAAAATCACGAGCATAATCAATGAATGCCAATAATCTTGCACAAATAAAAAATGAGCGTTTTTCAATTTTCCATGACTGATTTTCAGATTGAAAAATAACATTCTCATTTTTTGAATTATAAATAAAAGCCTTTCCTTTTATAATTTTAGTCGTTTTATCATCATGTATTTTTACTGGAAACTCATCATTCAGAGGAATACAAAAGAATAATGAATTTCCAAGTAAAATATTTTTATCACCACTTATTTTTATATCATTTATTAACATAAGAAATACCTTAACTTATCCTATTGACCAATAAAGAATTAAAGATAGAAAGCTATCAACTAATTTAGTTTTATGTTTTTTCTTTATATAATTCTACATTAATATTACTAATTATTAACTATAAACATGAATAACAAATTTTTTGTGTTTATTATTTAAAAAAAGTACTAGTAATATATCAATACTCACTATCAAATAAAAAACATGTGCTTTTTTTTAAAAGAATATTAATTATTATTTCACTAAACTATATTTAAATCATGAATTAATAACATTTTATCATTAGGCTAAATCTATGCTGTATTACATTTATATTCTTTCTGGCCCATTAAAAGGAGCAATCGTTCCTTTACCGCCCAATCATTATTCATTTTTTTTACAAAATGAAGAACTCAATGATAATGAAGAAAAAAATGAAAAATCGGTGCTTTACATTCCTTGTGATAATAAGGAATGTAAAAAAAAGCTCGCTATTATACTTGATGAAAATAATAGTGAAAATAATAAATATATAATTGAGAGTAGTTTCATATCAGAAGAAGTGGGTAATGAATATTCTTTACCACTAAATAAACCTGTATATTCCCATGATATTCCTATCTTTTTAGTCAGTGATAGAGGTGATCTACCTATTAATTCATCTCACTTCAAAAAAAACAAAAAGAGATTAATTTCAAGTAAAAAAATATTCACAATATTGGTGTTGCTAATTCCACTTCTTATAATATTTATATATTATATAAATAAACCAACAGAAAAAATAACCACACCTGTTGTATCAAAAAGTCTAAATTTTGAAGGTTTTCAAGGAGAAAATGGGTATTATTGTGTTTTTGATGATTTATACCTTCTGTCAAAAACAAATAACAGCTCAGAAAGTAAAGTTTTTTATATAGATAAAATAAAAATAGAAAATTTAATGATAGAAAATAGTCATAAAAAAATACATTTAATTTTAAAGGATAAAACTAAACCCATTGTTAACTTCATTTATCATAATGATAATGAAAAACTAAAAATTATTGATGCCATAAATAATCACTTCTCAGAAAATTGTTCCCCTACAATTAAAGAGATTTCAATTCCAAATATCATTATTGATATAAATAAATTAGAGTTAACTAAAACAATAAGTTATACCATTGAAGAGAAAAACAATGGTCTAATATTTATTTTTGATGGTTTATTAGATAAGAAGAATAAAGAAAATCTTGATACTTATATCAAAAAACAAACGGCTATTTTTGGAAGAAAATTTATCTTTTATCGTGAAAATATAAGTAATCCAATTTTGAAAAACAAAGCAACCTTACAAGAAGAACGAGGATATATCTTTCTTGATAATCAACATCGCTATTTTCCTCAAGGGTAATAGTGATATTTAAAGATCATAACTTAGTATTAAAACTAGAGGAATAATATTATGCCAGCCTATCCTGTTGCTGATGATGTCAGTTCTATTGATAAAATTGATGACTATTTTCAAGAACCAGTTAAAAACCAAAGTGATGCATTAAAAGTCGCATTAGATGCATTAAAAGCAGATACATCAAATGCAGCAGCCTTAGCTGATTATCAAGCTAAACTCGCTGAATATAATATTACACGTAATGCACAATCAACGTCGATTAAAGTTGTGAAAGACTTGGCAATGAGCATTATCGGGAATATGCGTTGATTTTTATTTAATGGAGATTGTATATGGCAATTAATCCTGTTGTTCCTGTGCATTTAGCAGCGCTGCCAAATGATAACAGTGATAGTGATAATAATTTATCTTCAATGATGATTAACACTGTAACAAGCGGCTTTCAGTATGAAAAACAGATCCAAGAAAAACTAACGACATTAAGTCAATTAAGTGATGTTCAAAGTTATACCAAACTACAAACCACACTTAATGATTATACAATTACAATGAATTTAGCGAGTACTTTGGCTAGAAAGTCACTGAATATTGTCGAAACATTACTCAAGGCTCAATAGTAATGAAAATACGATATTTGTTATTGGCGTTATTATGTTGCTTGTTTCCATTATTAAGTGGTTGTAAAGATCAATCACTACTCACTAATTTGGATCAAAGACAAGCAACGGAAATTCAAGCTGTTTTACAGAAGCACCAAATAACCAGTACTCGTAAAGCATTAGGAAAAGGGTTATTTGATATTTCTGTTAACAAAGAAGATATGAGCATTGCAATTCAAATTTTAGAGGAATATCAATTACCCACATTATCCCGAATTGAAGTGACTCAGCTATTTCCATCAGATGCCTTGGTATCATCACCACAAGCTGAAAAAGCACGTTTAATTTCTGCTATTGAGCAACGATTAGAACAATCATTACTTACTATTGATCATATTATTGATGCTAGAGTTCATGTGAGCTATCCCATTTCTCCGACTGAACGCATTATTCCGACACCTCATGCTTCAGCATTAGTTTTTTATGAAGAAAGTACGCTCGATAATGATCAGTTAGGTGAAGATGTTCGTGCTTTTATTCACAACGCCTTTAATGATATGAATGAGGATAATATTACCGTTTTGTTGTATCCACGAAATATTAATAAGTTCAATATAATAAATAATCAGCTTTCTCAAAATAATTCTGATTCATTTTTTAATTCTTGGTTATTTCTAAGCTTATTATTGGTGGTTATCGCCGCTATCATTGTAATTTTATTAATAATATTCCGACGGAAAAAAGCACAGAAAGAGGTGGATAATGACTAATCTTACTTCTGAACAATTCGAAATAATATCTAATGTAATGTATGAACCGCTCAGTTACCTTCATCCAGATTACAACGTATTAGCTTCAAGAGAAGAAAATACAATTTGGCAAAAATTAGCTAATCGCCAATTAATTAAGCAATACCAACTTATTAATCAACTTGATTGTGATATTGATATTATTGTAGAAAAAATTTTTACTCATTGGATATTACTTCCTCGCTGTGCTCTGTTTTTAGGCTATTTTTACTCTAGAGAAACGCTTTTATTATCTGGTAATTATTATCATCTAGAACCACAATTAAAAGCGTTTTTATCTCTTTATCCAGTTTTAAATATTGATAAGAAAACAACTATTTCTCTGAAAGATATCACGCCAATGGATATCGGCTATCAATTGCTATTTGATTTCATTCATTCAATTTCAATTGCACTTTCTCAGCGCTTTACATTACTTTTTCCACCACAATCCTTGTCGATTGAACTCCCTCAATCACTTTTTTTGTCTCGTTCACTTTTTCTTTTGGTACTTGATTATGCTGCGCTCTCTGCCTGAAGATCTTTTAACATATACGAGTGAAGGTGTATTAATACGAGCTCGCTATGTTCGACAACTCGATAATATTTATAAAACAGAATTAGCTGCCAAATACGCAGCAAAAAAAATCATTCGAGATTTTAACAATAAACTAGAAAAACATAATAAAGAGATAGTAAGCCAAGCTTATAGCAAAGGGTTACAAGCATTATTAAGGGATATCTTAACTTTTGCGGTGCAATATCAAGAGAAGTTGACGCATTATGAATTTCAGCAAAGAGAACACGTTACAGCGACGATTGCTCAATTTTTTGACTCTCCCGATATACAAGTTGAACTAACTCACCGTTTAATTTCCGCTATTCCGAAAGAGAAAAAAATCACGTTGAATATTCCTGCGACATTGCGTCGCTATCTCGAACCTAAACTCAATAATGCCAATATTGAATTGATATCTCATAACAGTAAAACGATCGCTATTCATGCTGGTGATCAAATTACTTTTTTTGATCCTGCTCTTTTAATTAATGATCTAAAAACACAATTTCATCGGCCTTTTTCTGAGTCTTATCAGCCCATTTTCACCCAAGAAATAAAAGAGGCTTTACTAAATTTAATTGAGACCTTTGATATAACGGACGATATCTCCTCTCCAATAGACACAATAAGTGAAGATCATAATGAAGATTGATGCCTTAGCACCACACACTTTATATAAATCACAATCCCATTTATCGACCTCAAGAAGTGTTACAGACCAGACAGTAGATCCGATAATGGCAACATTAAATCCTATTTTTTATCAACTCTTAAAAGTATCTAAAATTAATAAAGTACAAGATGTATTAACACTTATAAATCAATTTGATGTAAAAAATGAAGGCAACCAAACCTTAAAAGAAAAGCGCCAAGTCACTCTCTTAATGTATGCACGCCAAGCGAGTGAATTAGAAAATAGTGATGATAAAGATGTGATTAATCAGGCTTTAGTTTCGCTTCTTTCTTATCAAGGTTTTTACCATCAAGTAACCCTTGAATTATTAGGAATGACAGATAACCAAGAAGACTATGATGGCTTTTTCAAACCAGATAGCGCCTCATTCTCATTTTGATTATAAGATCTGAGGACCCGCTCCTTTTTCACCTAAAATATCATCAGGATTACGTAATGGGCAGTCACTTAACGATAAACAACCACAACCAATGCAGTGATCAAGCCCATTACGTAGCCGTTTAAGGCGGCGAATACGTTCATCTAGTCGCACTTTCCAGTCCGTTGATATTTCGTGCCATTGTTCTGCCGTTAATTTACTATTTGGCGGGTATTTTCCTAATATTTCCTGAATTTCTTTTAATGGAATACCTGTGCTTTGCGCCGCTTTTATAATCGCCACATAACGTAATACAACGGGTGGGTAACGGCGCTGATTACCGGCACTTCGATAACTTTCTATCAATCCTTTCTCTTCATAAAAATGCAATGTTGAAATAGCAACACCACTACGCTTTGCTACCTCACCGACGGTAAGTGCTCTATTGAAATCTATTTTCTCTTTTTCCATCTTTTCCTCTTGACCTCAACTTAACCTGAGGTTTTATAGTCTCCTCCTCAAATTAAGTCAAGTCAGTCGGATGCTGGCTTTTATTTTTTAAGAATGTTGAGGTCAGATGAATGCCTAATTCAATTGCACGTATTCTTGAAAGTCACTCTATGTGGCTTATCGCCAGATTACTCATTCTTGTTTTGTTTCTCTCCTCTGGCTTTGCCAAGGTTTTTGATTACCAAAATAGTTTGGCTGAAATGCGTGCAGCAGGATTAACTCCGGATTGGTTCTTTAATATTGCCACTGCGATCGTCTTACTTTGTGGCTCACTTTTAGTGCTTTTCGATCGCTATCTATGGCTAGGTGCTGGCGCTTTAGCTGTCTTTTTATTTTTAACTATTGTGATTGTTCATACTTTTTGGGATATGACGGGAGAAAAAGCCATGTTGTCGATGTTTTTTGCAATAGAGCATCTAGCCGTTATTGGTGGATTAATGACCACAGCAATGGCAAGTCATTTCAGAGCGTTATGGAAAAAAACTAACGCATAAAACGATAAGAAATATAAAAACTTTCACTATGGGATCGGCAATAAAATGAATAAAAAACTTACTATTACGATATGTGCCTCACTCTTTTTACTCAGTGCAGGTGCTGCGGTTTATGCAACTACGTCATCTGATGAAGATGCAACACAGCAATTTGCTTACCCACCCACGAAAGTGGCATTAGCAACCGTACAATCATCAAAATTACCAAACAATATGCAAGGTGTTGGAGAATTAGAGGCTGCACGCCAAGTTTATTTAGCCGCTGAAACCAATGGTCGAATCGCTGTGATTAATTTTGAGTCAGGGCAAACTGTTAAAGCAGGCCAAGTTTTAGCTAAATTAAATGATGAACCTGAACAAGCGGAATTATTACGTTTACAAGCTCAATTAACTAACGCGGATAAACTCTATTCCCGAACAAGACAGCTTTATAGTAAAAATGTCGCAGCCGCTGCGCAATTAGACAGTACGTTATCTGAGCGCGATATGATTGCCGCATCCATTCGCGAAGTAAAAGCGAGAATTGCACAAAAAGCAATAAAAGCGCCTTTTGATGGCATTGTCGGGATAAAACTAGTTCATGAAGGACAATATCTCAATGCGGGTGAACGTGTCGCTTCACTTGTCGATGCGAGCCATTTAAAACTCAATTTCTCACTTGATGAGCAAGCAGCACCAAAAATTTCCACAAAACAGCCTATCAATATCGAAGTCGATGCTTATCCTGAAATGGTATTTACAGGTTCTATTAATGCCATCGATCCTCTTATTGGCCCTTCTCGTACTGTACAAGTACAAGCTGTTTTACCTAATACCGATAACAAATTAAAAGCGGGCATGTTTGCTCGTGTACAAGTTACCTCTCCAGATAGTCCTATGGTATTAACCGTACCAGAAACAGCAGTCACTTATACTGCTTATGGAGATACCGTGTTTGTAGCGCAGTCTGACAATCAAAAAAACCTTATCGCTAAGCGTGTCTCTGTGAAAGTTGGATTGCGCTACAACGGCATGATCGAAATAAAAGAGGGTTTAGCCCTTGGTGATCAAATTGTTTCATCAGGCCAAGTTAAATTAAGTGATGGCATCTCAATTGAGCCTATTGAGCAAGATACATTAGCGTTGGCTCAATCAGCGACAACAAAACCATAACAGGAGTTAATAATGAAGTTTACCGATATTTTTGTTCGGCGACCTGTTTTGGCATTAGTTGTTAGCACACTGATCCTTTTACTGGGCGCATTTGCGTTCAGTAAACTGCCTGTTCGCCAATATCCAATGTTACAAAACTCAACAATTACAATTGCAACAGACTATCCCGGAGCATCATCTGAACTGATGCAAGGGTTTGTGACACAACCGATCACTCAAGCTGTTTCCTCTGTTGAGGGCGTTGATTATATTTCCTCTTCGTCTGTTCAAGGGAAAAGCTTAGTCACCGTCAGAATGGAATTAAACCGTGATCCAACTCAGGCCTTAACGCAGGTAATGGCGAAGGTAAATCAAGTTCGTTATAAGTTGCCAGAACAAGCTTATGATCCTGTTATTGAGCTTTCATCAGGAGAATCTACAGCAGTAGCTTATGTCGGGTTTTCAAGTGAGCAGCTTTCTATCCCTGAACTCACTGACTACCTTTCTCGTGTTGTGGAACCGATGTTCTCATCCATCAATGGTGTTGCTAAAGTACAGGTTTTTGGTGGTCAACAATTGGCGATGCGCTTGTGGTTAGATACAGATAAACTGGCTGGTCGTAACTTAACGGCAAGCGATGTCGCAAATGCAGTACGTCGTAATAACTATCAAGCCGCCCCCGGGAAAGTTGAAGGCGAATTTGTGATTGCCAACGTTTATGTCAATACTGATCTCACTAATGTCGAAGAATTTAAAGACATGGTTATCATTAATGATGGCAATAACCTTGTACGTTTACGTGATGTCGGCACTGTCGAATTAGGTGCTGCGGCTACTGAAACCAGCGGTATTATGAATGGTAAAAAAGCCGTATTCTTAGGTCTATTTCCGACACCAACGGGGAATCCATTAGTCATTGTTGATGGTATTAGAGATCATCTTCTCGATATTGAAAAAACCTTACCTCCTAGTGTCGATGTAGAACTGGCATTTGAAACCTCACGTTTTATCAAAGCCTCTATTAACCAAGTAGTACAAACCTTAATTGAAGCTATTTTAATTGTTATTGCAGTTATTTATCTCTGTTTGGGATCGTTCCGCTCTGTTCTTATTCCTGTACTTGCTATTCCATTATCGATGTTAGGTGCCGCCGGTTTAATGCTTGCCTTTGGTTTTAGTATTAACTTGCTCACTCTACTGGCAATGGTTTTAGCAATCGGATTAGTTGTGGATGATGCAATAGTGGTTGTTGAAAACGTCCATCGCCATATTGAAGAAGGGTTATCGCCTGTTCAAGCCGCTTTAGTCGGTGCGAGAGAAGTTGCGGGCCCTGTTATTGCAATGACGATCACGTTAGCCGCCGTTTATGCTCCTATTGGTTTGATGGCTGGATTAACGGGTGCATTATTTAAAGAATTTGCCATAACATTGGCAGGCAGTGTGATTGTATCCGGTATTGTGGCATTAACCTTGTCGCCAGTGATGAGCTCGTTAATGTTAAAACCAAAAGAAAATGAAGGCAGAATGGCCAAAATAGCCGAATATGTCTTTGATAAACTGGCTCATTATTATGGTTACGTACTCAATTTTTCTTTAGCTAATCGCTGGTTAACCGTTGTTTTTGCCTTAGCCGTGTTTGTCAGCTTACCGTTTTTGTATAGTCAGACAAAACAAGAGCTAGCTCCTTCAGAAGATCAGGCGAGTGTCTTAACTGCCGTAAAAGCACCGCAACATGCAAACCTTGCTTATGCTGAACGCTTTAATCAGAAGCTTGATGAAATTTATATGAGTCTGCCTGAAACAGACAGTACGTGGATAATTAATGGTACAGATGGGCCTTCAGCCAGCTTTGGTGGTATTAACTTTGATGGTTGGGATTTACGTGATCGCGACGCAGATCAAATCCAAGCTGACTTACAAAACCGCGTCAATAATGTTGAAGGTACTAGCATTTTTGCTTTCCAATTAGCGTCTTTACCCGGCTCAGTAGGTGGATTGCCTGTACAAATGGTTTTACGTAGCCCGTTAGGTTATCCCGTTCTATTTGAAACAATGGAAAACATTAAACAGCAAGCAAGAGAAAGTGGTTTATTTGTCGTGGTGGATAGCGATTTAGATTACAACAACCCTGTCGTTCAAGTTGCCATAGACAGAGCTAAGGCCAATAGTTTAGGTATTCGCATGCAGGATATTGGTGAATCACTCTCACTATTAGTCGGTGAACACTATATCAATCGCTTTGGTATGGATGGTCGCTCTTATGATGTTATTCCACAAAGTGTACGCCACCAACGTTTAACACCAGCTGCACTTGCTGGGCACTATATTCGTACTCAAGATAATGTTTTGATCCCATTATCAACAGTTGTGAATATTACAACTCAAGTTGAACCCAATAAACTGACACAGTTTAATCAACAAAACGCCGCTATTTTCCAAGCGATCCCCGCACCTGGTGTCACGATGGGACAAGCAGTCGCGTTTCTTGAAACAGTGGCAGATTCATTACCCGCGGGCTTTAGCCATGATTGGCAATCTGATTCTCGCCAATTCACTCAAGAAGGAAATACGTTAGTCTTCGCCTTTATTGCCGCGCTTATCATTATTTATTTAGTGTTAGCGGCACAGTATGAAAGTTTGGTTGATCCTTTGATTATCTTAATTACCGTACCGCTATCAATTTGCGGCGCATTAGTTCCTCTCGCTTTAGGGATGGTGACGCTAAATATCTACACTCAAATTGGTTTAGTCACACTAATAGGGCTTATCAGTAAGCACGGTATTTTAATGGTTGAATTCGCTAATGAATTACAAGTTCATAAAAATCTAAACCGTCGTGATGCCATTATTGAAGCTGCAAAAATCCGACTGCGCCCTGTTTTAATGACAACGGCAGCAATGGTGATTGGACTTATTCCTCTGTTATTTGCCAGTGGTGCAGGTGCTAATAGTCGCTATGGATTAGGACTGATTATTGTGTCAGGTATGTTAGTCGGCACACTGTTTACCCTATTTGTGTTACCAACAATGTACAGTTTCTTGGCTAGAAACCATCAAATCAGTGCTCAAACTGAGCGTCAAAAACAGTTACAGCAAGTCGGTGAGCAGTAAAAATAAAAAATAAAAAGCAGTCATGTCGTAAAACCAATCCCCATTGTGAATTCAATGGGGATTTTATTTATTAATGGGAATACTTTGAAAAATAAACACTACCTTGCTACTCTGACGAGTATTGAAATATAAGTTGTAGCTTATTACCCTAAAAATAAGCTATAACTTATATGAGGTGAACTGTGTGGAATGTATTACTTACAAATAATTTTGATTCTTGGTTATCAGAGCAAAGTAGCGAGTTACAAGAACGAATTTTAGCAGCCTTACAGAATCTGGAGGTTTATGGACCTAGGTTACCAAGACCCCATGCTGATAACATCAAAGGTTCAAAATATCCCAATATGAAAGAGCTCCGGATACAACACATAGGGAAGCCTATACGAATATTTTTTGCGTTTGATCCAACTAGAAAAGCTATTGTGTTATGTGCAGGAAATAAAGCTAACAATAAGAAATTTTACCAAACGATGATCCATATCGCGGATCGAGAGTTTACCTCATATCTTTTATCAATAAGAGAAGACAATGAAAACACTTCAACAAGCTATCGCTGAACGTTCTCCTGAAAGCCAAGAACGTATAAAAAAAATGGCTGATGAATTGATATTAGAAACAGGGCTGCAAATCTTAAGAGAAGAGTTAAATATTTCACAAAGAGAACTTGCTACTCACCTAGGAATTTCTCAACCTGCGATTACCCAAATCGAGCAAAGAGGTAACGATCTAAAACTGGCAACATTAAAACGCTATGTTGAAGCTTTAGGCGGTAAGCTTAGCTTAACAATTGAATTACCTACTGGTGAAGGTCGTGTATTTCATCTTTAAATTTAGATAAATAAAAAGCAATCATGTCGTAAAACCAATCCCCATTGTGAATGCAATGGGGATTTTATCTTTAAAGTTATCAAGATAAACTCAGATCTGTTTTGAAAAAAATCGCTAACTGAAATCATAGTATAAAAATATCATATCTTGATTTTTATATTTAAAAAATAGAAACACTGAGTCTATTTTATCTAACACTCAGTGTTTCTATTAAAAATAATTAATATGCAACTACATAGTAGAGAATGTATTCATAATTATCCCACCAGAGATAATCAGTGCCATCGAGAATATAGCTGGTAAGTCTGGTTTTTGCTTATATAAAATCATCGCAACTAAGGTCACACCGACAATACCAAATCCACACCATAGTGAATAAGCCACACCAACAGGGATATATCCCATTGCGCGTGTTAAGGCGAAATAACAAATACAGTAAGCAGCAATAACTAAAACAGAAGGGGCTAATTTACTAAAACCGTTGGTCTTTTTAATCATTGACGTACCAGTGATTTCAGAACCAATAGACAGCGCCAGCCATAAGAATCCGGTAAACATAATTGTTATCCTTATTTGTTTTAATAAAATAACTATTATTAAAAATAGACTTATTAAAAATAGATTTATTAAAAAATATTTATCAAGAAATAGACTTATTTATTAACTGGCGATGCAGTTTGTTTAATATTAGAGGTTTCAGTTGTTTCTTCTTCCTCTTCTTCAGAACCCATTTTCGAGAAGAGATTCATAATCACAATACCACTGGCAATAACAGCCATACCAATCATGGCAGCCGTATCAGGATGTTGGCCATAAAACAACATACCTAAAGAAGAAACCACTAAAATCCCTGTACCTGACCACGTTGCATAAGCCAGGCCAACAGGAATATTTTTAACTGCACGTGATAATGAGTAATAACAAATAACATATAAAACAACAATTAAGCCTAATAATAATGTTTTGGTTGTTCCTTCACTATTATCAAACATTTTTAAAGTAGAGGTTGCTGAGGTTTCTGAAATAATAACCGCCAGCATCCAAAGCCATGATTTAGCTTTTGGTGACATAATAAGACTCCTGAGTTATCAGATATAATTTAAGATTAATTTTTCAAACTTTTTAAATATTCAATAGCAGAATCCGTCAATTTATCTTGCGATAAATGATATTCTCCAGGCTTATTCATTACTTCATTCAAAGTAATATAGCGATTATTATTCTCTTGTTTAATTTCAGGTTTATATTCAGGTTTAGCTTGATGCTTAACATCATGGTTTATTAAATTAGCTTCAACATCATTTATAGAGTGAAACATAATACCCATTGATTTTAATCGGCTAATATTTTCCTGAATAAGCAGGTTGTACTCTTTATTTTTATTTAAACCTAAAATCTCATTTAATTCACTTTCTGGTTGGCAAAAATAAGGTAATGCAATAACAGGAATATTTTGAGCAAGTGCAGAATGAATTAGCTTTCCTTCTTCACTTATAAATAATCCGTTAATAATTTCACCCACCAGCTTTTTATCAAAATAAGGAACAAACAGTGCGTGATAAGTCGATAACTGCAGGCAATCGAACTCACTCGCATTATATATTTCCCCCAGATGACGCCATTTCGACAAATCATGACTGACTTGTGCCGATGTTGTAACAAAAAGAGAAAATCGAATATGAGAAAAAGTGTTAATACGCTGACAGATTTCATCTTGATATCCCGGTGCTGGTGTAAGTGCCAACAACACCGACTTTTTCATTCTTTTTTCTATTTCAGCCACTATCCTTTCAATTAACTGATTGTCCATTACGTCACCTCATTGTCTTAGCTGACAATAAATACGCTATCGTTGTTACGAAGTCCTGCAGCATTAGCTTCATCAGTATCTATATGAAATTCCAAAGCAAATTTTTCACTAACACGAACGACAACTTCATCAAAAATCAGACTACGCTCACCTTCTGTTTTAACCTGTACTTTTTGCCCATTGGTGACATTTAGCATTCTGGCGTCAATTTCACTCATATGAATATGGCGTTGAGCACAGATCACTTGCTCTTGTAATTCAACATGACCCGCAGGTCCCATTAATACAGCTTGACCAGAGCCAACCAAATCACCTGACTCACGTACTGGCGCTTTAACACCTAATGCAAAACAGTCTGCTTTTGAAATTTCTAACTGACTTTGTGGACGAACCGGACCTAAAACACGAACTTTACTGATCGAGCCTTTTGGTCCTACAACCATCACACACTCTTTTGCTGCAAACTGACCCGGTTGTTTTAAGTCTTTAAACGGTGTGAGCTGATAACCCTTACCAAATAACGCTTCAACATCTTGCTGTGAAAGATGCACATGACGATTAGAAATACCAACAGGGATAGCCATTCCTTGTGTCTCGCCTAGCATCACTCCATGAGCGGGCAAGCGAGAGAGAATTTTTCCCATGAGTTGTTGATTAATCATTATTTTTTACCTTTACGGCTTTCTGGTTTGATCTCTTTTTTACTGCTTTGTGCTTTATCTGTTACTGCTTTAGTTTCAGTAGCAATATTTTGAGCCTTCAAATCCGCAACTTCTTTTGTGGTTTCAATGTGCTCAATTTCGTTTTTAACAGGAGCTTCAACTCTTGTTTTAACGGCTGTTTCAACGGCTGTTTCAACAACTTTTTCAATGACCGTCTCTTGTGCTTTTTCAGCAACAATAGGGGCTTTTTTCTTACCTTTTACTGTAAGCAGTTTAGTAATAACGCTTGGCTCTGGTCTTGCGATAACCAATGAACCAATCACCAGCTCTTTTTGGCTCACCACATCAACGCCATGATCAACTGCTGTTCTTACTGCACTGATCTCTCCCTGAAAACAGATTGATACCAAGCCAGATCCCACTTTTCGGTATCCGATAATTTCTACATTTGCCGCTTTACAAGCCGCATCTGCGGCTTGAATAGCTGCGGTTAATCCTCGTGTTTCAATTACACCTAAACTGTTCATCTTTCTCTCCTACTTAGTGACGGACAAGACGGATATCGAAATCAAATTTCTTAAAGAAGGCTTCTAAACTGTCTAACTCTTCTGGCGTATAACTTGGATCGTTTTTTATCGGGTAGATCATTTCCAATTTTTCGTATTTGTTACGTCCAAATTGGTGATAAGGAAGAATATCGATACGCTGAATATTGCCGCGCTTAGAGAGTTCCATTGCGTAGTTAATCGCCCCAGTGATCGCGTCATAAGAGTCGTTATAGCCTCGTACTAAAGGCATACGGATCACCACGTTTGCACCGAGATCCATCAAACGTTCTAGGTTACGACGAACATTCTCATTACCAATGCCAAACAGCGCTTTATGCTGAGTGGTATCAATGTGTTTAATATCAATAAGAAATTGATCAACTACTTCCGCTAATTTTTCATAATTCGCCACGTTGGTAGTCGCTTGTGTTTCCACCGCGGTATTGATCATCATCTTTTTACATTCACGTAAAAGCGCAACCGCAAAATCAGTTTGTAAACTCATTTCACCGCCACCGATTGTGACACCACCTCCTGAAGAGATGTAAAAGTCATAATCTTGCATGATGATTTTCATTAGCTCAGAGACAGAAACATCTTTTCCCATAATATCAAGGGCATCAGAGATACAGACTTCTTCACATTTACGACAACCAATACAATCAACAGCACGATCAACACGATGAACTTGTTTACCACTTTCATTGGTTGTCATGTAGTGCACACCCGCCGGACAAACATCAACGCATTTACCGCAATCTACGCATTTGTCGTGAGAGTACATCACCTGAAACTCACTGCTAAGACCTTCTGGATTTGAACACCAAGGGCAGCGGATATTACAGCCTTTTAAAAAAACGAGAGTACGAATACCATCACCGTCATAAATAGAGTATTTCTGGATATTAAATATCCGCCCTCTTATTTCTGCTGCCGTCTCCATCTTTACGCCTCCAAATCTGCATCAAACATCCCTGTTCGATAAATTTAAATCTTGTCTTGTCGATTAAAAGGGATAGCCTACGCCATCCCTATAGCTGTAATTAGAATTTCTCAATCACAGTACGACTGATAATTTCATCCTGAACTTCTTTACATAATTCAACGAAGTAAGCACTGTATCCTGCAACGCGAACAATCAAATCGCGGTATTTTTCAGGCTCTAATTGCGCTTTTTTCAGCACTTCATTATCGACATAGCTAAATTGCATCTGGCCGTTACCCAAAATGGAAGCCGTTCTTAATAAGGTAATTAAACCTTGGCGTCCTTCATTGGTATCTAATAATCCTTTCAGGAATTTGAAGTTATGAACCATACCGATGTTCATGGTTTCAACATTCATCTTGCTGATTGATTTGATAATCGCAGTTGGGCCATGTTTATCAGCACCTTGTGTTGGGCTGATACCATCTGACAATGGTTTCCATGCTAAGCGACCATTTGGTGTGGCTGCTGTTAACTCACCAATTGGCGTATTGTTAGAGATAGACAGCGTACCGTGGCTCAGAGTGGAATAGAGCATTTTGTATTTACGGCATTCACGCTCAGTCCATTCCGTAATATCTAGCGCATATTGGTCAACAACATCATCATCGTTACCAAATTTCGGTGCATTTAAGCAGTCGCGTAGCAACTCTTCTTGGCCTTCAAAGTTAGCTAATAACGCATCACGGATTTGCTCTAAGGTGTATTTTTTATCTTCATAAACAAGTTTGCGAATCGCTGCCATTGAGTCCACATAAGTTGCTAAACCTGAGAAGATAAGACCAGGACCATGGTTAACCATTGCACCGCCGGCAGTAACGTCTTTACCTTGCTCCATACAGCCTTCAACCAGCAGAGACATTAATGGTTTCGGCGCAACATCACGGTGAACACGTTGGCTGATCACAGTACCAATTGCGGATAAGCGAACAATATGAGCAACTTGCTCTTTTACAGCGCGGTCGAAATCTTCATAAGTACGCAGATCACGTAAATCACCGGTATCTAGACCTTGATAGCTATCGAACAACACCATACGACCACGGTTTAATACAAACTCAATCGCAATAGGCCATTGGGTGTAACCTGTTGATGTCCATTGATAAATACGACCAGATTTTTGTGGCTCAACACAACCCATCAGGCAATAGTCACGCGCATCTTCAAAGTCGAAGCCTTTACGTAGCATCATTTTGATATGAGAATCATCGAAGTGACATGCAGGGAAGCCCATACCGGCTTTAACCACATCAACAATTTTTTCCATATATTGCTGTGGAGATTGGTTATGAATACGACATGCTAGTGATGGTTGATACACTTTCACAAAGCGCACTGCATCCATAATCAGGTAAGTTAAGTCGTTACACGCATCACCACCAGAGCGTTTTTGTCCACCGATAGTTAAGTTGATAAATGGCTGATAACCTGCGAAATACTTCGCACCTAGCTCACTCGACATCCACATTAACTCAGCACATTTGATGATAAAGGCTTGCATCATTTCCAGTGCTTGTTCACGTGTTAAACGACCTGATTTGATATCGTTTTCATACATTGGGAAGCAGTATTGGTCTAAACGACCTAAAGAAAGACCCGTTTGGTTCTCTTCCACTTCAAACAATGACTCAACCGTCCAGATACTTTGCAGTGCTTCTTGCAGTGTTTTTGGTGGATTAGCCGGTACGTTTTCGTTAACTTGAGCAATCGTCAGTAACTCTTCACGACGTTGTGGATTGCTCTCTTTTGATGCTAATTCACGCGCATGTTCTGCAATGCGATGGGCGTAAGCAATCACACCTTCACAGCTTTCAATAGACGCTTTGTAGAAGTAGATACGGTCGATATCAGCAGGGTTTTCCATGCTTAATTCAGCCAGTTTTGCTTGCGCATCGGCTTTAATACCGTTCATACCTTTAGTGAAAAGCAATACGTCATAACCTGGGCAAGTATCGCCACCACCATTAATTTGGTGATAAGAAAGGTCACTGACAAAGGTTTCACCACTAAATTCCCACACACCCGCTTCGCGATATTGTGCTTCACAAATTTCATCTAAAGAACGACCTTCCCAGAATGGAACAATCTCTTCGCGAATGACTTTTTTGTCTTCTTCTGAAATTTGGAATGGATCTTGTGGACGTGTGCTCATGGTATCGAGTTCATCACGAACCCAGCGCCATGCGATATCAGGAGAGAAAGCACCCGCACGCGCTTTTCCACAAGGATGTCCAACAATCAGTTCTTCATTTTGAATTAAGATAGGTGCGGTTTCACATGCACGACGGAATGCTTTTGCACGCAGTAGAATCGGTGGTAAGCCTGGGTTATTACGGACAATTTCAGTAAACGCTAATGCTCTGTAGATAGAGACACTTGGGCGAGCTTCTAAATAGCGATTACGTAAGCGTTGTAAGCGAGGCGTTAAACCTTCCATCACTTTGAATTCACCTGCATCAGCGCTTGGTGCAACAACGTTTGCAGAAGGTGCAGCGTATTGAGGTTGTGAATTCATACGACCATTGTATAAACGCACTTGCAGTGAACTATGTAAAGTTGACAGATTAGCACGAGCAGATAGCAACATTTCTGATAATTCGTTAATGCTGACACGTGGATCGTTGATATCAACGCCTTGCGTCATGGCATCAAACATTGGATAACCATCAACTTCTTTAGTCGCACGCACTTCTGAAAGCTCAGCTAATTTCAGCCATACGCTTTCAACAATTTCATACGCTTGTGCTTGTGTTAAACGACCTTGGTCGAGATCACGTTGGTAGAACGGATAAAGTGCTTTATCAAATCCCATTGGATTAATGGCATAGCTACCATTTTCCAGATGTAAGACTAATTGCAGTAAATAGAATACTTGGACCGCTTCTTTAAAGGTTTCTGCTGGTTTTGCAGGTACTTTACGTAATACCGCTGCGCTATCTAATAATTCTGCTTTACGGTATGGGTTACCTTCCATTGCAGCTAAATTCTCTGCTTTTGCAGACAGAATTTGTGCAAAATACAGTGCTGCATCACATGCATAAATAGCTGATTTACAGTAATTAGCTTCATCCATACTGCTACGATTTACGGCACTACCAATGCTTCTAATTCTATCTTCAAGCTGTGCTTTGATCGCTAAGAAACCTTGGTTTACCACCAGCATATAATCAGGTGATGCAACGCTATTATTAATACTTAAGAAGCGATAGATAGAGTCGCTACGCACTTCATCTTCAGTGTGAAAAATCGCACCGCGTGGTGTTGATGACTGGCTGCCGATAATCAGTTCATCTTGTGCAATATAGCTTGGAAAATGACGGATAAACTCATAAAAACGTTGTGCAGGTTTAATCGCTTGTGGAACACCCGCAATGCTGTTGTCCAATGAATCAAAAATTGTCGCACGCTCTGTACTGATTGAGCTATTACGTGAAACTAAACGTTCTGCCAGCATTTTTACGCGTGGCGTCAAAGAATATTTGGCCATGTGAGGCTCTCCTGATGTTCTTTACTTGACCTAATCGGTATTAATTCGGTTGAGCATTAACTGTGTGATACACCGGCAAATGCCTGACGATACAATGTTTCTAATTGGTGTGTGTTCACGTCACGTGGATTTGTCGGCGTACAGCTATCTCGTAAAGCCTGTCCGACCATTTCCGTTAAACGGGCATAAAAGTCCGCTTCACTGACACCGGTATCGCGAATACTCTTCGGCATACCCATTTCATCTTTCAATACATTAATGGCGACGATTAAACTGGTTACCCCTTCTCTTACTGTGTTAGCCGGAAGTCCTAAGCTTTGAGCAAGATAGGCGTAACGTTTTGCTGCTTCACTATTACAATCACCATGAAGATTGGCGTTAAAGGCGACGACATGTGTCATCAATAACGCATTTGCACGACCATGAGGAACGTGGAATACACCGCCTAATGCGTGGGCAAGACTGTGAGTAATACCCAACGAAGCATTAGTAAATGCCATCCCTGCAATACAAGATGCGTTATGCATTTTTTCGCGAGCTGGTAAGTTGTCACCTTGATGGTGGCAATCAATAAGATGACCAAATACTAACTTGACGGCTTTCTCTGCCATTGCATCAGAAAAATCAGATGCCGCTTTAGAAACATACGCTTCTAGTGCATGACAAAGGACATCCATACCTGTATCTGCGGTGATCGCAGGTGGTACAGATTTCACCAACTCAGGATCGAGAATGGCGACATCAGGCAACATAAACTCATCAACCAAGACCAGTTTTTCACTGCGTGATTTGATCACTGAAAAAGAGGTCACTTCCGAACCGGTACCGCTAGTGGTTGGGATAGCAATAAATTGTGGTTTTGTTCTGTTGCTCTCTTTACGGGTATGCCAGAGGGAGTACATAACGGCTTTCGCAGCATCAATCACTGATCCACCACCGAGTGCGATAACCAAATCTGGATAATGCGCATCCATCATCTTCATGCCACTTACGATGGCTGAAATATCCGGATCTGAAGCAACATCATCGTAAACTTGGAACTCGACACCCCGTTGCATTAACTTGTCAGTAACTTTATTTGCAAAGCCAAACTTCACCATTGCTTTATCTGTCACCACAAATGCGCGGCGGGCAGTTAACCCAGAAAGAAAATCCAGTGCATTGGTGCCAAACTGAATTTTGGGTTTTATCAGAAACTCACTCATGTCGTTATTACTCCTTACTGTCCCGATAAACCTTCTCAACAATGGCAACCACTGACATCGCTTTGTAACGCTCTTTATTCAGTGCGAAGTATTCTTCAGCCAACACAACATCGTTGATACCTGCACCTACACTATCCACTGCAACATACGTTTTATTTTTCAGTGGCTTAAGCTCATCATCTAAGGTGGCTATCATTAATAAATTGCTACCTTTAAGTTCTGGGCTTTTCTGTGTCGCTACTACGTGTCCGATTACCTTTGCGAGGATCATGGTTTATATCGCCTTATATCAATGAGTTATTTACTCAGACGTCCGAGAACTTCCTTGATAATGCGTTCCACGTTTTCTTCGGTAATATCACCTTGTTCAACCACTTGTTGCGCACAAGCACTGACCGTCGTTGCATAAGGAGATGCGCCAAAACGATCATCACCTTGAGTTTGACGTTGTGCAGTTGCACATTCAGCATGAACAGGCGTTAAAGAAGGTGAACGAAAACGATCATCATCAAGAATGCTGGTCTGGTGATTTGCGCTAGAAACAGCACAAGCAGAAACAGCAGGTTGAGCAGCTTCTTGTGCTAAAGGACAAGGTTGTTTCAACTCTTCAACGGTACGCACGCCATAACCTACTTTACGAATATTCAGTAGATTCATTGGACCGACATTGTCAGAGCTAGAACCGCCCCCAACAGCACCGCAACCTAAAGTAAGTGCAGGAGTAATATTGGTTGTTGCACCGATACCGCCTAATGCCGCAGGGGTATTAATCAGAATACGGTTAACCGGTTTTTCTAAAGAGAACTGACGAATAACATCTTCATTCTTGGTATGAATAACTAAGGTATGACCTAAACCTTCGTTAGTCAGTAATTGCACCACACGATCGCACGCTGATTTCCAATCTTCTTCGATATACATCCCTAAGATTGGGCATAGTTTTTCACGTGAATACGGATTTTTTGGTGAAACAGTATCTTGTAATGCGATTAATACTCGCGTATTTGCGGGTACACTAAAACCTGCACGCTGGCTTAAATAAATCGCATCTTTACCCACAACCGCTGGGTTAATTGTGCCGTTAGCACGCAGTAACATTGAAGCCACTTTTGTTGCTTCTTCGTCATTCATAAAGTAAGCACCTTGCGCTAATAACTCGCGGTGAACTTCGTTATAAATGCAACGTTCAACGATAATGGATTGCTCTGATGCACAGATAACCCCATTGTCGAATGTTTTACTGGTGATGATATCGCTCACTGCTTTTTTGATATCGGCACTGCGTTCGATAAAGGCAGGGCCATTACCTGGACCGCCACTGATTGTCGGTGTGCCTGATGCATAAGCTGCACGCACCATGCCTTCGCCGCCAGTCGCTAAAATTAATGACACATCTTTGCTGTGCATTAATTCTTTTGTCGCTTCAAGTGTCAGTAATGTCACACCATCAACGATACCTGCTGGCGCACCGGCTTCTAGCGCTGCTTTTTTAACAATTTCTAACGCACGGAAACTACACTGTTTTGCATTTGGATGCGGAGAGAAAATAATCGCATTACCCGCTTTCAGCGCAATTAGGGTTTTATAGATAATGGTTGATGTTGGGTTAGTTGAAGGAACTAACGCCGTGATAACACCTAAAGGCACGCCAACATCCATGACTTTTTTCACTTTATCGTCATTGATGATGCCAACGGTCTTCATGTCTTTCATATGTTCATACACACGCAAGGACGCGAAGGTATTTTTCAGGACTTTGTCTTCCCACTTACCAAAGCCTGTCTCTTCGTTTGCCATTTTTGCCAGCTCTTCTGCGTGACGAGCTGCTTCAAATGCAATGTGTTTTACAATACTGTCGATTTTTTCCTGCGAAAACTTAGCATAAACAAGTTGTGCATTTTTCGCGTTACGAACTAGCTCACGAGCCAGTTGTCTGGATTGCAAATCTTTATCTAATGCAACCATGTCTTCCCCCATACAGGAGTTAAAAAATTTAGCTGAATAACTTATTTCTTTGCTTTACAGCACGCCTGAAAAATCAGGCTTTGTGCTGTTGTGCGATTTTCTCGATATCGTTATGCGGTCTTGCAATAACACGAGAAGTCACCACAGTGCCGATACGTTTTGCCGCTTCAACACCTGACTCAACCGCTGCATTTACTGCGCCGACATCGCCTTTCACCATTGCTGTCACTAAACCTGAACCGACGTTTTCATAACCAATCAGTTCAACATTGGCTGCTTTGCACATTGCATCAGCAGCTTCAATGCAAGCGACAAGACCTTTGGTTTCAACTAGACCTAGTGCTTCTTTCATATTTATTTCCTTCGTTATTCAGTCACTTTGTACTGGGCAACGATTTTTTGAATATCGTTATGTGGACGAGCGATAACTAATGAAGTCACAACAGTACCAACACGTTGAGCAGCTTCTAAGCCAGATTCCACAGCGGCTTTAACGGCACCTACATCACCTTTCACCATTGCAGTCACTAAACCTGAACCCACATTTTCGTAGCCGATTAACTCAACATTTGCCGCTTTACACATCGCGTCAGCTGCTTCAATACAAGCAACCAGCCCTTGAGTTTCAATAAGTCCTAATGCATCACCCATACGTTCTCCTAAGGCAAAAACTATGCCTTGTGTTTGATAACAATCTTGTTGATGTCATTGTGAGGACGAGCAATCACGAGCGATGTAACAACTTCACCCACGCGCTGTGCTGACTCCACACCTGAATCTACTGCAGCTTTCACTGCGCCTACGTCGCCTTTCACCATCGCAGTCACGAGACCTGAACCCACATTTTCATAGCCAATAAGTTCAACGTTCGCGGCTTTACACATAGCGTCAGCGGCTTCAATACATGCCACCAGACCTTTGGTTTCGATCAGACCTAATGCATCACCCATTTTCATTTCCTCCGAGAAGCCGTTTAACGGTTTACGTTTGCCCATTGTGTCTGCGTGGTGATTTTTTAAACGCAGACTTTGGTTTCAAAATCACTATAACGCGTAAAAACGAAAACAAAATATAAATCCATGATATGAACACATATAGAATTTAACTCTGCCATTTAGTGTTTTTTATGCCTGTATTTATATATCTATGCTGTTAATTTGTTTTTTTCATCGTTATAAATTTATTGATTTCCGCAAAAAATAGATGAAAAAGCAGGCGAATTAACTTTGTTAGGAGGATGTTGAAAAGGTGCAAAAAGGCAGTACATATTGACGAGAAAGATGTGCGAGATATCACTGATATTTCAATGTGAGATCAATAATTGAAAAAGGCTAAATCGAGTCTATATACAAATCGTGCTATTTTTTTGTTGATAACGTATTTATTAAATCTAAACCTTCGTTGCACTGTATAAAAAATAAAGGTGAGTATTCTTATGTGATAAAAATCATGCAGACAATCCGTTCAAATTACGGAATAAGTAAAACGCAAAATCTAAGAGCTAAACCTAAGGCTAGGTGAGAATAGAAGGTCAATAAAATGGATAGGATGCATTGAGTTTTAAATAAACAAAAAGGCGGCTATATAGAGGCCACCTTGCAAAAATAGATCCAGATAATCAGGACAATTAATCGAATTTACTACCCGGTTTTAAGGTACAAATATAGAGCGGTGAATTGAGCGAGCTTAATAGTAATGTTTTTTCATTTAGCTTCTGTGCATTAATAAATAGCCCATCATGGCTATCTGACATTTCACGCATAAAATAGTCAAAAATAACGTCTGGAGATTCATCGATTGATGATGCACTCGCATCCCATTGGCTAACAAAATAGTGACGTTCAGTCGGTGAAACTCGTTTAGTTGTATAATCAAATTTCACATAACGTTGTAAATACAACCATCCTGCTTTTGAAGTAGTATATCCTTCAACAACAATCGATCCTTTACCATTGGCACCAAATGAAAAATGAATATTGCCATTTACATTTTCATCTTCCATATTTTCAAAACGCATAATGCCTTTGGTTGAACAAACCATGACACCTTCATTTTTAATGGTTAATAATCTTGTGGCTGCATAAGTGGCGACCAAGATAAAAATCAGGGCCGATAAAAAACATAAAAGTTTCCCTGAGATTTTCATTAGTATTTCCAAGAATAGTAAAAGTAATTGTCGCAATAACTAAATGGATTATCTTCATTCTTTGCACAGTGCGCTAAAAATACTCGCCCCAATCCATTTGTTTGTAATTTATCACCATAGAAGAAAACAAATCGCTCACCTTTCACACACTGTAAATTAAGCTTCTTTCTTACAGCATCAAAATTTCGAACATAATTATCACTTACCGCAGAGTTAATCATGGCTTCATTAGAGAGTAACTCACAATCATTGTGTGTTAATGGTGTCAGCGAAATTGGCTTTGATTGGTGTTGATTAAAAAAAATGATCACCGCAAGAAATACTGCACCTAATAGAAAACCAATGCTGGCTAAATACCAACAAATTTCTGGTTTCTGTTTTTGTTGCGGTGCTTCTTCTTGTGTAGACTCTAAAGGTGCTTGAGTTAAAGATAAAGGTGTCGTTGTTTCAACGGCTATTTTGTTTTCATCCTTAACTAAAATAGGTTCTTCTTCATTTGTTTGAGTTGAAGGTAATAACGTTGAATCATCAATGAGTTCAACTGAAATATCCGGATTAAACTCTAATCGCCCTTTCGCAATAGTGACAATGATATTTTCAATACCATAATGACGAAATGTTTTTCGTAATAAACTCAAATATTGGTTTAAATTACTGTTTGATGAAACCAGCCCATTATCATCCCAAACACGTTTTAATACTTCATCACGATTAACAACACCTGGATGCTGAATAAAATAAAACAGTAACGCATTTGCGGTAATAGAAAGATGTGTATCTACACTCTCTTTTTCTAACGATATCGCGCCATCCGTTGCGTCGTAATAAATTAAGGCATTTATTTTGTATTTCATTGTGCCCTCATTCATCCTGATTAAAATTACTGATTTGCTGTGTTTGCCATATAGTCAAATGTCATCTCAGATAATCTTTCAACTAATGCGCTACGCTCTTCTTGTGAAATCGTAGGGCCTTCTGTTAATTCAGATAACCAAAGACCATCTGCGGCATAACGAATTAATGTACCTAAATAGCTATTATCTAATTTATCGCCTTTGGCTAAATGATCTAACATCCAATCTCGCCAGCATTTACGCATAATAGGCTCGTTTGGCATTGCTAAAGACAGTATGGCTAATTGGCGACTTTCGTCTGACTGTTTTAAATCAGAAATATAAGTTAAATATGCGCGAGAGAAACGTCCCGCAGCAATAGGATCATTTTCCATAATAACTGCAATTCGACTATCCATAATACCTAATAGCCGTTTAAATACTGCATGCACTAATTCTAATTTTCCGGGGAAATGATGAAGTAGCCCACCTTTGCTTACACCCGCTTCTTTTGCTACAGCATTTAAAGAAAGAGAAGCTATTCCTTCATTAGCCACAATAATACTTGCCGCTTCCAATAATTGCTCTTGAACTCGGATAGGGTCTTTTTTTCGGTGATGCGCAGTTGTATTCATGCATAGGATGATACCGACCAGTCGGTATGTTCCTTATTGATCGAAATCAATCTGATTTCGACTGATGCTTATTATATGTAAATAATGGAGTTGACTTCACATTCCTTTATTTTTTAATAAAACTTAATTTAAAAAATAAAATTATTTTATAAAATTGATCTAATTAATTAAATTGAAACTTAAGGATGATTAAGATTTGATTTTTATCAAAAAAATAAATATGTTTATTATTTCATCTAATAATAAAAATAAAGAAATCAATATCTAATTAATTTCTTTATTTTCAATTGCGACTATTCGGGCATATAGATTATTATATCTTTATGCAGATACATTTTATTAAAAATATAATACCATTTAAATGGTATTATATTTATTTTTATCAGAAAGAGTAGCCTCGTAAGGCTCAGAATAAATATTTTCACTAGCTTCTTCTATGCTATCAACAACAATACCATATTCATCTTCAATTGCTGATGATTTATTTTCATTCCTTGACTCAGGGAGTTTTCTTATTAAATCTAAAATATCTTCATTTATTTCATCATATATAGGTTCTTCTTTATTATTCATTTCTTCATATATATTCCCCCCTTCATATATGTCGTTTTCTATATTATCTATTTCTCCATTTACTTGACCTTCTGTCGTATTCATTCCACATTTTTCATTTAAAAAATCCTTTAAATTACCGAGTGAAGTTTTTTTTGGATCATTATGATTAATAAGACTCCGATCTGTTGCTGCTTGTCTAAAAGAAGTATTACTATTAAATAAACCCGTTATACCCGAACGAAGACTAGAAAAAAAATCGACAACACTGTTTATTGCTTTTCCTGCTCCTGTTGTCAGTTGATTCACTGCATCTCTCAATATAGAAGTAATATTCATTATATATCCTTATATTAAAAATAATAAAATTAATCCTTCTAAAATAGATTAGTAAATTTAAGAAATTTAAGTATAAAAAAACCTCCTTTAAATAAAGAAGGTTTTAAATTGATAATTGATAACTGTAATTAAATGCTAGCTTTTAATGCCTGCTCTAAATCTGCAAGAATATCGTCGATATGTTCAATACCAATAGATAAACGGATCAAATCTCGTGAAACACCCGCGCGTTCTAATTCTTCATCATTTAATTGGCGATGAGTGGTTGAAGCTGGATGACATGCTAATGATTTTGCATCACCAATATTCACCAGACGAACAATAAGCTGCAATGCATCAATAAATCTAGCTCCTGCTTCTGCACCACCTTTGATCCCAAAAGAGAGAATACCGGCTGGTTTACCTGACATATAACGTACCGCTAAATCATGCTCAGGGTGATTGCTTAAACCTGCATATTTCACCCATGCAACTTGAGGGTGATTTTGCAGATATTCTGCCACTTTTTGGGCATTCTCAGTATGACGATCCATACGCAATGCCAGTGTTTCTAATCCTTGTAGGATCAAGAATGCATTAAATGGCGACAACGCCGCACCAGTTCCACGCAAAGGCGCAACACGACATCTTGCTATATAAGCAGCGGCACCAAAATGCTCGACATAATTTACCCCGTGATAAGAAACATCAGGTGTATTTAATATCTCAAAACGATCTTTATGCTCAGCCCAAGGGAATTTACCGGAATCAACAACAATGCCACCGATAGAATTACCGTGACCACCAATATACTTGGTTAAAGAGTGAATAATAATATCCGCACCATGCTCAAAAGGACGGCATAAATAAGGTGTTGCAACCGTATTATCAACAATTAAAGGTACGCCATGACGATGAGCTACATCTGCCAATGCTTGAATATCGACAATATTTCCACTTGGATTTGTGATGGTTTCACAAAATACCGCTTTTGTTTTATCGTCAATTAACGCTTCAAGAGCAGCAATATCATCATGAGGAGCAAAGCGGGCTTCAATACCAATACGAGGGAATGTGTGCGCCATTAAATTATAAGTGCCACCATAAAGCTTAGCGACAGAAACAATATTATCCCCCACTTGTGCAATAGTTTGAATTGCATAAGTGATAGCTGCCATGCCTGATGCTACGGCAACTGCCGCAATTCCACCTTCTAATGCTGCAACACGTTTTTCTAATACGTCATTGGTTGGATTCATTATTCGGGTGTAAATATTACCAGGCACTTTTAAGTCAAAGAGATCCGCACCATGCTGCGTATCATCAAATGCATAAGATGTTGTTTGGTAAATAGGTACAGCAACGGCTTTTGTAGTTGGATCAGGTGAATAACCCGCGTGAACAGAGAGTGTCTCAAGTTTCATAGCAATTCCTTTTTTGTTGCATTTGTTCTTATAGTATTACTTATACTCTAAATAATTCGAGATGCAGCTAGGCGACAAGTGAATAAGTCACTAATCAGTAACACTACAACTTGAAATATGATGAGTATAGATAAGCCGATATTCATCTCATCGCATAGTGAAAAAATTTCAACTTACACAAATGCTTCTTTTTTTAAATAGCATTTATTGAGCCAATGACCTCTATTTACATCAATATTTAACTTAAGAACCCTCTATTTTGCCATTTTAAGTGGTTTTATCGTTTTTTGACGAGTTGCCAACCAGCAAATTAAAGAGCCACCAGTCACCATCATTACCCCTTGCCAAAATGAGAAAGAGAGTGCGGTAGACAATAATATTGATGAGAATGCAGTAGAAATAACGGGAGTAAAATAAGAGAGTGTAGCTAATAAGGTCACATTGCCTCTGATCATACCAACTGTCCAAGCGGCATTTGCAAGCCCAATAGCAGCACCTGTTATTAATAATAGCGTGATGCTTTTTGTATTAACGATCCACTCTACTGGCGCTGAGAATAGGTATTGCCCCCACAAGGCAAGTGACGTTAATAGAAAGAAAGGTACAATGCCGTTATTCCCGCCAGACATAAGGCGAGTTAAATTACTATAAAACGCCCATAAGATGGCACCTGAAAACGCCAATATATAGCTTAATGGATTACTTTGAATATTCGTCCATAAACCGTCAATTGTCAGCGGATTATCACCACTAACAACCCAAACTAATCCACTAAATGCACATAATAATCCGACAATCAGCAAAATAGAGAATCGCTGTTTATTAAGTATTACGGCAAGGGCTAACGTAAAACTAGGCCATAAATAGTTAACCATTCCTAGCTCTATGGCTTGTGTTCGGTCTGTTGCAAATCCTAAAGCCAGAGATAAGCACACTTCATAAGTGACAAATAATAGTCCCCCCCAGAAGAGATAGCGTTTAGGAAAGCGTGATAACTTAGGTACGCCTAAGATCAAAATAAGAAAGAGTGTGCCTGTGGTATAAATCAGTGCAGCACCCCCTACGGCACCAAAATACTCACTAATATTACGAATTAAGCCAACAATGGTGCTCCAAAGAAAAATAGCAACAATGCCATATAACGTCCCTTTTGATGCGCTAGATATCATTTTGTGCCTTCAGATTTAAGATTTTATCATTAGAACCGATATTAAAATAAAACCAGCATAATTGCTTTAATCACTTTTATGCAAAAATAATAAAAAAAATTGAATGGTGAAACATTTTGTTACAATTAATATCAAGTAGAAAACACATTGATCTACTCCCATAGGTAGTGAAAAAAGTATCATCAATTTTATATTTTTAAAATATGTCTTTTAATTTCAACTTAAAATGAATAAATAATATTTCTACTTTTTTTATAAAATATAAATTTAAAATTTATATTTGAATAAAGAAACAGACAATATTGTCTTTTTTGATCACAAAAAGTGTTATTTTTTGTATCATTCTATAAATAGTTTCACTATGAAATATATTTTATGAAACATCATCTTATAAGTATATTTACATCATCTTTTTAAGACATTCTTTATTGGAATTAAATAACAGAGCAAAAACAAAAATTAAAAATATGATATATATCAACATCATACAAAACACTCTGAGAATCATTAGATAAAATAATATATTTATCCACTTTTTAACACTAACTATTACCGATAGTTATCACGACATCAATAGGTACCATCTATAAAACAAGCTAAAAACGATCGTTTAAAACGATTTCTCTATTTTTTTTAGCACATCTATAATTTTTGAAAATTTGACTTAGGTGTGAATATGACTGTTTTATCGTTTTTACGATAATTGCGGTAATCAGCTCTCTGTTGAATATATATAAATAGCCTTACGTCACACGTCTAAAAATAATTTATCCCCTTTTATTCTCTATCTAAGAATAGGAAATAAATAGAGTTAACTGTTAGCTTAATTTATTAAGTTAACGGTTAGATATATATTTAAAAAATAGGAACAATTAATGAAAAAGTTATTATTATCTGCAATTATCACTTCTGCAATGGCAGTTATTGCAGCACCTGCATTTGCAGAAGACACTGGTACTCCTGCACCAACAGAAGTAACAGTCAATGGCGGTACTGTTAACTTTGAAGGTTCTGTTGTTAATGCAGCCTGTGGTGTTGATAGTAGCTCAGCAAATCAAACTGTTCGTTTAGGTCAATTCCGCGTTGCCGAATTTACCAAAAAAGGTGATGAAACAGGTCGCATTCCTTTTAGTATTAAATTAAATAACTGCGATATTACAGTTTCAACATTAGCTGCAATTACTTTTAATGGTACAGCTTCTGATGGCGATGCAAACGCATTTGCATTACAAGGTAGTGGTGCGGCTGCAAATGTAGCATTAAAAATTACTGACTCAAGCAGTAAAAATGTTATTCCAGGCCAGCCATCAACTACTCAAAAGTTAATTGAGGGCGAAAACCAATTAAATTATAACGCATCTCTAGTTTCAACTGATGATACTGTTAAGGCGGGTAGCGCAAACGTTACCACAAACTTTATGGTTACTTACTCTTAATCGCTAATCATTTTTGATTGATATCTTATTGCCAAGGACGGCATATTTTTATCAAAAAAATAATTGTCCTATATTCATTGTCTAATATATTTATATTATGAAAAAAATACTTATATTCCTTCTTATTTTTCTCTTTCCATTATTATCTTATTCTAATGGTGTTTCATTAGGTGCCACACGTATTATTTATAACTCTAATATTAAACAAACCAATCTTGTTATTACTAACTCAGATAAAGAAAATAGCTTTTTAATTCAGTCATGGGTTTCTGATAATCAAGGAATTAAAAATAATGATTTTATAGTAACACCTCCTTTATATATTCTTGATGCCAATAAAGAAAATGCATTAAGAATTATGTATACCGGAGTACCATTACCTGAAGATAGAGAAAGTTTATTTTGGATGAATGTAAAAGTGATCCCTTCATTACAAGATGAACTAGCTAAGGAAAATACACTACAAATCGCAATACAGAGCCGAATAAAGCTTTTCTATCGTCCCGGAAATTTACCTGCTTATAATGAAAAATTTGCAAATGAGATTTCTTTTTCTTACCTGAATGGTGAGCTTATTGCGAATAATCCAACGCCTTATCATATAACTATGGTCAATTTAGCAGTAGTGGATAATCAACTTCCTGCAAGCATCATGATCAATCCGTTATCTCAATTAATTTTAGGGAAAATAAAGAGTAATGCGAACCTAATTTCATTCCAAACAATCAATGATTATGGCGCACAGACGGCTGTATTAAAAAAAGAAATTTCTCATTAATGATTACATCGGCTCCAAGCTTTTTGGTCAAAAAAACATGATTAATAAAAATACAGCTCATTTTTTCTTTTCTGGTGCTATCACTATATTAATGGCGTTGCCATTTTTAGCACACAGTGCAAACCGATTTAATCCTGCATTTTTGGCTGACTCTCCCGATTCTGTCGCTGATTTAAGCTATTTTGAGGCCGGAAATAGTATCAAACCAGGGGATTACCCTCTTGATATTATTTTTAATCATGAATATCTGAAAACAGAAAATATCCGTTTTATTAGCCAAGATAAAAATGTAATCCCTTGTTTAAATAAATCTTTTTATCAATCATTAAATATTAATACTAAAATATTTTCTGATATTGAGAATGCCTTAGATAATCAATGTATTAATATTGAAGACATTATTCCTGACTCTGTTGTTAATTATGATATTGAGAAGCAAGCATTAAAAATTCAAATTCCTCAAGCTGCTTTAGATCTTAAAGCTCGTGGTTATATTCCACCAGAGAAATGGGATAACGGTATTACTGCGGGAATATTAAATTATACCTTTAGTGGAGCCAATAGTTGGGGAAATTCCCATAATAATAGTTACTATCTAAATCTACGTAGTGGGATCAATATTGGTGCTTGGCGATTAAGAGATTATTCCACTTGGAATTCATCGAATGGAAAAAACCAGTGGAACCATATCAATACTTATCTTCAACGCAATATTGTATCGTTAAAAAGCCAATTACAAATTGGCGACAGTTATACGTCATCAACACTTTTTGACAGCATTAATTTCCGAGGTATTTCCTTAGAAAGCGATGACACCATGTTGCCTGATAGTCAAAGAGGTTTTGCTCCTATTGTTAGAGGAATAGCGAATAGTAATGCCAAAGTCGTTATAAGACAAAATGGCTATATAATTTACCAAACCTTTGTCGCTCCCGGAGCATTTGAAATTAGAGATCTTTATCCAACATCAAATAGCGGAGATCTCTATGTTTCTATTGAAGAAAATGACGGCGGAAAACAGGATTATGTTGTGCCGTATTCTGCGGTACCCATTTTACAGCGAGAAGGTCAAAAACAATTTGTTATTCAAGCGGGAGAAATTCGCCAAAATAACCAAAATAAAAAGCCACGCTTTTTACAAGGCCACCTAATTTATGGATTGCCTTATGACACAACAGTATATAGTGGGGCTTTAGTTACAGCGGATTATCAATCTTATGCACTTGGGGCCGGTAAAAATATGGGCACTTTGGGCGCATTATCAACGGATATCACTTTTGCTCATAGCAAACTACCCGATGACTCGATATCTGAGGGCTACTCTTTACGCTTTCTCTACGCAAAATCACTTAACCAATTTGGTACAAATTTTCAACTATTAGGCTATCGATACTCTACTTCTGGATTTTACACCTTAGAAGAGACGCTCAACACGCGTATGTCTGGTTATCTCTATGAAGATAATCAACAAACACCTTCACGCTATTTTGATCTGCGTAATCATAAAAAAGGCAGTCTCCAGATCAATTTGTCACAACAACTTGCTGATTATGGCTCTGTTTTTATGACAACACACTGGCAAAACTATTGGGGAACAAATGAGAAAAATGTATTAATACAAACGGGTTATAACGGCAATGTCAAAGGGCTTTCTTACAATATTATTTATAGTTATAACCGCATGATGAATAGTGGAGAACGAGATCAAACACTCTCTCTTGGGGTTTCTATTCCGTTACAACTTCTTATGCCTTCAAGTTATCAATCCACCAATAGTGCCTATCTCACTTATAACTACAGCCATAATAATAACGGCTATTCTGCTCATAATGCAGGTGTTGCTGGCACATTACTCGATGACAATACATTAAATTACAGTGTCCAACAGGGATATAGCAATCAAGGTGGCAGTTATACAGGAAGTGCATCTCTTGGATATCAAAGCCGATATGGCAATCTCAATGCAGGTTATAACTACCATCAAGATGCTCAACAACTTAATTACAGCCTTGCAGGTGGTATGTTGTTACATAGTGAAGGGATCACATTAAGTCAGCCATTAAGTTCAAATACCATTTTAGTTGATGCCGGCAAAACAGCAGATGTGCCTATTGATAATGCAACGGGGATTTATACTGATTGGCGAGGATTCGCAGTCATTCCCTATGCTACAGCTTATCGCCAAAACAAAGTTGCTCTTGATACCACAGCCCTCCCTGATAATGTTGAAATTGAGCAAAATATTCAGCAAGTTATTCCTACTCAAGGTGCAGTTATTAAAGTTAACTTTGACGCCAAAACAGGATATCGCTTATTACTGACATTAAGACAACAAGGACGACCTCTACCTTTCGGTGCAATTGCCACCGATAAGCTAAATAATCTCTCCGGTATTGTGGGCGATGATGGTTTGCTCTACCTCTCTGGTGTACCGCTCTCAGGTCTATTAGATATTCGTTGGGGCAATGGATCGTCCAAACATTGCCAAGTGAACTATCAACTACCTCTTGAACAACAGAATGAGCCCTTTGTAAAAATGACACAGGAGTGCCAATAATGCGCAGATTAATGCTTGTTTTGGCTTTATTGATGCTTTCTATAAGTAAAGGCAATACTTATGACACTTTGGTTCAAATTAATGCCCGAGTAACTGGCAACACTTGCACGGTAGAAACCAACTCAAAAACAATTACGGTAAAACTAGGTAATATTGCGACTAAAGATTTCACTTCAACGACGATCGCTCAACAACGTACACCTATTATCCCTTTTAGTATTAAGTTGGTAGATTGCCAACCCGAAGCCAGCGGCGTGAAAGTCAGCTTTAAAGGAACACCTTCTGCAACTGATAATACATTACTTGCAGTTAATAAGGATGGTGCTCAAGGTGTTGCTATTGCGCTTATGGATAAGTCAGGCACACCTATTGCCATCAATGAAAAAAGCCAATCTTACCTGTTATTGCCTAATCAAGATAATACCTTGCAATTCTACGCCCAATACATCGCAACACATTTACCAGTCAGTTCAGGGCAAGCTAATGCGACTACGACTTTTTTACTGGAGTACCAATAATGAAATATTCCCTTTCTTTCTTATCATTACTGGTTTTTTTAGTGTTTATTCCTGAAAAAATGGCATGGGCAGTGGCAGATCCTCTTATTGTATCACCTGTACCAATGAGTTTTGATGGTGCAGCGGATGGAACGCCAGCTGGTACTCCAATCACTTCAACATGGATTGGAGAAACATCCGTTCATAATGGTTTTAAATGTGAGAACAAATTTCTACAAAAATGCTGGGTTGAAACGCTCTATGCTAATGCATTGGGTTCAAAATTAAGTGGGATCTACTATTACGAAGGTAGCAATCGATATCCAGTGTATACCCTTGCTGGTGTAAAAGGTATTGGTTATGCCTTTGGTTTAAAAGATAATAATGACAATGTTTCTTATGTTCCTATTGATGTAGGCACAGGCTCAAGTGCAACAATTATTTATCCCGCAGCAGGATCAACAGTAAATAAAGGCGTAGACCGTGTTTCATTAAAAGCAAAAGTTGTCTTTGTTGTCACTGACGAGCACTTAGAAACGGGTGTTTATAATATTCCTTACACCGTAATTGCCAATACTTGGTCTGAATATGGGGGTGGGCATAAGGGAAATAACACATCACTTGTCGCAATAAATCCCGTAACAATCACCATTAAAGCCCGTGGTTGCACAGTAAATACCAAAAACCTAACCTATGAGTTGGGTGATATCTCAATGAGAGATATGAGTGCTATCGGGTCGACCTCAAAAACACAAACAAAACCCATTTCAGTAACTTGTGATACCAATGTTCACTTGTATGCCAGCATGACCGATCAATCTACTTATTCTAATAATACGGATATTCTCACATTAACATCAGATTCAGATGCATCAGGTATTGGTATTCAATTTTTCTTTAATGATACCCCTACACCAGTAACTTATGGACCTGACATTAGTGCTACCGGACAACCTAATCAACGCTTACTTCATATAACAACATCTAATAACGAAAACTACACATTAAACCTGTCAACTCGGTATATCACGACTGGAACACTAAAACCTGGTAAAGCAAACGGGTTGGCCAGTCTGACTTTTTCTTATCAATAATGATTTGAATTTTTAAGGTTGATAAATGATAGATAACAGCAAAACCATTAATTTTCGTATAGGCCAGCGAATACGCCATTTACGAAAAAAATTAAAATGCTCAGGTACTTTATTTGCTAAAGAATTAGAGATAAGCCAGCAACAGCTTTCTCGTTATGAACGTGGAACAAATAGGATCAGTATAGAATTAATTTATCGTATCTCTGAGAAATTTGATGTTCATATTAGCTATTTCTTACAAAGTAATCATGCTTCAAGTATTGAACAACGAAGAAAAACTCAAGAAAAAAATAATCGGTTAATTGCCGAAAGCTGTATTAAGAATGATTTTAATTAAGCGTAGTCTATTTACGCTTTTCCTCATCACCGACTCTCTTTTACTTCTCTTTATTTTTAATTAAATAAAAAATGTATTCTCTTCTCTTATAAAAAAGCCACCTTAAAGGTGGCTTTAGCATAAAACATGAAAATGATTAACGACCCGCTTTTAGTTTCTGGTAATAGCTTTCGTATAATACGGTTGCATCACCCACATCATTTTGCCATTCACCTTTGTTAATAATCTCTTCTGTTGGATAAAGAGAATTATCTTTAGTGATGGTATTTGGCAATAATTTTTGTGCCGCTAAGTTAGGAGTTGGATAGCCAATATTTTCAGCTACTTTTGCTGCAACTTCTGGGCGTAATAAGAAGTCGATCAGTTTATGTGCACCTTCGACATTCTTGGCATTCGCAGGAATAGCTAAGCTATCCATCCAGAAAATGCCCCCTTCTTTTGGCCACACCATTTCAATAGGTGCACCCGCATCGCGCGCAATAAATGCCGAGCCATTCCAAATCATCCCTAAATTAACTTCCCCTTGCATATAAGGGTTAGCGGGATTATCTGAATTAAATGCTAATACGTTTGGCATCAGTTTTTGCAGCTCTTTATAGGCTTCTTCAATCTCTTTAGGATCGGTTGTATTGCCTGAATAGCCTAATTTTAATAATGCCATTTGGAAAACTTCACGGGCATCATCGGTTAATAACAGGCTATCTTTATATTCAGGTTTCCATAAATCTGCCCATGACGTTATGTCACTCACATCAACTTCATCACTATTAATACCAATAGCGGTCGCACCCCAAATATAAGGAATGGAGTAGTCATTTTGGGGGTCGAATGATTTATGTAATAAACTAGGATCGAGATTATCAAAATGGGTTAATTTTGATTTATCGATTTTTTGTAGCATTCCTTCATGACTCATTTTAGAAATAAAATAAGTAGAAGGAACCACCAAGTCATAAGCACCATCTTTATAGGTCTTTAACTTGGTATACATGCTTTCATTGGATTCGTAGGTGGAATAAATCACCTTAATCCCAGTTTCTTTCGTAAACTGTTCAAGCAGACCAGGCGGAACATACTCCGTCCAGTTGTAGAAATATAATGTCTTACCATCATCAGCCGATGCTGTGCCGATACTTAATGCCATTACGCTGGCAGCAAGTACTGAGGACCACTTTTTCATTTATGTTTCCTTCAGTGGTTGATGCGTTAATATCAAATAGGCAGCGAGCCTACCTCCAACAGATTGGTCTTCAAGACCCCAAAAAGTGCGAGAAACTCGCACTAATACATGTTTACGCTTTGCCAGTTCTGTCTCTTAAGATCAACTGACTAATTAACACTAATACTAAGGATAGACCTAAAAGGATGGTTGCAAGCGCATTCACCTCAGGTGAAACCCCAACTTTTACCATTGAGTATATTTTCAATGGCAAAATTTCATAGCTTGGGCCCGTCACAAAAGAAGAAACCACAACGTCATCCATGGATAACGTAAAGCTTAATAACCAACCTGAAGCCACTGCTGGCATCGCCAGAGGCATAATGATTTTACGCAAAATAGTAAATTCACCTGCCCCTAAATCTTTAGCTGCTTCCAACATTTTCACATCAAATCCACTTAATCGTGAGTACACAGTAACCACAACAAAAGGCAGACAAAATGTAATATGTGAAAATAGAAGCGACCAAAATCCTAATGAAACACCTAGGATCATAAACAGTACAAGCAACGAAATCGCCATAACAATATCTGGCGACATCATCACAACAAACAGCATTCCACCGACAAATTTTTTGCCACGGAAACGGTAGCGATAAAGAGCAACTGCCGCTAACGCGCCAATTAATGTCGCAAATGTCGCAGAAGTGACCGCCATTGTTAATGAATGTCCAGCTGCTTGAAGCAGACTGTCATTATTAAATAAAATGGTGTACCAATCTGTGGTAAATCCTTTCCAATTAATCCCGAAACGTGATGAGTTAAAAGAGTTAACTATCAGAATGATGATCGGGATATAAAGATACGCGTAAATAATGGACATAAATCCACCACGCAATAACCGTCCTATCATTCTATTTCTACCTTCTTATGCAGTAGCTTCACGGCTCGATAATACACAAACAGCATTAATCCCATCACCAATGTTAAGCAAATACTTGTGGCTGCACCGAAAGGCCAGTCACGAATATTTAAGAATTGGCTTTTAATTACGTTACCAATTAATAAATTTTTCGCACCACCCATTAGATCAGCGACAAAGAATAAGCCCATTGCAGGTAGCATTACGAGTAAACAACCCGCAATAATTCCCGGCATTGTTAATGGAATAATAATACGAATAAAGGTCTGAAATTTATTAGCACCTAGATCACGAGCTGCTTCTAAACAAGGTTTGTCTAACTTTTCAATGCTGGAATATAACGGTAATACCATAAAAGGTAATAAAATATAAACCAGCCCCAGTACAACTGCTTCTGGGGTATAAATAATTCTGAGTGGTTTATCAATAAGTCCAATCCACAACAGGAATTCGTTAAAATAACCTTTGGTACTTAGGAATATCTTTAATCCATAAATACGAATAAGCGAGTTTGTCCAAAAAGGTACTATCAATAAAAACAACATTAGAGGCTGTATTTTTTTAGGCATTTTTGCCAGAAAATAAGCAAAGGGATAACCTAATAATAAACAAGCTAATGTTGCGACTACCGCCATATTAATAGAATGCAGTAACACTTCTGCATACATAGGATCAAATAAGCGATAGTAGTTATCGAGTGTAAAGACCATCTCGACAAGATTGGCATCATCACGTGTTAAAAAACTGGTCGCAATGATCATGATATTCGGCAAGAAGACGAACACCATCAACCAACCCACAACACCGGTAATTACGATGTTTTGAAATAGTTTACGTGTTTTCTTCATCTGCCAGCACGACCTCCCAGCTTTCAACCCAAGTTACTGCAATTTTTTGGTCTAACGAGTGATCAACATCCGGATCATCTTCATTAAAGAACTCACTGACCATCACCACCTTACCATTTTCCATTTCAACAACAGAATCTAGCGTCATGCCTTTATAGTTACGTTCACGAACATAACCAATTAGCCCAGGAAGGTTTTCAAGATCGTGAATTTCTTCAACACGGAGATCTTCAGGTCGAAGCAATACTTTGAGTTTCTGGTTTTGTGTCACAGGTAATGTGGTGTAAATATCACATTCATGACCTTCAACATCAGCACGAATACGCGTTTCATCAATACGATGGAGAACGCGAGCATCAAAGATATTAATTTCACCTATAAATTGCGCAACAAACAGATTTGTTGGCTCTTCATAAATTTCACGTGGAGTACCATCTTGCTCAATACGCCCTTCACGCATCACCACGATCCGGTCTGACATCGTCAGCGCCTCTTCTTGGTCATGAGTCACGAAAATAAAGGTGATCCCTAATTTACGTTGTAAGGCTTTTAATTCATTTTGCATCTGTTTACGTAATTTGTAATCCAGTGCAGATAATGATTCATCAAGCAATAAGACCTTTGGTTTATTCACAACAGCACGCGCAATCGCGACACGTTGTTGTTGTCCACCAGAAAGGTGTGCAGGACGGCGTTGTGCGAAATCTTCAAGTTGCACCATACGCAAAGCTTCTTCAACGCGAATGTTAATCTCATCAGCAGGTGTTTTCTGCATACGAAGACCAAATGCGACGTTTTCAAAAACAGTCATATGTGGGAAAAGCGCGTAACTTTGAAAAACCGTATTTACAAAACGTTGTTCCGCTGGGATATCCGTAATATCTTGCCCATCAAGGATAATTTTTCCATCGTCAACGTCTTCTAAACCCGCGATTAAACGCAAAACCGTCGTCTTACCACAGCCCGAAGGACCGAGGATGGTTAAAAACTCGCCATGGTTGATAGTGAGATCGAGGCGGGAAATAATTTGTTTTCCGTCGAAACCTTTACTTAAGGATTTTAATTCGACAACTGGTGTCAGAGATGTTTTCTCAGTCATTTAAGGTAATACTCTATCCCGAAGAATAATGCAGATAGAACCGCCACTGGAAAAGACTGTGTGAGCTGCCGGAGCATTATGCTCCACAGAAGCCCAAAACCAGCGACGCCGTATGTATAGTACAAGCGGAAAATGATAAACGCAGTGGCGTGAAATTGAAAGCAAAAAGGTGCATAAACAATGAAAAACTATTCATATTTAAGTTTTTCATAATAAACCACACTCTTCGAGGATCATGATAAAAATTCAATAAAATCAAAATTCTATTGATTTATATAAATCGTAAAAAACGACTAAGTTTATGATTAAATAAATTTTCTCTTAGAAGTTGTCTAATCACCTTATTTTCCTATAAAAACTAATTATCACGTTTATTTGCAATACTATTTTATGGTTATTATTTATACAGAAAAGTGGATTAAATTGTGCTTATTTTTAGATCTCAGTATTATTATGGTGATAAAAACTTTATATATCATAGAGATGAAGTTTAAATAACACCTCCTAATATTTAGGAGGTGCTAAAAGAATTAATACTATTGTTCTTAATGACGTTTTATTAGTTTTTTTAAATACAGAATTGCGTTATTCACATTGGGTAAAGGCCCAATTTTGTCATTTAACAGTGGAAAAGTGCCTGTTCTAATTAATAAGTCACGCATTTGTATCGGCGTTAACACACTGTTTGTATGGTCTTTATACCAAGATTGGATCACAGCAGCCGCTCCCGCAACTAAAGCACTGGCTGACGATGTACCACTAAAATTAGCTGTATAAGTATGGTTATCATCACTTCGAAATAGATCACCATAACCCGCGGTTGCAACATCCTCTCCCCACGCTTGTACATGAATAGGTGAACCATGTGTTGAAAAAGGTAATCGATTTAATGTATAGGGCGAACCAGCACCAACACGTATTGAATTATTATCATGACGCTGTCGATAACTTTCATAAGCAGGCAAATCTAGATCTACCCCTCCATTACCTGCCGCCATAATCACAATGATCCCAGCATCGGTTAAGGCGCGAGTCGCCTCCCAAATATGCATTTCATAATCCGCAGGTACGTAAGCTTGATGCTCGCAGATTGTCTGCATTTCATATAACACGATATCACCAGCATGTAGTATGCGTTTACTCGCGATGATCGCATCAATACGTCCACAAGTTAATTCGGAGATGGCATAAAACATATCTAATTTATAAGCGAGTCCAGTGATCCCTTTACCATCATTTTTCCCCATAATTAAGCCAGCTACTGCCGTTCCATGATCTGCCTGACTGGTTTTTTCATTAAAAGGTAATAATGATGTAATGTTATCCGTTGATAAATCATGATGAGAAAGATTAAAATCCCACTCAATATCAGCGACTTGTATTCCTTGCCCATAGGCTTCTTGTTCCCATGCTTCGCAAATTCCTAGCCCTTTAATTTTATTAATATTCACCGTTTTTTCTGGTGTATTTAGATATTGCTGATATTGAGTAAAGTCAGGCGTAATATTAGGAGGTTCAATAGGCTGTATAGGCACTGTTTGTATATATTCAATATCAGGGTGTTGTTTTAATACTTTAATAATTTCATCTAAAGCATAATGATTGTTCTCTGGTAAATTAAGATAATAATATTTATTTAGATCATTAAAGTTTATTGAGATAGAATCAATATGACTTCTAGGTGGTAATTGATGAACAGATGAAATTACTGGAACTAAAGATATATTAGTTAAAAGGGAGTGATGCATTTCATGGGAAGTAGGAAATGACAGATTTTTATTATCACAATCAAGATTGTTTAATTTTATAAGTATCTTTCTTTTAATGTTCATATTCAATGCTCCTCTTTTTATTTTTTCGCTTTATAGCGTAAAATATTGAGCAATGACTATTTCCATTTTTAATAGAGATAATATAAATAGGTTATTTTAAAAAAATTAATATTAAGTCTATATACTAAAAATAGACTTAATATTAATTGAGTAATGTTTTTTAACTAAAATCGATATGTAGACGTAGTTTTCCACAACAACAACACTTAAATAAATACCCTTGGCAATGGTCTCCATTGGTTAAATTATTAGGTAAGTCATCCATATTCATACCTATTTCACCAATATCGTCTTCCAAAGAAACAAATTCATCTAATTTATCAGCAATATCTTCCCACCCAACATAACCAACAAATGCACAAAGATCGCCACAATGTATAAGCCAATGTTCTTGTTGCCATCCTTGATATCCCGGCGTTCTACGGATCAACTCTTCAAGATTTTCTTTAGGTACACCTGATTGATAACCTGAATATTCACCGTTACTGTCATAGGTTGATAATGTTCCTTCAACAGAGGAGAGATCTTGAAAATCACCTTCAAATTTCTCACTGGCAGAGCCATCTGCGATACACCAAGGACAAAGTGCTTCAATATCATCAACACTAAAAAAAGGCCCTTCGTAGTAAATATCGGTTTCCTTTCCACAACAATCACATATAACGGTATCATCTGTGATAAAAGCACCTGTTTTTATCGGTTCAGGGTGATATTTAAAATAAGGTAATGCTCTTTTTTCTATTGGCATTATGTTTTCCTATTTTGTTTTTTGGCTATTCATCTTCGATTTGGTAAAAAAGATGATCTTTATCTAGAAAAACAATATAAAACGTATTCGTATCGAATTGCACTTTATGTTTTTCAGTTAAATGATTAAAAGTCGATGGATGGATCACAAAACCAATAAGCCGCACTTTATTGCCTAATCTAAATCTTGCCCAATGAGCATCTTCAGGTACAAATGCGGGATGTTTAAAAACCGTATTTCTAGGAAATTTTCCATAATATTCAAGTATTTTAAGCCCACCGCTACCAACACGCTGGTTCTGCCAATAATTTAATGGTTCCTTTGTATATTCTTTTAGTTTTTCCATTAAATTTTCAAGTGATGAAATACCAATATTATTATTCCAATCAGTAAAGCTTTGTCCCGCTTCCTGATCAGCATCAAAATAAGCAAAATTAAACTTACACTTACTCTCAATACCTGATTTATCAATGGTATAATGAGGAATATCCTTAATAAAGTCTCTGACTAATCTATTATTTTTAAAATTCTTTTTAATCATTTAACATCCTTTTACTTTATTAGATTATTTCATTAAAAAAAAGCTTTAGGAACACCTCCGATTTTCCCTTTATTATAAAAAGGAGATATTGCTCTATCATTTCTTAATAAAGGAATTTCGTCTAAACGATAACAATAACTTTCATTATTTTCTTTATTTACTAATAGCGTCTGATATCGTCCTAACTTATCGATTATTTCAGTATTATGTGTAGTAACAATAAGCTGAGCACCTTTAGTATTAATTGATAAATCTGTAAATAAATTAATAATTTCTGGTAATATCATAGCATGTAAATGAAGATCAAATTCATCTACAATTAATAACCCTCCACTCTTCAATATAGCCCAATAGTTAAAAAGAACATTAAATAGTGTTTTTGTGCCCATAGATTCATCTGAATAAATAAGATTAAATTCCTTATCACCATATTTATGAATAAACAAAGGAAAATCGACATTATTACCAGATGCGTCTTTTACTGTTTCAATGATAATATCACTAATTCCATCATCACTATTTTTTATTATCTTTTTAACAAAATCTAGAGCATCTAAATTATTTTTATAGAAAGAAGCTCTAATATACTTAGTATTTTCTTCAAAATCCTTTTTTAATCCGTCATAGCCAACATTAAAAATAAATAAGTCAAAGAAATTTTTTATATTAAGTAGATCAGTCATTTTTTTATTAAAACTAAAATCCGTGATTAAGCTAATTATAGATTGATCTTCTTTTAATTTTATTCTTTTTAACTCTTGATACTCTGATATACAAGAAACAATTTTATTTTTATATCGTTCAATAAATACAACATCTTTACTTCCATCTTCATTTTTATTTCTAATTAAAATTTCTTTTTTAATTCCTTCTTTTGTTATTTCTAAACCATAATAATAAATCATACCTTCTATTTCCAGCTCGATATAAAATTCTATATTCTCTTTAGAAAAGAAAAATGATTCTATGGGTATACGCACTTCCTCACTGTTTTCTAGTGTATTAAAATACTTTGTAGTCATTCTTTTTGTAACGAAACAAAATAGAAAAGAAAGCGCTTTGAGAATATTTGTTTTACCTGAACCATTAGCACCTTTAATACCGATAACAGTACCAATATGTTTACCATGAGAAATATTGATTGGTGTATTACCATCATATTCAAAGCTAATTTCAGCGCCTTGTTTGAAACTTGAGAAATTTTTAAAACCAAAGCGTCTAATCATTATTTAAATCATCCATTCTCTATCAAACCTTTGAGGATTGTACAATAAACAGACCAGTCAAATATACTTTTTTTGTCATTTTTGTCAAAAGTAGCCAATTGAATTATTTATTCTCTTAACAACCATACTTCTTTAAGTATATATCTAGCATCAGATCCAGCATGTGTAAGCTATCCTCTATGCTATAATGCGCGCTCATTTTATCTCCTTAACAATTTAGAGATAATCACCGCCTAAATAGACGAAAGAATTACAACATGTCAGAAAATATAGAACTCAATAAATCAACAGAAAATCATGATGTTAATAGCAATTCAAAAGAATATAATTTGAACCGCTTCTCTGTTGCGCCGATGCTCGACTGGACTGATCGTCATTGTCGTTATTTCTTTCGTCAATTAAGTAAAAATACGTTGCTCTATACTGAAATGGTCACAACGGGTGCCATTATTCATGGTAAAGGTGACTATCTAAAATACAGTGAAGAAGAACACCCAGTCTCTTTACAGTTAGGTGGAAGCGATCCTCAAGCGTTAGCGCAATGTGCAAAATTGGCACAAGAGCGTGGCTATGATGAGATTAATTTAAATGTGGGTTGTCCTTCAGATCGCGTACAAAATGGGCGCTTTGGTGCTTGTTTAATGGGAGATGCACAACTCGTCTCTGACTGTGTGAAAGCCATGCGCGATGTCGTTGATATTCCTGTTACAGTAAAAACACGTATCGGGATCGACGACCAAGATAGCTATGAATTTCTCTGTGATTTTATTGATACTGTTAGCCGAGATAATAACTGCGATACCTTTATTATTCATGCACGTAAAGCATGGCTATCGGGTTTAAGCCCCAAAGAGAATCGTGAGGTTCCACCTTTAGATTATCCTCGTGTTTATCAATTAAAACGTGATTTCTCGCATCTTACCATGGCAATTAATGGTGGCATTAAGTCATTAGAAGAAGCGAAGGAACACTTAAAATATATGGATGGTGTTATGGTTGGTCGTGAGGCTTATCAAAACCCGTCAATTCTAGCACATGTCGATCATGAGCTTTTTGATAATCAGTTACCTATTGCTGATGCAGTCGCGGCAGTAAGAGCAATGTATCCTTATATTGAAAAAGAGCTTTCACAAGGCACTTATTTAGGTCATGTAACTCGTCATATGTTGGGAATTTTTCAAGGTATTCCGGGTGCTAGACAATGGCGTCGTCATTTAAGTGAAAATGCACACAAACAAGGCGCTGATTTATCTGTTTTAGAAAATGCACTTAAATTTGTGACTGAAAAATAATTGAGACATAAGTATTTAAAACCTGTTTAATGGATTTCAAACAGGTTTTAAATCTTACAAACAATCATTAAGGAATAAGTAAGCTTGATCCTTGAGATTGTCTACTTTCAAGATAACGGTGTGCATCTTTCGCATCTGCTAACGCAAATTTCTGATTATCTGGCACACTGACATCAATTTTACCGCTACCAATTAACGCAAATAACGCTTCACTTGCAGCATCTAGCTCTTCACGTGTTGTGATATAACCCGAAATAGATGGGCGCGTGACATACAAAGAGCCTTTTTTATTGAGAATACCTAAATCAACACCAGTTACTGCACCTGATGCGTTACCAAAACTCACCATTAAGCCACGATGCTGTAAACAGTCTAATGAATCTAACCAAGTTGCTTTACCAACAGAATCATAAACAACAGGTACTTTTTGGTTATTCGTTAGTGCCAAAACACGTTCTACAATCGACTCAGTCTGGTAATTAATCACTTCCCATGCGCCTGCGGCTTTTGCTTTGGCAACTTTTTCATCACTACCTGCTGTACCAATCATTTTTGCACCAATTGCTTTCGCCCATTGGCTCGCAATTAAACCAACACCACCAGCAGCTGCGTGGAATAAGAAGGTTTCACCTGCTTGTAATTTATAGGTTTCATTGAAGAGATAATAAACCGTTAATCCTTTTAAGAAAGAGGCTGCCGCTTGTTCAAAAGAGATATTATCAGGCAGACGTGCCACTTTATTTTCTGGTACATTATGCGTATCGCTATAAGCCCCTAGCGGAGATTGTGCATACACAACTCTGTCCCCTTCTTTTAGTGAAGTCACTTTAGCACCTGTTTTAATAACAATGCCTGCGGCTTCAGTACCTAATCCACTAGGGAATTGGCTTACAGGGTATAACCCGCTACGTACATAAGTATCAATATAGTTAATACCAATTGCCTTGTTGGCAACCTGAACTTCGTGATCACCAAGAGGAGCTGGTGTGAATGTTGCTAGTTCGAGAACATCAGCACTGCCATGAGCTGCAAATTGAATACGTTTAGCCATTGCTATCTCCTTATAGGATGAAGGGTTAAATAAGCGAGCTCTAAAGACCTTTAGAGATAATGACAAAGGATAGCTATTTCTACAAGGCACAGATAATTGGGTTAGCGTATACTAGAGCGTACTGACACTTTTTCGATTTTTATGCAGGATTTATGGCCAGAAATAAGACCACTGACAAGCTGATGTCTGATATCAAAGACCGACAAATGGAGGGATTAAAGCTACCTCCCCATTCGCTGGAAGCAGAGCAGTCCGTGTTAGGCGGTCTGATGATAGATAATGAACGTTGGGATAATGTTTCTGAACGTGTCACCGCAGAAGACTTTTATAGTCGACCTCATCGTACTATTTTCTCGCAAATGCAACGCTTGCTGGAATTAGGTAAACCTATCGACCTTATTACGCTATCAGAAGCATTAGAACAAAATGCCGAGCTAGACAGTGTAGGTGGTTTTGCTTATTTAGCTGAGCTTTCAAAAAATACGCCAAGTGCAGCAAACATCAATGCTTATGCGGATATCGTCCGAGAGCGTGCAGTGGTTCGCGATATGATAAAAGTCGCCAACGAAATTGCAGATGCCGGTTTTGATCCTCAAGGGCGCACCAGTGAAGATCTACTCGACTTCGCTGAATCAAGAGTGTTCCAAATTGCTGAAACTCGTGCCAATAAAGACGAAGGCCCAAAAGCGATAGAGGCAATTTTAGAAGAGACCGTTGAGAAAATAGAACAGCTCTATCAAAAACCTCATGATGGTGTCACAGGGGTTTCAAGTGGTTATCAAGATCTTGATAAGAAAACCGCAGGATTACAGAAATCCGATTTAATTATTGTCGCGGCACGTCCTTCTATGGGTAAAACCACATTTGCCATGAACTTATGTGAAAATGCGGCAATGACAGAAGAAAAACCTGTACTTATCTTCAGCTTAGAGATGCCCGGCAACCAGATCATGATGCGTATGTTGGCGTCATTATCCCGCGTTGATCAGACAAGAATTCGTACTGGTCAGCTTGATGATGAAGATTGGGCACGTATTTCAAGCACGATGGGTATTTTGCTTGAAAAACGTAATATGTATATCGATGACTCGTCGGGTTTAACACCAACAGAAGTACGCTCTCGTGCTCGTCGAATTTATCGTGAACATGGCGGTTTAAGCCTTATCATGATTGACTACTTGCAGCTAATGAGAGTACCTTCATTATCTGAAAACAGAACACTAGAAATTGCTGAAATTTCTCGTTCTTTAAAAGCGTTAGCTAAAGAATTACAAGTTCCCGTGGTTGCTCTATCACAGTTAAACCGTAGTTTGGAACAACGTGCTGATAAACGCCCTGTTAACTCCGACTTACGTGAATCAGGCTCTATTGAGCAAGATGCTGACCTTATCATGTTTATTTACCGCGACGAGGTTTATCACGAAAGTAGCGATTTAAAAGGTGTTGCAGAAATCATCATCGGTAAACAACGTAACGGCCCAATTGGTACGGTAAGGCTTACCTTTAACGGTCAATGGTCACGCTTTGATAACTATGCTGGCCCTGCTTACGACGATGAATAATCACTAACCTTGACTTAATTAAAGGAAGTATTGGAATAATATGAAAGCGGCAACCGCAGTGATAGATCGCCGCGCTCTGCGTCACAATTTTCAGCATGTGAGAGACTATGCCCCACATAGCCACCTGATAGCTGTCGTGAAAGCAAACGCTTATGGTCATGGGTTATTAGAAACAGCATATACCTTAATGGATAATGCTGATTGTTTTGGTGTTGCACGTATTGGTGAAGCATTAACCTTACGCAGTGGGGGTATTGTAAAACCCATTCTTCTGTTAGAAGGCTTTTTTGATGTCGTTGACCTACCGATTTTAGTCGTCAACCACATTGAAACCGTTGTTCATAGTCAAGAACAATTAGAAGCATTAGAACAGGCTGATTTAGATGAACCCGTTAAAGTATGGATGAAAATCGATACGGGTATGCATCGTTTAGGAGTACGTCCTGAAGACGCACAAGCCTTTTATTTACGGCTTTCCGCCTGTAAAAATGTACAACAACCTGTCAATATTGTGAGCCATTTTAGTCGTGCTGATGAACCAGATGTTCCTGAAGCGACACAAAAACAAATCTCACTGTTTCAAGATTTTATTCAAGATAAAGCCGGTGATAAGTCTATCGCAGCTTCCGCGGGTATTTTATTTTGGCCTCAAGTCCATTATCAGTGGGTTCGCCCCGGCATTATCACTTATGGTATCTCTCCTACTGGTGATGAAAGAACGGGCAAAGACTTTGGTTTAACCCCTGCAATGACGCTAAAAACAAGCCTTATTGCTGTTCGTAAGCATAAAGCTGGTGAGCCTGTTGGTTATGGCGGCACATGGATAAGTGAAAAAGACACTTATCTTGGTGTGATCGCGATTGGCTACGGTGATGGCTATCCTCGTAGCGCACCTTCAGGTGCTCCAGTGTGGATCAATGGTCGAAAAGTGCCTATTGTTGGGCGTGTTTCGATGGATATGATCAGCGTCGATTTGGGCACTGAACTGATTGATAGTGTTGGTGATGAAGCTATTTTATGGGGAGATGTGTTGCCCGTAGAAGAAATTGCCAAATATAGTGGTATTAGCGCCTATGAGTTGATTACCAAATTAACCTCGCGCGTCATCATGGAATACCTAGACGAACAATAATACACACGATATTGTATCCCTATGACACACTAAAAGTGATTGGAGAAGAAGCCGTGTTTCAACAGGTTGAAGCGTTTCCGGGAGATCCGATTCTCTCATTGATGGATGTTTATAACAAAGACCCACGTCAGGATAAAATTAATTTAAGCATTGGTCTTTATTATGACGAAGAAGGCAAGACCCCTATTTTAGGAACAGTTTCAGTTGCACGTCAGCAACTCAATGCCATGACACCCACCGCAACACTTTATTTACCAATGGAAGGGCTCGCACCTTATCGTAGCGAAATTCAAGATCTCCTTTTCGGTGCAGATAATCCTCTAATTGCAGAAAAGAAAATTGCCACAATCCAAACATTAGGTGGATCAGGTGCATTAAAAGTGGGTGCTGATTTTCTGCATCGCTATTTCCCAGGATCAGAAGTGTGGATAAGTGATCCAACTTGGGATAATCATGGTTCTATTTTTGCGGGCTCAGGTTTCAAAGTGAATCACTACCCTTACTTTGATCCTGAAACCAAAGGCGTAAAATTTGAAGCTCTGTTAGATTGCTTTAAAAAACTGCCTGAAAAAAGCATTGTATTGATGCACCCTTGTTGCCATAACCCAACTGGCTCCGATCTGACTAAAGATCAATGGGATCAAGTCACTGAAGTATTAAAAGCTCGCCAAGCAATTCCATTCTTAGATATTGCTTATCAAGGCTTTGCCGAAAATTTAGATGAAGATGCTTATGCTATTCGTACTATGGCAAAAGCAGGATTACCGATACTTATCAGTAACTCTTTTTCAAAAATATTTGGGATCTACGGTGAACGCGCAGGCGGATTATCCATTGTTTGTGAGAATGCCACTGAATGCGAACACGTACTGGGTCAGCTAAAAGCGGGTGTACGCCGTATCTATTCAAGCCCTGCAAACTATGGTGCACAAATTGTCAATAAAGTGCTATCAGACCAAGTTTTAACTGCACAATGGCAAAAAGAAGTCGCACATATGCGTGACCGTATTAAAGAGATGCGCGTGACTTTAGTCGAAGCTTTAAAAGTTGCCCTGCCTGAAAAGAATTTTGATCATCTATTAACTCAACGCGGTATGTTTAGCTATACCGGCTTTACACAAGCACAAGTTGATAGATTACGTGATGAATTTGGTATTTATCTTGTCGGTACAGGTCGTGTTTGTATGGCAGGTGTTAATACAGGTAATGTTCAACGCATTGCTCAAGCCTTTGCCGCTGTAAGTATCTAAGCTAATCAACGTGATTTCATGATAAAAAAATACCTGCCTATTCTCATAAGCAGGTATTTCTTTTTACTGCATAACAACATCACTGTCGTTTTAGGTTTTCGCCTTTTATATATTGACAGCTTGCTTCTTTTCCCCAGCATTACGACGCGCTTTTTCTTCCATAATCTCAATGATTTGAATATCTGTATGTTGCATTGCACGACTGGCTAATGCACAGAGATTCGCTATTGAGCTATCGACATCGTCACTGACAATACCATCAGTACCCGCAACACTTTGATTTTGCATCGCCATTAATACCGCTTTATAAGCACTCGCTGCACTACTTGATACTTTCATTGCACAGCTATTCGATGCGCCATCACAGATAATGCCACTGATATCACCAATCATACTGTTGATAGACATACTGACCGTGGTGAAATCTTTTGTGAGTAACCATGCCATTCCTGCGGCTGCTCCCATTGAAGCGGTTGTTGCAGCGCAAAGGGCGGAAAGAGGTGGAAAATGGCTATGAACATAGATTGCCATTAAGTGAGATAAAACCAACGCACGCAGTAAGGTTTCATCATCAGCTTTGATAAATTCAGCAACAACCATCACAGGCAATGTTGCAGCAATCCCTTGATTGCCTGAGCCTGAATTACTCATTGCAGGTAATACCGCTCCCCCCATGCGAGCATCGGATGCGGCTGATGCTCTGATCATGATTTCATTAAGTAAATCTTTACCTAACAAACCCTTCTCTTGTTGCAGAATTAAGGTACGACCAATGGCTAATCCATAGGTGTTTTGTAGCCCCTCTTCTGATAAAGCACCATTTAAACGAGCGGCATTGAGCATAAACTCAATTTCGCTCACTGGCACATTAAGTGCAAAGTTGTAAATATCTTCAGCACAAACATCAGTAAAAGGTTTTTCATCAGTACATTCGCAATTATTGGTAAGCGCTGATTTATCTTCCTCAAAAACAACGTTACCGTTACATTCACAACGAACAACGTGTGTATGTTCTCTTGCGATACTGACGATGGCATAACCAGATTGGCTATACACTTTCGCTTCAGAGTAAAGAACATCTTCGCAAGGCGCTTTTACACCCACTGTGACTTTACCTTGAGCAACCAGTGTCTTAGCTTGAGCAACTGCATCAGCGGATGCTTTTAACAAGACTTCCAGCCCTGCATCAGGATCTCCTCCTGTCGCACCCAATGCTGCTGCAATAGGTAGCCCAGCCATTCCCGTTCCCGGCACTGTTACGCCCATTCCGTTTTTCATCAAGTTTGGTGAAACCCAAGCTTCGACACGAACAACAGGCTCGCCTAAAAGTGCGGTTGCTTTCGCGGCTGCCAATGCTAATGAAATCGGCTCAGTACAACCTACTGCGGGTTTAACACCTTCACGTAACTGACGAACAAACTGTGACCATAAATGAGAATTTTTGTTCTGGCTCATAATCTAACACCTTGGATTAATTTAGTTTTTAAAAACAACTCCTAACTAGAACCGAAGTTGGCGACTATGAGAATGCCAAGAACGGAGAGATAACGAGCAGTAAACCGGTAAAGATAATCAGGTAAAGTGATGCACCTTTGTATTTATGTAACATCGGTACTTTGTACACTAAGTATGCAGGGATAAGACAACCCACCATACCGAAGATTGGGCTACAAATTGAAGTGAAGCTCAGCACTGGCGCATTAAGGATGATTGCACCCCATGCCAGTAACACAGCAAAAATCATGATGCCGTTTTGTACCCATTTTTGGTTGATTTTCTCTGCTGGGATATAACGTTGCAGGATGTTCATCACAATCCCTTGTGTCGCTTCACGGAAACCTAAGTAGACACCAAAGAACGCAGTCATTACGGCGAAGATGTTCAGCATTACGCTGACAACCGTTACCCAACCACCAGGGAAGAATTTCGCAGCAATCGCTAATGCAGAAATATTTTGCTCATACGCTTTAACCGCTTCATCATGACCCATTGCTAATGTGAATGAGATTGCATAGAAGAAAACAGTACAGAACAACACACCGAAAGCGATGTTCATTGCACGTAGCGCTTTATGACGAGCAACTTCACGGTTTTTATTACGACCACGGTAAGAGATAACCATTGGGCTTAATGTTTGGATAAACAGAATTGAAGTCAGTGTAAAAGGTAATGTAATGATTGCTTCTTTGATTAAACGTCCAGCTGGTGGTAATGCACCTACGTTATAAAGATGCCACATACCAATCATGGAGATCCCTAACGCTGCAACAACAAACAGTTTAGTCAGTACCATAAAGCTTGATACTTTAAACAGTAATTGTTCACCACGAGAAGAGATAGCCACTAACGCACAAATCAGGATCAAACCATAGAATGGGTTTTCTGACAGTAAACCTTCAGTAACACCAAATGTTTGTAAGTAAGAAGCACTGTCATTAGTGATTGCTGTTGAGTAAACAAACATCCAAATGACTAACATCACAAAGTAGAGCGCACCTAATAAGATACCCCAGTTTTTACCGAGATAACCGGTGATAACGCTTGGGTAGTCTTTACACTCTGGAGATTCAGCCAACGTATTAATAAATAGACGTTGGAAAAGGTACATAGCCGGATAACCAATGATCGAGGATAGTAGGAAAACCCATAATCCCATCAGACCCACCTGCACAGGTAAAAACACAATACCTGCACCGATAGCCATACCGATACTCATGATAACCCAGCCCACATCATTGCCGTCGAATTTAATTGCCGCACGCCATTCTTGTTCAGTCATACCTGCGCGGCGAGCGCCAGCACTAGTTGCGGGATAGCTTGTGGTCTCTGTTTTTGAGGAAGCCGTTTCCATATTAGTACTCACTTTTTATATTGTAATTGTTAATAGCAAAACGAATTTTTGGGGGTAAAAAAGTCTATCTAACATTGCGATGTCGAAATAGCCTTACTCTTTGCAGGTATTATTTATTATGGGGTAAATGATAGGGAATATTACGGAGAAAAAAGTTGTTATAAATCGTGATAGCCCGAAATGATTTGGAAAAAAATTCTATCGTAAGGAGAAAAGTAGGATTATCTGTTCAAAGAGCACAGTAAATAATAACCTTCCCTCTATTGTAACCTTTATAAAGACACAACACATTGATTAATAATGAAAAAGAACTATTGTTATACAATAATAGTCAAGTATAACAATTGAAACAAATCACCAAATAAACTGTGCTGTCCATCACGATATACTATGATAATCCTTTCTATTTAGCTTTGTTATCTCGTATTTAGTTAAAATACTGTTACAAAACAGCATAATTAACCATTTAATCTGCTTTTTATCAAAAAGAGCGATTAATAAGATAAAAATAGATAAGGAAGTGTATAACCAAAAGAGAATGCTTTTTTCGATAGAATTAAATTCTATCATCCTTCACGGATTTACTTTTCTTGAAGAAAGCGCGCTACAAACAGTAAAGCGTTTATTGTCTGTAGCGCTTAGATCATAAGGGAATAAGTGATGTAATCTTAATAACCACGCTCTAAGATTGGTTTTAAGAATCTTGCAGTATGTGAGCCTTCAAACTCTGCAACTTGCTCTGGTGTGCCTGATACTAAAATTTGACCACCACCACTTCCGCCTTCAGGACCCAGATCGACAATCCAGTCCGCGGTTTTGATCACATCAAGATTATGCTCAATAACAACAATGGTATTACCTTGGTCACGTAACTGATGAAGAACTTCAAGCAACAATTCAATATCAGCAAAGTGAAGCCCTGTTGTAGGCTCATCGAGAATATAGAGAGTCTGTCCTGTTCCACGTTTTGACAACTCTTTTGCTAACTTAACCCGCTGTGCTTCACCGCCCGATAAAGTCGTAGCTGATTGTCCTAAACGAATATAAGAAAGACCAACATCAATCAATGTTTGTAGTTTACGAGCTAATGCAGGTACGGCATCAAAGAACTCTCTCGCCTCTTCAATGGTCATATCCAACGTTTCGTGAATATTTTTTCCTTTGTATTTAACTTCAAGGGTTTCACGGTTATAACGCTGACCTTTACATTGATCACAAGGTACATACACATCAGGTAAGAAATGCATTTCAACTTTTAAGACACCGTCGCCTTGGCAAGCCTCACAACGACCACCTTTGACGTTGAAACTGAAACGACCCGGCGTATAACCACGAGTACGAGATTCAGGTACACCCGCAAATAACTCACGAATAGGTGTAAAGACACCGGTGTAAGTTGCAGGGTTTGAACGAGGAGTACGACCAATTGGGCTTTGGTTGATATCAATAACTTTATCGAAATACTCTAGCCCTTCAACATCTAAATAAGGCGCTGGTACACTATTTGTAGCCCCATTTAATTGGCGTTGGGCAATAGGGAATAACGTATCGTTGATAAGCGTTGATTTACCTGATCCTGAAACACCTGTAATACAGGTAAATAAACCTACTGGTAATTTCAGATTTACATTCTTTAAGTTATTGCCTTTTGCGCCAAGGATAGTCAGCATTTTTTCGCGATCAACAGGTACACGTTGCTCTGGAATTGCGATACGCCGCTCACCACTTAAGAATTTCCCCGTTAATGAATTCGGGTTATTAATGATATCTTCAAGAGTCCCTTGAGCGACAATTTCACCACCATGAACACCCGCACCAGGTCCAATATCAATAACATGATCAGCGGCACGGATAGCATCTTCGTCATGCTCAACAACGATCACAGTGTTACCCAAATTACGTAAATGGATCAGCGTTTCAAGTAAGCGATCGTTATCTCGTTGATGCAAGCCAATTGAAGGTTCATCCAGCACATACATAACACCAACTAATCCCGCACCAATCTGGCTTGCTAAACGAATACGTTGTGCTTCACCACCTGATAATGTTTCAGCTGAACGAGAAAGTGTAAGGTAATTTAATCCCACATTTACCAAGAATTTTAGTCGGTCACTAATCTCTTTTAAGACTTTTTCTGCAATCTTCGCGCGTTGACCGCTCAATTTCAGATTTTGGAAAAAGGTCATTGCATGACCAATGCTATAATCGGCTATTTCTGGCAATGTTGTATTTTCAACATACACATGACGTGCTTCTCGGCGTAAACGTGTACCACCACAAGAGGCACATGAGCGATTACTAATATATTTAGAAAGTTCTTCACGCACCGCACTAGATTCTGTCTCGCGGTAACGGCGTTCCATATTATTTAATACACCTTCAAAAGGATGATGACGAACAACAACATCGCCACGATCGTTTGTGTATTTAAATTCAATATTCTCTTTGCCTGAACCCGTTAAAATGACTTTCTGGATATTATCTGGTAACGAATCAAATGGCGCTTCAACATCAAAATGATAATGTTCACCCAATGAGCGAAGCATCTGGAAATAGTAGAAATTACGACGATCCCATCCTTTAATTGCGCCACCAGCAAGAGAGATCTCTCTATTTTGGATCACTAATTCAGGATCAAAAAATTGCTGAACACCTAAGCCATCACAAGTTGGACAAGCACCAGCGGGGTTATTAAAGGAGAATAAACGAGGCTCTAGCTCGCTCATGCTGTAACCACAAACCGGGCAAGCAAAGTTTGCAGAAAAAACAATATCATCTGCATTGCTATCATCCATATCAGAGATAACGGCGGTACCACCAGAAAGCTCTAATGCAGTTTCAAATGATTCAGCTAAACGTTGAGCCAGATCGTCACGAACCTTAAAGCGGTCAATAACCACTTCAATGGTATGTTTTTTCTGTAATTCTAATGTTGGTGGATCAGAGAGATCGCACACTTCACCATCAATACGAGCACGAATATAACCTTGAGCGGCAAGATTATTAAGTAACTTAATATGCTCGCCTTTACGCTCTTTCACCACTGGTGCTAAAAGCATTAAGCGCTTGCCTTCAGGTTGCTCAAGTACATTATCAACCATTTGGCTGACCGTCTGAGCGGCGAGCGGAATGTCGTGATCAGGACAACGAGGTTCACCAACACGTGCAAATAAGAGACGTAGGTAGTCGTGAATTTCTGTAATCGTTCCCACCGTCGAGCGTGGGTTGTGCGACGTAGATTTCTGCTCAATCGAAATAGCGGGAGATAAACCTTCAATATGGTCAACGTCAGGTTTTTCCATCAACGAAAGAAACTGACGAGCATAAGCAGAAAGCGATTCCACATAGCGTCGCTGCCCCTCTGCATAAAGCGTATCAAAGGCTAAAGAAGATTTACCTGAACCAGAAAGCCCCGTAATAACAATTAGTTTATCGCGAGGAATGATCAAGTTGATATTTTTTAGATTATGGGTGCGAGCGCCCCGTACTTCGATTTTATCCATGAATATATCCCGGATTGAGAGAGTCGCCGAAAAAGAAAGAATCGGATAATTATGACACAAAGTTAACTGAATGGATATACAGTATATATAGTGAAATTGAATGGTGATGTAACTCTGTCATTTTGAGACAGAAAAATTTCGACAATGTTCACAATTGAGAAATTCATCACACGTCATATTCAAATTTTAGCGTACGTGATAAACTTATTCGCTTATGATTTCAAAAAATTTACTTTCGCAGGAGTACCTCACATGGCGAGCAGAGGCGTAAACAAAGTTATTCTTATCGGTAATTTAGGGCAGGATCCAGAAATCCGTTATATGCCAAGTGGCGGTGCAGTTGCCAACTTAACACTGGCAACATCAGAAAGCTGGCGCGATAAACAAACCGGTGAAACGAAAGAAAAAACCGAGTGGCACCGTGTGGTAATTTTCGGCAAATTAGCGGAAATTGCAGGCGAATATCTGCGTAAAGGTTCACAAGTGTATATCGAAGGTCAGTTACAAACACGTAAATGGCAAGACCAAAGCGGTCAAGACAGATATAGCACTGAAGTTGTTGTTAACATTGGTGGCTCAATGCAGATGTTAGGCGGCCGTGGTGGTCAAGATGGCGCTCCTTCTCAAGGCGGCCAAGGCGGTTGGGGTCAACCACAACAGCCACAAGCATCACAACAATTTAGCGGTGGTGCACAATCTCGCCCAGCACAACAACCTGCTGCGGCACCAGCGCCAAATAATGAACCACCAATGGATTTTGATGACGATATCCCGTTCTGATCGTATTTCGGAACAATTTATCTAAAATCATCTAAAAAACTAACCCAGCTCAGGCTGGGTTTTTTGTTGCTGGTTATCAGTATTTATCATCATGAAAAACCATTTCTCCATATAAAACAATCCGGTTTACATAGAATAAATTCGCTCTACACAATAAACTTTTCATGTGTTTATCTCTCTTTCTAAAGACTCATTCTTTATATTGAAAGAAAACATGTTCTTTTATCTAACAACAGATACTTTTAAAAAAGGACGTAATGCCACAGTTATTTTCATAAAACCCCACTTTACACAAAGGTTTACTCTTGAAAAATATGATAGGATCTGTGTCATTAACAACGTCTGAGAGCATCTTATCCCCATGAATGAAGAGAAATTGCTCGCTCAGGCAGAAAAGATCTGCCAGAAACGAGGTGTTCGCCTGACTTCACAACGTCTGGCAGTATTACGTCTGATTATGCAGCAACCTTCTGCTATCAGCGCATACGATTTATTGGATTTATTACGCCAAGTTGAGCCACAAGCAAAACCACCTACTGTCTATCGTGGGTTAGAGTTTTTACTTGAGCAAGGATTTATCCATAAAATAGAATCCACTAACAGTTATGTGCTTTGCCATCATTTTGATGATGTTGAACATACGTCAGTAATGCTAATTTGTGACCGCTGTTTATCTGTCACTGAAAAGAATAGCCATAAAATCGAAGATGCAATTTCATTACTAGCAAAAGAGAGTGGATTTCATTTACGACACAGTGTCATCGAAATTCATGGATTATGTTCACAGTGCCACGAAGCACAAGAGTGTACACATCCTGAAGGTTGTCATCATGATCACAGTATGGATGATAATCTTAAACAGAAAAAAACCGGCGACTATAAGCCTCGTTGAGCTTATAAAAACAAAAAGCCAGCTAAATGCTGGCTAATACATGTTGTTCTTTTGAATTCTCACTTCAGCTAATGAATAAGCTTTACTCTCTTCACATTTACCAACAGCAATAACTAAAATCATAACTTCAGAATCAATAACTTGATAAACCAATCGAAAACCAGATGCTCGTAATTTAATCTTATAGCAACCCGCGAGATCACCTTTTAAGCGAGCTAACTCTATATAAGGGTTTTCCTGCAATTTTTTAATTTCTTTTTAAACTGCTCTTTAATGCTTTGATCGAGTTTCTGCCATTCTTTCAAGGCACGATTATCAAACTCAATATTAAAGATCATTAATATTTACTCTTATACGTTTACTTGGTTTTTTCAAACGTTCACGTACAACAGCTAAAATATCCTCATCTTCATCCAGCTCCCCAACAACGACAGAAACTTCTGAGAAAGGTAATTTTTCATTTTCAGAAACATAACGTAGAAATAATCTTATGGCATCTGAAGGAGACAGGTTCATTTTTTCAAATACTTGATAAGCTTATTTTTTGAGCTCATCGTCTACTCTAACTTGTATCGTTGTCATAAGCACCTCCGTAATTAAAACACATCATATTGTAATTACATTTGTAGTGCGATGGTGTTTTTTTATACAAATTAGAAATAAAAAATGCAGATGATTTTGTGGTTTTACACATCATCTGCATCTTTTTAAAATAAGTTGTATTGACTTACTTTGGTATAAATTACAGCCATTCGCCGTTCCGAATAACCCCTACAGCTAAACCTTCCACAGTAAAGCTTTGTTCGCGTAAATCGACGATAATAGGTGAAAATTCTGAGTTTTCTGCATGAAGTTCAATTTTATTACCGCTTTTCTTAAAGCGCTTTACTGTCACTTCATCTTCAATACGAGCCACAATAACTTGCCCGTTGTGAACATCTTGCGTTTTATGCACAGCAAGTAAATCGCCATCCATAATACCAATATCTTTCATCGACATACCATTAACGCGCAATAAAAAATCTGCACTTGGTTTAAATAGCATTGGGTCAACTTGATAGTGGCTTTCAATATGCTCTTGTGCTAAAAGTGGTTCACCAGCAGCGACTCGCCCAATTAATGGCAGTCCTTCTGGCTCTTCTTCCATTAGCAAACGGATACCTCTGGATGCACCAGAGACAATTTCTATCACGCCTTTACGAGCAAGAGCTTTCAAGTGCTCTTCTGCCGCATTTGGTGAGCGAAACCCAAGTTGGGAAGCTATTTCAGCCCGTGTTGGTGGCATACCCGTTTGCGAAATGTGATCACGAACCAAATCGTAAACCTGCTGCTGCCTTGCAGTTAATGCTTTCATTCCGCCCCCTGTTTGTTTATACAGTCAGACTGTGAGTATATACAGGTATATGACGATTTGAAACCTTAAATGAATATAAAACACGCATCTTTGGATTATTTTTCGACAAAAATCGAATTTTTTAACTTTATGCGAAGAAATGCCCCCAAAGAATGGTTACCCAAGTAAATAATCCCAATATAATAGCAATCAGAACGGCGGCAGAACCCATATCTTTTGCACGTCCGGATAATTCGTGGTATTCAGATCCAATTCGATCGACGACGGCTTCTATTGCACTGTTTACCAGTTCCAAGATCACAACCAATACAACGGAACCAATAAGTAAAATGCGCTCTAGACCACTGACATCGATGAAAAATGAAAGGATAATTGCAACCAAGGTCACAATTGCTTCTTGTCTAAAAGCGGCTTCATTAATCCAAGCGGCACGAATGCCTTTGTATGAATAGCCACCAGCTTTGATGATTCGGGTAAGACCTTTATTTTGATTAGCCATAATAAACTCTATCGAAAACAAACGATTATTTTGCCACTTTTCTCTATTAATATTGTCACAGCACCACAGATCTACGAAAGACTTTCTGTTATGCTTTCGAAGTATTGCTAATAAGAGGCTACAACTATTTATGTCAGCTTGGCGTAAACTATATTATAACACATTGAATTTACCACTAAAATTATTGGTAAAAAGCAAACGAGTTCCGACTGATCCTATCACTGAATTAGGGTTAGATACGTCGCGATCTTTCCTTTACGTTCTGCCTTATCATTCAAAGGCGGACTTACTGACATTACGACAGCAGTGTCTTTCATTAGGGTTGCCTGATCCGCTGCAACCTATTGAGATCGGTGGAACTAAGCTTCCTGCGTATGTCTTTATTGATGACGGCCCAAGAGTATTCCGTTACTACTCGCCTGATCCTCGTAAAGATTCCGTGAAGACATTCCACGCTTATCTTGATGCACATCGTAATAACCCACATCTTGATATCGAGATGTTGCCGGTTTCCGTGATGTTTGGACGCTCTCCAGGTCGTGAAGGCCATAATGGCGTTCCACATTTACGTGTGCTTAACGGTATCCAAAAATTTATCGCTATCCTCTGGTTAGGTCGTGATAGCTTTGTTCGTTTTTCACCCACTGTTTCAATGCGTGAAATGGCGAACGAACACGGTACTGACACCAGTATAGCTCGAAAACTTGCGCGTGTTGCGCGTATCCACTTTTCACGTCAGCGTTTAGCAGCTGTTGGTCCAAAATTGCCAGCACGCCAAGATCTCTTCAATAAATTGCTCTCATCGAAAGCCATTGAAAAAGCGATTGAAGATGAATCAAAAGCGAAGAAAATCTCACTTGATAAAGCGCGTAAAAATGCCACAGATATCATGGAAGAAATTGCAGCTAATTTCTCATATGAAGCGGTGCGTATTAGTGATCGCGTATTAAGTTGGACATGGAATAAGCTCTACCAAGGTATCAACGTTTATAATGCCGAGCGAGTACGTAAACTCGCACAAGATGGGCATGAAATCGTTTATGTTCCTTGTCACCGTAGCCACATGGACTACTTACTGCTTTCCTATGTGCTTTATCATCAAGGTTTAGTACCGCCACATATTGCGGCAGGTATTAACCTCAATTTCTGGCCAGCAGGGCCTATTTTCCGCCGTTTAGGGGCTTTCTTTATCAGAAGAACCTTTAAAGGTAACAAGCTTTACTCCACCATTTTCCGCGAATATTTAGGTGAGCTATTTACACGCGGTTACTCGATTGAATATTTCGTTGAAGGTGGACGCTCTCGTACAGGTCGATTGTTAGATCCTAAAACAGGAACACTTTCAATGACGGTACAAGCCATGTTACGCGGTGAAACACGCCCTATCTCTGTTGTTCCAATTTACATTGGATATGAACACGTTATGGAAGTGGCAACCTATGCCAAAGAATTACGTGGCGCAACAAAAGAGAAAGAAGGCTTTATGCAGATGGTCAGAGGATTACGTAAATTACGTAACCTTGGTCAAGGCTATGTGAACTTTGGTGAGCCGATTTCTGTTGTCCAATACTTAAATCAGGCTGTTCCACAATGGCGTGATGATATTGACCCAATTGAGCCACAACGCCCAAGTTGGTTAAACCCAACAGTAAGCACACTGGCAGACAACATTATGGTTCATATTAATAATGCAGCATCTATTAATGCGATTAACCTTGTTTCAACGGCCTTGTTGGCATCTCGCCAGCGTGCTCTCACTAGAGAGCAACTGTTAGAGCAAGTCGATTGTTATCTGCAATTATTACGCAATGTGCCTTATTCGACAGATATGATTGTGTCTGATAAAAATGCTGAAGCCTTATTAGAACACGCGTTGCAATCTGATAAATTCCAAGTCGAAAAAGACAGTCTGGGTGATATTGTGGTGCTCCCTCGTGAAAGTGCGGTATTAATGACTTATTATCGCAACAACACAATCCACTTAATGATTACTCCATCATTAATTGCAAGCATCGTCTTACATCATGAAAAAATTCATCGTGATGATTTAATGAAACAAGTTGAGCTAATCTTCCCTCTTATTAAAGCGGAACTATTTATTCGTTATGAGAAAGAAGAGCTCCCTGAAGTCATTAATACTTTGATTACAGAACTGTGCCGTCAGCGCCTGATTTGTTGTGATAATGATGGCTTACTGCGTATTAATCCAGCGCGTATTCGTCCATTACAACTGTTAGCTGCCAGTGTCAGAGAAACATTGCAACGCTATGGAATTACGCTTTCCTTACTCAATTTTGCTCCTGAAATTAGCCGTGCATTATTGGAAAAAGAGAGCCGTATCTTGGCACAACGTCTTTCAGTCTTGCATGGTATCAACGCACCTGAATTCTTTGATAAAGCGGTATTCTCTACCTTAGTTTCAACACTACGTGAAGAAGGTTATCTCAATGATAATGAAGATATCCTAAAAGCAGATGCATCTGCCCTTTACCAAGTGATTGCAAAATTAATGTCACCAGAAATTCGCTTAACCATTGAAAGCGTGGGGATCACTGAAGATAACAATTCAGTACAAGCTGTTGATGAAAAAAGTAAGTCTGAAGCTGATGAATAATCAGTAAACTGTGTGATTACTGAAATAGAAAAGGGATAAGCTCATTGCTTATCCCTTTTTGTTTCTACCCAATAGTAGAGAATACTTCAGCGCTTACTTATCTTAAAAATAACTAAATAAAATACCCGCAAATAAAACAAAGCCAACATAGTTATTATTCATAAAAGCTTGGAAACACGGTGCTCTTTCACGCTCTGCAATAAGCTTCTGCTGATAAATAAACAGCGCTGTTACTAACAATAGCGACCAGTAGTAGATACCTTTCAGATTCAGCAAAATACCGATACCCACCAATAATGCCAACATCACCAGTTGTAAAATACCGATAATAATTTTGTCATAACGACCGAATAGAATAGCGGTAGATTTAACCCCAATTTTTATATCATCATTACGGTCAACCATTGCATATTGCGTATCGTAAACAACAGACCAGACAATGTTGACAAGAAATAATAGCCAACATACTAACGGTAAGCTTTCAGAAACAGCAGCAAATCCCATAGGAATTGACCAGCCAAAAGCCATACCTAAAATAAGCTGAGGTAGATTACTAAACCGTTTAACGAAAGGATAAAACCATGCCAACGCAAGCCCTGCAACAGAGAGCCAAATAGTCATGGTATTAAGTGTTAGAACTAATGCAAAGGACAAGAGTACCAAAACGATAAATAAAATTTTGCTCTCTTTTTCTGTCACAGCCCCACTAGGTAATGGTCGATTTTTAGTTCGTTCAACACTGCCATCAATTTTTCGGTCAGCAAAGTCGTTTATTACACACCCAGCGGCACGCATAGAGAACACGCCAATAGTAAAGACAATCAGAATATGCCAATCAGGAAAGCCTTTAGCAGCAATCCATAAAGCCCAATAAGTTGGCCAAAGTAATAATAGCGCTCCGATAGGTTTATCTATACGCATTAAACGGCTATATGCTTGCCATTTACTTTGCGTCATACTTCCCTCCAATTTTAGCTCCCCCTAATTACTTCTTATACACTGGTGATGCAGGTAGAAACATCTCGGTTAATAATAAAGGTTTATCTGAAAGCTGGAAACGAGAACGGCGTAGCCAATACCCATTTTGTTGCCCGATATGAATAAAATCGCGACTTAAGGTTGTTTCCTGAAACAGATAACGCCCAAGTGGAACGGTTCTTAGATTGACCAGTTTTCTATCTTCGCCTGTCAATGTCTCTTCTGGTACTAGCGTTCGCCCTAATAACCAAGGAATATCGTCACCACACAATACCACTTCTCTTAACCAATAACGCTGACTTTTGGGTAAACACGCGCTTTCATCAGCGGATTCAATAAGGTCAATAAATCCTTCTTGATAAGGCATTACGGTGACTTTTTGGCAATATTGTTCAAATCGCCGTGTCATTGAGCCTAATTCCATTAACCAACTTAATGTACTTTCTTGAATAGTTGCATGTTCCTCACTGGGTAGCCAATGGATAGGTGCAGGGGTAATTATTGATTTTTTGAACATTTATTCATCATCACGCTTTGATGATCCTAGCTTGTGTGAGTCATGATGCATAAGGATATCATGATGTGACTAATGGAAGTTAAAAGCTGATAACATTTCGCATAAATAATCTAAAAAAGCGTTAAAAGAAAATCAGATTGAGCACTAAATAATCAAAAAACAAAGGAGGTTATAAAAACCTCCTTTTTATCTAACCAACTACTTATATTCAGTTTATTCGATTAACGCCATGCTTTGTAACGATTAATCAGATTATTTGTTGAGCTATCATGGCTGTTAACACTTTCCTTACCTTTTAATTCAGGAAGGATACGGTTAGCCAGTTGTTTACCTAATTCAACACCCCATTGGTCAAACGTGAAGATGTTGAAAATAACACCTTGTACAAAGATCTTATGCTCATACATTCCAATCAATGCACCTAATGAATAAGGCGTAATTTCTTTTAACAGAATAGAGTTCGTTGGACGATTACCTTCGAACACTTTGAAAGGTGCAACATAATCCATGGTTTTAGGATCTTTTCCTGCTGCGGCAAATTCAGCATCAACTTGCTCGCGTGTTTTACCAAAAGCAAGTGCTTCTGTTTGAGCAAAGAAGTTAGACATCAGTTTTGCATGATGATCTGATAATGGATTATGGCTAATTGCTGGCGCAATAAAATCACAAGGGATGATTTTGGTTCCTTGGTGGATCAGTTGGTAAAACGCATGTTGACCGTTTGTACCCGGCTCTCCCCAAATGATAGGACCCGTTTGATAATTCACTTTGTTTCCATCACGATCAATATACTTACCATTAGATTCCATATTACCTTGTTGGAAGTAAGCAGCGAAACGATGCATGTATTGATCGTATGGCAGAATCGCTTCAGTTTCTGTACCAAAAAAATTGTTATACCAAATGCCAATCAGAGCAAGGATCATTGGGATGTTATTTTCAGCATCTGTTGTTCTAAAGTGGTTATCCATAGCATGAGCACCTTCCAGCAATTGCTCAAAGTTGTCATAACCAACAGATAATGCGATAGATAAACCAATTGCTGACCATAATGAATAACGACCACCAACCCAATCCCAGAATTCAAACATATTGGCAGTATCAATACCAAATTTTGCCACTTCGGTGCTGTTAGTGGATAACGCAACAAAGTGTTTAGCAACAAATGCACTCTCTTTCGCAGAGGCTAAGAACCAATCTCTTGCTGAATGCGCATTTGTCATGGTTTCTTGTGTGGTGAATGTTTTTGATGCGATGAGGAATAACGTTGTTTCAGGATCACATTTTTTCAATGTTTCTGCGATATGCGTACCATCGACATTAGAAACAAAATGCATAGTAAGATGATTTTTATACGGACGTAATGCTTCTGTCACCATATAAGGACCAAGATCAGAACCACCGATACCAATATTTACAACATCAGTAATCGCCTTACCTGTATAACCTTTCCACTCGCCACTAATAATACGTTCACTGAACTTTTTCATTTTATTCAGCACAGCGTTAACTTCTGGCATGACATCCTTGCCATCAACGATTACGGGAGCATTGCTACGATTACGTAATGCAGTATGCAATACAGCACGATCTTCAGTACGGTTGATTTTTTCACCCGTAAACATGCTATTTATCGCACCTTCAACGTCACATTCCTTAGCCAAAGCCTGCAATTTCTCTAATGTTTCTTTCGTAATACGGTTTTTTGAAAAATCCACTAGAATTTGGTCTGAAAACATCTTTGAAAATTGCTCAAAGCGTGATGGCTCCTGAGAAAACAGTGTTTTCATCTCGGTATCTTTGATAACCGAAAAATGGTTTTCTAATGCCTTCCAGGCTAAGGTTTGGGTTGGGTTTACATTTTTCATTCACAATACTCTCTTAAGATTACAATCCAATATTCTCAGATTGTAGCCTGACATTTAATAGTTACAGTCAATTCTTTCTCATTTGATGATATTGGTCAAAACCATTCAACAAATCTAGTACTAATTACTTACATAGGTAAAACCGATAATGCGGAGCTGATTATTAATTAAATTGATTATTCTTCACTCTGCATTGACTCTCTACTTAATAACCGATATTCCTAATTGTGTCCAACATCTCATTTTTGCCTAAAGGAATACGACAATGACTGATAATACTGCTACGCCTTCATCTTCATCATCACCATACACTATCGCTAAATTTGGTGGCACGAGTGTTGCTAACTATTCAGCAATGGAAAAATGTGCAGATATTATCCTGAAACAAAAGTCAGTTCGTGTCGTCATCCTTTCTGCATCTGCTGGGATCACTAATCTACTGATTGAACTTGCAGCAGGTACTGATCCCTCACAACGAGAAGCTTTACTCTCACAAGTTCGTGATATTGAGTACGCAATTATCAACCAGCTTTCTCAACCAGAAATTATTTCCCAAGAAATAAATCGTCTGCTTGAGAATATTGAGATGCTTTCTGAAGCTGCTTCACTTGCCACATCAGATGCATTGACAGACGAATTAGTCAGTCACGGTGAGTTAATGTCAACCTTGCTTTTCGTTGAATTATTGCGTGAAAAAGGCATACAGGCAGATTGGTTTGATGTTAGAAAGGTGATGAAAACGAATGATCTATTTTGTCACGCTGAACCTGATATGGCACAACTCACTGAGCTCACAAAAAGTCTTATTCAACCTCGCCTAGAAGAAACGGTTATTGTCACGCAAGGTTTTATTGGTCAAGAGCCAAAAGGCAGAACCACAACACTAGGTCGTGGCGGTAGCGACTATACAGCCGCCTTGATTGGTGAAGCACTGGGAATGTCTCGTGTCGATATCTGGACGGATGTACCTGGCATTTACAGCACTGATCCAAGAATAGTGCCAGAGGCGCATCGTATTGATCAAATCGCCTTTGATGAAGCGGCAGAGATGGCAACCTTTGGCGCTAAAATATTACACCCCGCTACATTATTACCTGCTGTTCGTAGTGGCATTCCGGTGTTTGTTGGCTCAAGCAAAGCTCCCGAAGAAGGCGGTACTTTAGTTTGTGCACAAACAGAAAATCCACCTGTATTCCGTGCGATCGCACTGCGTAGAAAGCAAACATTGCTCACGTTACATAGCCTGAAAATGCTTCATGCACGTGGTTTCTTGGCTGAAATTTTCACCATTTTATCGCGCCATCATATTTCGGTTGATGTAATAACAACATCTGAAGTCAGTATTGCTTTAACCCTTGATACAACGGGTACAACAAATTCATCAGGCAGTTTATTAACGAATGCCTTATTAACCGAGCTTTCTGCATTATGCCGTGTTGAAGTAGAAGAAGATCTGGCGTTAGTTGCCGTGATTGGTAACTCTCTTTCACAGGTAAATGGTTTAGGTATTAAGATTTTCGGCACATTAGAAAATTACAATATTCGTATGATTAGCCACGGTGCAAGTACTCATAATTTATGTTTATTAGTTGATGGCAAAGATGCAGATAATATTGTGCGTAAATTACATGATACTTTGTTTTAATTAATAACCAATTATCAATATATAAAAGAGAGATAAATTTTTATCTCTCTCAAAATTCAACCTTTATTGCTGAAAAGGTGTAAGCTTTAAAGAACTTCATTTAATAATAATTAGAATCAAAATCTAACTTTATTAATGGAGTAATAAAAATGAAAATTTATGATAATCTTTGCAATTTTATAAAAAATAACGCAGAAAAAGTAACATACTCTAACGCAGATAATACTTTAAAAAAAATAAAAAATCAGCTTTCCTCGGTCGAAAACTCAAATCAAAGTTATACAACAGCAGAGAAAAACACTCTCTCTATTTTAAAAAATATTGAGTTAAATAAGACTTCTTCTAATGATATAAAAGATAGTTCTTTATTAGATCAACAATGTATTGAATCAATAATGAAAATAAATAATATGTGTAAGCATAAAGATATTTTCTCAATAGGACAATACAACAAAATATTAAGTAAAATTGAAAAAGAGAATATAAAAAAAATAAGTCAAGAAAGTGAAACAAGTAAAAAAGAAACTCTTTTAAAAATTAAAGAAGAGCTATTTAATAAAATAAAAGGACCTAACGAGAAAATAAAAGAACTCATTGATATACATTATCAATGCTTTCAGGAAATAACAAAAGAAATTGAAAATACTGATGATAAAAACATCCCTGAAAAAATAAATGAATATAACAAATACAAATCCGAACTTATTGATAAAATAAACAACCATGAAATTAACAATGAAGATTTAACAGATCCTACTGAACTCAGACAATATATAAAAGAACTTCAAGAATATAATAAAAATCTAAATAAATTTATTGAAATAATAAATAGCATGACTCACAGATATGAAAAAGAATTAGACATACTTAGCGATCGCCATTTTAAATTATCTGATGGTGAAATTTTAAATATGCTAAACTATCATCTAGATAAATTAAAAGAAGTGAACTTACAAATTAATTAATCTTTTAAATAAATCCAAACTAAAGTTTTCTAATAGGCTTCTTTTTAGAAGCCTATTTTTTAATAATTTAATAAACCCGATAACCGCCATATTTCTTAGCAAATTGATTAAATTTACCAAAATCAATTAAAGCGATTTCTAAAGAACGATGTGCAAGATGAGACATTTTTGCAAGCTGTTCAACAAATACATGATTTTCTTCAAGTAGCTTTTTTGTCAATGTAGAAGCAATTATTTCGCACTCTTTTGGCGTCACTATCCAACCATCATTTGTAGCAAATTTATGAATAGGAAGATTTCCTTCTTTCCCACTCTCTTTGGCTAATAACGCTTCTTCTTCTTTCATCGCCTGCTTAAATAAAATGATTTCTTCTTCAACCGGTTCAGGAGAAGTAGGAATTTTATGATAAATATAGTCACCAACCTCTTCAATTCGTGCTGGTGTCATTTCGGCTTTCAACCAAATTTTATCAAATGCTTTTTCATCTAAAATAGCATCCGTATCTAAGCTTCCTGTGAGTTGCATCAGATTTAAAAAAGCATTAATTAAAACCTCACTTAATAGATAATTTCCCTCGGCTAAAGAAGGAAACGGCACTTCAGCGCCAGCAGGTGGGGTTTTCTGAAGGTACAAAGTATAGTTCATTGTAATGTCCTTTTTTCTGATACAGGTTCACAGCTTAAACATCTTTAATGGGATCGACTAGTGAAAATAACAAGGGGATATTGCTATCCCCTCACTATTTATTACATTATTGAGATCTGAGAATAAAAATAAATTAAGACTCATACCCTAAATTAGGCGCTAACCAACGTTCAACTTCACTTATGCTCATTCCTCGGCGTTTAGCATAATCTTCAACCTGATCTTTTTGAATTTGAGCAACAGCAAAATATTTACTTTCAGGATGGCTAAAATACCAACCCGATACTGAAGCGCCGGGCCACATGGCATAAGCATCTGTCAGCTTCATACCAATGCGATTTTCAACATCGAGTAATTGCCAAATTTTTGCTTTTTCTGTGTGTTCAGGACAAGCAGGATATCCCGGTGCAGGTCGTGTTCCTTGATATTTTTCTCGAATAAGTTCGTCATTAGAGAGGTCTTCATCAGGGCTATAACCCCAAATTTTTGTTCTCACTTGTTGATGAAGGTATTCCGCAAATGCCTCTGCTAGTCTATCTGATAACGCCTTTACCATAATTTTATTGTAATCATCATGGGCATTATCATAAGCATTGGCGAGAGCATCTTCTTCTAATCCGCCTGTGACGGCAAAAGCCCCAAAATAATCAGCAATACCACTTTCAACAGGTGCAATAAAATCGGCTAAACAGTAATTAGGAAACTCATTTTTCTCAGTTTGTTGACGTAAATGACAGCTTTGCAAAAGTACTTGTTGGCGACTTTCATCTTGATAAATCACAATATCATCACCCTGACGATTGGCAGGGAAGATCCCCATAATTCCTTTAGGTGTTAATAATTTTTCACGGCTTAATTTATCCAACATCGCATTTGCATCAGCAAATACACGTTTTGCTTCTTCACCAACCACGTCATCTTCTAAAATACGAGGATATTTACCCGCTAAAGACCAAGTCATAAAGAAAGGCGTCCAGTCGATATATTCACGCAATATTTCGATGCTAGCGGTAATTTCCTGCACACCTAATTGATTGGGCTTTGGTGGCATGTAATTTTGCCAATCAATTTGTAGCGCATTATTTCGCGCAACCTCTAAAGAAACAGGAGGAGTACGAGGTTTTTTTCTGGCATATTGTTGCCGTACTACTTCATATTCACGACGCGTTTTAGCAACAAAATCGGTTTTTTGTGTTTCAGATAATAGTGCCGCAACAACACCTACGGTTCTCGATGCATTTTGTACATAAACGGTAGGATGGCTATAATTCGGCTCTATTTTTACTGCGGTATGCGCTTTAGAGGTTGTTGCTCCACCAATCATTAAGGGTAAAGAAAAACCACGCCTTTCCATCTCTTTGGCAACATTCACCATCTCATCAAGTGATGGTGTGATCAGTCCAGAAAGGCCAATAATATCGACCTTTTCATCAATCGCGGTTTGTAGGATCTTGTCGCAAGGCACCATCACACCAAGATCGATGATCTCATAGTTATTACACTGCAAAACAACACCCACAATATTTTTACCAATATCGTGAACATCTCCTTTTACCGTAGCCAATAAAATTTTACCTGCCGAAGAACCTGCTTGCTTCGACGCCTGAATATAAGGTTCAAGATAAGCTACGGCTTGTTTCATCACTCTTGCTGATTTCACAACTTGAGGCAAAAACATTTTACCTTCGCCAAACAAGTCACCCACCGTATTCATACCATTCATCAATGGTCCTTCAATCACTTCAATGGGGCTTGATGCTTGTTGGCGACATGCTTCTGTATCTTCAACAATAAATTCAGTGATCCCTTTAACTAACGCGTACTCTAGGCGTTTTTCAACATCCCATTGTCGCCACTCAGCAAGCTGGTGATTTTGTTCATCACTTTTAGTGCCACGATAACGCTCTGCCAATGCCAATAAGTTATCTGTGCTTTCTTCGTGGCGATTTAAAATAACGTCTTCAACTGCATTACGCAGTTCATCAGGTAATGAGTCGTAAATAGCAAGTTGCCCTGCATTTACAATCCCCATATCCATACCATTTTTTACGGCGTAATAAAGAAAAACAGAGTGAATTGCTTCACGAACAGGATCGTTACCCCTAAATGAGAAGGAAACGTTAGATACCCCCCCTGAAATTAAGGCATAAGGTAGTTGAGATTTAATATCTGCACAGACTTCAATAAAATCAACAGCATAATTATTATGTTCTGCAATTCCTGTGGCGACAGCAAAGATATTAGGATCAAAAATAATATCTTCAGGTGGAAAACCCGCTTGCTCTGTTAATAATTGATAAGCTCGACGACAAATTTCAATTTTACGCTCTCGAGTATCTGCCTGTCCGACTTCATCAAACGCCATAACAACAACAGCCGCACCGTATTTACGCACCAATTTAGCATGTTCAAGAAACGGTATTTCCCCTTCTTTCATCGAAATGGAGTTAACAATTCCTTTGCCTTGAATACATTTTAAGCCTTCTTCAATCACTTCCCATTTAGAGGAGTCAATCATCACTGGCACTTTAGCAATATCAGGCTCACCAGCAATAAGGTTAAGAAAACGTGTCATGGCTTCAACAGCATCTAACATGCCTTCGTCCATGTTGATATCGATGATTTGGGCACCATTTTCAACTTGCTGACGTGCAACATCTAACGCTTCTTGATAATTACCTTCCTTTATCAAGCGCTTAAATTTAGCAGAGCCTGTAACATTGGTTCGTTCTCCCACATTCACAAACAGTGAATTTTCATCAATGACTAACGGTTCAAGACCTGAAAGGCGACAGGCTTTTTTCAAGGAAGGTAATTTTCTTGGTGTAATACCTTCTACCGCTTGTGAAATGGCGAGAATATGCGCAGGTGTTGTTCCGCAGCACCCACCCACAATATTGAGAAAACCAGCTAGTGCCCACTCCTTAATTTGTTCAGCCATTTCTTGGGCATCTAAATCATAGCCTCCAAATGCGTTAGGCAACCCCGCATTAGGGTGAGCACTGACATAAGTTTCAGAAATTTGTGAAAGCGTTTGAATATATTGACGTAATTCTTTAGGACCTAACGCGCAGTTTAAACCAAATGAGAGCGCATCAGCATGACGTAAAGAGTGGTAAAATGCTTCTGTTGTTTGACCTGTTAAGGTTCTTCCTGACGCATCTGTAATGGTGCCAGAGATCATCACAGGCAATTCAATATTGAGCGATTCAAACTCACATTTAATCGCAAAAATAGCCGCTTTCGCATTTAGTGTGTCGAAAATAGTTTCGACCATAATTAAATCAGCACCGCCTTTAATTAACCCGCGCGTTGCTTCTCGATAAGCTTCCACCAGCTTATCAAATGAAACATTACGAAAAGCGGGATCATTAACGTCAGGAGATATGGATGCTGTTCTATTTGTTGGTCCCAAAACACCCGCTACATAGCGAGGTTTATCCGGTGTTAAAGCACTCCATTTTTCTGCACAGGCTTTCGCTAATTTTGCCGCCTCTTCATTCAGCTCAAAACAGAGCGACTCCATGTGATAGTCAGCCATCGCAATGGATGTTGAGTTAAAAGTGTTGGTTTCAACAATATCAGCACCGGCTTGAAAATAAGCATCATGTATATCTGCAATAATCTGACGTTGTGTTAAGACTAAAAGGTCATTATTCCCTTTAACATCACAATCCCAATCTGCAAAACGCTCACCGCGATAATCGGCTTCTGTAAGTTGATATTGCTGGATCATCGTACCCATTGCGCCATCAAGTACTAAGATACGTTTTCCTAATGCTTCCACCAGTTGTTGTTTTATGTTTGCCACGTTGTTTCCTCTTAATCGAGAATGCTTTTGTGCTTGTTTTTCTTTATTGTTATTTCGTTGTTTTTTTATCCTACCATATCTTTTTGCAAAGATTTCTAAGACGAAGATGAGAGATTTTCACTCAGTGATAAACGCTTTTAATAAATATTTCTTATCACACATTTTGTTTTGAAAAATGCAGTGATCGGAGGAGTTTTATTACACCAGATAGTTCATAATAGATATTAATATGGATAGCATTTCTGGAGTGTATGCATGACAGTTTCCCCTACAAATAAAAAAGTGCGTAAGACGAAAACAACTGCCACTCAAAGCACCGCACAAGGAGGCCCTGTTCAGTCGTTAAGTCGTGGACTGACATTATTGGAATATATTTCCGAATCTCCGGGTGGTATCGCCCTAACAGATCTTGCCTTTCAAGCCGGATTACCTAATTCCACAACACACCGCCTACTCACCACACTTCAACAGCATGGTTTTGTCCGCCAAGTCGGGGATTTAGGCTTATGGGTTGTGGGTACACACGCCTTTATTGTTGGCAGTAGTTTTCTACAAACTCGTAATCTTTTGGTCATGGTGCATCCTATTTTACGTCAATTGATGGAAGACTCTGGCGAAACCGTTAATCTGGCTATTCTTGACCAAATTGAATTTGATGCAGTGATTGTCGATCAAGTGCAATGTAATGCACTAATGAGAATGTCAGCACCTATTGGTGGTAAATTACCAATGCATGCATCTGGTGCTGGTAAAGCGTTCCTTTCTACTTTGCCAGAAAATAAATTACTGCCTTTGCTCCAGAAAAAAGGCTTAATGGCTTATACACCTCACACCCGAACACTCCCTTCATCTCTAAAAGAAAACTTAGAGCAAGCTCGTAAACAAGGTTTTTCTTTCGATGATGAAGAACATGCTTTAGGTCTTCGCTGTATTGGCGCTTGTATTTATGATGAACACCACCAGCCTTTTGCGGCTATTTCACTTTCGGGGCCCGTTTCCAGAATGACAGATTCACGTATCACTGAATTAGGTGCGATGGTTATCAAAGCAGCAAAACAAATTAGCCGTGAATACGGTGGTGTAAAAAGTTAATCCTATTTTTGCCTTCCTTGTCATCAACAACAAGGAAGGTATTTTCCAAAATAAAACGATTCAGCTTTGTAAAAAACCGACTTTTCCCTCTCTATTCCCATCAAATATTAAAAAACTGTTATTTATCACCTGAAAAAATTGATGTCGATCACAGATGTTGTTTAAGACGTATTAAGAGTATTGCAACTCCTCTTGTTACCCGTAACAATGTTACCGGTAACAAATACTATGGCGAATTTAAATATTCTTTTTCTAAAGCTAATAGTAACGCTCATCACCCTTGTGTGAATTAAGGAAGCATCATTATGAACCCTAAAAATCATGACCCAATTCAGAACGACTTTGTCCCTCTTAACGAGACAGTAAAACAGGTGACTGAGCGCATTATTGCTCGTTCACAAGCGACTCGTCGTGCTTATCTGAAAAAAATTGAAACAGCAAAAAGCCAAACCGTGCATCGTGCTCAATTGGCTTGCGGTAATTTGGCTCATGGTTTTGCTGCTTGTCAGGCTGAAGATAAAAATCGCCTGAAAAATATGGTTCATAATGATATTGCCATTATCACTGCTTACAATGATATGTTGTCAGCTCATAAGCCGTATGAAGATTATCCTCAAAAAATTAAAACGGCATTACATGCTGTTGGCGCAGTAGGACAAGTGGCAGGTGGTGTTCCTGCAATGTGCGATGGTGTCACTCAGGGTCAAGATGGTATGGAGTTGTCGCTCCTTAGCCGTGATGTTATTGCAATGTCAGCGGCTGTCGGTTTGTCCCATAATATGTTTGATGGCGCGCTCTATTTAGGGATCTGCGATAAAATTGTTCCCGGGCTGACTATGGCGGCTCTCTCTTTTGGTCATCTTCCTGCTATTTTTGTTCCAGCAGGTCCTATGACTAGCGGTTTGCCGAACAAAGAAAAAGTTCGTATTCGCCAACTTTATGCCGAAGGTAAGGTTGATCGTAATGCTTTATTAGAAGCTGAAGCCGCGTCTTATCATAGCATTGGAACCTGTACTTTTTACGGTACAGCAAACTCTAATCAAATGGTCATGGAAATGATGGGATTACATTTACCCGGCGCTTCTTTTGTCCATCCAGATACACCACTACGTGATGCATTAACAGATGCGGCAGCAAATCAAATTGTACGCTTAACAGAAAACTCAGGTAATTATCTTCCTATCGGCCAATTAGTTGATGAAAAAGTTATTGTTAACGGCATTATTGCGCTGCTAACAACCGGTGGTTCAACTAATCTAACCATGCATTTAGTCGCAATGGCACGAGCAGCGGGTATTATTATTAATTGGGATGATTTTTCTGAACTGTCGCAAGTTGTTCCTCTTATTGCTCGCATTTACCCTAATGGTCCTGCCGATATTAACCAATTTCAAGCAGCCGGTGGTATTGCACTGATTATTCGTGAGCTACTGAAAAAAGGCTTAATTCATCGTGATGTGAACACTGTTGCAGGATTTGGTATTGAGCGTTATACCTTAGAGCCTTGGTTAAATGACGGTAAACTTGATTGGCGTGAGGGCGCTATAAGCTCTTTAGATAAAGATGTGATTGCGGATATTAATACCCCATTCTCATCGCATGGTGGCACACAAGTGATGCAAGGTAATTTAGGTAGAGCCGTAATGAAAACCTCTGCAGTACCTGATGATAATAAAATTATCGAAGCTCCAGCTGTTGTGTTTAATAGCCAACATGATATTGCCGCTAAGTTTGAAGCTGGCGAGCTAAATAAAAATTGTGTGGTTGTTGTGCGTTATCAAGGGCCACAAGCGAATGGTATGCCTGAATTACATAAACTTATGCCACCTTTAGGTGTATTAATGGATAAAGGCTATAAGGTAGCATTAGTTACAGATGGCCGACTTTCAGGAGCCTCAGGTAAAGTACCCGCTGCAATTCATGTTACTCCAGAAGCTGTAAATGGTGGTTTACTATCCAAAGTGCGTGATGGTGATATCATTCGCGTTAATGGTAAAACAGGTGAGTTAACGTTGCTTGTCGATGAGCAAACATTAAATACTCGCCAAGATGAAATTCCTGATTTAAGTGCCAATAATACAGGCTGTGGTCGTGAGTTATTCGTTAATTTACGCCGTCATTTATCAGGTGCTGAACAAGGTGCTTGTTGCATTGATTTTTAATGTAGGCAAGTTTTGAGGCTTAACGAGGAGCAGATTAAATTCATTTGCTCGCCACTTTCTGATTAGGAAATACAATCATGGATCATTGGAATACTAGTGCAGAGTCTGTACTAAAATCAGGGCCTGTTGTTCCTGTTATTGTTATCAACAATATTGATGATGCCGTCCCTGTTGCAAAAGCTTTAGTCGCCGGTGGTGTAAAAGTTTTAGAAGTGACATTACGTACAGAATGCGCAATTGAGGCGATCCGCCGTATTGCTAAAGAAGTTCCTGAAGCCATTGTGGGTGCAGGTACAGTAATTAATCCTCAACAGTTGGCTCAAGTCACTGAAGCAGGTGCTCAATTTGCTATCAGCCCAGGATTAACAGAAGCATTACTCAAATCAGCCGTTGCAGGAACTATTCCTTTAATTCCGGGTATTTCGACAGTGTCTGAATTAATGCTGGGAATGAGCTACGGGTTAAATGAATTTAAATTTTTCCCAGCTGAAGCTAATGGTGGCGTGAAAGCATTAAAAGCAATTGCAGGACCATTCTCAAAAGTCCGCTTCTGCCCAACAGGCGGTATTTCACCAGAAAACTACCGCAATTACCTTGCACTTGAGAGTGTGCTTTGCATTGGTGGTTCTTGGTTAGTGCCTAATGATGCAGTAAAAGCAGGTGATTTCCAACGTATTACTGAATTAGCTAAAGAAGCCGTCGCTGGCACTCAACGTTAATTATCTCTGTGTAAAAATAGGTTTTACCCAATAAAGGTAGGTATCCCCTTGTACCTACCTTTATTTTTATCTTTTCTCAGGGCTATTTATTAAGTAAATCGCTTCGATTGAGAATAGGCATAAACATCTTCGATATACCCTTCTTTAATTTTTTGCTGTTGTTGCTGCCAATATTCTGGGGATAAAAGCTCATGATGTTGAGCTTCAAAATAGTGGCAAACTCGCTTATCACTACATAGAAAATAGCGAAATTCTTCAGGAAATACATCATTGAGCGCAACGCTATACCAAGGCTCACTTGCTAATTCATCTTCAGGATAACGAGCTGGCGGGATAGCGCGAAAATTCATATCTGTCATATAACTAATTTCATCGTAGTCATAGAAAATCACACGATGGTGCCGAGTCACACCAAAGTTTTTAAACAGCATATCGCCGGGAAAAATATTTGCCGCAATAAGCTCTTTCAACGCTTGCCCATAATCTTCAACAACCGCTTTAAGTTGATTTTCATCGCACTGCTCCATATAGATATTGAGCGGTATCATTCTACGTTCCATATAAAGATGGCGGATCAGTATTTTATCACCTAGATCTTCCAACTTATTGGGGATCTCTTGTTTAAGGATCGTCATTAATTCAGGACTAATTCTTTTCTTATCGATCACAAAGTTCTCAAACTCTTGGGTATCTGCCATTCGTCCAACGCGATCGTGTTCTTTAACCAACTGATAGCACTCTTTTACTCGCTCTGCAGTGATCGTTTTTTGGGGTGCAAACTTATCTTTGATTACTTTAAAAACACGATCATACGTTGGTAACGTAAATACCAACATCACCATGCCTTTTACACCCGGCGCTTCAATAAATTGCTCTGATGAAAAATTCATAAAGGCAAGATATTCACGGTAATATTCTGTTTTTCCGTGCTTTTGGCATCCAATAGACATATAAAGCTCAGCAATAGATTTACCCGGTAATATATCTCTTAGCCAAGCAACTAATGCCGCAGGAAATGGGGCATAAACCATAAAATAAGAACGCGCAAAACCAAAAACAATACTCGCTTCATCCGCAGAGATAAGGCAGGTATCAATCAATAATTGCTGCTCAATATTATGAATAGGCAATAAGAACGGAATATATTGATCATCAATCACTATTTTGCCTATTAACCAAGCCGCTTTATTACGATAAAAAAGTTCGTTTGCAATATGAAATACCGCATTGTGCAATTGTTCAGAAGAAAACTGAGCAGTAAGTACATTACAAATAGAGTGAATATCGCGTTGTTTATTTTGCCACGGTAGTCGCAAAGGTAAGCGAGACAAAATATCTTGCAGTAATGTCGATAAATCACTTTGAATAACAAACTGCTTTGATAACGGTCGAGGCGCTTGTGTAAAGCGATAAGCCGGTTGTGATGAGAAAACAAAAAGATTCTTTTTATTCAATTCACGATGGTAAAACAGACGGCAATAAACAGAATTAAAAAAGCTTTCGGCAATCTCAAATCGAGGGTAATTGGGCAATAATTGCGTATAATTCTCTTTCACCTGTTGTAGAAAAAGGCTTTCTTTATCAATATCATGTCGAATACATTTAAGTTGCTCAACCACTAACCCAACATGATTGTCGTATAAACGGATGCGCTCTTTCATCGCTATTTGGACACCATGCCAATCTGCTTGCTCAAAACGATATTGTGCCCCTGACGTTATCTCCAGAAAGCGACCATATTGGGCATCAAAGCCTTGTAAAATTGTTTGAGCAATCAAATCTTCTGGCGTCATTAACAACCTCACGAAAAAGAGGAGCATCCTGCTCCTGAATTATCACCACAAAAACAGATAATGATATTTTGGGATCTTAGAATTGTTGCTCTTCTGTTGAGCCTGTTAGTGCTGTTACAGAAGACATACCACCTTGAATGATCGTCGTTACTTTATCGAAATACCCAGTTCCCACCTCTTGTTGATGCGATGAGAAGGTATAGCCTTGATTAAGTGCAGCAAACTCTTTTTCTTGTACTTTCTCAACATAATGTTTCATACCTTCGCCCTTGGCATAATCATGTGCCAGATCGAACATGTTGAACCACATGCTGTGAATGCCAGCCAAAGTAATAAACTGGAATTTATAGCCCATCGCAGAAAGCTCATCTTGGAAATGCGCAATCGTGCGATCATCAAGATTCTTTTTCCAGTTAAAGGAAGGCGAACAGTTATAAGCCAGCATTTTTCCGGGATATTTATCATGAATAGCTTCTGCAAACTTCGCTGCCATTTTCAGATCCGGGAGTGATGTTTCACACCACACCAAATCGGCATAAGGTGCATAAGCAAGACCACGACTAATAGCTTGATCAATCCCCGCATGAGTACAGAAGAAACCTTCAGGTGTACGTTCTCCAGTTAAGAACGAGCTATCATAAGGATCGCAATCTGAAGTTAAAAGATCGGCAGCATCGGCATCTGTTCTTGCAACCAACAGAGTCGGCACATCAGACACATCAGCCGCTAAACGCGCAGCGACCAGCTTTTGTACTGCTTCTTGGGTTGGAACTAATACTTTTCCTCCCATATGTCCACATTTTTTTACTGCCGCTAGCTGATCTTCAAAGTGAACACCCGCAGCTCCAGCTTCGATCATCGCTTTCATTAATTCAAAGGCATTTAATACGCCACCAAAACCTGCTTCAGCATCAGCCACAATGGGAAGGAAAAAATCAATATAATCTTTATGTTGAGGACCAATACCATTTGACCACTGAATTTGATCAGCTCGTCTAAACGTATTATTGATACGCTGAACAACATTAGGAACAGAATCGACTGGATATAAAGATTGATCAGGGTACATACTTGCTGCTGTGTTAGCATCAGCTGCCACTTGCCACCCTGAAAGATAAACAGCTTCTAATCCTGCCTTTGCTTGTTGCAACGCTTGTCCACCCGTTAAAGCACCTAATGCATTAACATAACCTTTCTTCGATTTTCCATTTAATGATGACCAAAGCCTTTGAGCGCCACGTCTTGCTAAGGTATGTTCTGGGTTAACCGAACCTCTTAATTTAATGACATCTTCAGCGCTATAAGGACGGGTAATGCCTTTCCAGCGAGGTTGTTCCCACTCTTTCTCTAATTGGGCGATTTGCTCTGATCTACTAATAGTCATAAAAACAGCTCCTATAAATACGGTAGTGATGATGTTTGCAGTTTATAAATACGTTTTGACGTATCTTTTTTAATTTAAAAGTTGGTAACCCGGTAAAGTCAGAAAATCGACTAATTCATCTTGGGTTGTGATCTTATCCATCAAAGAAGCCGCTTCTTTAAAACGACCTTCTTCAAAACGAGTGTCACCGACTTCTTGGCGTATGACTTCAAGCTCTTCTTTCAGCATGTTACGAAAGAGATCTTTAGTCACGACTTGCCCATCAGACAGTGTTTTTTGATGGCGGATCCATTGCCAAATAGAAGTACGCGATATTTCTGCTGTTGCCGCATCTTCCATTAATCCATAGATAGGTACGCAACCATTACCCGAAATCCAAGCTTCGATATATTGCACAGCAACGCGGATATTAGCTCTCATACCCTTTTCTGTACGTTCACCTGTACAAGGTGCTAATAACATTTCTGCTGTTATTTTTTCATTACGTTGTACATCGAGTTGATTTGAGCGAGCCCCTAATACGGCATCAAAAGCAGACAATACTGTTTCAGCAAGACCAGGATGAGCAATCCAAGTACCATCATGGCCATTTGTTGCTTCAAGCTCTTTATCATCAAATACTTTTTTCAAAATAATGCCGTTTTGCTCTGGATCTCGACTTGGAATAAACGCAGACATTCCACCCATCGCAAAAGCACCACGTTTATGGCAAGTCTGGATCAGTAAACGCGAATAAGCACTTAAGAAAGGTTGAGTCATCGTGATCCCTTGTCTATCGGGTAATACACGATCAGGATAATTTTTTAGTGTCTTGATATAACTAAAAATATAATCCCAACGACCACAGTTAAGTCCAACAATATGCTCTTTCATATGGAATAGAATTTCTTCCATTTGGAAAACAGCAGGTAAAGTTTCAATTAATACCGTGGCTTTAATGGTTCCTACCGCTAAACCAAAGCGCTTTTCAGTGAAATGAAAAACATCACTCCACCATTTAGCCTCTTGCCATGTTTGCAATTTAGGAATGTAAAAATAAGGACCACTCCCTTTTTCTAATAAGGCTTTGTGGTTATGGTAAAAATACAGAGCAAAATCAAATAATCCCCCTGCGATAGGTTTGCCTTGCCATAACACATGTTTTTCAGGAAGGTGGAGTCCTCTTACTCTGGCAATCAATACCGCAGGTGACGCTTTAAGCTGATAACATTTGCCTTGTTCATTGGTATAAGAAATGGTGCCTTCTACGGCATCACGCAAATTGATTTGACCATCAATCACTTTATCCCATGTAGGCGCTAAGGAATCTTCAAAATCTGCCATAAAGACTTTTACATTGGCATTTAATGCATTGATGACCATTTTGCGATCTACTGGTCCTGTTATTTCAACACGACGGTCTTGAAGATCTTTTGGTATAGGATTAACCTTCCATTCTGATTTTATAATGGAATCTGATTCCGAAATAAAATTAGGAAGCTCGCCATTATCAACTCTCTGTTTCCAGCTATCTCTTTCAGCTAATAAAGTATGGCGCCTATCTGAAAAGTGATTTACCAAATCAGTTAAAAACGATTTAACATCATGATTTAATATCTCTTTTTCCTGAACACCAAAAGATTGCGTAAAATTTAATTCTTCTGTAGTTAATGATTGTGACATTCTGCATTCCCCTAAAAGCTTTTGCACACCTGATTAAGACTAATGCAGTTTTTACAAAAATCAAAAATGAATTCCATTTTTATTTAAATAACTTTTAACAATGTGATTACATCGGTGTTTTTTTATTGTACAAAAATCAAAATTTCAAAAATAACTCGAGGGATCTGGAAGAGATCGATAATAAACAGAGAAAAGGAATGTTAATGCTTGATGATTTTGGCTATATAGCTTTTTCTTATATGAATATTCTTCATACACAACATGAAGACCTCGACATTCAAAAGGTTATTAGCTAAATTTAGGCTTCTAGATGTCTAGATGTTTTTTAGAGGTTATTGAAATGCCAATTAGAGTACCCGATGAGCTACCCGCAGTCAGTTGTTTACAAAAAGAGAATGTCTTTGTTATGACATCCAGTAGAGCGAGTATTCAAGACATTCGCCCTTTAAAAGTGCTTATCCTTAATTTAATGCCAAAGAAAATAGAAACAGAAAATCAATTTCTGCGATTGCTTTCGAATAGCCCTCTTCAAATTGATATTCAATTATTGCGTATTGACTCGCGTATTCCTAAAAATACGCCTGTAGAGCATCTCGATACTTTCTATTGTGATTTTGACCAAATTAAAGAGCAAAATTTCGATGGTCTTATTGTCACTGGCGCACCTTTAGGATTAGTTGAATTTGAAGATGTGGCTTATTGGGATGAAATAAAAGAAGTGATCACATGGGCTAAAGAGCATGTTACTTCTACACTCTTTATTTGTTGGGCGGCTCAAGCTGGATTGAATATCTTATATGACCTACCTAAATATACGCTAGAACAAAAAATTTCAGGCGTATATAGTCATAACACTTGCTCACCATTATCACTGTTAACACGCGGATTTGATGAGACTTTCTTTGCTCCACATTCTCGTTATGCTGGTTTTCCTATCGACTTTATTCAAAATAATACTGATTTGGAGATCCTTGCGACTTCAGAAGAAGCTGGCGCTTATTTATTTGCATCAAAAGATAAGCGAGTTGTCTTTGCAACGGGGCACCCTGAATATGATCCCAATACACTAGCAGATGAATATCATCGTGATGTTAAAGCAGGACTAGATCCTCAATTACCAGAAAACTATTTTCCTAATAATGATCCGAGTAAAAAACCTATCGCTTCTTGGCGTAGTCATGGGCATTTATTGTTTGCTAATTGGTTGAACTACTATGTTTATCAGATAACACCGTTCGATCTTGCCCAAATGAATCCAACATTAGATTAAAGAAAAACCCCAAAATCTATTTGGGGTTTTAAGATAATCATTTGCCAAGCTAAGAATTATTTATAACGATGAGCCAATGCGTTAGCTGCAATCATTGCATTATAAACATCTTCCTCAGTTACTTTCATTGGCATATTGCCCATAGTGTCACCTTCAGCACAGGCAATTTTAGCAACAGTGCGCCATTCGTTTTCAATGAATTCTTTCATGCCCATATCTTCAAGTGTCAGTGGTAATTCTGCCGCTTTAATAATACGGATCACTTCATCAATTTCTTCTTGTGGTGCATTTTCTAACACTAATTGAGTTAATAAACCAAATACGACTTTTTCACCATGTTGGACACGGTGTAAAGACTCAACTGCAGACATACCATTATTTACTGCGTGAGCTGCTGCTAAGCCACCTGCTTCAGCACCAACACCACTAAGGTAGATTGTTGCTTCAATAGTTTGCTCTAATGCAGGAGTGGTAATTTTATGGCGAATCGCATCCATTGCTTTATCAATATTTTCACTTAGCATTTCAAAGCAAAGTTCTGCTAAACCAAGACCTGTACGTGATGGACGTTGATTGACTAAATTTAAGCCATCAGCTTGATAACAAGCGCGAGCTTCAAAGTAAGTTGCTAGTGCATCACCAACACCCGCTGAGAAAAAGCGTTGTGGAGCTGATGCGATAATAGCGGTATCTGCGATAACAACATCGGGGTTTTGTGGTAAGAATAAATATTTATCAAACTCACCATTTTCTTTATATAGTACAGACAATGCAGTACAAGGTGCATCCGTTGAAGCGATAGTTGGGAATAAAATAACAGGAATGTGCTGATAATAAGCAACAGCTTTAGACACATCTAATGTCTTACCGCCCCCAATACCAATAATAACATTCGCTTTATTTTCAACGGCAATTTTACCTAGGCGATTAACTTCTGCCTCAGTACATTCATAATTAAATTTTTCAACCAGTGAGACAATGCCATTTTCTTTTAGAGAAGGAACTGCTTCTTTAGTTACTTTTTCTAAAAAAAACTCATCACTAATAATAAATGCGTTATCACCAAAATCTTTTACATATTTACCGACAGAAGACAGTAATTGGCTACCAATAAAGAATTTTTTTGGCGAGGTTACAGAGCGAGGTAATATAGATGACATAACTAAATTCCTTTATTTTAGATTTTGCTACAAACAGTAGCAGAATTAGTATTTCATCTTACCTCTCATCATAATATGAATCTAGTAAACTCTCTGATAGTCATTACCTAAATCATTTTCGTTCATTATATTTAATTCATATAAAACAAATGGTTATTTTTAAATAATTTTAAAAAAGCAGATTATCTACGTATTTGTTACTATAATAAAGGCATCATTTTACAACTAAAATAATATTATTTAGGATCATCTATGACTCTTATACGAGAAAAGCTCACATTACCTGCAAATGCAAATAAGCTTTTACTACACTCTTGCTGTGCTCCTTGTTCTGGTGAAGTCATGGAAGCATTACAAGCTTCAGGTATTGATTACACTATTTTTTTCTATAATCCCAATATTCATCCCCAAAAAGAGTATTTAATTCGTAAGGAAGAGAATATTCGTTTTGCTAAAAAACATAATATTCCTTTTGTTGATGCTGATTATGATACTGATAATTGGTTTGAAAGAGCTAAAGGAATGGAAAAAGAGCCTGAACGTGGTATTCGATGCACAATGTGTTTTGATATGCGCTTTGAAAGAACTGCACTTTATGCCGCTGAAAATGGTTTTTCCGTCATTTCCAGTTCGCTTGGGATCTCACGCTGGAAAGATATGAAACAGATAAATGGCTGTGGTGAAAGAGCAGTAGCGCCTTATTCTAATATGGTTTATTGGGATTATAATTGGCGTAAAAAAGGGGGCTCTGCCAGAATGATCGAAATAAGTAAACGCGAACAATTTTACCAACAAGAATATTGCGGCTGTATTTATTCATTAAGAGATACAAATAAGCATCGCAAATCACAAGGTAGAGAACTTATTAAGATTGGTGTTCAATATTATACCCCTTAGATCTTCCTTTCCTTTTATTCTAGGCATCATTCCTGTGATGCCATAAAAAGAACAACACAATAAATCGTTATTTGATATACAGTCATGTTATATTCACGCTATAACAATATATTATTTTATTAAGGTGATTTCTTGTGGAAGACGCTGTCATTCTCGTAGATAAAAATGATAATGAGCTGGGAACAATGCCAAAGCTGGAAGCTCATATTGTAGGCGCCTTACATCGAGCCTTTTCAATATTTATTTTTAATTCAAAACAGCAATTACTTATTCAGCAACGTGCAATATCTAAATATCACTCTGGTGGTTTATGGGCAAATACATGTTGTAGTCACCCGCTTCCAAACGAATTACTTTCAGATGCCATTCATCGTCGTTTAGATGAAGAATTAGGTATGAAATGTGATATGCAATCTATTGGAACCATTCTGTATAACGAAAAAGTGACAGATGATCTGATAGAGCATGAATTTGATCACCTATTTCTTGGGTTTAGTAACGAATTACCACATAGCAATCCAGATGAAGTTATGAATTATCGCTGGATCTCTCTCGATTCTCTTTATCAAGATATTGAAGAGAATGCACAAAATTACAGTGTTTGGTTTCGTTATATATTAAATCGAATGGGAATTGAGCAATTTTCTCGTTGGAGCCAAGGTATTATTTAGCAATTATCTTATTAACAGCCTAAATATAAAACAAGCGACTTGTATTTTTGGACTTTTAAGCTATAAAAAACTCCAAACGCAAAAAAGCCAACCCATTGGGTTGGCTTTCTCGTCTTATTTAATGCCTGGCAGTTCCCTACTCTCACATGGGGAGACCCCACACTACCATCGGCGCTACAACGTTTCACTTCTGAG
>NZ_JBEEWD010000002.1:326456-620403 GCF_040140245.1 Proteus sp. fly-1013 | reverse complement strand
CGATACGTTGAGCTAACCAGTACTAATGAACCGTGAGGCTTAACCTGACAACACCGAAGGTGTTTTGTCTGAGAGACAAACAGTAGATGAAGTAGGCTTGTTTAAGATTGAATATTGCTGGTTATTGCGTAGAGATACACAATAACGGGTAATAAAACCGAATTTGCTTGGCGGCCATAGCGCAGCGGACCCACCTGAATCCATGCCGAACTCAGAAGTGAAACGTTGTAGCGCCGATGGTAGTGTGGGGTCTCCCCATGTGAGAGTAGGGAACTGCCAGGCATTAATTAAGACGAGAAAGCCAACCCAATGGGTTGGCTTTTTTGCGTTTGGAGTTTAGTGAATTTTAAGTACTATACTAAATTCTAAATACAAAAATGCCCTAATTTAGGGCATCTTTTATGATCTTTTAGCAAAAATTATGACGAGAAAATGCAGCAAGGACTGTTCTTTCTGATATTTCTAAATAGTCTTCCATTGCTGTTGCTGCTTCTTGGGCTTTTCCATCCATTAAAAGTGTTAAAATCTGTTCATTCTTCTCAATATACGGTGCATGTAGTAATTGAGGATCGTTTAATAAACCGAAGGCTAAACGTAACTCTGCTAAAATAAGTTGGTATTGTTTAAACAATCTAGGACTATCTGAAAGCTCAACAATCGCGGTATGAAAATGCATATTACAGGTTCCTACACCACTCCAATCTTGTTGTTCTTGAAAGACTTTTGCTTGGTTAACACTATCTTGCATTCTAACAATAGCTGGATGCATAGGATAAGAATGTCGCAGAGCATCACATTCAATTAATCGTCTTACACGATAAATATCCATAATACTTGCCATATCTGGCACAGAAACAAAAACACCACGATTAGGTTTATAAGTTAAAAGCCCTTCTTGGGTAAGAACGCGAAAAACCTCTCTTAAAGTATTACGCGATATCTCTAGCGTTTCGCTTAATGCAGTTTCTGACAATCTTTCACCAGGAGGTAATTCTCCAATAGTGATTTTTTGCCGAATAACATTTGCGACTTTTTGAGAAAGAATTTGTGGAGATGTTTTTTTCTGCATTATCTTCTGCTATTAGCTTAATAGAAGCGCCTATTCTATCAGTGTGTTTTGTAATATATAACCTCTATTGTGTCACTCTGTCGTACTTCTCACTGTATGAAGTATGACTTTCTGTTTATTTCCATCAAAAAAACTTAATTTTTTATCACGATATTTTAGTGATTAAACTTATTTTTCCTTCGATCTTGTGCACTATTTTTGTGCATCTCATCTTTTTATGCTGCATTTAGGTGCATATTCATTACTTACTAATTAATAATAATTGTCAATAAAATGTTAAAAATGCGATCTTCACTGCACTTTTATCATCCCATATTTAAATCTATTTGCTTATTTATTCATCTATTATTATTAATTGTTCAACAATCTAATATCAGGTGATTAACAATTACGTATTCATGCTCAACAATGGCATGCTAATTGCCTTAGTAATAATAATTAAAATAATGATGATAAAGGGGGTAGCTCATGGCTACACAAGATTCTGCAAACACAACATCAAGTTCGTTTATAAAAAATAGACGCTCTTCCTTGATAGCTGCCATTTTTTTAATGGCGACATCAGCTATTGGTCCGGGTTTTATTACTCAAACTGCAACCTTTACTGCCACTATGGGGGCAGCATTTGCATTCGGTATTTTGGCATCAATCATCATCGACTATGTTGTTCAGCAAAGTATTTGGCGAGTGATCACAGTTACCAATATGCGAGCTTCAGACATTGCTAACAAAGCAATACCCGGTAGCGGTTACTTACTTGCGGTATTAGTTATTTTTGGCGGTTTAGTGTTTAACGTGGGTAACATTGCCGGTGCTGGTTTGGGGCTTAATGCAATGGTGGGTCTTGATCCTAAATGGGGTGGGATCTTAAGTGCTTTACTTGCGATCTATATTTTCTCATCACGCAAAGCCAGTAACTTTATCGATCGTATGATTATCGTTCTTGGCATTGTCATGATCTTACTGACTGTTTTTGTGATGTTTGCCTCTAATCCTCCAGTAGGTGAAGCATTAAGACAAACTGTTTTACCTGATGCGATTAACTTCGCAACGATCACTACAATTGTCGGCGGTACTGTGGGCGGTTATATCTGTTATGCCGGAGCTCACCGTCTTCTTGATAAAGGAACTACGGGTATTGAGAACATTGATGCTGTATCAAGCGCTGCAACAAAAGGAATTTTAGTGGTTGGATTAATGCGCTATATCCTGTTCCTTGCCATTTTGGGCGTAGTTGCCAGTGGCGTAACATTAGATATTTCTAGTCGCGCGGCTAACCCTGCATCTCAAGCATTTCAACACGCGGCAGGTTTAACTGGATTACGCATCTTTGGTCTTATTTTATGGGCAGCTGCATTAACAAGTGTAATTGGTGCTGCTTATACCTCAATGTCATTTATTACAGTATTTAAAAAAGGTGTTACTGAGCGTCAACGTAATATCGCAACCATTATTTTCATCGCTATTTCACTTGTCATTTATATGGTTATGGGAACAGCGCCGGCTGCATTATTAGTCTTCGCCGGTGGTTTTAACGGTCTGATTTTACCTATTGGTATGACACTATTTATTTTTGTTGCATGGCGTCGCCAAGATCTCATGAATGGCTATAAATATCCTGCATGGTTACTGTGGTCAGGTATTTTGGTCTGTGCGCTGACTTGGTATATGGGCATTATGTCCGTGGGTGCTATTTTCAACTACCTCAACATTGCTTAAGAGAACAATAATGATGATAAAAACAGTCGATTTAAACAGTGATTTAGGTGAGAGCTTCGGTCAATGGACAATGGGCAATGATGATGCGGTGCTTGAAATTGTCAGTAGCGCTAATATCGCTTGCGGTTTTCATGCTGGTTCACCGGATGGAATTTTAAAAACATTAAAAGCGGCGAAACAACGTAATGTCGCGATAGGTGCGCATGTTGCTTATCCTGATTTAGTCGGTTTTGGTCGTCGTAATATGGATATTGCCAGTGATGAATTAACCGCAGATGTGATTTATCAAATAGGTGCTTTACAAGGATTGGCTAAAGCAGTGGGTTTAAGTGTGACCTATGTTAAGCCTCATGGTGCGCTTTACAACACAATTGCGCATGATAAACGTCAAGCACTTGCTGTTATTGAGGCGATACTTGCTGTAGATCCTCAACTGACATTAGTTGCTTTAGCGGGATCACCTTTGATTACACTTGCGAAAGAAAAAGGTCTTCGAGTAATCGCAGAAGCCTTTGCTGACAGAGCTTATCATGCTGATGGTACGCTAGTTTCTCGTAAAAAAGAGGGAGCTGTTTTACATGATCCTGAACGTGTTGCTCAACGTATGTTGCGGCTTGTGCAAGAAGGTGGTGTTGAGTCCATAGAAGGCATTTTTACAACGATACAAGCTGATTCTATTTGTGTTCATGGTGACAGCCCAGATGCCGTAGCTCTCGCTAAAAGTGTAAAAGAAATTTTAATTAATCATGGTGTTAGCATTAAGCCTTTTGCACCTCTGCCACTTAAAAAGGAGGTTCAAAATGACTAATTTAATGCAAGCAACCGCGGATGCAATTGCTAATGCACAAGAAGCTCGATTAGCTATTCGCAATGGTTTAGCCATACCAACCGCCGGTATGGCTAAAGGTATGACGCAAGCTAATATGATTAGTTTACCTCGTGATTGGGCATTTGATTTTCTGCTCTATGCTCAACGTAACCCGAAAAGTTGCCCAATATTAGATGTTTGCGAATCAGGTAGTTATCGCACTGTTTTAGCGAAAGACGCCGATCTGCGTACTGACATTCCTCTTTATCGTGTTTGGGAAAATGGCAAATTAGCGGATGAAATTACGGATGCCACCAAAATTTGGGCACAACATCCCGATCTTGTGACGTTTCTTATTGGTTGTAGTTTTACTTTCGAAACACCCATGTTAGAAGCGGGTATTGAAATTCGCCATATCACAGATAACTGCAATGTTCCGATGTATAAAACCAATCGTTTATGTCGCCCAGCAGGACGATTAGAAGGTGAATTAGTGGTTTCAATGCGTCCTATTCCAGCCGATAGAGTCGCTGATGCGGTGATGATCAGTGGTCGTTTCCCTTCTGTACATGGTGCTCCCGTACATATTGGCTCGCCCGACGCTTTGGGTATTAAAGATATTATGTCGCCAGATTTTGGCTCACCAGTGAGAATTGAAAAAGGCGAGATCCCCGTCTTTTGGGCTTGTGGTGTGACGCCTCAAGCGGCAGTGATGCGTTCAGGTGTTCCTTTCGCACTTAGCCATGCTCCGGGGCATATGTTTATTACCGATGTGCCTGATGCAGCTTATCACGTATAAGAGAGGAAGATACTTTGCGCTTTTTACCCGTTAACCTATCTCATTTACTTGTTGAGCTTTCCTCTTTAAAAGAGACGCTCGCATTGTATGAATCCGTTAAACAAGCGGATATTGCTGCTATTCAAGATATTGTACCTGCGGCGAAAACACTCTTAATTCACTATACGCCGTGGCTAATCACAGCTGAAGAGCTTGTGCTTCAGCTTCGACAGTTAGAAGTTAAAGCGGTATCAGCACGTCAAATACAATCATTAACGATCCCCGTTCATTATCAAGGTGAGGATCTTAATGAGGTCGCTGAATTATTAGGGATCGCTACCAGTGAAGTGATCCGCAGACACACAGAACAAACCTATCAAGTTGCATTCACGGGTTTCGCTCCAGGTTTTGCTTATTTGATTGCAGATGAAACCCAGCTTTATGTGCCTCGTCGGAAAACACCTCGTACACGTATCCCCGCAGGATCGGTCGGATTAGCTGGTGAGTTTAGTGGTGTTTATCCGCAACAAAGCCCCGGTGGTTGGCAACTTATTGGTATTACAGAAATAAAGATGTGGGATCTCTCACGTGAACAACCTGCTTTTTTATTACCGGGTAATGAAGTGCATTTTGTTGATGCACAAAAGTCACCGATAACTGTTTCACTACCGGAGAAAAAAGCCGTAGTTGCTTCCTCGCTCTCATTGAATGATAAAGGGCTATATGTTATTTCAGCAGGGCTACAAACTTTATTTCAAGATGAAGGGCGTATTGGTGCTGCATCAATGGGAGTATCTGCTTCAGGCGCACTTGATAAACCCGCTTTACATGCGGCTAATCGTTTAGTGGGTAATCCTGCAACCTTTGTTGCACTTGAGATAACACAAGGTGGACTAACACTTAAAGCACGACAAGATTGTGTGATCGCTTTAACTGGGGCGGATTGTTCCATTACGCTAAAACATGAGTCGGGTGAGACTGAATTCTTATCTGGTTATCAACCTATCGATGTTCGCTGTGGCGATGAAATTATTTTAGGTATGCCAAAAACAGGTGTACGTAGCTATCTTGCCGTGAGAGGTGGGTTTGAATTACCCAAGGTGTTAGGGAGTTATGCATTTGATACCTTGGCACAAATTGGCCCTAATGCTTTGCAAGAAGGAGATGTACTTCATTTAAATAATGAAAGCACCTCAAACGGTATTCTTGCGGATGAACTGCCGACATCAACATTGCCAAAACAAGGTGATATCGTCACGCTTGATGTTGTTTTAGGTCCCCGCACTGACTGGTTTACCACTGAAGCTATAAAAACATTAACCTCTCAATTATGGCAGGTGACACCACAATCTAACCGTATTGGGTTGCGTTTACTGGGCGAAACCCCTCTTGCTCGAGAACAACAACAAGAGCTATCGAGTGAAGGCACTTGCATCGGCGCAATACAAGTTCCGATTAATGGGCAACCTGTTTTGTTTCTTAACGATCACCCATTAACAGGAGGATATCCTGTTATCGGCGCTGTTGCTGAATATCACTTACCACTTGCAGGGCAGATCCCTGTTAACGCTAGAATTCGTTTTAATCCAATTACCGAATTTCAAGAATATTGATAGGAGAATGCCACTCATGACAACAATTAACCAAAAACAACGAGTGAAGCATAGAGTACTTATTGCAAACCGAGGTGAAATTGCGGTTCGTATTATTCGTGCTTGTCAGGATCATGGTGCGACTTCGATTGCCATTTACGCTAATGATGATATTGATGCACTACACGTCCGTCTTGCTGATGAAGCTTATGGACTCAATGGTAATCTGCCGAAAGAAAGCTATCTAGATATTAAGAAAATTATTGATATTGCCCATAAAGCTAATGCCACAATGATCCATCCCGGCTACGGTTTTCTTTCCGAGCGAGCTGATTTTGCAAAAGCGGTACAAGACGCAGGATTTATTTGGATCGGCCCTAACCCAGAAACGATTGAAGTGCTTGGTGACAAAGTGAAAGCACGTAAAATTGCACAATCTGTTGGTGCACCTCTTGTAAATGGTACGTCTGATCCCGTTAATGACGCCAAAGAGGTTATCGATTTTGCTAAACAGCATGGTCTACCTGTTGCCATTAAAGCCGCTTTTGGTGGTGGTGGGCGGGGGTTGAAGATCGCACATAAAATGGAAGAAATTGAAGAGCTCTACCATTCTGCTGTACGAGAAGCCGTAACTGCATTTGGTCGTGGTGAATGTTATGTTGAGCAATTCCTAGATAAACCTCGCCATATCGAAGCGCAAATTATCGCAGACAAACTGGGCAATGTTGTTGTTGTCGGAACACGAGATTGTTCGTTACAGCGACGTAACCAAAAGCTTATTGAAGAAGCGCCGGCACCTTATTTGACAGACGAACAACGTGAACGTATTCACCAATCAGCTAAAGATATTTGTGCGAAAGCGGGTTATGTGGGTGCAGGCACCGTCGAGTTTTTATTAAGTGCAAATGGCACTATTTCATTTCTAGAAGTGAATACACGCTTACAAGTAGAGCACCCTGTTACTGAAGAGACGGCAGGTATTGATTTAGTGATCGAGCAGTTACGTATTGCTGAAGGTTTACCGCTAAGTATTGATAAAACACCTGTTCCTCGAGGGCATTCTTTTGAATTTAGGATCAATGCAGAAGATCCCGCTAAAGGTTTTTTACCTACACCAGGTTTAATTACACATTTCTCTCAGCCTTCAGGCCCTGGAGTTCGTGTAGATAGTGGTGTTGCCGAAAATAATCAGGTTTCACGCCAATTCGATTCTATGATGGCAAAATTGATAGTGACAGGTGCAACTCGTGAACAAGCTATTGCCCGAGCTCGTCGAGCATTATCTGAATTTAAAATTGAAGGGGTAGCAAGTGTATTACCTTTCCATTGTGAAATGATGGAGCATGCCGATTTTACTGAAGATTTCAAAGTGCATACCCGTTGGATTGAAACAGATTTTCAGGCAAAAAATACCCATTTTCCTCGTAGCACGCCTGCAAAAAATGAAGAGCTTGTTCGTACTTTTATTGAAATTGATGGTCGTCGTCATGAACTTGCTTTACCAGCTCAATTACTGTCACTCTCCGCGGTAATACCAACAGCAATTAATGCCAGTCATGAGAAAGAAGAGAATGAAAAAGCCGTCACGGCACCCATCTCTGGCGTATTACATAGCTGGATCTTAGCTGATGGCGATAAAGTCAAAGAAGGTGATGTTATTGCTATTATGGAAGCGATGAAGATGGAAGTTCAGGTAGTAGCTTCTTGTGACGGAGTACTACTGCAAAAAGCGAAAACAGGTGATTATTTTTCAGCAGAATCGGTCTTAGCTGAAATAAATTAAATATATTAAAAGTATCATATTGATTAATAAGAATAATATCTATCATTAATATCGGCCCTTTAATATGAGGTAATTTCATATTAAGGGGCTTTTTTATAATAACGTTATTTATATTCCTATTTGTTATATCTAATTCCTTTTGGTTATAAGTTATTTTGCCTATAATCGAAGCTTGTTAAATTTTAACCCAAAAGGAAATAAGATGTTGCTTGTAACACAACTACTTATCGGCGCTGCAATCGGGTTAGTTATTACAACGACCGGTGTAGGTGGTGGTGTTATTTTATTACCTGTTCTTATTTATCTTTTTGGTATGAATGCATTAGCTGCGGTTGCGACAGCAAATTTACTCTCGATGCTAATGAAGCTCTCATCTTCTTATATTCATTTTCGGTTAGGTAATATCCCATTAAAACCCGCACTATTGATCTTAGGGATAATGTTTCCGGCAACATTTTTAGCGAGTTATGGTGTGACATGGTTGGGATCGCAACCTCAATATTACGATCGTGTTGAATCAGCGATTAATATTTTAATGATCGTTGCTATCGTATTTTCATTGATCTTGTTTTTACAGCGAATGGTAAGAAGATCAGCAATTTCAGATCCCTTAATTTCTTTACCTCCGCCTTCTTCAGTGACTTTTTCTTCCCTATTTGTACCGGGAGTCAGTGCAGGTTTTGTACTTGGTGCGACGGGTGTTGGAGGGGGGTTAGTGGTGTTGCCTGTGTTAATGCGTTTTGCACAAATGGGTATTAAAGAGGCAATCGGCACATCTATTTTTATTACCACGATCCTTTCTGGTGGCTCTGCTATTGCTTATAGTGCTGGTGGTTATACCGATGTTCACACAGCACTTATTCTCTGCTTAGGCTCATTACTCTCCATTCCATTAGCTCGCTATTTACTTGTGTATTTATCAGAGCGTTTTTTCCAATATTTAACACTGTCTTTTATTCTGATCAGCATCATTATGATGAGTTGGAAGTTAATAAATTAACGTAATGGAATATCGAGTGAGTCAATCTTTCTCTTATTGCCTTTGGTTAGACTAAACTTATTCTATCATCATTAGATTAACTACTAAGAGTAAGTATAACGAGATGAATATTAAAACAGGTGATGAGTTTTTGGTTTATATGGCGCTGGGTGAAGAGAGCTATATGAAAGAGTATTACCGTGTGATTGAAATTGATTCAACACTTTCTCAAGTGACGGGTAAATTACTAAGAAGAACAACGGCTGATGACAAAAATATTGGATTAGGTCGTTGCGAGTTAGAAGGCGGTATTGAGCAGTTTGCGTTAGAAGATATCTATCCTGTTAAAGAGTGATCCGTTATTGGGATCACTCTCCTTACTTAATTTGTCGCTTAGGCTGCGGGTGCATTCTCAGGTAATGCAGATTTTGGTAAGCCAAAAATTTTGTCAAATACCCAGTTATAAACGAAGGTATAACAAGGGATGATGATGATCAGCGCAAAGTCCATAACTAACGCTTGCCACAATGAAACATTAAGCCACCATGCAATCAGTGGAATTAAATAGAGCACCAGTGTTAGCTGAAATCCAATTGCATGGACTAGACGGCGTCTAAATGTTCGAATTCTTGAAACCTGCCTACTCTCCCAAAATTCAAATATGCAGTTATAAATAAAATTCCAACTTACTGCGATTGTTGTGATCACCAGAGCTAATGGACCTGTTACTGCTGTTGAGCTATCAGCCAAAAGTGCAAGCCCGACTGATGAAATAATCCAGCCAAAAATTTCATAAGCTGTTACGTAGACAATTTTTCGTTTGATACCTTGCATTGTGCTCTCTTTTTCTGTGGATCTGTGTCGTTAAGCATCGTAAGATAAATCAGCAAGAATGATAGAAAAAGTTAGCTAGTATCAATTTGACTGAAACATCAGGAGTGAACATGCAGTTCTCAAGTGAACATATTGCGATATTTTTAGCCGTGATGGATAAGGGATCTTTCTCTGCGGCTGCACGTTCATTAAAACGCGTTCCATCAGCAGTCAGCATGGCGATTGCTAATATGGAAGCTGAATTAGGTTATGCACTTTTTGAACGTTCATCACGAGAGCCTCAGCCAACTGAAAAAGCCAAAGCACTTGAGCCTCATGCCAGAATGATCGCAGAGCAATTAAAATTATTACAAGTGCATGCACAAGAGCTTTCAATGGATCTCGAAAGTGTCTTAAATATAGGTGTTGCGGCTGATATTAATCCTGATTATCTATTACCTGCGCTATCTGAATTAACGCAACGTTATCCATTACTTAATGTGAATGTGATAACCGCGGCACAAGATGACATTATTGAGATGTTGCATTCACATAAAATTCAATTAAGCCTAGTTTATGGTGGCTTGTATGTGAATGGCGATGAGCAATTTCAATATCTAGGCTCTGAGTCATTGGTCGCAACAATATCAGCAAGTCATATTGCATTGGCACATCCTGCAAGTGTGTTTATTGAAGATCTTGTGAATGTTCGCCAAATTATGATCGCAAGCCACACTAAAGAGCTAAGAGATGAACGCTCATTAGTGGCGACGAATTATTGGCAAACAGATAGCTTTCAAATGGCGTTGGGTATGGTTGAAGCAGGGATGGGATGGGGTAATTTACCGTATTCGTTGATTTATACTCAATTGCAAAAAGGTAAATTAAAACAGCTTCAGTTTAAGAATACGAAAAATGAATTACGATTGCCTATTCATGCCATGTGGCTAAAAGGGGAGTCGTTACAGAAAGGAGCAAAAGAGTTAGTTGAGCTGATGAGTACCCACCAGCCCATCGTACCTAACTTTAATTAATCGACGCGTTGTTGATGAACCCAAACAGCAACTTCAACACGAGATTTTAGCTTCATCTTTTTCAGTAGATGTTTTACATGTACTTTGACTGTACTTTCTGTGATATCAAGCTTACGGGCGATCATTTTATTTGATAATCCTTGTGCTATCAGTTTTAAGATATCGCGTTCACGCGGGGTGAGTTGTTCAATATCACGCTCACCTTCAGAACGATCTTCACGTAAGGATTCGGCTAAAATAGGGGTTAATGCAGGGCTGACGACCATTTTTCCGGCCGCTGCCTGTTTTAGAGCCGCAAGTAATTCTTCAGGCTCCATATCTTTTAGAAGATAACCATCTGCACCACGTTTTAATGCTGTGACTAAATCATCACTATAATTTGATACACTGAAAACAACGATCCGACCTGACAACGACTTTAATCGCAGTTGATCGAGTGTTTCAAAACCATTCATTCCTGGCATATTCAGATCCAGCAAAATTAAATCAGGATCTAATTCTTCAGCTAGCTTCACACCTTGAATACCATCTCCCGCTTCCCCAACGACAGTTAGTGTTGTATCAAGACTTAAAAGTTGTTTTACACCATTGCGTAGCATCGGGTGATCATCAATGAGTAAAATTGTCGCTTTTTCTGTGGGGGATCCCATATTATTCATTACGACTTGCTCCAATTTAGACAGGGTCTTTATGAGTAGTTATTAATGGAAATTTAACAAACACTTGAGTACCGCCCTGCTCGCGTACTTTTATAGTATAAGAACCATTTAAGCTATTTGCGCGTTCACGCATAATAATAAGGCCATAATGATTTAATTTTTCAGGATTAGGGCTAATTCCTTCACCATTATCATTAATTTTTAGTTCGACCATGCCATTATTTAGAGATAAAGAGACTTCAGCCCAATTGGCATTGGCATGTTGCAAAATATTATTTAATGCTTCACGGACGATTTGAACAACGTGAATGCTTTGATGTGAATTCACACATTTTGCGGGTAATTGATAGTCAAAATTAATAGAGAAACCAAGGCGTTGATTAAATTCAGTCAGTGTACTTTCTAACGCGGCAAGTAAACCTGGCTCAGTGAGTTTTAAGCGAAATGTGGTTAACAGTTCTCTTAATTGGCGATAAGCGACATTCAGCTCTTCTCGCATCTCTTTTAGTAGCTTTTGGCAATTATCCGGTAAGGTTTCTGACTGCATCTGTAAATAGCTAACTTGCATTTTTAAACAAGAGAGCGATTGAGCAATAGAGTCATGTAATTCGCGTGCAATCGCGGAACGCTCATCCATTAACAAAAGTTGCTGTTGTTGTTCGTTTTGCTGTTCCATTGCCAGCATTGCTGAAATCTGTTTTGTCAGTAATAGCATTAAATTATTCTGTTCATCCGTTAGGGCGGTATGTTCAGGTAATTGCATAACAAATAATCCATAGCGATGGATCTGATCGGCTAATTCCCAATGCAATAGTTCACTGCGTAGTGGAATAGTGGCTGAAGCGGTTTCATCACAACGTTCACATTGTGGATCAGGACAATGTTCAGGGCGTGGTTGAGGTTCTAAACTGATCTCATTAAAGAGTGTGTGATGATTATCTTCATATAAACGTATCTGCAAATAGGCATCAGGAATGATTTGTTGAAGCTCAAATAATATTTGTCTTAATCGGGCACAAAGTGGCGCAGGAGAGTGTAATTGTTGGCTTGAATGATAGAGGTAAGAGAGCACTTTATTTTTCTGTTGTAAGTCGTGTGTTTTTTCAACCACTCTTTTTTCTAATTCGCTATACAGCGTAGAAAGCTCTTCTGACATGGTATTGAGTGCAATACCCAATGTGGCAATTTCATCATGGTGTGTACGCTGGTGGAAACGGGCTGAAAAATTACCATGACCAATCGAATTTGCCATTGCCATAAGTTGTTGCCAAGGATGTAATAAACGGCGACGGAAATGCCAAACAGAGCCAAACAGCAATAACAGTGTCAGTGCCGTGAAAATAAGCTGGGTATAAGCCACCAGCCTGATTTTTTGCTCTGTAAGTTGATCGATACTTAATACTAATTTATCTAGCTGTGAAACAAAAAAGGCAACTTCTTGTTTGGCTTCATCGCGTTGTTGCGCATAAAGCAAAGTGGGCTTTAAAGTATCTTTCCAATAAGTATTTAATTGAGCATATTGTGATTGCAGTGATTCATTGCTTAGGACTTGAAGTAACTCACCACTGTCTAAGTCGGTTTCTAACTCGTGAAGATAATAACGATGTTGCTCATCTAGGGGTAAAGCAGATAACAAGCGATAGCTTTGCATCCGTAGCGATCCAGACTTATTAATCGCATGAGCATTACCTTGTACACTCAAAATAATATGGTTAGAAATCGCCATTCCTACCACACCCAATAGAGTGAAAAGTAACATTAATATCGCTATCTGATTAATAATTGAAAAACGGTAGTGCCATTGGATTTTATTTGTACTCATCGTTATTTTTCCAAATTTATTCTGGCGCTATATTGCCTTAAAAAGACACCAAATGTCATATACCACTAAAGTATTACCTCTAAATATCTGACGGAGGTAATTTCACTTCTAAATTATAGCGCTTTTAATTTAACTCATTAATTTAAAATGAAAAATTAAGGATAATCCTATTAATACTTAGGTGTAAAGAGTGACTTTAGCTTAAAAATCAAACAAATCTTTGCTTGATGCAGATCATGACTAATTAACAATTCTAATCGTACAAAGGTGCCAATCTAACCGTTAATCGAGGTTGTTATGGCACTCACTCAACACCCAGAAAAAATGAGAAAAGGGGTGATCGAAGATTGGCATCCTGAAGATAAAGCTTTTTGGGAAAAGACTGGTCAAAAGATCGCTTCACGCAATTTATGGATTTCTGTTCCTTGTTTACTTTTATCGTTCTGTGTATGGATGCTTTTTAGTGCCGTTGCAGTAAATTTGAACAAAGTAGGTTTTAACTTTACCACAGATCAGCTGTTTATGCTGACTGCACTGCCTTCAGTCTCAGGTGCTATTTTACGCGTTCCTTATTCTTTTGTTATTCCTATTTTTGGCGGTCGTCGCTGGACAGCAATCAGTACTGTCTTTCTCATCATTCCTTGTATCTGGCTTGGTTTTGCAGTGCAAGACACCACAACGTCTTACTCAACCTTTATTGTGATTTCACTGCTATGTGGTTTTGCAGGCGCAAACTTTGCATCCAGTATGGCAAACATCAGCTTTTTCTTCCCTAAAGCACGTCAAGGTGGTGCATTAGGATTAAATGGCGGATTAGGCAATCTGGGTGTTAGCGTTATGCAATTGGTTGCGCCATTAGTGGTTGGTGTTGGCGTGTTTGCTATGTTTAGTGGCCCCGGTGTTGTTCAGCCTGATGGTTCACGTTTATGGCTAGAAAATGCGGCATGGGTTTGGGTTCCTTTCTTACTTATTCTGACCTTTGCTGCTTGGTTTGGCATGAACGATCTGGCGGCTAACAAAGCCTCTTTAAGCCAGCAATTACCCGTATTAAAACGGGGTCACCTTTGGTTATTAAGTATTTTATATCTGTGCTCCTTTGGTTCATTTATTGGTTTCTCTGCGGGTTTTGCAATGCTTTCTAAAACCCAATTTCCAGATATCGTCATTCTACATTATGCGTTCTTTGGGCCTTTATTAGGCGCTTTAGCTCGCCCTGTAGGTGGTGCGTTATCGGATAAATTTGGTGGTATTAGAGTCACATTGATCAACTTTATCATCATGGCAATTTTCTCTGCTCTGCTTTTCTTAACACTGCCTATCAATGGTGCTGGTGGCTCATTTATCGCCTTCTTCGGTGTCTTTATGGTGCTGTTTTTAACCGCTGGTTTAGGAAGTGGTTCTACATTCCAAATGATTGCTGTGGTGTTTAGAAAAATCACGATTGATCGCATGAAAGCACAAGGTGCCTCAGACGAAGCCGCTCAAAAAGAAGCGGTGACTGAAAGTGCAGCGGCGCTTGGCTTTATCTCTGCAATTGGTGCAATTGGTGGCTTCTTTATTCCTAAAGCCTTCGGTACATCATTGGCTATGACTGGCTCTCCTGCCGGTGCCATGAAAATCTTTGTTCTATTTTATATCGCCTGCGTCTTGATCACTTGGTTGGTCTATGGACGTAAACACAATAAACAATAATGACGAATTATACGCAATGTGAGAGCGCTCGCGCGCATTGGGAGAGTATCTGATGAGTAAGTTTCTCGATAGATTCCGCTATTTTAAGCAACTTGGTGATACCTTTTCAAAGGATCATGGCCAAGAGCTAAATGTTAACCGTGATTGGGAAGATGGTTACCGTAGTCGTTGGCAACACGACAAAATTGTTCGTTCTACTCACGGTGTAAACTGTACCGGCTCTTGTAGCTGGAAAATTTACGTCAAAAATGGGTTAGTGACATGGGAAACCCAACAAACGGATTACCCACGTACACGTCCTGATTTACCAGATCATGAGCCTCGTGGCTGTCCTCGTGGTGCAAGCTATTCATGGTATTTATATAGCGCGAACCGCGTTAAATACCCAATGGTACGTAAACGCCTAATTAAATTATGGCGTGAAGCAAAAGCACAACATAGCGATCCTGTTGATGCCTGGGCTTCTATTGTTAGTTCACCAGAAAAAACTAAAAGCTATAAGCAAGCACGTGGGCGTGGTGGTTTTGTTCGCTCGTCATGGTCAGAAGTGAATGAAATCATTGCTGCTTCTAACGTGTTTACAGCAAAAGAGTTTGGCCCTGATCGTATTATCGGATTCTCGCCAATTCCGGCTATGTCGATGGTCTCATATGCTGCGGGTGCGCGTTATTTATCTCTGATTGGTGGCGCATGTTTAAGCTTCTACGATTGGTATTGTGATTTACCACCTGCATCGCCAATGACTTGGGGTGAGCAAACCGACGTTCCTGAATCAGCAGACTGGTATAACTCTTCTTACCTGATTGCATGGGGTTCTAACGTACCGCAAACACGTACTCCAGATGCCCACTTCTTTACAGAAGTTCGTTATAAAGGGACTAAAACCGTTGCGGTAACACCTGATTACGCTGAAATCGCGAAACTCTGTGACCAATGGTTAAATCCAAAACAGGGTACTGATAGCGCGATGGCAATGGCGATGGGACACGTTATTCTTAACGAATTCCACGTTAAACGCCAAACTGAATACTTTAGTAACTACGTGCGCACTTACACTGACATGCCAATGTTGGTGATGTTAGATAAACACGACTCAGGCAAGCTAGTTGCAGGTCGTATGTTGCGTGCTTCTGATTTAGTGAACAATCTGGATCAAGAGAAAAATCCAGAGTGGAAAACTGTTGCTATTGATGAAAAAACACAGCAATTGGTTGCTCCTCAAGGTTCTATGGGCTTTCGTTGGGAAGGTGCAGCTAAATGGAACCTTGAGCCTAAAGACGGCAAAAGTGGCGAAGATGTCACTTTACAATTAGGTCTTTTAGATAACCACGATGATATTGTTGATGTAGCATTCCCTTACTTTGGTGGGATCAAGAGTGAATACTTTGAAGGTGTTGCCCTTGATGATGTGATTGTTCATAAACTGCCTGCTAAGCGTATTACACTTGCGAATGGTGAAGAGAAATACATCACAACTGTTTATGATTTATTGTTAGCTAACTACGGCGTAGATCGTGGTTTAAATGATGAAAACTGTGCATCAAACTACGATGAAATCAAAGCATACTCACCAGCATGGGCTGAAAAAGTGACAGGTGTAGGTCGCCAAGATATCGCTCGTATTGCACGTGAATTTGCGGATAACGCAGAAAAAACACACGGTCGTTCGATGGTGATTGTGGGAGCTGGTATTAACCACTGGTACCACATGGATATGACTTATCGCGGCATTATCAATATGCTGATTTTCTGTGGTTGCGTCGGTCAAAGTGGTGGTGGCTGGGCACACTATGTTGGACAAGAAAAACTGCGTCCACAAACTGGTTGGTTGCCATTAGCCTTTGGTCTTGACTGGCAACGTCCGCCTCGCCATATGAACAGCACATCATTTTTCTATAACCACTCAAGTCAGTGGCGTTATGAAACCGTATCACCAACAGAGCTGTTATCACCATTAGCCGATAAATCTCGCTTTAGCGGTAGTTTGGTCGATATGAATGTGCGTTCAGAGCGTATGGGATGGTTACCATCAGCGCCTCAATTAAATCTAAATCCTTTGTCTATTGCGAAAAAAGCGCAAGAAGCGGGTATTAGTGCCGTTGATTACACGGTTAATGCATTGAAATCAGGTGAAATTCGCTTTGCAGCTGAGCAACCGGATAATCCACAGAACTTCCCACGTAATTTATTTATCTGGCGTTCTAACTTATTAGGCTCTGCGGGTAAAGGGCATGAATATTTACTGAAATACTTGCTGGGAACTGAAAACGGTTTACAAGGTAAAGACTTAGGTGAGCAAGGCCAAGTTAAGCCACAAGAAGTGGAATGGCAAGATAAAGGCGGCGAAGGTAAAGTTGATTTAGTGGTGACTTTAGACTTCCGTATGTCAAGTACCTGTCTCTTCTCCGACATCGTTTTACCAACCGCTACATGGTATGAGAAAGATGATATGAATACTTCGGATATGCATCCATTTATTCATCCATTAACTGCCGCGGTTGATCCTGCTTGGGAATCTAAAACAGACTGGGAAATCTATAAAGGCATTGCTAAAACTTTCTCTAAATTGTGTGTTGGTCATTTAGGGGTTGAAACGGATTTAGTGACATTGCCTATTCAGCATGACTCTGCCGCTGAAATGGCACAGCCTTTTGATGTGAAAGATTGGAAAAAAGGTGAATGTGACCTTATTCCGGGTAAAACAGCACCACACCTTATTCCTGTTGAGCGTGATTATCCAAATACCTATGCTCGCTTTACCTCACTTGGCCCTCTGATGGACAAATTAGGTAATGGCGGTAAAGGGATCAGCTGGAATACACAGACAGAAGTCGATTTTCTGAAAAAACTCAACCGTGTCCGTCATGATGGTGTGGCAAAAGGTCGTCCTGCTATTGAAACGGCGATTGATGCAGCTGAAGTTATTCTCTCTTTAGCACCTGAAACTAATGGTCAGGTTGCTGTAAAAGCGTGGGATGCACTCAGTAAAGTGACAGGTCGCGATCACACTCACTTAGCCAAAGTGAAAGAAGACGAAAAAATTCGTTTCCGCGATATCGTTGCTCAACCTCGTAAGATCATTTCAAGCCCAACATGGTCTGGTCTTGAAGATGAACATGTCTCTTATAACGCCTGTTATACCAACGTTCACGAGATGATCCCTTGGCGCACTTTAAGTGGCCGCCAGCAGTTGTATCAAGATCACGAGTGGATGCGTGCTTATGGTGAAAGTTTAGTGGTCTATCGTCCACCGATTGATACCAAAGCTATTGATGCCGTTAAAGGTAAAAAACCAAATGGTTTCCCTGAGAAAGCACTGAACTTCCTGACTCCTCACCAAAAATGGGGTATTCACTCAACGTATAGCGATAACTTACTGATGTTAACGCTAGGTCGCGGTGGCCCTGTGGTTTGGCTGAGTGAAGATGATGCTAAAGAGATGGGAATTAGCGATAACGATTGGGTTGAAGCGTACAACAGTAATGGTGCGTTAACAGCAAGAGCCATTGTCAGTCAACGTATTCCTGATGGCATGATTTATATGTATCACGCACAAGAGCGCCAAATAAATCTGCCGGGATCGGAAATAACAGGAATGCGTGGTGGTATTCACAACTCAGTGACGCGTGTTTGCCCTAAACCAACGCATATGATTGGTGGATACGCTCAATTAGCTTATAGCTTTAACTATTACGGTACTGTGGGCTCTAACCGTGATGAGTTTGTTGTGGTGCGTAAAATGAAACAGATTGATTGGCTTGATGGTGAAGGTGATGCTTATCAACAGACCCTGAATGGACAGGAGAAGGCATAATGAAAATTCGTTCACAAGTCGGTATGGTACTGAACCTCGACAAATGTATCGGTTGCCATACCTGTTCAGTAACCTGTAAAAATGTTTGGACTAGTCGCGAAGGTGTTGAATACGCATGGTTCAATAACGTTGAAACAAAACCGGGTACAGGGTATCCACAAAATTGGGAAGACCAAGAGAAGTGGAAAGGTGGTTGGATCAAAAATATCAAAGGTAAATTAGTACCAAGAATGGGTAACCGTGTTGGTCTATTATCGAAAATTTTTGCCAACCCTGATGTTCCTGCATTAGACGATTACTATGAGCCCTTTGATTATGACTACGAGCATTTAAAAAATGCTCCAGAAGGCTCGTTACCGACTGCACGTCCTCGTTCGTTGATCACAGGTCAGCGCATGACCAAAATCGAAAAAGGCCCAAACTGGGAAGACGATTTAGGGGGCGAATTTAGTAAACGTGCAGCGGACAAAAACTTCGCCAACATGCAAAAAGAGATGTATGGGCAGTTTGAAAATACATTCATGATGTATTTACCTCGTTTATGTGAACACTGCTTAAATCCTGCTTGTGTTGCGACATGCCCAAGTGGTGCAATTTATAAACGTGCTGAAGACGGTATTGTGCTTATCGACCAAGATAAATGCCGTGGATGGCGTATGTGTTTAACAGGATGTCCATACAAAAAAATCTACTTCAACTGGAAAAGCGGTAAGTCGGAAAAATGTATTTTCTGTTATCCACGTATTGAAGCAGGTCAGCCAACACTGTGCTCAGAAACTTGTGTAGGACGTATTCGTTATCTGGGTGTGATGTTATATGACGCAGATAAAATCTCACAAGCCGCCAGTGCGGATAATGAAAAAGATTTATACCAAAGCCAGTTAGATATCTTCTTAGATCCATTCGATCCTGAAGTGATCAAAGCCGCTGAAGAGCAAGGTATTCCGTTAAGTGTGATTGATGCAGCACAACGTTCACCTGTCTACAAAATGGCGGTGGATTGGAAGCTGGCATTACCACTGCACCCTGAATATCGCACCTTACCAATGGTTTGGTATGTGCCACCTTTGTCACCTATTCAGTCAGCTGCCGATGCGGGCGTGTTACCGCATACCGGTGTATTGCCTGATGTAGAAAGCTTACGTATTCCTGTTCAATATTTAGCTAACTTACTGACAGCGGGCGATACAGCACCCGTGTTATTAGCATTAAAACGAATGCTTGCGATGCGTCATTACAAACGCGCTGAAACCGTAGAAGGAAAAACAGACTTAAGTGCATTAGAGCAAGTCGGTTTGACTGAAGCACAAGCACAAGAGATGTATCGCTATCTGGCTATTGCAAATTACGAAGATCGCTTTGTTATTCCATCAAGTCATCGCGAACTCGCAAGAGAAGCTTTCCCAGAACGTAATGGTTGTGGTTTTAGCTTTGGTGACGGTTGTCATGGTAGTGATAGCAAATTTAATTTGTTTAATAGTCATCGTATTGATGCGATTGATATCACATCAAGAACACCTCAGGATGAGCGTCGTTCAGAGGAGAAAATATAATGATCTCTCTGAAAATCATTTCCCATCTCTTAGATTATCCCACACAAGAATTGTGGGATAACCGAGGCGAACTGCTCAATGCATTACAGGAAGCCGATGAGCTTCCTGTGACTCAAGTTGCTAAATTAATGGCATTTATTCATGCCTTAACGCAACAAGAGTTGTTAGATGCGCAATCCAATTACAGCGAACTTTTTGATCGAGGTCGGGCGCGATCACTGTTGTTATTTGAACACGTTCATGGTGAGTCTCGCGATCGTGGTCAGGCAATGGTTGATCTACTCAATCAATATCAACAAGCAGGGATCACATTAAGTAGTCGTGAACTTCCTGACTATTTGCCTACTTACCTTGAGTACTTAACGCTTTTACCTACAACGGAGTGTATTGAAGGGCTAAATAACATTGCGCCTATTTTGGCTCTGTTAGGTGAGCGTTTAAAACAGCGAGGCAGCGATTATCACGCTCTCTTTGATGTGTTGCTTTGTCTCTCACAAAGTGGATTAGAAGCATCACAACTGACCGCTCAAGTAGAGAAAGAGCCTTTAGATGATACACCTGCTGCATTAGATGCTGTGTGGGAAGAAGAACAAGTGACGTTTCTTGGAGAAGGTACGCAATGTGGTAGTGGCAAGATCAGCCAACATCAGCGTCGTTTTGCACAAGAGACCGCAGTTCAATATCTCAACGTGGGGAATTCGTTGGATACGGGAGCACAAAAATGAATTACATCAATATGTTATTTTTTGATATCTATCCCTATATTGCTGGTGCCGTTTTTATTATTGGTAGCTGGTTACGTTATGACTATGGTCAATATACATGGCGTGCTGGCTCTAGCCAGATGTTAGACAAGAAAAACATGCGCCTTGCCTCTAACTTATTCCATGTGGGTATCCTCGGTATTTTTGCTGGCCACTTTCTGGGGATGTTAACACCGCATTGGATGTATGAATCTTTCTTGCCGATTGAATATAAGCAAATTATGGCGATGGTCGGTGGTGGTACTTGTGGTGTGTTAATGCTGGTGGGAGGTGTAATGCTATTAAAACGCCGTTTAACCAACCCACGAGTAAGAGCCACATCTTCATTTGGTGACATCATGATTTTAACGCTGCTGGTTATTCAAGTTGCGTTAGGTCTGCTGACGATTCCTTTCTCGGCCCAACATATGGACGGTAGTGAAATGATGAAGCTGGTGGCTTGGGCACAATCTATTGTGACATTCCACGGTGGCGCTTCAGCAAACCTTGAAGGTGTTGCATGGGTATTTAAATTGCACATCTTCTTAGGAATGACGATTTTCTTATTATTCCCATTCTGTCGCTTAGTTCATATTTGGAGTGTGCCAATTGAGTATTTAACTCGTCGCTATCAAATTGTGCGTAATCGTCATTAATGACTGCTCGATCTCCTGATAGTAACTTAGAGACCTTTTAGTTGCGCTTATCTCACCCCCGCCCGCGGGGGTTTTTTTTATCTCTTTTTCCTCTTCTAAAACATCAACAAAATTTTTGAATGGTTAAAACAATAATCTTTAGATTCATTTAAGAAAGATTGTACTTATAATTCTTTTCAACAAAACGAATAAATTTATATAAGCAAATAAGCAGTTAATTAAATATCGTGATATTTAATTAAATTTAAAAATTTACAATCGATTATTTATTATTAATAAATACATTCAAATGTAAATTTAAAAGGTTCTGAGTATTGTCATATAAATTTGGTGCTATGATTTAATTGAGTCTTACCTCTATTATACTATCGGAGATTATTATGAGTTTTAAATATCATCGTATCGATAAAAATAATGCTGCTGTTCTGTTGGTAGACCATCAAGCTGGGTTACTTTCTTTAGTCAGAGATATCGAGCCTGATAAATTCAATAATAATGTATTAGCATTAGCTAACGCCGCTAAATACTTTAATTTACCTACCATTCTGACCACCTCTTTTGAAGATGGCCCTAATGGTCCTCTAATGCCTCAACTTGTTGAAATGTTTCCAGATGCGCCTTATATTGCACGTCCTGGTCAAATCAACGCGTGGGATAATGAAGACTTCGTCAAAGCGGTTAAAGCAACAGGTAAAAAACAACTGATTATTGCGGGTGTCGTGACTGAGGTTTGTGTCGCATTCCCTGCATTATCTGCACTTGAAGAAGGTTTTGAAGTCTTCGTGGTAACCGATGCTTCAGGAACTTTTAATGCCATTTCTCGTGACTCTGCATGGGATAGAATGTCAAAAGCAGGGGCACAATTAATTAACTGGTTTGGTTTAGCTTGTGAATTACACCGTGATTGGCGTAATGATGTCGAAGGATTAGGTACGCTCTTTGCAAATCATATTCCAGATTATCGTAATCTTATGACAAGCTATAATACTTTAACAAAAAAGTAAGCGGTTAATTTAAGTTTTATCTAAAAATAGGGCTTATATTATTTTTCGATAAATATAGTTTAATTGAATTTTGAGTTTATTAAATTATAGATATAAGCCCTTAATTAATAAATGGATCTAAAATGAAAAGTAAAATATTAAAAACCACTGCTATTGCGATGGCATTAAGTGTGGGTGTTGCACAAGCAGCTGAATATAAAGCAAGTACCGCAGAAGGCCCAATAAAAATAGTTAACTTAAAAGCGATGGAAGCACAAGTTCAAGCGAATATGGACAAAGGGGCTTTCGGTTATATTCGTGGTGGTGCTGAAGACGAAAATAATTTACGTTCAAACACAACGGCATTTGATAAAAAATATATTATGCCTCGTTCATTACAAGGCATCGAATTTTCTGACTTAGATTTAAAAACAGAATTTTTGGGTATTAAATTAGATACGCCTATTATTCAGGCACCGATGGCAGCTCAAGGGCTTGCACATCAACAAGGCGAAGTCGCCACAGCAAAAGGTATGGCAAAAGCAGGCTCTATTTTTTCATTAAGTACTTATGGTAATAAAACCATTAAAGAAGTGGCAGATGCTCAACCGGGTTATCCTTTCTTCTTCCAGTTGTATATGAGTAAAAATGATGCCTTTAACGAGTATATTTTATCTCAAGCAAAACAGTATGGCGCTAAAGGTATCATTTTAACTGTTGATTCACCTGTCGGTGGTTATCGTGAAGATGATATTAAAAATAGCTTCCAGTTCCCACTAGGTTTTGCCAACTTAGAAGCATTTGCAAAAATTAGCGATGATAAATCTAAGACAGGTAAAGGTGCGGGTATTAGCGAAATTTATGCTCAAGCTAAACAAGCCTTCACACCAGCAGATATTCAGTATGTGAAAAAAATGTCTGGTTTACCTGTGATTGTAAAAGGTATCGAATCACCTGAAGACGCAGATATGGCAATTAAAGCAGGCGCAGATGCTATTTGGGTTTCTAACCACGGTGGTCGTCAATTAGACAGTGCACCAGCAACGATTGATGTCTTACCTGCAATTGCTAAAGTGGTAAATAAACGTGTTCCTATCGTTTTTGATAGTGGTGTACGTCGTGGCTCACATGTCTTTAAAGCATTAGCCAGTGGTGCAGATGTTGTCGCTGTTGGTCGTCCAATTCTTTATGGATTAAATTTAGGGGGCGCTGAAGGTGTAAATTCAGTTATCCAACATTTAAATAAAGAATTAAAAATTAATATGATGTTAGGCGGGGCGAAAACAGTAAAAGATATTCAAGCCACTCAACTTTATACTGATGCCAGTTTTAATCAATAATTAGTTTATTTAAGTTAAGAATAATAAAAAATCCCATGCTTGATATTGAGCATGGGGTTTTGTCTATTGGTTATTACAAAAATTTAATTTTGGGTTGATGGTGCTTCACCAAAACAGAGATTATTTTGATTATTAATACCGCCATCTGGAGAGGAATAACCCAAGCAACCTAACATCGAATCAAAAATATTATGATGATAGAACGTGCGCTCTGCATCTTGATTACGTTTTAGGTTATCAAATAATTGCTTATTTTCAGGCTCTGCTAAATAACTATCCGACATCCAAACTAAGAAAGGTACTTTAAATTGTTCTGGTGGTGCAATTTCTTTTGGTGTTCCGTGTAAACCACCTTTCTCTGAAATAGATTCACCATGGTCAGAGGTATAAAAAACAATGGCTTTTTTATCGCGTAATGTGTCGAGTATGCCATCAATAAAATAGTCGGTATAAAGAATAGAGTTGTCATAAGCATTTACTAACTGCTCTTTAGTACACTCATCATCCACATTTAAACATTCAGGTTGGTATTTTTTGAATGATTCCGGGTAACGCTGTGAATACATAAAGTGGGAGCCTTTAGTATGTAAAATCACTAAATGATTTCCCTTTGGATGCTGAGAAACCGCATTCGCTGTTTCAGCAATTAATAAAGTATCATCAAGCTCTTTACCAAAGTTGCTGTTTTTGGCGGTCATCATCTCTTTCATTGCGTAGTTATCTAAATCAAGCTTATTGTAAAACCACAATTCGCTTTGCATTGAAAAGAGTTCTGATGACATACCTAGTTGGCTTAATACTGAGAAAATATTGTTCTCTTTTAATGTCCGCTGATCGTTACTTTCTGTTCCGTCTTCTCGTACAAACATACATTTTAAAGAGAGCTTTGTTGCGGTATCGCAAGAAATACCTTTAAAGGCTACGAGGTTTTTCTCTTGGCTTAAAAGAGGATTCGTTTGACGTTCATATCCTAACAATCCCATATGATCCCATCTTGCTGTTTCACCAATAATAAAGACGACATATACATCTTCATTAGCCTTTGAGGGCTGATAAGTGAAGTGATCGGCAGGATTAAAAATATTCTGGTTATTAAACGTATCGTCATATTGCGTTATTGCATATTGGAATAATGGAATAATCCAATTTGTAGGTAAATAAGCATAACTTAAGCCACCACTATAACTTGGCAAATCCAAATTATTTTTTATTTCATAGGCTTTTTGTCTTGAATCGAGTGTTTTCAAATAGGCAAAAACAGCCAGCGCAATCACCAGCATTTTGGCAGTGTTTTTTATCCAGATTTTTTTCTTTTGTTGAGTCGTTAGATTTTTCTCTGGTTTTTTACATAGCCAAATAAGCGCCAATGGCAAAACAGACAAACCAATAATCCAAATAATGACATTTGGGCTAACTAGCTCTTTAGATAAATCCGTATCGGTAGTGAGTGTTGAAATGATAATGCCGTATCCAATGACAACGTCATAAAAAGAAATATAGTAACTAGCACAAACACTCACGACGAGAATAAAGGAGGCTACTATTTTAAAGAAGAGAGTGCCGAAGAAAGAGAGTAGTCGTAATAGAAAGAAGGTAAAGGCAATATTAACGGCAATTTCACCTAGAATATATAATGCATCAATGAGGGGGTTGTTTGTATTCTGTGTGCCGTATCGGCCAATGTAAACGGAAAGATTAAGAAAAAAACCAAGGTAGACAGCTAAAAAAAGGGCAATGTTTTCTTTCGAAAACCTTAAAAACTTTAATTTTTGCATGTTCAATTATTATCAAAATGTATGGTGTAGAGGTCTTTAAGACCGCGAAGTTATTTTCAGGTTCAGTATTATGTGCTTTTTTTTATTGAAGTTTAAAAATTTTTTATTTGAATAGCATTAATATCAAAATTATTAATTTTAAATAGTTCTAGTAGATAGGAATATTGATAGAAATATTAGCAGGTTGTCATCATTATATACGGTAAGACTCTGATAAAGGCAGATAAGAAAGCGTATTTATTATTTTGATTTCTCAGATGAAATGAACAAGTATAATTACGTTATAAGTCTTAATTTATAACGAATTTTGATAGAAACACAAATCGACATAAATATCGTCATTAGTGTCGAGCACTTCCTATTGTTTTAGTTTTCATTGTTTTCTTACTCACTCAATGTTTTTTATTTTTCTTTATTTTTCATTGCGTTGTAGAAAAGTAAAAAAGCGTGCTTATTTGGCACACTCTCTGCATAGATAGAGGAGAGAATCAGGTAATAACCTGAAAGTTGATGAACACAGGAGCAATGTTGATGAAAAAAGTCATCACGGTCTGTCCGTATTGCGCCTCAGGATGCAAAATCTACCTGAAGGTGGAAAACGGTAAAATCATTGGCGCTGAAGGAGCCAATGGTTTAACAAACCAAGGTGAGCTGTGTCTGAAAGGGTATTATGGATGGGATTTTATCCATGATACTAAGATACTGACTCCACGTCTTAAAACACCTATGATCCGTCGTGAAAGAGGCGGAAAATTAGAATCGGTTTCTTGGGAAGAAGCGATTGAGTTTGCGAGTAGCAAACTTCTTGCTATCAAAGAGAAATACGGTGCTAAATCTATTATGACAACCGGCTCTTCACGAGGCCCAGGTAACGAAGCTAACTTCGTTATGCAGAAATTTGCTCGTGCGGTTATCGGAAATAATAATATAGACTGCTGTGCTCGTGTCTGACACGGCCCTTCGGTTGCAGGTCTGCAGCGTTCGGTCGGTAATGGTGCTATGAGCAACTCAATCGTTGAGATTGAGGATACCAAATGTCTATTTGTCTTCGGTTATAACGCCGCAGACTCGCATCCTATTGTTGCTCGCCGTATTGTTAAGGCGAAAGAAAAGGGTGCCAAAATTATTGTATGTGACCCTCGTTACATCGAAACAGCACGTTTAGCCGATTTACACTTAGGCTTAAAAAATGGCTCTAACATTGCGCTATTAAATGCAATTGCGCATGTGATTATTGAAGAAGGATTGCATGATAAATCCTTTATTGAAAATCACACCGAGCAATTTGAAGAATATTGTAAATTAGTTGAAAGCTATACACCTGAATCAGTTGAAGAAACAACAGGTTTAAGTGCTCAAATTATTCGTGAAGCTGCGCGTATGTACGCAAAAGCAGAAACAGCAACAATTCTTTGGGGAATGGGTGTCACTCAGTTCTACCAAGGTGTTGAAACTGTTCGTTCACTGACTAGCTTGGCATTATTAACCGGTAATTTAGGTAAAAAATATGTCGGTGTTGGCCCTGTTCGTGGTCAAAATAACGTACAAGGTGCGTGTGATATGGGTGCATTACCTAATACACTGCCGGGTTATCAGTACGTTACTGACGAAAAAGCGCGTGAGAAATTTGCTAAATTCTGGGGCATTGAATCCATGCCTGATGAAGTGGGCTATGCGTTAAGTGAAGTCCCTCATAATATCGATCACGGCTTATTAAAAGCTCACTATGTAATGGGTGAAGATCCACTGCAAACTGAGCCTGATTTAGCAACCATCCGTAGAACGTTTGAAAAACTGGATCTACTGATAGTACAAGATATCTTTATGACCAAAACAGCAGCGATTGCTGACGTTATTTTCCCTGCAACATCATGGGGTGAGCATGAAGGTGTTTATACTGCGGCAGACCGTGGCTTCCAACGTTTCTATAAAGCGGTTGAACCTGTTGGTGATGTGAAAACAGACTGGCAAATCATCAGTCTGATGGCAACAGCAATGGGTTATCCAATGCATTACAACAATACCAAAGAAATTTGGGATGAGTTGCGTGAGTTATGCCCAATTTATTATGGTGCGACTTACGAAAAAATGGCGGACTTGGCTTATATTCAATGGCCTTGCCCAACAGAAGATAGCCCAGGTACACAATATCTGTACGAAGGCGGTAAATTTGATACCCCTAACGGTAAAGGTCAATTCTTTACTTGTGAGTGGGCACCACCAATTGACAAACTGTCTGATGAATTCCCAATGGTACTGGCAACAGTCCGTGAAGTTGGGCACTACTCTTGCCGTTCAATGACAGGTAACTGTAAAGCATTGGCAGCATTAGCAGATGAGCCAGGTTATGTTCAGTTAAATACTGAAGATGCCAAACAACTGGGTATTAAAGATCAAGAGTTAGTTTGGATACGCTCTCGTCAAGGTAAAGTGATTACGCGTGCTGCGGTCAGTGATAGACCAAATAAAGGCGCGGTATATATGACTTACCAGTGGTGGATTGGTGCTTGTAACGAACTCGTTGCAGAAAACTTAAGCCCAATTACTAAAACACCTGAGTATAAATATTGTGCAGTATGTGTTGAGCCAATCAAGGAACAGGCTCAGGCAGAACACTATGTGAAAACGGAATATAGCAATATTAAACGTCGTTTAAGAGAAGCCGCCGAGGGCTAATCTGACCTAATTAGTATTGTTTTTCTGCCTTAAGACCGAGTTTATTAACCTTGTGTTAGTAAGCTCGGTTTTTTTATGATTTTTTATTGTTGTCTGGACTTTTTCTCTTCTGCTTATCGTCGAAAAATCACTAAACTTTTGTCTGAATATTCACCATGAGTTGGCTCACAATAAAAAAAGTAACATGTTACTTTTAACGTAATCCGTTTCTAAATCAAGTGGATAAATTGCTTTTTATTTAATGCCAGCGCAGGATGCTGTCATGGAAATGAGTGTAAGAAAACAACAACGAGATACCGTATGAAAAAACTCATTAATGCCCTACAAGCGTTTGGTAAATCCTTATATGGGCCAGTCTTGATATTGCCTATTGTCGGTTTATATATCGCTTTAGGTAATGTCTTTGGCAATGGCAATCTTGCGGAATATATTCCGTTTTTAAATCACCCGGTTATTCAAAGTATTGGGCAATTACTCGCAAAATCATCTGTTGCTATTTTAATCAATTTAGCACTGATCTTTGCTGTGGGTATTCCCGTTGGTTTAGCGAAAAAAGACAAAGGCTACGCTGGTTTAATTGGCCTAGTGGTGTTTGTTATTTTCACGAATGCCATGAATATTACGCTAACACTACAAGGTAAACTGGTTAGCGCAGAAGAGATGCGAGCTGCTGGTCAAGGCATGGTATTAGGCGTCCAAGTCCTAGAGATGGGCGTATTTGCCGGTATTTTAACTGGGGCAATATCAGGGTGGCTTTATAATCGTTACTCAGGTCGTCAGTTTAACGGCATTATGGCTATCTACTCTGGTCACTGTTTTGTCGCCATTATTGCTATTCCATTCACCATTGCACTTGCTGTTTTAATGTGTGAAGTCTGGCCTTTTGCTCAGGCAGGTATTACTAAGATGGCACTTGTTATTCATGATTCTGGTGCTTTTGGTGCACTGATTTATGGATTCTTAGAACGTATTCTTATCCCAACTGGATTACACCATTTAGTCTATACCCCATTCTTGTATACCGAACTAGGCGGTGTTGCTGATGTTTGCGGTACAACTTACCAAGGTGCAAGAAATATCTACTTTGCTGAAATGGCGTGCCCTGAAGTTAAACAACTCAGCAGCACTGTGATTTGGGACGCGCGCGGTATTGCTAAAATGTTCGGCTTAACTGCCGCAGCAGCTGCCATGATCTCTGTGGCTAAAAAAGAGAAAAAGCAGATGGCGAAGGCGATTTTAATTCCTGCGGCTGCGACCTCTTTCTTACTTGGTGTAACAGAGCCTCTTGAGTTTTCCTTCCTATTTGTTGCCCCTGTTTTGTTTTTAGTTCACGCCGTATTAACCGGTATTGGCATGATGCTGTTCTACCTATTAGGTGTTCATGCGATTGGTGCGAACGGTGTCATTGATTTCATTCTATATAACCTGCCGTTAGGCACTGAAAAATCAAATTGGCCTATGTATATCGTGGTGGGTTTGATTATGTCAGTTCTCTATTTCGTTATCTTTAGAACCTTGATTTTAAAACTTAATCTTAAAACACCAGGCCGTGAAGATGATGATGAAGAGACGCGTTTATACAGCAAAGAAGATTACAAGAAAAAAGCAGAAGCAGTCACTGCCTCTGAAGAAACCACTCAAACTATCAATGAGTTAGGTGAAGAGATTATTGAAGGACTCGGTGGACGTGACAATATTGAAGTGGTTGATAATTGTTATACCCGCTTAAGAGTCATTGTTAAAAATGTCGATGCAATTCATGAAGATATCTTGAAGAAAACCGGTGCTAAAGGTGTTGTGCGCCACGGTAATAATGTTCAAGTGGTTTATGGATTACATGTGAAAAAAATGCGTGAAGCGGTCGAAGCCGCACTTTAATAGGAGAAAGAAAGATGACTAAATCACCCTTTATCTTAAGTATTGCAGGCGGCGGAAGCACCTATACACCGGGAATTGTTAAAAGCTTAATGGTACGTTTAGAGGATTTCCCACTAAGTGAAATTCGTTTATACGACATCGATCAAGAGCGCCAAGATACCATCGCCCCTGTCGTTGAAAAAGTGATCCGTGATCATAGTGATACCATTAAATTTACGGTGACAACGGATGCAAAAACGGCATTTGATGGTGCTCATTTTGTGTTTGCTCAAATGCGTGTGGGTCAATACAAAATGCGTGAGCAGGATGAAAAAATTCCATTACGTCATGGTGTTGTAGGGCAAGAAACCTGTGGACCTGGCGGGCTTGCTTACGGTTTACGTACTATTTTACCTATGGTTGAATTAATTGATTTAGTTGAGGAATATGCCTCTCCTAAAGCATGGATTGTAAACTATTCAAACCCAGCGGCGATTGTTGCTGAAGGTGTACGTCGTTTACGTCCTAATGCTCGAGTATTGAATATCTGTGATATGCCTGTTGCGGCGATGCGTAATATGGCAGCCGTATTAAACGTTGATCGCCATGATTTAGATGTGGATTATTTTGGTCTAAATCACTTTGGTTGGTTCACTTCTGTACGTGTAAAAGGTGAAGAGAAACTGCCTGAATTACGTGAACATATCGCTAAATTTGGTCTTTTAACTGAAGATGCAGCTCAAACTGATCCACAACACTCTGATCCATCATGGGTGAAAACATGGCGTCATATTCAGCCATTAATGGAAGCATTCCCTGAATATATTCCAAACCCATATTTGCAGTATTACTTGATGCCAAATTATATCGTTGAGCATCAAGATCCAGATTACACCCGTGCGAATGAAGTGATGGATGGTCGTGAAAAACGCTTATTTGAAGCTGCGCGTGAATACAAAGAGACCGGTATTTTACCTGATGCTTTCCACGTTGGCGTTCATGGTGCCTTTATTGTTGATGTGGCATGTTCTTTAGCCTTTGATTTACGTCAGCGCCATTTAGTGATTGTTGAAAATAAAGGTGCGATTGCAGATTTACCTTATGATGCAATGGTCGAAGTGCCAGCATATATCACTTCTCACGGACCAGAGCCTATTCGTGTTGGCGACATCCCGCGTTTCCATCGTACTTTGTTAGAGCAACAATTGGCATCAGAGCAATTGTTAGTGGAAGCAACCCTTGAAGGTAGCTACGAGAAAGCACTTGAGGCGTTCACACTGAATAAAACAGTGCCAAGTGTGATCCACGCTAAGAAGATCCTCGATGATATGATTGAAGCAAATCGTGAGTATTGGCCTGAATTACGTAAAGCTTATGTAAATGGTAAGCGTGTTTGATCTCAAGACTTGCTGTTAATGAGTAATTGAATAAGAATGCTGTTCTATCACCAGAACAGCATTTTCCTTTTATGTTGGTAAGGACGATGTATCAATTAAGGTAACAGGTATGTCGGCACGATTATCATCTTTACTATCAAGAGCAGCAGAATTAACCCGTGCAGAATATCGCATCCTTTCCTATCTAATTGATAATCCGACACAAGTCGGCAAGCTGACCATTAGAGAACTTGCACAAGCCAATTTTGTTTCGACAACCACTATTATGCGTCTTTGCCAGAAATTAGGTTTTTCTGGTTATAGTGAGCTGGTGTATTACTGCAAACAGTTGTTATCTACGGCTGAAAAATCCCATCAACTGAAAAGTGATGAAAATGAGGTAGCAGAGCCTCTTTTTGATCAGTTTTTGGCGAACTATTTAAAAACTTTCACCTTAATTTCAGATGAACGAAGACAAGCTTTTGCTGATTTAATTAACAGTAAGAACTCATTTTTTATTTATGGTGCAGGTTTTTCTCATATATTTTCAGAATATATCAGTAAGCGGTTACAGTTGATTGGTAAAGATGCTTTTCTTTCTGGACTGAGTGACAGTAAGAATATCTTTATTAATAATGCGTCACGCTATACGGTTTTTATTGCGATATCTCGTAGCGGAGAGACAGAACAAGTTGTTGAAAAGGCGAGAATAGCCAAAAGTATTGGTATGAAGATTGTTGCCTTTACTCGAGCAAGTGCCAATCCGTTGGCTGAACTTGCTGATATTCATTTCCCCATTTATGACGATGCAGTGAATTATCATTGTGACACTATCGAGAGCTCGTCTTTTGAATCAAACCTTGTCTTGATGATTGATTTATTACTCAGCCGAGCTCAACGATTTTAATTTATGCGATGATGCTTTAATTAAGCGACTGACTGATTTAAATAAAGCGTTAAAGGTAAGTCAGGATGTGAATTCATCGAATCAAATTTATGTGATGGGTGAGAATCAACGGTTGGATAGCGAGATAACAAAACGATAAAATCTTGGTAAGCCTGATTTTTATTATCATGAGTAAAAATAGGTGTACCGCTATGATTTAATTCATTATCTGCAATTAATAGAACATCAAGATATTGCGCATTATTGTGTTCATAAAGCACATTTTCAGGGTTAATTTCTTGCCAAGGTGTTCCTATGGCTTCTTTCGGTGAATGAACACGTAAAGCCCCTGTATTATCTTTAACGTTATTCTTATTCATCATCACAATCATGGTGTGATCAACGCCATCTTTATGAACTCCTTCAATTGAAAGTTCACTTAAAGAATCTGGTTGGGCAATTAACCTTAAATGGAAAACAGTAGATATTGATTTAGGCGAATTTTGATCTGTTAAGTGACGTGGTGTAAATGTATTACCCTGAATTAATAGCATTTTTAATTTTAATAACGCTTGATAAGCTGTATTGCTCTGCCAGCGATCATCAAGCGCTCTAAAATGCCGTTGAGCGCCACTATCTTCACGAATAAATCCATCTTCTTCAGTGAGCAAAAAAGGTTGATACTCTAGTCTGGAGATCGTTGCTATATCATTATCAAAAAGGTAGCGTCCAGTTCGAGAGTGACGAAATGAAAGCGTTGGATCTTGTGCTAAATAGTCACCATATTCCATTAGTGCATTAATATCTTTTTCTTCAGCACCTAATTGTTTTATTAAATCAATGACAATATCTTGAGGAATAAAAACATATTTATTATTTTTGTATTCTTTTCTTATTTCACTAATTTTATTTATAAGCAGGCTATTCATATAATATGCTCCATTGATGGTTTATATTATTAATAATTAATTAGAGGAATAACTAATAAAATATAATCAACTAGATTATAGATAGAGATTAATAAGTTTCAAATAGATGAAAAAAAAGAGTGTAATTAATTTATTACACTCTTTTTAAATAAGTAATTATTTCAGAATTAAAGTATTTCTGGAATTGAAATGCCTAAACGTTGCATCCGTGATAATAACGTTGTTCTTTTTAATCCTAATTTTAAAGCAGCGCCTCTAGCACCAGCAACCACACCATTGGTTTCTCTCAATGCTTGAATTATCCTTTCTCGCTCCTCATCATCACTTTCTGGCGCATTAGTTTGCATACGCTTTTCAATAGATGAAGGTTGAGATAGCACCTGTTTTAAACGAGAGGGCTTATTAATATGAAGCTCTTTTAACTGAAGATTTAATGTTGATCCTCGCGTTAAAATAACTGCGCGTTCAATAATATTTTCAAGTTCACGAACATTACCCGGCCATGGATAAAGTGTTAATTGTTCCAATGCATTAGCTGGAATACAATCTATTTTTCTATCCATTCTTCGCGCAATTTTTTGCGTGAAATGTTTTGCTAAAAGCGGAATATCTTCAGGTCGCTCTCTTAGGGGAGGAATAATAATAGGAAAAACATTAAGGCGATAATAAAGATCTTCTCTAAATTCACCTTCATCCGTTAAATCATGGAGATCTTTATTGGTTGCCGCGATAAGTCTAACATCCACAGGAATAACTTTATTACCACCTAATCTTTCTATTTCACGCTCTTGAAGTACACGAAGCAATTTAGGTTGTAATTCAATGGGCATATCACCAATTTCATCTAAAAATAGCGTGCTTTTATCCGCCATTTCAAATCGACCAATATGCGTATTTGTTGCACCTGTAAATGCACCTTTATCGTGACCAAAGAGATCGCTTTCTAAAAGACCAGAAGGTACTGCTGCACAGTTCATTTTTATCATCGTCTTATTTTTTCGCTGACTTAGACGATGAATAGCGCGTGCAATTAATTCTTTACCAGTACCCGTTTCACCTAATATAAGAACGGTACTATCACTTTGTGCCACTAACTCAATTTGTTCGAGCACATTATGCATAGCATCGCTTTGATAAATAATCTCACTAAAGCATGCATTATTATCTATCTGTTCATTAAGCCAAATATTTTCATTCTTTAAACTATCTTTTAAGTGCGTTATCTCTTCATAAGCGGCGGCATTTTCAATGGCAATACCAATACGTGCCGCAATTTGTTGAAGCAATTGGCAAGTATCGTTAGTAAAAACACTTCCTATTTCATGCGCTAAAATTAATAAACCGAGAGGTTTATGATTAAAAGCCAGTGGCAATAACAAAGCCGTCTGCATATTTTGCTTAACTAGACGCTTAATCAAAACATCTTCCTGATCTTCTTTATTAATATCAATTAAGACAGGTTTATTCTGATTAATAATTTCTTCGGCTTTGTTATTCGCGCTACTAAATTTACGTTGTTGACGAATGACAGATTTCCCAGTCTGATAACGACTAGAATAAAGAATACCTTCATGACTATTTTGTGATGAGGTACGGCATAACATAAGACTAATATGGTTCAGTCCAAAAAAACGATGTATTTCTTTAGAGACTTCAGAAATAAGACCATCCATGTCTAGATGAGCTAATACAGAATTTGTGATATCAACCAATATTCGATATTGGTTACGCTCATTACGAAGGCTCTCCATAGTTTCAGCATTGTTACTGCTTAATTTCATGACACCACCGATTGCCCTAAAAAATTAGCTATATTGTAGTAGGTTTATAATAAATTTATATCAATGACTGAATCATTTTTGATCCAACCCGCTATTTTTGTATATGTAATGAAACTTAAGAATATAAACGTATCAAATCACTATATAATTAAATATATAGCGATTTATTTTATCGTCAAAATTGTCGAATAATTTGACGAAGTGACTTATTTATTAATTAATAATCATTTTTATTTGAAAATTATTTAATTGAAAAATAAGGAATAGTTACATCAAAAATATATTGGCATGAACCGTGCTAGATTCATTCTATTGATACTCTAATTATTACTCTTAATTAGAATAACGCGTTGCATTTATCGCCATATATAACGGCTATATATAACAGCTATATATAACAAAAAGCAGGAGAATATGATGAACCGTTTCATCATTGCAGACCCTAAAAAATGTATTGGTTGCCATACTTGTGAAGTGGCTTGTGTTGTGTCACATCAGCAAGCAGACCAAGATAATTTAGCCATTGACCAAATTAGTGAGCAAAATTTCCAACCTAGAATTCATGTGATCAAAGGATTCTCAATCAGTACAGCAGTTGTTTGTCACCAATGTGAAGATGCCCCTTGTGCCAATGTGTGCCCAAATGGCGCTATTATTCATAACAAAGATTATTACTATGTCGATCAGGAAAAATGTATCGGCTGTAAAACCTGTGTACTAGCTTGTCCTTATGGCACGATGGAAGTGGTTTCTCGTCCTGTTATGCGCAAATCAACTGCACTTAATGCGATTGAAGCATTTAAAGCAGAAGCAAACAAATGTGATTTATGTCACCACCGTGAAGCGGGCCCTGCATGTATTGAAGTCTGCCCAACTCACGCTTTAGTGTGTATTGATAGAGATGTACTTGAAGAAATGGTTAAAGAGCGTCGTCGTAAAGCTGCTTTTGACACCGGTGCTGAATTGTTGTTCTAAGATCAATAATAAAGCAACTATGTACTGATACTATAGTTGCTATTATTTATCCTGCTTCAATAAGGTATCGACATGCATGAAATCACGCTTTGCCAGAGCGCATTTGAGATAATAGATTCTCAAGCTAAATTAAATAATGCAAAAAAAGTAAAAAGCGTATGGATGGAAATTGGCGCATTATCTTGTGTTGAAGTCAGCGCACTTGAATTTTGCTTTGATATTGTTTGCAGAGACACCCTTGCCCAAGGCTGTGAATTACATATTGAGGTTATCCCCGCAAAAGCATGGTGTTGGGATTGTCATCAAGTTGTCACTGTTTCAACCTTTAATGCAGGTTGCCCATCTTGTGGTAGTCAGAATATGCGCGTTGAAAATGACGATGCAATGCGAATAAAGCAAATAGAGATCGAATAGGGGTTGTTATGTGTCTTGGTATTCCAGGTCAGGTTGTTGAAGTTGGAAAAACAATCACTGAAAATGCGATGGTCGATGTTTGTGGCGTTAAACGAGAAGTGAATATTGCGCTAGTCTGCGAAGGTGAGCCTCATACGATGATTGGCAAATGGGTGCTGGTGCATGTTGGTTTTGCCATGAGTATTGTCAACGAGGAAGAAGCAAAAGAGACTCTGGATGCTTTGATGGCAATGGGCGAAGTGGAAGATGATGTCTCTGCTTTTCTTTATGGTGAAGAGGGCGCGCCGAAGAAAAACTGAGTTAGTTTTGTACTATTGCACGATTAATTTCTTTTTCTTATACTTGACCTTCATCTTTCGAAAGCTGGGACGACCCAGCTTTTTGTCTTTGTATTCAGGGGACGACCCCAACTTATCGAGTAGGGGAAGTTATGTCTTGGATTATTCTTTTTATCGCGGGTTTATTAGAGATCGTTTGGGCTGTTGGTCTTAAGTACACACACGGTTTTACGCGCCTAACACCCAGTATTATTACCATTAGTGCTATGGTTGTGAGCATGGGGATGTTGTCTTATGCCATGAAAGGCTTACCTGCGGGTACAGCTTACGCAATTTGGACGGGTATTGGTGCAGTGGGTACCGCAATCTTTGGTATTTTGGTCTTTGGTGAGTCTGCGAATATCTATCGTTTACTCAGTTTAGCCATGATTATTTTCGGTATTATTGGACTGAAGTTAGCGAGTTGATTATCATCAGTTTTCCATAAAAAAGCCACTCAATTGAGTGGCTTTTTATCTTACGTATTAATCAATTACAGTGTAAATACACCAATGATAGCGATAACGCTGATAATTGCTGCACCACCATAAAATACCCATTTGCTTGCAGGTACATGCACTTTAAAATCGTGCAGAGTATGGTGAATACGGTGTAATGCACACCAAACTGGTAGAACAATCATTAGCAGTAAGAACAGACGACCAATGATGCTTTGGCTAAATGCCATAATACGTTCGTAAGTAAATGCTTCTGGCGCAATACCCATAGGGATTAGGATACCGAGCAGGATGATGATTGCTGGAGAAACAATCGCACTCCACATACCACCTGCACCAAATAATCCCCAGAAAATAGGTTCATCAGAGCGCTTAGGAAGTTGATTCTGATTCATTATTTCCTCCTGGGTTAAATTAACGCCACTGCCAGAATAGCGGCAGTAACAACGATAGTGACACCCCAGAAACCACGAACGATAGGTTCTTGTGGCATTTTTTCATCTTTAACAACGATAACCACTGCTTTTGGTGCAAGTTTGAACCAAGTCGCAGAGTGGAAGACCGTTGCAATAAGGGTCACAATGTTAATCAGCATTACAATTGGGTTGCTCAGGAATCCAACGAAACCTGCCCAACTTTCTGGTCCATTTTTCAGTGCGAATACACCAAACAGTACAACCAGACTGAACCAAAGTTGTGGAAGACAAGTTCCTTCACGGGTGATATAGAAACGATAGAATCCAAGTTTCGTCCACCAGTTTGGTTGCATGCCACGAACATAAGGCTTACGTTTTGTTGTCATGTCTTGTTTCCTCCTTAACGTGGTTTCAGCATCGCAATGACAAAGTCTTGCGCACTGGCTGCTTTACCTTGCTGAATAGCGGCAGCAGGATCCACATGTTTTGGACAGACTTCAGAACAGTAGCCAACAAAGGTACAAGACCAGACACCGTTCTCACCATTTAACTGAGGCATACGCTCTTTTGCCCCATGGTCGCGACTATCTGTGTTGTAACGTTGAGCTAATGTAATCGCTGCTGGGCCAATAAACTCTGGGTTTAGACCAAACTGCGGACATGCTGCATAGCAAAGACCACAGTTGATACAACCAGAGAATTGGTGGTATTTCGCCATTTGAGCAGGAGTCTGTTTATTCGTCCCTTCTGAAGGCTTACGATCATTACCGATGATATAAGGTTTAATCGCTTCTAAGCTTTCAATAAAGTGGGTCATATCGACAACAAGGTCACGCTCAACTGGGAAGTTACCCAGTGCTTCAACTCTTACACCGTCTGGATATTCACGAATAAACGTTTTACAAGCTAATTTAGGCACTTTGTTGACCATCATGCCGCAAGAGCCACAAATCGCCATACGGCAAGACCAACGGTAAGAAAGATCAGGCGCTAAATTGTCTTTAATATAACCCAATGCGTCCAGTAATGAGGTTTGCTCATCATAAGGAACATCATAAGTGACGAAATGAGGCGCTTCGTCCGTTTCTGGGTTATAGCGCATGACTTCCATTTTAATGTGCTTCATGTCATCAGCCATTCGCTTTCTCCTTATTCTGCTTGTCTTGTGCAGTCGCTTCACCACCATAGACACGTTTAGCAGGAGCAGATTTCGTGATCTTCACATCGCTATATTCTAAACGAGGGGCACCTTCTGGGTTATAGAACGCCAGAGTATGCTTCAGGAAGTTCACGTCATCACGCTCAGTACAACCTTCGTCAAGACGTTGGTGTGCACCACGAGACTCTTTACGATTGATTGCGGAATGAGCCATACATTCAGCGACATCTAAACCAAAGCCAAGCTCAATTTTGTACAGTAAATCTGTATTAAAGACGCTACTGGTGTCTTTAATTTCAACGCGTTTGAAACGTTCTTTTAATTCAGCCAGTTTATCAACGGTTTTTTGCATTAATTCAGGTGTACGATAGATACCGCAACCTTCTTCCATTGATTCACCCATTTCATCGCGAATTTGTGACCAGCTTTCAGAACCTTTTTGGTTCATCAGTTTTTTCAGGCCATCTTCGATATCACGAGTACGAGCATCTAATGCTGATGCGTTAGCAGGCGCCGCTTCTTGTGCACAACGAACCGCTTCTTCACCTGCAAGACGACCGAATACAACCAGTTCTGCCAGTGAGTTAGAACCTAAACGGTTAGCGCCGTGTAAGCCAACAGATGAACATTCACCCACCGCAAACAGACCTTTAATACGAGTCTCAGTTTGTTGGTTAGTTTCGATACCACCCATCGTGTAGTGAGCAGTAGGACGAACAGGGATTGGTTCATTAACTGGGTCAACACCCACATACGCTTTTGCCAGTTCACAAATAAATGGCAGACGTTCATGAAGTTTTTTCGCACCCAGATGACGTAAATCAAGATAAACAACGTCACCACGGTGTGTTTTGATGGTACGGCCTGCGCGCCACTCATGCCAGAAAGCTTGAGAAACTTTATCGCGAGGACCTAATTCCATGTATTTATTTTCTGGTTTACCTAATGGGGTTTCTGGTCCTAGGCCGTAATCTTGTAGATAACGATAGCCATCTTTATTAACCAGAATACCACCTTCACCACGACAACCTTCGGTCATCAGGATACCTGAACCTGGTAGGCCAGTTGGGTGATATTGAACAAATTCCATATCACGCAGTGGAACGCCATGACGTAAAGCGATACCCATACCATCACCAGTAACAATACCGCCATTGGTATTGAAACGATAAACGCGTCCTGCACCACCTGTTGCCATAATGACAGCGTTAGCACGAATTTGAACTTTCGTACCTTCCATCATATTAATCGCAACAAGACCACGAGCGTGACCTTCATCAACAAGAATATCGAGAACGAAATGTTCGTCGAAACGTTGAATTTGTGGATATTTTAAGGATGTTTGGAACAGGGTATGTAGCATATGGAAGCCGGTTTTATCGGCTGCGAACCAGGTCCGTTCGATCTTCATCCCACCAAAACGTCGGACGTTGACTGACCCGTCTTCTTTACGGCTCCAAGGACAGCCCCAGAGTTCTAGTTGAGTCATCTCTGTTGGACAATGCTCAACGAAGTAATCTACGACATCCTGTTCACACAACCAGTCACCGCCTGAAACGGTATCATTGAAGTGGAAATCATAGGAGTCGTGAGCCTGAGTCACTGCTGCTGATCCGCCTTCTGCTGCCACGGTGTGGCTACGCATTGGGTAAACTTTTGAGATCAGAGCAATTTTCAGTTGAGGATTCGCTTCCGCTGCAGCTATTGCTGCTCGTAAGCCTGCGCCCCCGGCTCCGATTATCGCTATATCGGCATTAAAGGTTTGCACTGCGCTTCTCCATTGTTCAAGTGAAAATTGGAATAATTGTCTAGAATTCAATTCACTGACATTATTAATTTGTAATGCTATTTTTTTAAGCTATCCGTAACGAAATTGTTTCACTGCCTTGTGACTGCGCTTGATAACATCTTTATTATCATTGACTGTAATTTTAGTATAACGAAATGTAGGGCACCGAAATTTGATATGAATGATGGTTTTCCCGTATTTCGCAAAAAAAGTGTGATCCACACCAAGAATTCTGGGTTTTGATAATAAGCTGCCAGAGAAACTTGAAGATCAAATAGAATATATTTTTCTAAATTGAAAATTATAAATAGTAATGAATAACCTGTTTTGAAAGTATAGATAACTTTAATTGAAAATGACAATGATTTTTTATTAAATGTTGATTTTAAAGGGTAAATGTTTTTATCTTTCTTAAGTCTAATTTAAATTAATAAAAACACATTCCAAATTTTAAAATAAATTTTTTACTATTTATCTAAAACAAATCGGTTTGTCTTGTTAATTGTTAATAAAATATTAATAATATTTCTAAAGGTTTTTAATACTAATCAAAATACGTAGATTTAAATAGAAAGTTAACTTTGAAGTTTAGATGAATTTGGCTATTTAAATATAAGCATAGTGTTAGTTTATTGTTATTTGTAATTGAGAAAAAGAATTATTCCAATTAACTCTTATTATAAAAATAGCGAAAAATCACTGAGTTTCTTACTTTGAATTGGTGTTTATTTAAACGATAAAAAGTGCCAAAAAATAGATGTTTTGTAGAATTACATTTATTTGTCTTATGTGTTTTTACTTAAAAAAAGAAAAGATTGGTGAAAAAATATAAAATAAAACCTCTCTTTATTAGGGGAAATTTGTCTGTTGAAGAGGATGCGAGTAAACTGCATGCTTTGTTTTCTGTTGGAGTTTTTCGTTCATGAGTGAAATCGCGGATTGGCAGCCAAGCGCCTCAATCGCCAACTTGCTAAAAAAGGCGAAAATAGTCAGTAATATTAGGCGTTTTTTCGCTGATCGTGGTGTGTTAGAAGTTGAAACACCTATGATGAGTCAGGCTACCGTTACCGATGTTCATCTTTACCCATTTGAAACCCAATTTGTGGGGCCTGGTGCTTCTCAAGGGCTAAAACTTTATTTGATGACAAGCCCTGAATACCACATGAAGCGTTTATTAGCCGCAAATAGTGGGCCAATTTATCAAATGGGGCGTTGCTTCCGTAATGAGGAAGCCGGTAGATATCATAATCCGGAATTTACGATGCTAGAGTGGTATCGCCCTTGTTTTGATATGTACCGGTTGATGAATGAAGTCGATGATCTACTGCAAGAAGTCTTAGATTGTGATGCATCAGAGTCACTCTCTTATCAACAAGCATTCCTGCGTTATCTCGATATCGACCCTTTATCTGTTGATAAAGAAAAATTACGTGAAGTGGCTGCAAAACTGGATTTATCAAATATTGCAGATACTGAAGAAGATAAAGATACGTTACTTCAGTTGCTATTTGTTTCTGGGGTTGAACCTCATATCGGTTTAGAAAAGCCAACCTTTATCTATCATTTCCCTGCGTCACAAGCTTCATTAGCTGAAATTAGCTCTGAAGATCATCGTGTAGCAGAGCGTTTTGAAGTTTATTTTAAAGGTGTTGAGTTAGCGAATGGATTTCGTGAGCTGACGGATGCACAAGAACAACGCCATCGTTTTGAACGTGATAATCGTCAGCGAGTGGCAATGGGATTACCAGAGCAACCTATTGATGAGCGCTTTTTAGCGGCGCTTGAAGCAGGATTGCCAGAGTGTTCTGGTGTGGCTTTAGGGGTTGATCGTCTCATTATGTTGGCGCTTGGTTTAGAGCATATTAGCAATATAATTGCGTTTCCTGTTTACAGGGCATAAGTCCATCTATCGATGAGAATTAAAAAAGAGAGCCTAGGCTCTCTTTTATTTTTTTGATTTTCGGTTTTGTCTTCGCTTTTCTTCTGCTTCAAGCGCTTTTTCTTGAAACTTCGCAAATTTATTCCCTGTTACGTCTTTCATATAGCGATAATTAATAAACCAATATGTAATACATGAAAATAAAATAACCCACCAGATTAAGAGTAGTTTTAATGCAGAATTAACACCGAGTATTAAATTAAAACTAATCAAGACCATTAAGCTGACAAATACCGAGCTAAATAACCCGCCTGCAATTTGTGGCATATATTTTTTTAAAGGAGTGATACTTATTAATGGTAAAATAATCGCCATTGAAAATAACGTACCAAATGTGGCAAGCATAATAATCATGATGGGATCACCAAGACCTAATATCCAATCGGTGATACCAAAAAATGAAAAAGGAATTTCTATCATAAAGTTGCCTCCCTACTTGGATAGAAAAGAGGGATGTCTTTAAAATTAAAAATCAATTTAAACAATACATTAGGAAAAATATGTATTTCGGTATTATAGAGTGTGACGGATTGATTAAAAAACTCTCGTCTATCTGCAATACACTCTTCTAATTCTTTAGCTTGTGCTTGTAATACGTGTAAGTTTTTTCCGCTGATAAGTTCTGGGTATTTTTCAGCAATGATAAGTGATTTTTTTATTTGAGGTAACAACTGGTTAGCTAAATCAACTTTTTGGTCTAATACATCTGCGCGCAAATAGTGTTCTCTATTTTCAGCTAATTTTTCAAACAAGACTTTCTCATGATCCATCGCTTTTTGTGTAATCACTATCAACATGGGGATCAAGTCGGCTTGTTTTTTTAATAAAACATCAATATTTGCAAAGGCTTTATAGCAATTGTTCTTTAGCATCACCATGTTGTTATAAATCATCACTAATTGGCGTATTAAAAAATAAACCAAAGCGAGAATAAAAATGATGAAAATAAGCCATTCCATATTAATCAATTACCAAGATGAAGAGGTGCTATTAAAATAAAGTGTTAGTATGCCGTTTTGGTAATCCATTGGTATCACGAGAATGGATAAGATAACAAAAAGAGCAATAATAACGATGATGGCCGAGTTACGACGAAAGGGGCGTGCTTTGTTCCAACTAACAACATAATCTTGTGGTGATAAACCTAATAGATAGTGAGGAGCACTGTGTGTGATAACAACTTCATCATTGATAGGTTCTGCATTCCCAATTAATAAATAAGTGGTATCAGCTTCTAAGATGTACTCCTTAAAACGTTTATTGTTATATTCCAGATCTTGGTGAGGATCGATACCAAGATGAATTAAAGGTTTGTCAGCTGCAAGAATTTGAACCGAACCGGTATCATCTGTCATCGTGAAATTGTTGATCTTTTTGTCACAGAGTGTTTGGCGATAGCTTTTCTTACCTTCTTTATTTGTGGATATGTCATATTCATAATAGCAGTAGCCATAGCACTCTTTTTTGCCTAGGCGACTTGTTAGTTTTTTACCCGCAGTTATCTTGCCTTCAATTTCAACAAGCCCAATGGCTAAAGAACGAATTTTAGATGTCGCTAGAATTTTTTGAAAACGTAAAAAACGCTTTTCAGGTGTTTTTTTGGCAATTTGATAAACGAACATTAAAACGAAACTTAAAAAGAACAATCTATGGTCAATAAAAAAGCCAAAGCTTAAAAAGAGTAGCAAAAGGCTAATAAATACGGTGTTAACAAGTGCCGAAAATTTAGACTCACCTTCCATTTGTAATTGATGATAATTTTTTATCGCCTTTTCACCAATATTTCCAATATGATTTGAAATACCATAGGAAAATATCAAAATGACAGCGAATGCAATGCAGGAGATAAGATTAACAACAGAGTCTTCACCGCTAGGATAAAGGTCATTTCCTCGCGAAAAAAACAGATAATTTCCAGCAGCAAAAGCAATCCCTAAAAAGGGAACAATACCTAAATTGTTCTTCTTTTCTTGAGAGCGTTTACTGCGTAAAAAATAGATTAATGCGCCCACAGCACAGCCGATAAAAAAATAAATTAACACTGCAATTTATCCTTAATGCGGTTATTTAACTTCTTGTTATTTAACTTCTTGTTATTTAAATTTGATGCCTTCAAATTTCATTTCTTCTTTTGGTATTTCGAGTAATTGCATACGTTCAAAGCGGAAAAGACCGGCAATTAAGCTATCAGGAAACATCTCTATCGCAGTGTTGTAGTGAGTTGTTGCATCATTAAAACCTTCACGACGTTGAGCAATTTTATTTTCTACGTCACTAACAGCTGTTTGAAGTAATGCGAGTTGTTCACCTGAAATTAACGTCGGATAATTTTCAGCAAGGGCAATCATGCCTCGTAGTGCTGTATTCATCTCATTTGTAGCGCTAATTTTTTCATTAATATTTTGTGCTTTAAAATAGCGTTGTCTTGCGTCACTTAATGCAATAAATACACTTTTTTCGTGCTCCATTGCTTTTTCAGCTACCGCCATTAATTGAGGAATTTGGTCTGCTCTCTGTTTTAAAATAACGTCAATATTCGCAAACTGATTACTTACTTGATTACGTGTCGCAATAAGACGGTTGTAAATTGAAATTCCCCAACCAATAAAAAGAACGATAAGAATAAGTAAAATAATAGCCATTATTGTCATAGCGATCCCTTCCTCTAAATATTTAATAAATAATGATAGCTAAATTAAAAAGTAATTATGATTTTTAATTAAATTATCAGGGTAAGTTAGAGAAAGATGAAGAAATATACAATCAGAAAGGGCGCAATTATCCTACTCTTTTGCAAGAAAGAGCAGGATACTTGTCATATTTCAAGTTGCAGCGTTGTTGACCGTATTCATTCGCACTCGTCACATACTTATGTATGCTTCTAGAGTCTCATTCATTTGTCGCCTAGCTGCACCTTGAATTATTTAGAGCATAAATAAAATGTTATGAATTATTTAGCCTGTTTTTGTAAGAACTTAACCCCTAAATCAGGGAAGTCTGTAAAGACACCTTCAGCACCTGCTTGGTTATAAATGATGTCGTAAAGCTGATCACCATCTTTTGCGTATTTAGGTAGTTTATCAATACGAACAGTAAACGGATGAATGGTCAGTTTATTAGCATGAGCATCAGCAGACATACCAGTTAAGGTGATTTTTTCTGGTGTTGAATCTTTTTCAACTAACATATGGTAATCAGGGCCGATGGCATCAGCATAAGTTGCAATTTCTTTCATTGCACCTGGCTTAAACATCCACTCATAGCTGTAGTTTGTCCATGTACCATCAGGCTGTTTCTCATACGTCTCATTCCAGTCGGTATAAGCAATTAACTGAACAAGTTTTAGATCCATGCCCATTTTTGGCATCAATTCTGTTTTGATGCGTTTTAGGTCGTTAGCATCAAATGATTGTAGATAAACATTGTCGGTTTTTTTCGTATAACCGTACTGTTTAAGCACTTCCAGTACTTTGGTGGTAATGTCTTTACCTTCTTGTTCATGGAACCAAGGTGCTTTGATTTCAGGATAAATACCAATATCTTGGCCTGTTGATTTGTTTAGACCTTGGATAAATTCAATTTCTTCTTGGAAAGTATGTACACGGAAATCCGATTTACCCATAGGGAAACGGTTTGGATAACTTTGGACTTTTTTACCATCGACAATGTCAAAACCTTCGGTAAATTTCAGTCCCTTAATTTCCTCAAGGGTAAAGTCAATAGCGTAGTAACGGCCATCTTTTCTTGCTCTATCAGGGTAACGATCGGCCACATCTGTTACACGATCAAGATAGTGGTCATGTAAAACAACTAATTCGTTGTCTTTGGTCATCACCAAATCTTGTTCTAGATAATCTGCGCCTTGGGCATAAGCTAATGCCTTGGCAGGAAGCGTATGTTCAGGCAAATAACCACTTGCACCACGGTGAGCGATAACGACCTTATCACTTGCCGCTTGTGTGATTGCACTTAAAGATAGAGTTAAAAGAACGCCTGCAACTAACGGTTTTATTCTAAAAGATGTACTCATAAAGCTGCTCCATTTTAATTCTACGTACAACAAAGTTATGTACAGTTGGCAATAAAAAAGCCACATCAAAACAGTTGATGTGGCTTGGTTTTTAGAGATGAGATTTAACTAATTTCATAAATAATCAGTTAGCGATTATTCGTACTTCTGAAGCATTTCACGTTTGTGTTTGGTTTCAGTAATCATCACGATAAGTAATAACACAACAGACAGTGCACTACCGCCGATCATGACCATAAAGCCACCATCCCAGCCGAAGTAGTCAACGGTGTAACCTACGATAGCACTCGCCGCAACAGAACCACCTAAGTAACCGAATAGACCGGTAAAGCCCGCTGCTGTACCTGCTGCTTTTTTCGGTGCAAGCTCAAGAGCATGCAGACCAATCAACATAACAGGACCGTAGATTAAGAAACCGATGATTAACATACACGCCATATCAACATTCGGGTTACCCGCTGGGTTCATCCAGAATACGATAGTTGCGATAGTTACTAAGGTCATGAAGAACACACCAGTTGCACCACGGTTACCTTTGAACACTTTATCCGACATCCAACCACACAGCAGTGTGCCCGGAATACCTGCGTATTCGTATAAGAAGTAAGCCCATGATGATTTATCCATTGCGAAGTGTTTTACTTCACGCAGATAAGTCGGTGACCAGTCCAGTACGCCGTAGCGCAGTAAGTAAACGAACACGTTCGCGATTGCAATCATCCACAGAAGTTTGTTAGGGAACACATACTTCATAAAGATTTCTTTTGCAGTCAGTTCTTGTTCGTCAGTTTCTTTATAATCAGGTGGATAGTCGTTTTTGTACTCTTCAATTGAAGGTAAACCACATGATTGAGGGGTATCGCGCATTAATGCGAATGCAATCATTGCAACTAAGATTGCCGCAAATGCTGGCATATATAACGCTGCTTTCCAGTCGTTAAACCACGCCATACCTAATAAGAATAGTAATGGAGGTAAACCACCACCGACGTTATGCGCACAGTTCCAGATAGAAACGATACCGCCACGTTCTTTCTGTGACCACCAGTGCACCATGGTACGTCCACAAGGAGGCCAACCCATACCTTGGAACCAACCACAAAGGAACAACAGAACGAACATTACCATAATGCTCGAAGTTGCCCATGGTACAAAGCCCATAAATAGCATCACTAAAGACGCTAAAATAAGACCTGCGGGTAAGAAATAACGAGGGTTAGCGCGGTCAGAGAACGAGCCCATGATAAACTTAGAGAAACCGTAAGCAATCGAGATCCCTGATAAAGCAAAACCTAGGTCACCTTTAGAAAACCCTTCTTCTACAAGGTAAGGCATTGCTAACGCAAAGTTTTTTCTTACTAAATAATAAGCAGCGTAACCGAAGAAAATCCCCATAAAGATCTGCCAACGCAGACGACGATAGACAGGATCTATCTGCTCTTTTGGCAAACGCGCTTTATGTGGCGCAGGTCTAAACAGACTTAACATATTAGCCTCCGATGGCTTTTATTTTAATATGTTGATATTAAATAATGACAAAACGAACAGTGAAGTTATCAAAAAATTTTCTTTAACGAACTTAATAGTAAACTTATACAATCAAATTTACTGTGAGGTATTACTCAGTTGTCGAATAATTTTTCAAGATGTGCAATTTTGAGTGATATGTTAACTTTATCAAATACTTTTTGTTAAATAATTTGTGATTAGTATCACAGATGTGGTTTTAATTTTTCACTCGTGAGCGTTTCTCTTTCGTTTTTGCTCATTATCAAACATTAACCACATTTTTTGTGTATCTTATACACTATAATTAACGCTAAAGAATAAATAAGCGTTTGCTGAATGTAATGTGAGAGGGCATCTCTATGATGAGCGGTTCACCAGTGACAGAAACTGATGTCATTATTATTGGCGGGGGAGCAACCGGTGCTGGCATGGCAAGAGACTGTGCACGCCGTGGGTTACGTTGCGTCCTGCTAGAAAGACATGATATTGCAACCGGTGCAACCGGTCGAAATCATGGATTGTTACACAGTGGTGCGCGTTATGCAGTAACAGATCCTGAGTCAGCGCGTGAGTGTATTGAAGAAAACATGATTTTAAAAAGGGTCGCTCGTCATTGTGTTGAAAAAACGGATGGCCTTTTTATTACCCTACCTGAAGATTCTTTAGAGTTTCAACAGACCTTTATTCAATCTTGCCAAGCGGCAGGTATTGATGCTCAAGCGATTTCACCCGAAGAAGCTATTCGCTTAGAGCCTTCTGTTAACCCTAATTTAATCGGTGCAGTTAAAGTGCCAGATGGTACTGTCGATCCTTTCCGTTTAACTGCTGCAAATATGTTAGATGCCCGCGAACATGGCGCTCAAGTACTGACTTATCATGAAGTCGTTGGGCTTATTCGTGAAGGTGACCGTGTTAAAGGCGTGAAAGTTTACGATCATCAAGCGAAAAAACTGTATGAAATTCGTGCACAAATAGTCGCGAATGCAGGGGGAATTTGGGGACAAAAAATCGCTGAGTATGGCGAATTAAAAGTGCGTATGTTCCCAGCCAAAGGTGCATTGTTGATTTTAGGTCATCGTATTAACAATATGGTGATCAACCGTTGTCGTAAACCTGCGGATGCCGATATTTTAGTTCCTGGCGATACAATTTCATTGATTGGTACAACATCAACACGTGTACCTTACGATGAAATCGACAATATGTATGTGACTCCTGAAGAAGTCGATATTCTTATCCGCGAAGGTTCAATGTTAGCGCCAAAACTGGCTCAAACTCGAATTTTACGTGCTTATGCAGGTGTGCGTCCTTTAGTTGCTAGTGATGATGATCCATCTGGTCGTAATGTTAGCCGTGGTATTGTTTTACTCGACCATGCGCAACGTGATGGATTAGAAGGCTTTATTACCATTACTGGCGGTAAATTAATGACTTACCGTTTAATGGCTGAATGGGCAACAGATAAAATCTGCGAAAAATTAAATGTCTCTGCAAAATGTACAACAGCAGAAGAAGCCTTACCGGGCTCTCGTCAGTCAGCAGAACAAGCATTACGTAGCGTTGTTTCATTACCTGCGCCAATTCGTGGTTCTGCGGTTTATCGTCATGGTGATTTAGCCAATAAATTATTGAGCAATGAGCGTAGCGATAAGAGTTTAGTTTGTGAATGTGAAGCTGTTACTGCGGGGGAAGTTCGCTATGCTGTTAACTCTTTAACAGTCAATAACTTACTTGATTTACGTCGCCGTACTCGCGTGGGTATGGGAACATGCCAAGGTGAACTTTGTGCTTGTCGTGCAGCGGGTTTATTGAACCGTTTACAAGTCACTACTCCTCACGAGTCAGAACAACAGCTTGCCCATTTCTTAAATGAGCGTTGGAAAGGTATTCGACCAATCGCTTGGGGTAATGCATTACGTGAAAGTGAATTCACCAGTTGGGTTTACCAAGGTTTATGTGGTTTAGATGCTGATATGATTGAAAAAACAGCTTCAGCGGAGGCAGATAATGAAATTTGACGTCATCATTATAGGTAGCGGACTTGCAGGTTTAACCGCAGGTATTCGTCTTGCTGAAGCCGGTAAGTCTTGCGCAATTATCAGCAATGGTCAAAGCGCACTACATTTCTCATCAGGTTCTCTGGATCTATTAACTCATCTTCCTGATGGTTCATTAGTGACTCAGCCTAAGAAAGCCTTAGCAACATTGGCTGAACTTGCCCCTAAACATCCTTATAGCCGTATGGGTGAAACGCAGGTTTCAACTTTAATTGAGCAGGCTCAAGCATTACTGGCTAGTACAAAAGGCCTTGAATATCAAGGTAATGGTGATGAAAACCATTATCGTATTACACCGGTTGGGCGTTCACGTATGAGCTGGATGAGTCCAAAACGCGTGCCAACTCATGGTGTTAATCAAGCACTGCCGTGGAAAAAGCTGGCGGTTGTTGGAATTGAAGGCTTCTTAGATTTTCAGCCACAATTTGCAAGCAATACGCTGAATGAGCAAGGTGTTGAGTCTATTCCTTATCATATTCACTTACCGTTATTAGATAGATTGCGTGATAACCCAAGTGAATTTAGAGCAGTCAATATTGCGCGCTATCTAGATAAGCCTGAAAACACCAAAGCGTTAGCAGAAGAGCTGAAAAAACATATTGATGACAGTGTTGAAGCGATTATTTTACCTGCATGTATCGGGCTGGATGCAGAAGAGCCTGTGACGCTACTTCAACAACTTGTAGGCAAACCTATCTGTTTATTACCGACATTGCCACCATCACTATTAGGTATTCGCTTACATCAAGCATTAAAACTGCGTTTCCAAAAAGCTGGCGGTTTAATTATGCCGGGCGATCGTGCAGAACAAGTTGATTTAATTGGTAATAAAGTTACAGGTATTCACACTCGAAACCATACTGATATTCCTATTCGTAGCGAATATGTTGTATTGGCAACAGGGAGTTTCTTCAATAATGGTTTAATCGCAGAGTTTGATCGTGTCTATGAACCTTTGATGGAGCTTGATTTGCTAGAGACGTTACCACGCAATGAGTGGACACAAGTAAATGTCTTTGCAAAACAGCCTTATATGCGATTTGGTGTTGATACAGATAGCCAATTAAGACCGATGAAATATGGTGAAGTCTTAGAGAATGTTTACGCCGTAGGTGCTGTATTAGGTGGATTTGACCCGCTTAATGAAGGTTGTGGCGCTGGTGTTTCAATGCTCAGCGCACTTTATGCAGCGCAACAAATTTTACAGCACAATACATCAGAACAGACCACATCTGCGGTTGTGGAGGCAGCACAATGAGTTTACATGATAACAGTTTTGAAGCGTGCATTAAGTGTACTGTTTGTACTACTTACTGCCCAGTTGCAAAAGTAAATCCACTTTATCCTGGTCCTAAACAAGCGGGACCTGATGGTGAGCGTTTACGTCTAAAAGATCCGATGCTTTATGATGAAGCATTGAAATATTGCACTAACTGTAAGCGTTGTGAAGTTGCTTGTCCGTCAGATGTGAAGATCGGTGACATCATTTCGCGTGCGAAACTGAACTACAATACGAAAACACCAAAACTTCGTGATGCTATTTTAAGTCATACGGATTTAATGGGAACATTATCAACGCCGATGGCGCCGATAGTAAATACTATTACAGGATTAAAACCTGTACGTAAGATCTTGGATAAAGCACTTAAAATCGACCATCGTCGCGAATTACCAAAATACTCTTTTGGTACATTTAGAACATGGATGAAAAAACAAGTTGAAGAGCAAGCGCGTTTTAAAGATCAAGTTGCCTTCTTCCACGGTTGTTACGCTAACTATAACCACCCACAATTAGGGAAAGATTTAGTTAAAGTATTCAATAAAATGGAGATTGGTGTTCAGTTATTAAAACGCGAAAAATGCTGTGGTGTTGCATTAATTGCGAATGGTTTTGTTAAACAAGCCAAAAAACAAGCCGCAGTAAACCTTGAATCGCTGACAGAAAAAATTGTTGAAAACAATATTCCTGTCGTTGCAACATCATCAACTTGTACTTTCACTATTCGTGATGAGTATGAACATATTCTTGATGTTGATACATCAAAAGTACGTGAAAATATTGAATTAGCGACACGCTATATTTATCGTTTATTAGAAGAAGGCCGTGAGTTACCACTGAAACATACTCCGTTAAAAGTGGCGTATCACACACCTTGTCATATGGAAAAAATGGGATGGACAGCCTATTCCATTGATTTAATTAAACGTATCCCTGGTGTTGAGGTCATTGTTTTAGATTCTCAATGCTGTGGTATTGCCGGAACTTACGGTTTTAAATCTGAAAACTACGATGTTGCTCAAGGTATTGGCGCGGGCTTATTCCGTCAAATTGAAGAGAGTGGCTGTGATTTGGTGATTACAGACTGTGAAACCTGTAAATGGCAAATTGAGATGTCAACGACGAAAAAATGTGAACACCCCATTAGTTTATTGGCAAGAGCATTATAAGTATTGCCTATTAGATAATAAAAAAGTAACTGATTACTAAGATAACAAGCAGCTAGGGAATAAAAGAGGATCTTTTATTCCCTTTTTTTATTTTTAGTAAAAAAGGGATGAAATATAAGATAATAAGGAAATTAAATAACCTGACACTGTGGTTTACAGGTTATTTAAATACTCTTATTTTTAATGAGAAATATAGGTATTTTGATAAAGCCAAATATTTTGGACTTTTTTAAGTGTGATATTTTGCCCATCAGTCAGCGAAAGAGCTTGTCTTCCCGCCTCGTTAATAATTGGAATATCTAATGCATTAGCTAATACGGTGGTATTAGATAGTGGGTTTCCATGACTTAATAAAATCCCTTTGATCTTGTTGGTATCGAGAGCCATTAATGTTGAAGGGTGAAGTTGTTTTGTCACTAGAATTGCATTTGCATAAGGAGGATGTGTAATTGGAGGAGGGGCAGAGGTTAAATAGCGTAGTAATCGAGATAAAATATCATCTAAATCACTTTCACGAGCACGCATATTATCATCATCCATTTGCGCGTAAGTATCTATTAAATCAATAAATGTCTGCTGTAAGGCAAATTCTGCATTGCAGTGATGTTTACTTATCATGCTACATACGGTCAGTTGTAATTCGGTATTTTCTAATAAGAAGCGATGACTCGAAAAAATATGGGCATATTGCTCTCCAATCTTGCGATAGGCTTCTTCAGTTAACCAGTCTATGTCCTTTTTGGATCGCTCAATCGCTTTAATGAGGCGTTTTTGCTCTTCAAGCAATAAATGAGAGGATATTTTTTTACGAGGGATCACGAAACGATGATAAGGGTATAGCCAAACAGGTGCGGTGATAATTCGGACGGGTTCGTAATTTGTATTTTTAGGGTGAATATTAAAATTAGGAAGATTTTCGCCTAATTGCAGTTTTTTAATTGTAATGGTTTTATGTGCTGCTTTTTCTGCTTCTTCAAGTGAAGCGCCTAGTGCAATGCTATTGGCGGCAGCCAAGGTGCCTTCAACAATCGGAGCCGAACTTAACGCGACATTTGTGGCAATGTTATGCTCAAGATTAGCGATGGCGAGTGCTGCATTTTGTGCTGAATGATAAGTATCGAGTAAAACGAGTACACCTTGCTTGCTATAACACTTTTTAATTGCTGAAAGTATGGTTTCTGGTGACACTTCATTAGCAAGATCAGAAGGTGTTTGATAGTTGGTCGCAATGGCAATTTTTACTTGGCGATCTACAGTCTGATTAACGAGCTCTTTGATACCATTGGCGAGCGTAAGGCTCTTTGAAACTAATACGATACTGACCATAAAACACCCTTTTTTGTAAATGCAAACAGGGAGATAGGCACTCCCTGTTTACTCAGGCTTTAATAAAGCCATTCCCGTCCTAATTGGTCGGCAGTTAAAATCGCGGCATAAACCTTATCGGAATCGATATCAAATGGCATGTTGTAAATTGTCTCACCTTCAGCACAACTTAGCTCAGCAACTGCCATGATTTTTTCATTTAATTCATCGCCTGTTGCATTGATACCTAACTCTTCTAAAGTGACAGGTAGCCCGACTAAAATACAGAAATCAAGGAACTCTTCTAACTCTTCTAATGGGCTGTTTTCTAGTACTAATTGGACTAATGTACCAAAGGCAACTTTTTCACCATGATACATGTTGTGACACTCTTCTAATGCTGTAAATCCATTATGAATGGCATGAGCTGCCGCAAGACCTGCACTTTCAAAACCAATACCACTTAAGAAGGTATTTGCTTCAATAATATTTTCTACCGCAGTTGTACAAACACCTCGGCTTACTGCGAGTTTTGCTTTATAGCCATCTTCTAAAAGGGTGTTATAGCAAAGTTCAGCCAAAGCTAGGGCGGCAAGTGTCGATTTACCTCCTGCCATGGTCTGTTTTTGCGCATGACTACACGCTCTTGCTTCAAAGTAGGTTGCTAAAGCATCTCCCATTCCTGCCACTAATAAACGAGCTGGTGCAGAAGCGATGATGTTGGTATCCATCACGACAACGTCAGGATTTGTTGGGTAGAAAAGATAACTATCAAATGCGCCTAATTCAGTATAAATCACAGAAAGTGCGCTTGTTGGTGCATCAGTGGAAGCAATGGTTGGGGAAATAACGACAGGAAGTTGGCATTTATAAGCAACAGCTTTGGCAGTATCAAGTGTTTTACCACCACCAACGCCGATGATCACAAGAGAGGCTTGTGCTTTTGCAATTTCAGATAGTCGATTGATTTCGTTGTGTGTGCATTCACCATTAAAAAGTTCGAAGTGCCCATTAACTTCATATTGAGACATACTATCTTTAACGGTACTACCGACGAGTTCCATCACAAATTTGTCGGCAATAATCAGTGCTCTATCACCAAACGGCTTCGCGTATTTACCAATATGATATAGCGCGTCTGGCCCTTGAATATACTTAGCGGGGGATTGAATAACTTTTAACATAATAGACTCCTACTATTCGCAAAAGAGAGTAAAAAATCCTTATGGTGAGACTCGTCATCCCAACTGACATATAACAATATGGAGACGTTCTAAGAATACATTAACAGTTTAATGGGTGAATAAAATAATTTATTGTAAATAATTAAGACTTTTTATATTAGCATGTGAAAAACATCCTAATAATGATATTTAAGCAATATTTCGTGAGTTGTTTAACTAATCATGCTAATTAATTACCATGCGAAATATCTACGTAAAATAATAAATTATTCGAATCAGAATAAAGCTTCATAAAATTTACTTATGAAGCTTTATTGTTTGAATTATGACATTTATGTCATTATTTTTTTGCGAGGCGTGCCAGATTATGAGCGAATTTCAGCATAATCTTGTTTTTTGTTTTCTTGTGCGAAAAAGTGACGCAAAATAAAATTCAATAAGACACCATAAGCAGGTAAGAAGAACAGCATACAAATGGTTAATTTAAACACGTAGTCAACTAATGCAATTTCAACCCAATTCTCCGCCATAAATGCGTCAGTACTACGATAAAATGCAATAAAGAAGAATGCGAGTGTGTCGAGTAAATTACCGAAGAACATTGCTGCACTTGGCGCTACCCACCATTTTTGTTGTTGTCTTAAACGATTAAAGACAGACACATCCATGATTTGACCTAACACATAAGCCATAAAGCTCGCTGTCGCAATTCTTGCCACCATGATATTAAAATCAGCTAATGAGGCAAAACCCTGCCAACTGCCTTGGAAAAAAAGCGTTGAGATCAGGTAAGAAATCGCTAATGCAGGTAGCATAACGGCGGTAATAATGCGTCTGGCAAGTGGTGCGCCATAAATACGAACCGTTAAATCTGTTGCCAGAAAAATAAACGGAAAGGTAAAGGCACCCCAAGTGGTATGGAAACCAAAAATGGAAATAGGTAATTGCACAAGATAGTTACTAGAAGTAATTATCAGGATGTGGAACAAAGAAAGCCATAACAGCGCCACCGCTTTTTGGCGGGGAGTAAACGTATACATAAATTGTACCTTTTTAGTGATTGGGGTGAGGGAACCCAATAAAACAGTGATTTCTCTCTTAAATGAGAGGATGCGCATAATACGCCTGTTGCGCAACAAAAGCAAAGGTTAGGGGGAATACCTTTGTGCTTAATGTGCCGTGATGTGAACACGAAAGCGAGATATAATAACGAAATCTGTCAGTGTAAGAAGAATGGTTAATAGAATGAATGCTCAATTTGATGATGCAACCAAGACATTAGATACGCTAGGACTACGTTGCCCTGAGCCTGTGATGTTAGTACGTAAAACCATAAGAAATATGGCATTAGGTGAGACGTTGTTAGTGATTGCTGATGATCCTGCCACAGTGCGTGATATTCCTGGCTTTTGCCGATTTATGGAACATGATTTATTAAATCAAGAGACGCAATCTGCACCTTATCGTTATCTTATCCGTAAAAAAGAGAGCAATCTGTAATTTATACTGTAAATATTGCTTATCATCGCACTAAAAAATAACCCAAACCCCACATACTGAGGTTTGGGTATTGTTATTTTAGCGTGCTTACTCTTTGCTTGAGGCGCTAATTTTTACTCTTAACAGTCTTACGGCATTGGCTGTTACCAGCGCTGTTGCTCCAGAGTCAGCAAGAACAGCAACCCAAAGCCCAGTAATTCCTAATAAGCTTGTTACTAAAAATATCGCTTTTAAACCAAGTGCTATCGTGATGTTTTCACGGATAATTTTACGTGTTGCACGAGATAACTTAATAATTTCAGGTAAGCCAGTTAAACGGTTATGCGTTAATGCTGCATCAGCTGTTTCAAGTGCAACGTCAGTGCCGCTTCCCATGGCGACGCCAATGGTTGCTGCCTTCATTGCTGGTGCATCATTGATACCATCACCCACCATCATTGTGTTATGTGTTTTACTGATTTCCATTACTGAAGTTACTTTATCTTCAGGCAGTAATCCTGCTCGGAAATCCATACCTAATTTTTTCGCAATAGCCGCGGCTGCTCTTGGATTATCACCTGTTAGCATAACGGCATTGATGTTCATCTTTTTCAATAACTTCATTGATTCGACAGCATCACTGCGTAAGGTATCTTGCATAGCAATAACACCGATAAGCTGACTCTCTTTTAATACGACAACCACGGTTTTGCCTTCATCTTCAAGGCGCGCAACTTCTTGTTGCCACTGAGAAGAGAGTGATGTGGCTTCTGATAATTGAGTAGGCGCACTCACCAGAATATGTTGGCTATTTAAATAACCTTCAATTCCTTTACCTGCTAGCGCTTTACGATCTTCCGCTTCAACAACAAGTACACCTTCATCTTGTGCTTTATTGATAATGGCTTTTGCTAATGGGTGATGAGAGCCAATTTCTACGGATGAAGCAAAAGTTAGTACCTCTTTTTCATTAAATCCGGTTTCAGCCACAACATCAGTAACTTGAGGTTTCCCTTCTGTTAATGTGCCTGTTTTATCTAATGCAATAGTATTAACTGTGCCTAATTGCTCTAATGCTGCGCCACCTTTGATAAGCGCTCCGCGTTTAGTTGCCGCCGCTAATGCTGACGTGATGGCGGCTGGTGTTGAGATAACCAAAGCACAAGGACAACCAATCAGTAATAGAGTCAAGCCGCGATAAATCCATGTTTCCCAAGGTTGTGAGAACAACAGGGGTGGAACAATGATAACCAGTGCAGAGAACAGCATAATCGCAGGTGTATAGTAGCGACTAAAGCGGTCAATAAAGCGTTCAATTGGGGCTCTACGCTCTTCAGCTTCTTCAATCAATTGCAAAATACGGTCGATAGCATTTTGCCCTTGTTCAGATACCACTTTCATCTGTACAGATCTATCGACAGATAAACAACCAGCAGCGACCTTTTCGCCTTGTAAACGCTCTACGGGTACGGATTCACCCGTTAATGCACTTTCATCAAAGCTTGCAAATGCACTAACTAGTTCGGCGTCTGTTGGTAAACGTGAACCCGGCGCAATTTCAATAATGTCGCCCGGACGTAATTGCGCAACAGGAACTATTTGTTTTTTACCGTCTTTGACTAATGTTGCTTCTTCTGGCACTAATGCCATTAATGCGCTCACACCTCGACGAGCACGCCCTGCGGCATAAGACTCCAGCATTTCACCAATCATAAACAGCAAGATAACCATTGCTGCTTCTTCGGTTGCATTAATAAATAGTGCGCCAATTGCAGCAACACTCATCAATGTTTCAATAGCAAACGGCGTACCACTGCGAATAAGTTGTAAGGACTTTTTCACAATGGGGAATAGACCAATTAAGGTTGTTGCAAGAAAGGCGGCTCGACCTGCTTGGGGATCAATAAACTCAGCACCCCAGCTAATCGCCATTAAAAGCGCCAGAACAATCACAAATGAGCTTTCTTTTAAGAAGCTCTGCTTCACCATTTTTTGGGATTGGGGGGATGAGAGATCAAAAAGCTCAAAACCAGCACTGTTAATGGCTGCAATCACATCTGCACGTAGGTCGCTATCAGCATCAACGACTAATTTTTCGGTGGCAAAAAGGACTTTTGCTTGTTTTACACCTGCAACTTTGAGTGCTGCTGTTTCAATTTTCTGAGCGCAACTTGGGCAATCCATACCTTGCACTTTCCAGCTAAAACGCTGTTGTGCAATCTTTTCTGGCTCAATATTAGAGACAGGGGCGTTGATATCACAGCTTCCATGAGCGTGATTGTGCCCATCATGGCTATGGTCGTGGTCATCATGATCATGTTGGTGATCATGTTCGTGGGAGTGTCCGTGGTGGTGCTCATCCTCGCATTCAGGATCACTTTTATCTATTTTGGTGTGAGAATGTCCACTTTCAGTATGTGAGTGCGTACTATTCTCTGAGTGACCTGAACAGCATTGAGAGCTTGAGCAGCAAGCATCGGTATGTTTATGATTATCGTGTTGATGAGCATGTTTAGTCATAACTGGCTCTCCTTGTTCAACAAAGTAAAGTCTAAATTTATCTATCTGATAAGTACTTTACAGCTTGGAGTAGAGTCCAGAGTCAAGATACCGAAGGCATATTCATTGGCAAAAAGTGCGAATTAGGTCAAAAAATTAACCCCTTGATTTAAATGTTTAAAACAAGGGGCTGGATTTAAACTAAAGGAACAGAGCTCTGACAATAAAGAAATGGCCAATAAAATAACAGGCGCTGACAAGTCCTTTAGACGCTGAAAATGAGAAGCGGAAGCGGTTGATTAGCCATACTGAGTAAGCAATCACTAACAATAATGAGCCAATCATCACTGATAAGTTGTAATCATTACTTAAGTAGAAGAATTTTTCACCCGCAATCCAAAACATAGCAAATGCGGCTAGTAAAGTTAAAGAAGCTGGAATGGCTAATTTATCGAGCTTAGTCCAAACAATGGCTAGAATGATGATAAAAGCAAGAATCACGAACCCAAGTAAAGGAAGATAGAAAGAGAGTTGGAGTGGTAATAAAAAACTCACCATATAAAGTATGTAACTTAGAAAAACTAAGGCAAGAGAAGGTAGTAAATACTTACCATCAAACATTCTTAAAATATCAGAAAGCAAAGTCGCTAATAATGCACCTACAATTAGGTAACTATTAATATTGTGCTCGGGAACTTGCCATGCCCAGAGTAATAAAAGCAGTAGCGTGATAGGACGGAATAGCCATCGTTGCCAATTAGGACCTCGATATGCGGCGTCGATATAAAGCCATCCGGAGAATAATACGGCGAGAAAAGGCCAACTCATAATATCTTCCTTATATTCAGAACTGTTTTATTATTCATAACAGAAAGATTAATTTAAGAATAGCGGTTAATGACGAAACTGATGGACTTATTAAAATAATATAAAGCACACTGTTTTTTAATCCATATAACGATAGGAATTAATGTAATGAATAAAGCGGCTATTTTAGGAATTGCGGTACTGGTGATTATTATAGCGTCAGCAACTTATCGTTTCTTCGAACAAAGAAAACAGCGGATAAGTGACGATAATTCACCTGTTACACTCTATATGGTTGAAGTAATAGATAAAAAAGAAGTTGCAGCAAATGAACGGCGTTCAAGAGAAAATGATGTAAATGGCCCAGAAACAATACATTATTATCAAGTGACCTTTCGTTTAACCACTGATGATCGTAAAGACTTAGTGTTAAGAATGGATAAATCAGCTTATCAAGATATCGAACCTGAAATGAAAGGGCGTTTGTTTATGCAGGGCAGTCGTTTTGTAAAGTTTGAAACCGATATGCCAAGTGATGAGCCAAGTAATAAATAAGACCGAATATTTATTATTTGGCAACCTCTGGGGTTGATTATCGACCCCAGATAATTGCGAGGATATAACAATATTTACGGCTGTGGTTTAGTTTTATTCTTCTGTTTTTCTTCGTATTCTTTGCGTAATTCTTTTTGTATTTTTAACAGCTCAAAGATCCCAAAGAAGAAAATACGAAATTGTAATGCTGTTGATGGTTTTTGATCTTTAGGTTGTCCTGCTTTATACATAACAATTTGTAATCCATGCATAATCACCATAAAAATCAATGCAATATCCATAAAATATTTTAGAGGCTTAGGAAATGGGGAAATAATATTTAAAAACAGAAAGCCCCAAACACCGACCATTAAAAATCGGCCAAAAAAGATTAACATAGCAGCTCCATAAAAAATTAAGCAGATAAACTGCGAATATAAAGACGATACGCGACTTGCCCTGCGATCTTTTCTCTATGTAATGTCCAATGAGTCGGAATTGTATAAGTCTGTGCTTTAACTTCTTCCTCAATATAAATATAGCAATCTTGCGCTAACCAACCGTTATTTTCTAATAATTGGATAGTGTCTGACAACATGCCTTTATGAAAAGGAGGATCTAAAAAAACGACATTATAAGGCGAACCTTGTTTAGCAAGATATGACAATGCACTGTCTTGAATGACATGCCCATTCTCGGCATTAAGTAAGGTTAAATTTGCGGTAATTTGTTGGGCAACTGCACGTTCATATTCGATAAACGTGGTTTCAAGAGCATAGCGAGAAAGGGCTTCAATGCCTAAACCACCGCTTCCTGCAAAACAGTCAAGGCAACGGGCATTTTGGATAACGGGCATTAGCCAATTAAAGAGCGTTTCTTTTACTCTATCCGTTGTTGGTCGTAATCCTTGGCTATCGAGAACCGGAAGTTTACGACCACGCCATTTTCCCCCAATTATTCTGATTTGTCCCATTGGGGCTTTTTGTGGTTTTTTGGCCATATTATTTTGATTTATATCGTTTAAACGTGAGTTTTGGAGTGTCTTTTGGAATAAGGAATTCGTGTCTGTTGTTATCTCGATGACTTCCCTTGATTTAATCCGGAATAATTTACCATAAAATTCGTATAAAAGATGCGTTTATCCATGATCAAATGATAGACTTCATTATTATTTTCAATATCGTCAATGTAATCGCGCCATGATTTAGTGCGAGGAGTTTAGTAGCTAATGGCAAAAGAAAAAAAAGGTTTTTTCTCGTGGCTCGGTTTTGGGCGTAACAAAGAAGAAAATATTGAGCAAGAGAAAGAACAGCAACGCTTAGAAGAAGAGCGTTTAGAACAAGAACGTTTGGCAAAAGAAGCTCAAGAAGATGCGGCTCGCCAAGCGCAATTACAAGCAGAGCAAGAACGTTTAGAAGCAGAGCGCCAAGAAGCGCAACGTGTTGTGCAAGATAGATTGGCACAAGAGGCTGAAAAACAACGTTTAGAGCAAGAACAAGCCCAGCGACAAGCAGAAATAGATGCAGAGCAAGCGCGTTTAGAGGCAGAACATGCAGAGCAAGCGCGTTTAGCTCAAGAAGCACAAGCCCAACGCCTTGCGCAAGAAGAAGCTCAGCGCCAAGCTGAACTTAAAGCGGAGCAAGAACGTTTAGAAGCAGAGCGCCTAGAGCAAGAACGCTTGGCTCAAGAGGCCGAAGCTCAACGTTTAGCGCAAGAAGAGGAAAACGAACGTCTCGCTATTGCGCAAGCAGAAGCTGAAGATATTGAATCTTTACGCGAAGAAGTGCTGGCAGATAAAGTTGTTGAACAAGAGAAACCTAAAAAAGAAGGTTTCTTTAGCCGACTGAAAAAAGGCTTACTGAAAACTCGCCAAAACTTAGGTTCAGGATTCCTTGGTCTATTTCGTGGTAAGAAAATTGATGATGAGCTGTTTGAAGAGTTAGAAGAGCAACTCTTAATTGCTGATGTGGGCATGGAAACCACAACTAAAATCATCACTAGTCTGACTAAACACGCTACTCATAAAGATCTTAAAGATGCTGAAGCCCTTTACGGTAAATTACGTGAAGAGATGGGCGATATTTTAAGTAAAGTTGATAAACCATTAAATATTGAAGGTAAAAAACCTTTTGTTATTTTAATGGTTGGTGTTAACGGTGTTGGTAAAACAACCACAATCGGAAAATTAGCGCGACAATACCAAGCTGAAGGTAAATCTGTCATGTTAGCTGCGGGTGATACATTCCGTGCGGCAGCGGTTGAACAGTTACAAGTTTGGGGTGAGCGTAATAATATCCCTGTTGTGGCACAACATACTGGCGCTGATCCTGCATCTGTTATTTTTGATGCGATTCAATCAGCCCAAGCAAAAGGTGTCGATGTTCTTATTGCTGATACCGCAGGACGATTGCAGAATAAATCCCATTTAATGGAAGAGCTGAAAAAAATCGTTCGTGTTATGAAGAAATTAGACGAAGAAGCACCACATGAAGTGATGCTGACGTTAGATGCAAGTACCGGACAAAATGCAGTTAGTCAGGCAAAACTCTTTAATGAAACAGTTGGGCTAACTGGATTAACATTGACTAAACTCGATGGTACAGCAAAAGGGGGCGTTATCTTCTCCATTGCTGATCAGTTTAGTATTCCTATCCGTTATATCGGGATAGGTGAAGGTATTGAAGATCTACGTCCGTTTAAGGCCGACGATTTTATTGAGGCTCTGTTTGCCCGCGAGGAGTAGTTTTAATGATCCGCTTCGAACACGTCAGCAAGGCTTATTTAGGTGGAAGACAAGCATTACAGGGGGTTGATTTTCATCTTCGCCCTGGTGAAATGGCTTTTTTAACGGGTCACTCTGGTGCCGGTAAAAGTACATTGCTTAAGTTAATTTGTGGAATAGAACGCCCAAGTGATGGCGCTATTTGGTTTGCTGGTCACGATATCAGTAGACTCAAAAATAGTGAGATCCCTTTTCTGCGTCGTCAAATTGGGATGATCTTCCAAGATCACCACTTATTGATGGACAGAACGGTTTATGACAACGTTTCTCTTCCCCTGATTATTGCTGGCGCGAGTGAAGAGGATATTCGGCGAAGAGTTTCCGCCGCTTTAGATAAAGTAGGACTATTGGATAAAGCTAAAAATTATCCTATTCAACTCTCTGGTGGTGAACAACAGCGTGTCGGTATTGCGCGCGCTGTTGTGAATAAACCGACTGTTTTACTCGCAGATGAACCAACAGGTAACCTTGATGGCGAGCTTTCAGAAGGGATCATGCGCCTTTTTGAAGAGTTCAACCGTGTTGGCGTAACCGTGTTAATGGCGACGCACGATATGTCGCTGATAGAACGTAGAAATTATCGCATTCTTACATTAGGGCAAGGCAGAATGGTGGGAGGACAAAATGGCTAAAGCAAAAAGTTCCCGTAAATCAATGCCAACGCCGGGTGCAAAAACCAAGGCGCTAAAAGGGGGAAGACGCGAACAGTGGCGTTATGCATGGCGTAACACGATGGCAGATTTTTTACGCCAACCGCTCTCCTCTTTTTTAACGGTAATGGTTGTCGCAATATCTCTTACCTTGCCTAGCATCTTTTATATTGTGTGGAAGAATGTCTCAACAGCGGCAGAACAATGGTATCCAACACCACAATTAACTGTTTATCTTGATAAATCTCTTGATGATTCATTAGCTGAAGCCACAATCAAAAAAATTGAAGCCTTAGAAAAAGTCGAAAGTGTTAACTACCTTTCACGACAAGATTCGCTGGTGGAATTTCGTTCTTGGGCTGGCTTTAGTAGTGCGTTAGATATGTTAGAAGAAAATCCATTACCTGCTGTGGCGATTGTGACACCCGTTATGGAGCCTAGCGATCAACAATTAATGGTAAATCTGCGTGATACAGTAGCGAAAATACCTGGTGTTGATGAAGTCAGAATGGATGATAGCTGGTTTTCTCGGCTTTCAACGTTAACGTCATTAGTTGGGCAAATCGCCTTGGTGATTGGTACATTGATGGTTGTTGCTTTGTTACTGGTGATTGGTAACAGTGTGCGTCTCAATATTTTCAGTCGCCGCGATACTATTAATGTTATGAAACTTATTGGTGCAACTGACGGTTTTATTATGCGTCCTTTCCTGAATTGGGGATTAATTCTAGGCTTTATTGGCGCCGTGTTTGCCCTAATTTTTTCAGCTTTACTGGTGTGGAAACTCTCTGATGTAGTTACTCAAGCCGCGACCGTGTTTGGGACTTCATTTTCTATTTCAGGATTAGGTTTTGATGAATCTATCATTCTTATTCTTGTTGCTATGACAATTGGTTGGCTTGCGGCATGGTTGACGACAATGCAACATTTACGTCAATTCACACCAGAATAATCAATTAGAGCACTTTTGTACTTATCCTCTAAATAATGAGAAGATATTTTTTATCAGGCTGGGTTACGTTAATATCGTCACCCAGCCATTTTATCAACACCCCGTCTCTGGCATAATAATGCGCGCACTCTTTTCTACAGTAAGGCAACTGTCATATTTGCTTCAGTGATAGAAAAGTACAAAGATATGTAAACATAGATGCGAGATGAACCTTTAGTCTTTATGCTGGTCGAATAGTCGTTATGATAAAAATACATCGTAAAAAACCTTAACTGACTTCCTATTTAAGCTATATTTAGAAGGCTCATCTACTTTCCCTTACAGCGATAATTTTAATTATTTATTTGATTTTCATGAGGATTTGAATGACAAAAGAAATGCAATCCTTAGCATTGGTTCCGCAAGGCAGCATCGAAGCGTATATACGTGCAGCCAATTCCTATCCGATGTTAACCGCAGAGGAAGAAAAGGAACTCGCTGAACGGCTGCATTACGATGGTGACTTGGATGCGGCAAGAACGCTTATCCTTTCACATCTGCGCTTCGTTATTCATGTTGCTCGCAGCTATTCAGGTTATGGCTTACCACAAGCTGATCTTATCCAAGAAGGTAATATTGGTTTGATGAAAGCGGTTCGTCGTTTTAACCCAGAAGTGGGTGTTCGACTGGTCTCTTTTGCTGTGCATTGGATCAAAGCTGAAATTCACGAATATGTGCTACGTAACTGGCGTATCGTGAAAGTGGCGACCACAAAATCGCAACGTAAACTGTTTTTTAATCTGCGAAAAAATAAAAAGCGTTTAGGTTGGTTTAATCAAGATGAAGTGGAACTTGTTGCAAGAGAATTAGGCGTATCAGAAAGTGATGTCCGAGAAATGGAATCACGAATGTCAGCACAAGATATGGCATTTGATATGACTGCTGATGATAGTGATGATTCACATCCTATCGCCCCTGTACTCTTCTTAGAAGATAAATCTTCTGACTTTGCCGATGGCATCGAAGAAGATAACTGGGATAATCATGCAACGGATAAACTAACGTCAGCAATTGAAACCCTTGATGAACGTAGCCAAGATATTATTCGTGCTCGTTGGTTAGATGATGATAACAAATCGACATTGCAAGACTTGGCGACAAAATACGGTGTTTCTGCTGAACGTGTTCGCCAATTAGAAAAAAATGCGATGAAGAAATTGCGTTTAGCGATTGAAGATTAATCACATTTCAGACCAAGCACACTCTCTCATAAAGTAGAGTATGTTATAAAAGCGATATGAAAATATCGCTTTTTTATTGCTTGGAGAAAAGAATGTGAAAATAGTTATCGCCCCTGATTCTTTTAAAGAAAGTTTAAGTGCAAAAGACGTTGCGATGGCAATAAAACAGGGTTTTTCACGTTACTTACCCAATGCGCAATATTGTTGTATTCCTATGGCTGATGGTGGCGAAGGAACGGTGACATCGCTGGTGGATGCAACGCAAGGCCGTTTTATATCGACACAAGTGTGTTCACCTTTAGGTAAACAAGTGACCGCAACTTGGGGGCTTTTAGGGGATAACACCACTGCCGTGATTGAAATGGCACAAGCTTCTGGTCTTCATCTTATTCCTTCATCTCAACGCAATCCCAATTTAACGACCAGTTATGGTACGGGTGAATTAATTAATGCTGCACTTGAAATGGGCGTTAAAAAAATCATATTGGGATTAGGCGGAAGTGCCACAAATGATGCGGGTTCAGGAATGATGCAAGCGCTTGGTCTAGGTCTTAAAGATAAGTTTGGTACATCTCTGCCGTTTGGGGGACTTGCCTTAGCACAACTTCACTCTATCGATATGACAGCCCTTAATCCTAAACTAAAAAATGTTGAAATTGAGATTGCCTGTGATGTAACAAATCCGTTGTGTGGAGAAAGAGGGGCATCCGCTATTTTTGGTCCTCAAAAAGGAGCGACTAAAGATGATATTACGCAACTTGATAACGCATTACATCATTTTGGTACTTATCTTGAGAAAATGACGCAACGTAGTCTTATCAATATTGTAGGAAGTGGTGCTGCAGGTGGATTGGCTTTGCCTTTACTTGCATTTACGCAAGCAACACTTTCTCAAGGTGTTGAATTGGTGGCTAATGCTGTTGAATTAGAAAAACAGTTAATTGATGCGGATTTGGTAATAACTGGTGAAGGTCGAATGGATAGCCAATCGGCACAAGGTAAAACCCCAACGGGTGTAGCCTTGCTCGCAAAAAAATACCATCTTCCTGTCATTGCTTTGGTTGGTGGTTATTTACCCGATTATGATGTAGTTCATCAGCAGGGTATTGATGCTGTTTTCTCTATTGTGCCGGGTGTTTCTACACTGGCTGATGCACTTCATAATGCGCAAAAGAATCTTAGTGAGACGGCTTATAATGTGGCTAGATTTTATACTATTCGTTCTCGTCATACTTCAAGTTGTAGCGTTGTTGACTAATATTCACTCGCACTAGTCACATACTTATGTATGCTCCTAGCAGAACGGCTGACACACTAGATTCAGCGACAGGAGCAGAATCGAAGTCGGGGTTTCTGTATCGGTTTCTAATGTTAAGAATGTTGATTTGTGACCACAATGGGTGCACAATAACTGTAATTCAACAGGAGTTTCGGTATTAACTCCTGATTATTTGGGAGGTTATTACTATGATAGCTGATGCCACAGTTAAAGCCCGGATCCCGCAGGATGTTAAAGACCGTGCGGTACAGGCACTTGAAAAGATGGGACTGAATACTTCGGATGTGATCCGTATGGTCATGATACGTGTTGCTGACGAGGGTAAACTTCCTTTTGAGGTAAAAACACCGAATAAAAAAACGCAAATCGCCATGTCTGAATTAGATTCAGGAAAAGGTCAGCATTTTGATTCTGTTGATGATCTTTTTGATGATTTGGGTATCTGATGCTTATCCCTGTACAGTCAAGTGCCTTTAAGTCGGATGTAAAGAGACAAAAGAAACGCGGTAAGGATATGGGGAAGTTAAAAACACTTATTGAATTACTGGTTAATGAGGACAATATACCACCGGAGTATGTTGACCATCCTTTGTCAGGGAGCTGGCGGGGGTACCGTGATGCTCATATTGAAGGTGACTGGTTACTGATTTATAAGGTTGATGGTGATGAATTAAGGCTTGCCAGAACTGGTACGCATCAAGACATTTTTAGTAATTATTAACGCTCCTCTGAGAGCGTTTTTTGTTCTCAGGAGAAGCCACAAACAAGTTTGCGAGTTGCAGATCGGCAGGCGTTACCATCAGCATCATGGGGTCAAGCGGTGAAGGGACGAAACCAATGTGCTTATAGAATCGTTTAGCATCATCAGTTAGAGCATGGACCACTACCCCCCGAATGCTTACTAACCCAGAGGCCTGAATAACACGATGACAGGCATCTTTGACCAGCTCTCTTCACTAGAGGAAAAACCTACCAGTAAATAGTTGATTTTGAGAGGAGCAGTTAGTTTCAATGTCATTTCTCCCAAGAGAATTTAGACATCATAGTTTTCTTCAATGCCTTATTGCTAACGGGCGTGGCATCAAGCTGGTTAATAAACTCTTGATATACCTCGGAGCTGACGTTAATCACTCTCAGATCCGCCAATGTTTCCTCAGTAGCACGCCGCGCGGCTTCAAGGACAAATTCAGCACGGTTTTCCCCCACCGCATTTGCTGCATGGTCAATCAGGATTTTATCTTTCGGCTTTATTCTCAAGTTCAGTGATGAACGTGTTACAGGCACATCATTTTGAGTTGGCATATTAACCCCCAAATTTATTGCATATTTTGCTAAGTATGCATAGGTGTAATGTCAATGTTATTACGCTATAAATGCAAGATTACTGGCAGGCGTGATACCAACATAGCGACTTATTCGCTTGTTGTTGAATTATTTAGAGTAAGAACACTGTCAAATATTTAGGGTATAAATATTTGACAGTGGTGATGCACTAAATTGATGGTGTGCTAAAAAAGCATGAGCAATATCATACCCGCTTTCTTCTGCTGATAAGCTTATTGCCTGCCAATGGTGAATATCAGGATAGGCAGATAAGCATTGTGTCAGTAAATAATGTCCAACACCGCGACGGCGTGTTACTTCTCTTACCATAAAATCAGAGATAACAGCTTTCTCATTCGATAATTTCACCCAGCAAGCGGCTAACAATCGTTCGTTAAATCTTGCCACAAAGAGTACATTCTCGTTGTTGATCTCGTTTTTTAGGGCTGATTGATAACGTGCATCTTGCCAAATTTTGCCTAAATCAATACGGTCTTGTTCAGAGGGCTGTGTCAGTTTTTCAATGGTCAGTTTCATTAAATATCCTGTTAGTTTGCAGTTTGTTTTTTTTCTTTTAATGAAGACATTAAGGTCTTAATGGTGAAACACAATGCCAAACTCGTTAAGATCACACAAGAATAAAAGACATATTCATAATTATTGTCAGTCACAAAATAGACTGAAATCATAGGTCCCGCAGCCATTCCACAATAACGAATAAAGTTATAAATCCCCATTGCCGTTGCTCTCATCGAGCTAAAATAACTTGTCAATAATGTCGTGTGCGTTGGCATGGTTAAACCTAAAGAAAACCCATATAACACGGTTAAACCAAGCATTATCGGTAGTGAGATTTGCCAAAATAGTGCAAATAACATCAACATAATCAAATTGATACAAGAGGTGAATATCACTCCATATTCAACACTAAATAGATGGCAAACTTTACGATAGAAATAGCTACCTAAAATAAGTGCAATCGACATTGGTACATATAATCCACCAATTTCAGTACTGTTTAGCTGATAGAGATGAAAGGCAATCAAGGGTAAAAATACCAAGAGGCAAAAATAGTTATAAAACACCATAAAACTTATTACAAAAACGGATTTACCCGCAGGTGCAGTGAGCACTTGTTGCATTGCAGATAAGCTTTTAAAGGGATCTTTTTGCTCAGGACGTGTTTCTGGTAAATAAAAGAGATGGGTAATAAGCAATATGACACCTATAACCGCCAAGAAAATAAAGATGCCTTGATATTGGTAATGTTGCGCTAAATATCCCCCTAATAAAGGACCACAAGCCGGCGCTAGCGCTAATAGCATTTGATACGATCCCATTGCTTTAGCACGATCGTTTCCTTGATAAAGATCGCCAAGAATAGTGGCGGCAACCACAGGGATAGCGGCGATACCTATAGCTTGGATCACACGCCAAAAAATTAATAAATTTATAGAATCAGACCAAACACAACCCAATGCACCCACAATAGAAACGGCTAATCCACTGAGTAAAATCGGTTTTCTTCCCCATTTATCAATCAATGAACCATAAAATAGTTGCATAACAGCCATCGCAAAAGTAAATGCAGATACCGTTAAATTAACCAATGATAACGTGGTATTAAATTGCTGCTGGACCAAGGGAAGTACAGGAGTATAGATATTTTGTGCCAAAGAGCCTAATAGTGCGCTAAAGCAAATAAGATAAAACAGACTGCGGATTGATAATTTCATTATATTGCCTCTCATTATTTTTGTTTCCATGGAAACAAAATAGATAATAGCGATATTTTGATTGTTGTAAATGCTTTTGGTACTATTTTATAAAATATTTTTTCCAAGGAAACAAAATGGCAAAAGAGAGTGTAACAACACAAGATTTACTAAAAGGGTTAAGTGATTTTTTGCATCTTAAAGATGAGCGCACAGATAGCAGCCATAAAAAAGTATTAGAAGAGAATGGGTTAGATAATTATTCACTTACTGAACTGCATGTGATCCATTGTATTGGCGAAGAGAGTATGAGAAATCTCACAACCATCAGTGAATATATGTCTATGACACGAGGGGCTGTCTCAAAAATTTGTAGTCGTCTACAAAAGAAGGGAGCTATCGAAAAAATAAAGTTAGCAGATAATCAAAAAGAAATATTTTTTATCTTAACTGCTGAGGGAGAGCGTCTTTTTCATGCTCATGAGGTGTTGCATCAACAATCTCAAGCAAAATGGTCTGCACTATTTGAGCAATATGATCAGCAAGAAAAACAGGCAATTAAACGCTTTTTTAGCGATGTTGTGGATAGTTTTCGTCAGTCGCAATAAATAAACCTGAAAAGAAAACCCCCATACCATGAGATATAGGGGCAAGATAATTATTTCTTATCTTCAGCGATGCGATTACGCATATTATCCGCACGCTCTTTTGATGGTGGGTGAGAAGAGAACATACTTGATTCTCCGCCACCTAATTTAGCGAGCTTATCAAAAGCTGTGACTAAACCGGCAGTATTCACACCGCGTTTTTTCAGCAGATCGTAAGAGAAATTATCAGCTTCTGATTCTTGATGTTGAGAGAACTGGGCATTAATTAATTTTTGACCCATTTCTGCTAATTGAGAGCTACTTAATTGTGCCGCTACACCACCTGCTGATGCCGCTGCTGTACGTGCAGCAACTGTTGCGTGAGCAACTTGGATTGCTTTACGAGTATGACCTAAGGCAACGTGACCCATTTCATGACCTAAAACGCCTTCTACTTCATTATCTGTCATCAGATCCATTAAGCCACTGTAAACACGCACACAACCGTTAGCCATTGCCCATGCATTCACTTCTTTATCCATATAAACTTTATAGTTTACAGGTGTACCATTAACTTCATTACCTAATGCTTTAGCGATGTTATTTAAGCGTTTGGTGTAGTTGCTATTTGCAGGAGCAACTTTATTTTGTGCATCCATTTCTTTACAAGCATCATTCGTTAACGCTTTGATATCGTCATCACTTAATGTCGCTGCTTGGAAAAGTTGAGTTCCTGATTTGGTTAGCATATCCGTATTCATGTTTTGGCAACCAGAAAGTAGCGCTGCTGATACCATCACCGTAGCAAGTAATTTAATTTTCATTTTTAATTAAGTCCTTTTCTGCTTTGCAGTTTATATAATTGCAGATCAAATTCGAGCAGAAGAATAACAGCGCTTATCTATCGGTGCAATATAAGCATTTTATGTGAGAAATATTATCTCAATATATATTCTTCGGTTTTCAGTAGAATTGAATTATTTTTTATCTTCTTAATAGAAAATAAAAAATGAATTAATAATTTTAACTTCTTTAAATTTAAGAGAATTAATTGATAAGTTAAACTTGGAAAGGTAAGTTTTCTTGATATAAATATTATATACATCATTTAATTGTACTTACTTTAAGAGTGAGTGATCTTGTTTTTAATTTATTTGGAATAATATAAAAGCAACAGTCTGTTTAGATATGGTTTTTATTTGTTTAATTCTGACAAATTTTATATTTTTAATATTTATTGCTTAATGGTAAATAAATAGCGACGTTTAAACATCGCTATTCAGATTAAACCGAAAATGAATCAAGCGATATCAGCACGTTATGACACCATTAATTCACTGATGAGCATAAAAGGGCGATTAATACGCTTCCCTGATTGTTGATTAAAGAAATGAAGATTTTCTGGGTGAATGGTAAGACCTATTTTATTGCCAACTTTCACACCATGATCGTTTGGTGCACGAATAACGAGAGGTTGTTTCTGTTTATCGCAAGTAGTGGCATAAATCAAAACATCTGCACCAAGTGCTTCAATAAATTCCACATCAACATGAAAAAGAGGATGTTGATGGCTAATAATCAAATGTTCAGGACGTAAACCCAATTTAATAGCTTGATAAGAAAAATGCTGAGATGAAACGGCAATATGCCCATCAGCGACTTCAATCACACCATGATTAATCGGAGTATCTAAGATATTCATTGCTGGCGAGCCCATAAACGTAGCTACAAACACGGAGGCTGGGCTTTCATAAATATCTAACGGTGTGCCTACTTGCTCTATATTTCCTTGATTTAAAACCACCAGCTTATCGGCTAATGTCATCGCTTCCACTTGATCGTGTGTTACATAAATAGAGGTTGTGGAGAGTTTTCGCTGTAATTTTTTGATCTCCAGACGCATCTGCACCCGTAATTTAGCATCAAGGTTAGAAAGAGGTTCATCAAATAAAAAGACTTTAGGATCACGAACGATGGCTCTTCCCATTGCGACACGTTGGCGTTGCCCACCTGAAAGCTCTTTAGGTTTTCTATTAAGCAAATGGCTAATTTCTAGCATTTGGGCGGCATTGGTAACGAGTTCTTCAATTTTTGCTTTGGGTGTTTTTCGATTACGTAAACCATATGCCATATTGTTATAGACCGACATATGAGGGTAAAGAGCATAGTTTTGAAACACCATGGCGATATCACGTTCACTAGGTTCATGCTCATTAACCCGTAAATTATCAATAAATAAATCACCTTGTGTAATGGTTTCTAACCCTGCAATCATTCGCAGTAAAGTCGATTTACCACAACCACTTGGACCGACTAACACCACCATTTCACCTTGCTCAATAGAAAGATTTAATTTTGAAATAGCTTGGTGACCATTTGGATAACACTTTTCTAAATTTGTGAGAGTGACGGTTGTCATGTTATTTCTCCGTATCAATAAAGCCTTTTACAAAGGCTCTTTGCATCAAAATGACAATAAGGACGGGAGGCAACATTGCAATTAACGTGGTTGCCATGATCTTATTCCACTCAACAACACCATCAGAAACCGCAACCATCTGTTTAATGCCCATGACAATGGTGTAGTAGTGAGTATCGGTTGTGATCAACATCGGCCAAAGATATTGGTTCCAGCCATAAATAAAAGTGATAACAAATAAGGCGGCAATATTGGTGCGAGAAAGAGGAAGTAAGATAGTGAAAAAGAATTTAATAGGGCCTGCTCCATCAATTTTAGCGGCTTCAATTAATTCAGGAGTGATAGTAAGAAAAAATTGGCGGAATAAAAAAGTGGCTGTGGCGCTGGCAATTAATGGAATGGTTAAACCTGCATAAGAGTTCAACATATTGAGATTAGTGACAACCTCAAATGTAGGCATAATGCGAACTTCAACAGGTAGCATTAACGTAAAAAAGATAGTCCAAAAGGCGAGCATTCTCCCCGGAAAACGAAAAAAAACGACGGCGTATGCCGATAAAATCGAGATTGTTAATTTCCCTATGGTGATAACTAACGCCATAATCAATGAATTCAATAACATGCTGTTAATTGAGATGGCGCTATTTTGTGTGGTTCCTGCCTGTGAAAATATCGATTTAAAAATATTAAAGCCTTCAGTGCCGAACCAAAGAGGAGAGCCAGTAGCAAATTCGGTATTTTGATGTGTTGTTGCCACAAGTGCAATCCAGACAGGGAATGCAACAGAGAGAATGCCGACAATAAGAACAAAGTGGCAAAAAGCATGAAATAAAGGTCTATGTTCAACCATCAGTAAGCCACCTTTTTCTCAACATAGCGAAATTGAATAATGGTTAAGATCGCGACAATAAACATCAAAATAACGGATTGTGCGGCAGAAGAGCCTAAATCTAATCCCACAAAACCATCGTTATAAACCTTATAAACCAGTGTTGATGTGCTACTTCCGGGACCACCTTGCGTCATCGCGTGAATAATGGCGAAAGTATCAAAGAAGGCATAAGCAAAATTAACCACGAGTAAGAAAAAGGTGGTAGGAGAAATTAAAGGAAAACTGATCGTTATAAAGCGCTTAATCGGACCACTACCATCGATAGCCGCCGCTTCTAAAAGCGATTTAGGTACAGATTGTAAGGCGGCGAGAAAAAACAGAAAGTTATAACTCACTTGTTTCCATGTTGCCGTTAAAATCACCATCCACATAGCATGATGTGTATTAAGTACAGGGTCCCAATTAATGCCTATTTTCTTTAATTGTTGGCTTAATACGCCAATCGTGGGATCAAGCATAAATAACCAAAGAAAGCCTGCAATAACTGGCGCAATGGCATAGGGTGAAATTAAAATGGTGCGATAAAAAAGTTTACCTCGCAAAATTTGTTCGGCAATGCCAGCCAAAACCAGCGCTGATAACATAGATAAAAATACAACGCTGGTACTGAAAATAAGCGTCGTGATCAAACTATCAAAATAATAACGATTGCTAAAAAGTCGCTGAAAATTTTCAAAGCCAACAAATTCTCGACTCAATCCAAATGCATCTTCTAATTGAAATGACTGAAAAAAAGCTTGCCCAGCTGGCCAAATAAAAAAGATAAGTGTGATAGCTAATTGAGGAAAAATCAGCGCTAGAGGTAACCATTTTTGTTTGAAATAAATGGATTGAGAAGCCATACAATATCCAGTAAATCGATAAAAATAGAAGGCGAGCTATTTTGCTCGCCTAATACAAGTGACTATTGTTGAGTACGTTCAAAACGGCGTAACTGCTCATTTCCTCGTGTAACCGCATTATCTAACGCAACTTGAGCACTCTGTTTTCCTGACCACACTTTCTCTAACTCTTCATCAACGATTTCTCGAGTTTGTAGGAAATTACCAAAGCGTAATCCTTTTGAGTTTGCAGTAGGCTCTGAGGTTGTCATTTGTAATATTGCAGTGTCAGCTCCCGGATTTTGCTGATAAAAACCCTGTTGCTGTGTTAACGCATAAGCCGCTTTAGTGACTGGCAAATAACCCGTTGCTTGGTGCCAATCGGCTTGAACTTCAGGACTTGAAAGATAGGTGAAAAATTTGGCAACACCGTTATATTCGGCATCTGGTCGCCCAGACATAACCCATAATGATGCCCCGCCAATAATGGTATTTGCTGGTTTTTGTACAAGAGTATCGTCGTAAGGCAATTGGCTAACGCCAATATCAAGACCTTTCATGTTCTCTTTAATACCCGCAAAGCCCGCGGATGATTCCATCACCATGGCACACTCTTGGGTATAAAATAGAGGCATTGCATCTGATTGGCGTCCGCCATATTTGAAAATACCGGATTTCGACCAATCTGCCATTTGTTGAATATGAGCGACGAAAGGTGCCTTATTAAATAAGAAGGTGGTATCAAAACCATCGAAACCGTTATTTTTTGTCGCTATAGGTAAATTATTGCGTGCGCCAAAGTTTTCGATTTGTGTCCACGATTGCCATGTAGTGGTAAATCCACATTTAACACCAGAATCGAGCAGTTTTTGAGACACGGTTTCCATCTCTTTCCATGTCTTTGGTGGTTGTTCTATGCCTGCTTTTTTAAAGAGTGTTTTGTTGTAGTAAAGCACCGGAGTCGAACTATTAAATGGCAACGACATCATTTTGCCGTCGCTGGTGGTGTAATAACCCGTGACAGTTGATAAATAACTATTAGGATCAAAAGGCTCGTTAGTTTTTTCCATTAATTGATAAACAGGAAAAACAGCTTTTTTAGCCCCCATCATACTGGCTGTACCCACTTCAAATACTTGCACGATAGCGGGTTGATTTTTAGCGCGAAATGAAGCCACAGCACTGGTCATCGTTTCAGCGTAAGTGCCTTTATAAACAGGTTTTATCTCATATTCAGATTGACTGGCGTTAAAATCAGAGGCGATTTGATTGACTTTCTGACCAAGCGCGCCTCCCATTGCATGCCACCATTCAATTTGTGTTTTTGCGTGTGTAGGAGAAGTAAATAACGCCATCGCAACAGCAAGACCTGTTATTGATTTTATCGACATGCAGAATTTCCTTTTTAATCGAAAGTTAAAGGTGCAATCTAATCTGTGAATTACCCTAGATGTTATTTATGACAAATGGGTGACAATTAAATGAAGATATATTGATGGCATGACTGTCAAATTGCTGTCATAAATGGTTGTCATGATGTCGGCACAAATGAAAAGGAGAGAGAAATGAAGATAGCTGCTCACCGAGGTTTTTCTGGAAAAGCCCCTGAAAATACACTGGCTGCGTTTAAAATGGCGATTGATTTCGGATGCGAATGGATTGAAACGGATGTGCAATTAACCGCGGATCATGTTCCTGTGCTTATTCATGATAAAACAGTTAATCGTTGCACGAATGGGCAAGGTGCTGTGCGTTTTCATACCTTAGACGATTTACATCGCCTTGATGCAGGAAGTTGGTTTAGTTCACTTTATCAAGGTGAGAAAATTCCTTCTTTAAGACAAGGATTGCAGCTCATTAAGCGTTCAGGAACAAAGCTTAATATTGAGCTGAAAACGTGGCCCGATGATGATGTTGAGCGTTTATGTTTAGCGGTTTCTGACATGATAAAAAGTGCAGATATTCCGAATGAGCAAATTCTATTTTCTTCTTTTGATACACATGCTCTTATCGTTATGAAACGATATTTGCCTTTTATTCGTAGAGGGCAATTATGGGATGAGATCCCTGATAATGCGCTAGAAACGCTAAAAGCAATTGATGGTTTTAGCGTGCATTGTAATTACAAGTACCTTACGCAAGAACAAGCGCAATGGTTAAAACAAGCAGGCTATGAAATTTATTGTTATACCCCGAATGATCCTGAAGAGGTGAAAGATTTTGAGCAATGGGGTGTTGATATGCTAATTACTGATATGCCTGATGTTTATCAACCGGATGTTTATCAAATAGCAAAATGAAAAAGTACTAACTATCCCGCTTATTTGTACTGAATAAGGCGTTATTGATGTGTTTGATGACGCCTCTCATCTCCTTTCTTCCTTATTCCATTTACAGAAATTAAATAAGAGGATCGTTGAGTAATAGGTGTTTTATTTACATTCTCTGCTATTATCCTGCGCAATTAATGAATAGATATTGTTCAACATAATAATGTTTATCTCATTAAAAATAAAAATGGGGAAAATGGTTAGCGAATATGGCGACCTTATCAACCCAACCTCTAAGAGTAGAGGCGTGTTATTTCTACTTTAATTGCCAATAATATAATTGAGAGTGAAATATGAAAGAACTCGTTGTTGTTGCCATAGGAGGCAACAGTATTATTAAAGACAATGCTAGCCAGTCTATCGCTCATCAAGAACAAGCAGTACAAGAGGTTGCAGCCCATATTAGTGATATGGTGGCTGAAGGGTATAATATTGTTTTAACACATGGTAATGGGCCACAAGTAGGGCTTGATTTACGTCGCGCTGAAGTGGCGCATGTGCAAGAAGGTTTACCGTTAACACCATTAGCTAATTGTGTTGCAGATACACAAGGCGGTATTGGTTATTTAATACAACAAGCGTTAACGAATAAGCTTCGTGTTCAACATAATAAACAAGCAATCACCCTTATTACACAAGTTGAAGTCGATAAAAACGATCCAAATTTTGTTTCTCCAACAAAACCTATTGGTGCATTTTTCTCAGAACAAGAGATGGTGCAATTAAAGCAAGAAAATCCTCAATGGCATTTTGTTGAAGACTCAGGTCGTGGTTATCGCCGTGTTGTTGCCTCTCCAATTCCACAACATGTTATTGAATCTAAAGCAATTAAATCACTATCAGAATGTGGCTATGTTGTGATTGCGGTAGGCGGTGGCGGTATTCCAGTTATCAAAAATGAACATGGCAATTACCAAAGTGTTGATGCAGTTATTGATAAAGATCTGTCATCGACATTGCTCGCAAAAGAATTACATGCAGATATTCTTATCATCACAACGGGTGTTGAAAAAGTCTGTATTCATTTCGGTAAACCAGAACAAAAAGCATTAGGTGAAACGTCGGTTGAAGAAATGACACAATATATGCATGAAGGGCATTTCCCTCCGGGCAGCATGCTTCCTAAAATTGAAGCTAGTCTCTCATTTTTAGCTGCTGGTGGAAAAAGAGTGATTATCACAACGCCAGAAAAATTGGCTTCAGCCTTAAAAGGTGAAACTGGAACGCATATCGTTGCTTAATTATCTCCATCAGTAATATTCGATTATCTCTTTAATAAGCGCCTTATCTGTAAAAAGTAAGGCGCTTATTTTATATGAGTCTTAAATATAGGGCGTTATTGCGTAGGATGATTTGCGGGATAGGCTTTCGCATAATGACGAGGATTTAATCGTGCAAATAATCCTATAGTCACAATTACTAAAATGGCATGAAATGCCCATGCATAAGTAAAACTTCCATCAGGCTGGCGTAATAGCACTGCAATTAATGGGCCGAAAGCAGCAATAATAAAGCCACCGCCTTGCATTAATGCTGACAGAGCACCAGCTTGTGCTGGATCAGGAATATGATCGAGAGCGACAATCATCATCATGGAAAAACATCCCCCCAAACCACAGCCTAAGAAAATACTCCAAAGATAAGGGGCACTCATCGGAATAGTCATGATTGCGCCGAAACCGATAAATTGGCTTATTAATGTTATCGTAAGCCAAAAACGCCTGTCGTGATTTTTAGCTGCTAAGAAAGGAATAATTAAAGCGGCAGAAGCTTGGAAAAGAGAAAGAATAGCGACAAGTGAGCCACTTTGGGCGCTTGGCATTCCTAAAGATTGGTAGAATGGCGCTAACCATGTCACAACAGAGGCATAACCTGCATTAACGCAACCAAATCCTAAGATAAGCAATCCTGTTCTAGGACGCCAAATTAAGGCATTTAGTGATATTTTATTTGCAGATGAGGCACTGTTTTGAATTGAAAAAAGAATAGCGATAAAAGCAAAGCCTGCGGGGAGAGCAAACCACGCTAAAGCGCTTTGCCAATGTCCATAATTCGCAGTAAGAAGAGGGGATAATTGTGCCCCAAGTGCGCCTCCGCCCATTAGCATAGCGGAATATAAACCCATCATGATAGGCGTTCGATTTCCAAACCACCCTTTAATAATGCCGGGAAATACTGCTTGAATATAGGCGACGCTTAAACCACAAAAGAGCGCTGTCAGTAATAGTTGATTGCCATCAGAAACATAAGCTCGAGAAAAAGAGCCCATCAGAAGCATTAGCATTGCGACTAAAAGCCCTTTACGTACTTGAATATAAGGCTGTAAGAAGGGAACAATTAATGCGCCTATTCCCATTAAAAGCATGGGTAATAGTGTAAGTAATGAGACTTGGCTATAACTCATTCCTGTTGAAGCAATAATATTGTCAATAACAGGACCGGGACCGGTTAAGAAAGGGCGTAAATTTATCCCAACTAAAATAATAGTGAGGACAATCTGCCATGTTTTTTTTCTTGGTAAGGCAGTCATTGTAATTCCCTGATAAACATAAATATTGTCTATTGTATAGACAATATCTGTATAAACAAATGGCTATATTAATAATTTAGGTTTTATTTACTGCGATTGAATGTGGGCTAGATGCATTGTTAGGAACATTAACTCAGAATATTGGTAGCGTATTTAATCGAAGATAAAGAGGCTCAATCATAAAATAAGGCAATGCACAGATTTAAAATATGTGCACTGCCTTAATAAGAAAACGAGAAAATAACGATAGTTATGAAAGACAGCTAAATTCACGAATAAGTTGCGCTATTTTTTCTGCGCCTTTATTCGATTGAGTCAGTGTAATGGTATAAATTTCATTATTTTTATCAGTAATAACAATCTCTTTAGAAATTTTTCCTTTTACAATTACATTCTCAATATCATCATAAGGAAGGTAAAAGGAGTCATATAATTTACTTAAAACGCAGTAAACGCCATCTTCAGTTAAGACAACGCCGTGATCACCTTTACCAAAAACCGTTTCATCAAAATAGTAACGAATATCATTTTTATTGAATAAAGGCTCACCCAACACATTCATGGCTTTTTGAAAGAAGTGGGTGATTTTTTTATTATCTAAATCACTATGATGATAAAAATGCTGGTCTTTATTAGTTTCAAATTCAGTGACTTTAGCAAGAGACATATAGGTCACTTCAGGTAACTCTGGTGATGTGGTGTTTTGCTGTTTAGGTGTGAGATTGCCTGCAACAGATGCAGTCATCGCGCCAGCCCCCGGCAATATCGAGGTTGTGGTAGTGGTAATTGTTCTGGAGACTTCACGAGTGTAATTACTGACAATAGTGTCACCACGTACATAGCCTGAGACGTTTTGGGTAACTCGGATAGGTGATGTCGTTGTGCTGATCACGGTTCTAAAGGCTGAACGTACCGCAGAAACAATGGTGATAATTAATATGGCGATAAGAGGCGCAGAGATCCACATTAATGAAAGTTTAAAGAGTTGGTCTTTGGTTGATGAAGCTTGTTTTTTTAATCGATTATTGTAGTTAAATGCGACAACAACATAAATAAGCCCCGCGATTATACGAGGAATATAATTAACTTCATGGCGAGTTGCTAAGAAATCAATTAAGGGATAAGCCAAGCAAGCATAGAGAATGATGCTAAAAACAGCTTCAGGGAAAAGACTTTTTATACTGTCTACTGCTTTAGCAATATTATAGATTATCCAGCCAATCAGGATAATCGGGCCAATAAAAGGAATAATGCTGGCAATAATAATGATCAAAAAGCCTTTTAATATTCCCCATACTATCTCTGATGCATGACCTTCAGAAATAAGAAAATAGATAAAATAGGCAGCAGACGAAAACATGATAATAGGTAGAGTAATAAATGAAAACTCTGGCGCGATAAAGCTAGGTGCCCCTATTAATAGCATGATATAAAAACAGATATTTTTTGATTCATTATTGGAATAGTCAATTTCTGAATTGCTAGACATTATAGTACCTAAGGGGAGGATAATAATGGCAAAGATAATACATGATATTGGCTTTTAATAGATACTGTTTAATTACGTATTTTTTAAACCATGATTTAAGTAATAAATATCTGATATAAATAAAATATAATTTTTATTATTTGAAAATTATAGGTGATAAATATTTTAATAACATAACAGAGATAAAATGTGAGTCATGACTTTATATCACTGATTATTCTCTGTATATCTTATAAAAGATAATGCTAATTATAACTAATTGATAAAGATAAACATTGCCTGTTATTAAAGGAATGTTTATCTAAATAGAATATTGATGCCAGTGTTAGACATAGGTGATTCTACGGTTGAGGTTCACCTATATAACTCAATTTCCATTGCTGAATTTGGCTTTTAGGGTTAATTAATGTGAATTCATAGTGTTCAAAATGAGAAAGCACTTTTTTAAATTCAACCGTCGCTTTATCTAAATCCCATGTTTTAGGGAAATAAAAACCATCAAAAGAAATATTTTCTAATCTTGCGATAAATTGATGGATAAACTCATCAAATCCACCATAAGTTAGTGCGATTTTTCCACTCCAATTAATGTGATAAGTGTTATTTTGTTGACGCTGGAAGTGAATTTGATGATTTTTACACTCATCATGTCCTAATAAATAAATACTGAATGCGGAGATTTCTGTTGGCTCATCCTCATCCTCAGAATGATTTATTTGTGGTGCAGTATCAACATTAAATTGGTGCGTGATAAAATTGTCAAAATCAAAAGGAACTTCGCCTGTACTCAGTAAAATACCTTTTTCATCTGACCAAAATGTTGAAGAGAGAGTGCAACGATGATAATTATCCCAGACAATCCTAGATTGCCAATCAACAAGGCTGGTATATTCTTCCTCATCATCTAGCTCATCTTCATCTATATCATCAGGATAATCCTTACCTTCACTTAAATAGTAGCTGGCACTTCTAAGATGCAGATCAAACCAAAGTTGGCCATGTTTATCTAATCGCCCAGACCAGACAAATTCTTCAATGTTATGAGGTTTAGGGTAAGCGCTATCAATAAATGTAATGGTATGTGAAGGTGTTGTCATGATTATCGTCTTGTTGGTATCGGATTTTTATCACGTATCTAGAGTGATAGAAATTAGCGAAGTTATGATAAAAATAAGGTAAAGATAAAATACCATAAATTGAGCGATAAAATGGAAATCAAATCAGAGAGGATAGAATGTTAACAACATTAAATCAGTGGCTACCAATACCTTTATGTCCGATAGAACGAGGAGAAGATAAGGAATGGCTGCTTATTGATAATCGATACACCTTTCCTCAAGACTATATTGAATTTGTCACGCAATATGGTTCAGGGCACATAGCCAACTTTATTACGTTATTTAATCCATTTAGTGAGAATGAATATCTTAATTTCTTTCAGCAAAAAGAGGCAATCCTTAAGGATTTTGATTCGTTAATACAGGCTGATCCTGATTATTATACTTTTCATCTGTACCCTAAAGATAATGGACTTTTGCCTATTGGAGTGACAGATAATGGAGATACTCTGTTTTGGGTTGTTTCATCCAATGATAGCAGTTTATGGACAATAGCAATTATTCCATCCAGAGCCTCTGAAGTAGAATTTATTGCAGAAAATCTGACAGGGTTTTTAGAAGGAGTGCTATCAAAACGAATCCGTTGTCAGTCATTTCCAGCAGGGTTTCCATCAGAGAATATAACGTTTATTTCAAACAGTTGATGGGTTATTTGCCTATGGGTAATTGAGTTACTAGGTATGTTGTGGCAAGCCCAGTAAGGATGGAGATGCTAAAGCTAATAAGTGTACCCAACATAACATATTCTGTTAGTTTTTTATCTTGGTCATTTTGTAACTCACCAAATCTAAATATAGATTTGGCTGCTAGTAAAAAACCAATTGCTGCAAATTGGTTTAAAAGAATGAAAGTTAAAATAAGCATTCTTTCCAAATAACCAATAGTAACTTTATAGAGAAAGTATGAAAAATAAGCAACAAAAAAGCCTTTTCTGGAAAACCAGAAAAGGCTTTTTATAAAAATAGACTTAACTGACTAGGATCAGTTCATGCCGTATTTTTTCAGTTTCTTACGCAGTGTGCCGCGGTTAATGCCCATCATTTGCGCTGCACGCGTTTGGTTGCCACGGGTGTACTGCATTACCATGTCCAACAATGGCTGTTCAACTTCAGCCAATACTAGCTCATATAAGTCATTAACATCTTGACCGTTTAATTGAGCAAAATAGTTCTTCAGTGCTTGTTTAACTGAGTCACGTAAAGGTTTTTGGGTCACCTGATCTTGTGAATTTACGGTGGCAACTGTTAGTACGTCTGAATTTACGCGTTGTTCGAACATAGTTCTGTCAGCTCTTTTATTTATTTACGCAAAAAATTTTCGAAATATGCTTCCAACGCCTCCAGCTGTTCGCTGGCATCCTCTATGGCGTTGAAGGAGCGCCGAAACTGGTCATCAGGGGCATGTTCCTTGAGATACCAAGAGACATGCTTGCGTGCAATGCGAGTTCCTTTGCCTTGACCGTAAAAGTCGTGCAACTCACGCACATGCTTTTGCATTATTTGTTGTACCTCTGCAACCGGCAGAGGGGGCAACAGTTCACCTGTGTCCAGATAGTGCTGGATTTCCCGAAAGATCCAGGGTCTTCCCTGAGCAGCGCGACCGATCATCAAAGCATCGGCTCCAGTGTAGTCTAATACTGCTCTGGCTTTTAGCGGGTCTGTTATGTCTCCATTCGCAATAATGGGAATAGAAACACTCTGCTTAACTGTCCGAATGCTGTCGTATTCGGCTTCCCCTTTGAACAAACACTCGCGTGTACGCCCATGAATAGTAAGAGCCTGAATACCACAACGTTCAGCCAATTTGGCAATCTCTACACAGTTACGTTCATCAGGTGACCAGCCAGTACGGATCTTGAGAGTAACAGGAACATCTACCGCGTTAACCACAGCAGAGAGGATCTCTGCGACAAGGTCGGGATGACGAAGTAGTGCTGAACCGGCTAGCTTTTTATTCACCTTTTTTGCAGGGCAACCCATGTTAATGTCGATAATTTGAGCGCCACTATCTGCGTTTATTTTCGCAGCTGCCGCCATATCAACGGGATCACTTCCTGCAATTTGTACGGAGCGGATCCCCAATTCATCACTATGTACCATTCGTAACCGAGACTTGTCTGTCTGCCAAACCTGAGGGTTGGAAGAAAGCATTTCAGAAACTGTCATACCCGCACCCATATCATAGCAAAGCGACCGAAAAGGTCGGTCTGTAACGCCAGCCATGGGAGCCGCGATAAGGCAATTTTTTAACTGATACTGTCCGATTCGCATAGATGAAAAGAGGGCCAAACTGTGACTGCAAGGGCGCGTATATTACGCATTTTTTGCCAGATATGAAAGGACAAAGTTTAACCAAATTGCGAAAAAAAGTTACTTTTTTACACTTGATTTTTTATAAATTCATTATTTAATCAATAAAAACATAATGTTATGTATTTTTAAAAAATTAAAAATTGATGATATAGAATTGATAAACAAGTGAAACTAAGTAGAGTTTATCAGGCAAAAATGTGATTAATGCCTGATAAACAATAATTAAGTGAAATTTTAACGCAATGAGATCATCTCATTTTGGTTAATATTTGTTCAGTGTTATTTTTTCACACCGGTAATACGACACCACTCTTCTTTTTCAGCAACAGGATCTAAGTTAAATAATCCTTCATAGGCGGCTGCTACACCTTCTGCTTGTGTCGCCAACACACCTGAAAGACCCAGATGTCCACCTTGGCGAGGCAGTGTGCTGATAACAGGTGCTAGTTCACGTAATGGACCCGCTAAAATATTGGCGACTACAACATCAGCACTGAGGTTATCAGGCTGGTCTTTTGCAAGATACAGTGTGAGCGCGTCAGAAACACCATTACGCTGTGCATTATCACGACTTGCTTGGATAGCTTGAGGATCGATATCAATACCAATCGCTTTTGCTGCACCCAGTTTTAATGCCGCAATAGCTAAAATGCCAGAGCCACAACCGAAGTCGATAACCGTTTTACCCACTAAATCTAAACCATCAAGCCACTGAAGGCATAATGAGGTGGTAGGGTGGGTACCTGTACCAAATGCAAGACCAGGGTCTAGCATGACGTTAACAGCGTTAGGATCAGGTACTTCACGCCAGCTTGGGCAAATCCATAAACGCTCGCCAAAACGCATTGGGTGGAAGTTATCCATCCATTCACGTTCCCAATCTTTATCTTCGAGTTGTTCAATTTTGTGCAGGAAACCTTGACCGAGTAATGGCGTATTTTCTAACATCGCCACAACGATTTTCATGTCAGTTTCTGCATCATATAAACCGATAACGTCAGTATCCCCCCAAAGACGAGTTTCACCCGGTAAAGGTTCAAAAATAGGGGTATCGTGACTATCTTGGAAAGTCACTGAAACGGCACCGCTTTCAACCAATTCATCACCAATAGCTTCTGCATTAGCGGCGGTTGCATTAAGTCTTAATTGTATCCAAGGCATAATTAGTCTCTTTAAAAACGAATTCACTGTAATGATGCTGATTGGGGCAGAGTATGCTCTCCAAATCGATTAGCCACAAGAAACGCAACTAAGCTCAATAACAGTGATGGAACAATGGGGTGGAATCCAGCTATCTGGATATTAAATGTCGCAAGGGTGGCATAGAGTGTGGCACCAGTGATCATGCCCGCAATCGCGCCATAACGGTTGGCTTTTTCCCAATAAAGCCCAAGAACTAAAGGCCATAAGAAAACCGCTTGTAAGCCACCAAAAGCCAGTAAGTTAAGCCAAATAATCATTGATGGTGGGTTCCATGCTGCAAACAGCAGTAACACGCCTAAAATCAAGGTCGAAAGGCTCGATAAACGAGAGATACGTTTCTCATTTGTGATCGCATGTGGGACGATATTGAGATAGAGATCTTTGACCAACGTTGCTGACGATTGTAACAGCTGCGCATTAATCGTTGACATAATGGCAGCCATAGGTGCCGCAAGAAAAATACCTGCTGCAATAGGCGGTAATACTTCAACCATCAGTGTTGGAATAACCTGATCAGGAACAGTCAGATCAGGAATGATCGCCCGACCTAATGCGCCAGCAAAGTGCATACCAAACATCAATAATGACATCACAATGGTGCCAATGATGATCCCTTTATGCATGGCTTTACTGTCTTTGTAAGAGATGCAACGCACCGCAGTATGTGGCAAGCCGATAACACCAAAACAGACCAGTACCCAAAATGAAGCCATAAATGGACCACTTAAAATACCATCTGCCCCTTGTGAGGATGTTAATGCAGGATCGATAGCATTGAGTTTTTGTATTGCAACATCTAATCCGCCTGCTTTATAGATAATGGCAAACAAGAGAATAAATGTCCCAAGTAGCATGACAAGGCCTTGTAAGGCATCGTTTAACACGCTGGCTCTAAATCCACCAATTGCAGTGTACAGTGCAATAGAGATCCCAAAGATCAGTAAGCCGAATTCATAGGGAATGCCTGCCGCGGTTTCTAATAAACGCGCTCCACCAATAAATTGCACTGTCATCGCGCCGACAAAAGCGACTAACAGGCTTAAACTGGCAAACCAGACCAGAAAACGGCTTTTGTAACGCGCATAAAGCATATCGTTTAAGGTAACAGCATTATAACGGCGCGCTAAAATGGCAAATTTTTTCCCTAAAACACCCAGAGAGAGCCAAATAGCGGGAAGTTGGATCATCGAAAGTAATACCCAACCAATACCGTATTTATAGGCAGCACCCGGTCCGCCAATAAAGGAGCTGGCGCTGACATAAGTGGCAGTGATAGTCATGGCTAGCACGAAGCCACCCATTGAGCGGTTACCAAGAAAATATTCGTTAAGAAACTCGCCTTTTTCGCGCTTACGATAAGCATAAGCCGATAGCAGAAAGACCAGAAGAAGGTAGCCAATCAGTGGCACTATGACCTCAGTTTGCATCGTCATGCTCATCTCCTAACGGCATATCTTTGAAAAAGTAGCGCACCATCAGATAGCACAACAGAAAAAACAAAACAGGTAGGAATAAGCATGAAAGCTCAAACCAAAGAGGTAAACCAGTAATGCCCAGTGTGTTATCAGGTAAATAGGCGGTCATTAACCAACCTAACAAATACATAAAAGTTAAAATTAGGGCCCAAAGGGCTTCTTTGTGGGCCTGAACAAAACGTTTGTCCATCTGTTCTCCCAATCTTAATAGGGTTAAAAATGAATGGGAGGATTGTACGGGAAAGTGAGTATTGATTCAGTGAAAATTAATCACAAAGTCATAAGGGAGTATTAAAAATAGATTATCTTATTGTTTTAAAAGGATTAGTGATGGGTTTCTATTTAATGGAATAATAAAAATAGAGATGAAATTTTATATTATTCAACCAATAAACTGTTGAAATAATCGCCACAAATAGGGTGTTTAAGATAATGGAAATAGGAGAAAAGAAGAACAGACACTGAAATAAATTAATCAAAAGTGGTGCTCTTCTTTGTTTTACTCATCTCATAAATTAAAAATTAAAGTGCATTCTTTATTCTTTCTAAGCCCTCTTTGATAATGGCGCGAGGACAAGCAAGGTTAATACGAATATAGTTATCGCCATTACTTACAAACATATTTCCACCTTCTAATAAAATGCCTGTTTTATTAGCAAAATAGAGTGAAAGTTGTTGGTTATCGACATCTTCAGGTAAATAATCTGCCAAATTAATCCATGCTAAATAGGTTGAATCAGGTATTTTAAAGTTTGCTTTTGGAAAATGAGTCTGAGTAAATTCTTGTACTAATTTAAAGTTATCATCGAGATAGTTTCTTAGCTCTTTTAACCATTCATCACATTGAGAATAAGCCGCTTTTGTTGCAACTAAACTTAATGGTGAAATAAAGTCATCATAAAGACGAAGCCACTCTTTTTTTACTTCTGCATCTTTAATAAAAATATGAGACATCAGATTACCTGCAAGATTAAATGTCTTGCTTGGAGCCATGCAGGTAACAATTTTCTCATAATGAGGAAAGAGTTTAGCGATAGGGGTGTGCATCACACCGTTACGTAATAAATCACAATGTATTTCATCTGATATCATCCAAATATCATTTTCAATACAGAGTTTCCCCATCTTAATTAGCTCTTCTTCAGTCCATACTTTACCGGTTGGATTTTGAGGATTACATAAAATAAAGAGCTTAATATTAAGTGAGTTATCTTTAATTTTGCGTTCCATATCGGCAAAATCAACAGCGTAATCACCGTCTTTATCTAATAAATCAGAGTAGATCACTTGGCGAGAGTTATAATCTCCCGCTTGTTTAAAGGGTGTATAAGAAGGTGTTTGAATAAGAATACTTTCATCTTCTTTTATTAATAAAGGCACTAGACGATTTAGTGCAGGAATAATACCCGGTGATAATACGATTTCATGCGGATCAATTTCCCAATCATAATGTCTTTGGCACCAATCTTTAAATATTTGGTAATACTCGTCATCATACACTTTGGTATAACCTAATATTTTTCTATCAAGGCGCGCTTTAATGGCATCAAGCACTTCAGGTGGAGTAGAGAAATCCATATCTGCAACCCACATTCTAATAAACTCATTATCAGCGAAGGCAAATTGAGCGTCTTTCTCTGCTTTAAAAATATACTGACGCCAACCATCATAATTTAAAGCATCGGTATCTTTTCTATCTATAATTTCATCAAAGTTATATTTCATGGTTAAGCCTTTAATACATCTAATTTAATTAAATAAATTTTAAGAAAGGAGAAATACAAAGCAGGATGCCCGTAAAAATAATTAAATACAGTGATCCACCTTTATAGCGGTGCAATGAAGGTACTTTGTAAACTAAATAAGCGGGAATAAGACAACCTACAATCCCGAAAATAGGGCTACATATTGAAGTGAACATCAATACTGGAAGATTAAGAACAATAGCTCCCCACGCAATAACGACAGTGAAAATGACAATACAGAGCGAGAGGACTTTCTGATTGATTTTTTCTGCAGGAATAATACGAGTAAGAGCATTCATGACTAAGCCTTGTACTGCTTCTTTAAAGCCAAGATAGACTCCAAAGAATGCGGTCATTAATGCAAATATATTGAGTGCCACACCAACGGGAGTCACGTATTTAGCCGCATCACCTTCAATAAATTGTGCCGCGATCGCTAGTGCAGAAATATTCTGCTCATAGGCTTTAACTGCTTCATCATGTCCAATGGCAAAAGTAAAAGAAATGGCATAGAAGAAGACAACACAAAATAGTGTACCAAAAGAGATATTCATGGCTCTTAAGGCTTTGTAGCGAGCGACTTCAATCGACTTATTTTTAGCACGATAAGAAATTACCATTGGGCTAAGGGATTGAATAAAGAGTATAGAAGTGAGTGTAAAAGGTAGGGTAATAATCGCGTTTTTAATTAATAAGCTAAAAGGCGGGAAGGTATCGATATTTTTCGACAGATCCCACATGCTGATCATCATGACACCCAGCGCAAACACAACCAATAATTTAGATAACACCATAAAGCTTGAGATTTTAAATAACAGCTCTTCGCTTCGCGATGCAATTAATACGAGAAATGAGATAAGAATTAGGCCATAGAATGGATTTTCTGACAGTAATCCTTCTGTGACACCAAAGGTGTGTAGATAAGAGGCAGTATCATTGGTAAGTGCAGTCGGATAAGCAAAAATCCATATCACCAACATTAAGAAATAAAGTAAACCTAAAAACATTCCCCAGTTTTTACCAAGATAGCCTTCGATAACACTTGGGTAGTCTTTACATTCTTTAGAGTCGGCAAGGGTATTGATAAACAGGCGTTGAAAGAGGTACATGGCAGGGTAACCAATAATAGAAGAGAGTAAAAATACCCATAACCCAATTAAGCCAACTTGTACGGGTAAAAAAACAATACCTGCACCAATTGCCATACCGATACTGATAATAATCCACCCCATATCGGTATTATCAAATCGAGTTAATTTTTTCCATTCTTCTTTTGAGAGAGAGGCCCTATCAACTTTTTGTTCTAATAAGGTCATACATGTAATCCCATGTGAAAGTAAAATTTATAGTATTTGTTTTGTTAAGTTTATTTTTGGAACATGATTTCTAATCATTTTGTATTAGCTGAATAACGATACTTCGAGGATGATTTTAGCAATTAGTGTGATTAATTATTTCTTCATATTGGAAGCAATACAGACTTATTTATTAATAAAATTCGCTAAAATTGAGCTATAAATTAATTATCTTTGATAAAAACGTTATTTTGATTAATGTCACAGAGGTGCAAATAGGATGGATCTTGACAAAACGGATATGGGGATACTTAAGTTGTTACAAGAAGAAGGGCGATTAAATAATGCGGAAATTGCTAAGCGTGTTTTTTTATCCCCACCGGCTTGCTGGAAGCGACTTAAGGCATTAGAAAAGGGAGTGATAAAGAATTATCGAGCAATAATTGAACCTAAGCATTTAGGGTTTAATTTTTATGCATTTATGAATATCACGTTAGATCTGCATTCTGAAGATAATATGGCGCATTTTGAACAAGAAATAATGAAAATTGATAATGTGATTTCTTGTCATAATATCTCAGGACGATATGACTATATACTGCAACTGGTCGTTAAAGATATGGAAGATTTTCATAACGTTTCAATGATGAAAGTGCGCGCCATTGGCAATATTAAAGAGATGAACACCAGTTTTAGTATTCGAGAAATAAAACCTTTTAAAGGGTTTCCAATTAAATAAATACTCATCAGAAAATCTGCAATAAAAAAGGCATAGTGAATAAACTATGCCTTTTCTTGTTAAGCGAGAACGATTATTTCTCAGCTAAACCTAAACGTTTTTCAAGGTAGTGAATGTTTGTACCACCTTTTTGGAAATTCTCATCATTCATAATGAACTGGTGCAGTTCAATATTGGTTTTAATACCATCAATGATAAGTTCCGCCAACGCATTTTTCATGCGAGAGATCGCGATTTCGCGTGTTTCACCGTAAGTGATCAATTTACCAATCATTGAATCATAGTGAGGTGGAACAGTATAACCAGCGTAAATATGCGATTCCCAACGTACACCAAATCCACCTGGTGAGTGGAAGCGAGTGATTGTACCCGGGCTTGGCATGAAGGTTTTTGGATCTTCTGCGTTGATACGACATTCAATTGCATGACCATGAACGTTAACTTGATCTTGCGTTACTGATAAAGGTAAGCCAGATGCAATGCGTAACTGTTCTTTGATTAAGTCGATGCCAGTGATCATTTCTGTTACTGGATGTTCAACCTGAATACGGGTGTTCATCTCAATAAAGTAGAATTCACCATTTTCATACAGGAATTCGAATGTACCTGCACCACGATAGCCGATTTCAATACATGCGTTCGCACAGCGTTCGCCGATATTTTTACGGATCTCAGGGGTAATACCCGGTGCTGGTGCTTCTTCAACCACTTTTTGGTGACGACGTTGCATTGAGCAATCACGTTCAGCCAAATAGATTGCATTACCTTGACCATCAGCCATAACTTGAATTTCAACATGGCGTGGGTTTTCAAGGTATTTTTCCATGTATACCATGTCGTTGCTAAATGCCGCTTTTGCTTCCGCACGCGTCATTGTAATGGATTGTTCTAGATCTTTTTCAGAACGAACAACTCGCATACCGCGTCCACCACCGCCACCAGAGGCTTTGATGATAACTGGGTAGCCAATACGTTTAGCAATTTCAATATTTTTCGCAGTATCGTTACCTAAAGGACCGTCTGATCCTGGTACACAAGGAACACCTGCTTTTTTCATCGCTTCAATAGCAGAAACTTTGTCACCCATTAGGCGGATGGTTTCAGCTTTCGGACCGATAAAAATAAAGCCTGAGCGTTCAACTTGCTCTGCGAAATCAGCATTTTCAGACAGGAAACCGTATCCTGGATGAATGGCTTGTGCACCACTGATCTCAGCCGCTGCAATAATTGCAGGGATATTTAGGTAACTTTTTGCTGAAGCAGCGGGACCAATACAGATAGTCTCGTCTGCCAGCAGAACGTGTTTTAAATCACGGTCTGCCGTGGAGTGAACAGCGACTGCTTTAATCCCAAGCTCTTTACATGCTCTTAGGATACGCAGTGCTATCTCACCACGGTTGGCAATGAGGATTTTTTCTAGCATGGACCTGCCTCGTTATTCGATAACAAAGAGTGGAGCGTCAAACTCAACGTTGTCGCCGTCTTGGCAAAGGATAGATTTAACAACACCCGCTTTGTCAGATTCAATCTGGTTCATCATTTTCATTGCTTCAACGATGCACAGAGTATCGCCTACATTGACTTGCTGACCGACTTCAACAAATTTCTTAGCTTCAGGGCTTGGTGAGCGGTAGAACGTTCCGACCATTGGTGAACGAACAACATGACCGCTGATTTCTTGCGCTGGTGTAGCTGCTGGTGTTTCTGGCGCTACAGGCGCAACTGCATTTGCTAATGCAGGTTGAGGTGCCACTGGTGCCGCAAAATATTGCTGAGGAGCCATTTGACCCTGAAGACCAGAGTTACGACTAATACGTACTGACTCTTCACCTTCAGAGATTTCCAGTTCAGAAATGCCAGACTCTTCGACTAGCTCGATCAGTTTTTTAATTTTACGAATATCCATGAGTTGATTCCGTACTCTTTTTGATGTTTTTTATTAAGACAAGCGGCTGACCGCTGCCTGTAAAGCAAACCGATAACCTTCTGCACCTAATCCACAGATTACGCCTGTTGCGATATCAGAGAGATATGAATGGTGACGGAAAGGCTCCCGACTGTAGACATTGGACAGGTGAATTTCAATAAATGGAATATTCACCCCTAATAATGCATCACGCAGTGCAACACTGGTATGCGTGAAAGCTGCAGGGTTGATTAATATATAATCGACATTACCCCGAGCTGCATGAATTTTATTTATCAGCTCAAATTCAGCGTTAGACTGAAAATGACTGAGTTTCACATTTAATGCCTGAGCATCTGCTGACAAACTTTGAACGATATCATCCAGAGTTAAGTGTCCGTAAGTTTCCGGCTCTCTTGTTCCAAGCAGGTTTAGATTCGGACCATTCAGGAGCAAAATATGAAAATTTTCCGACATTATGCTTCTATCTCCGTCAATTCGTCAACGAAATGACAAAATAACCTGTGCTTTTCGTTTTGTCATCTTTTATTGTATCCAATGCTACGATACATATCACAAAGTCCGACATTATAGACATTTCACAGAAGATAACAGCAAAATACTGGTCTAATCAGGGAATGAAGGGTTTATTTTGATGAAAAGTTAAAAGTTTTTACAAGATTGTAAACGCGAGAAAGCAAAATAAACAGGTGTCTAAAAAATAATCATAACACTACGTTATTTATTGATGTCACTGGAAATCTGAGCTTCTTTGAGACTAGTCATCAATATATATCATAAATGTGATCTACATCACAATTCAATATCACTTTCACACACAAAGAAGCTTATTCTGGCACTAAATAAGGTGAGTTAATGCCAGAAATAAGCAGATAAAAACCGAAAATTAGAGCTTTACTAAGGTTCGACCTGTTACCTGATTATCCATAATCATTTGGGCATAACGAGGAACCTCATCAAGCGTAATTTCTGTTGTCGCTTGTTGATAGAACGTTTCTGGCAGTAATTTTAATAAACGTTGCCAAACTTGAGCGCGTTTTTCTGCTGGAAAATAAACAGAATCGACACCTTGTAAGCGAACATTACGTAAAATAAAAGGCATGACTGTCGTTGGTAAAGAGAAACCACCTGCTAATCCACAAGCCGCTACGGTTCCGTTATAGTTTGTTTGTGACAGAATATTGGCAAGAATTTGCCCACCTACGGTATCAATTGCACCCGCCCAGCGTTGTTTATCTAAAGCTCTACCAGCAGGTTCAAACTCTTCACGAGTGATAATATTTTTGGCACCGAGTTTGCGTAAATAATCATGGTTACTTGCTCTGCCACTTAATGCGGTAACTTGGTAGCCTAATGCCGTTAGTAAACTAATAGCGGTACTTCCGACACCACCACTGGCTCCTGTGACTAAAATATCACCGCTTTCAGGAGTGATACCGCCTTGTTCTAATGCCATTACACAAAGCATGGCAGTAAAACCGGCAGTCCCAATTGTCATGGCATTTTTTAAAGAGAGCCCTTCTGGCACTACAGTTAGCCAATCACCTTTTACCCCCGCTTTTTGTGCAAGACCACCCCAGTGGTTTTCACCTACACCCCAGCCAGTTAATAAAACATGTTGACCAATATGGAAGCGAGGATCTTCGGTGTGATGAACAACACCAGAAAAATCAATACCCGGCACCATTGGGAATTGGCGCAGGATTTTTCCTTTACCTGTGATCGCGAGTCCATCTTTATAGTTAAGCGTTGAGTAATGGATGTCGATAATAACCTCATGAATAGGCAGTGTTTTCTCATCAACACTTTGTACGCTGGCACTGAGTTTGTTGTCATTTTGTTCTACTAATAATGCTTTCATCTTGACCCCTCATCGATTTCTATTTGTGTCATGATAGGTGATTTTTTAGATCTCGTCGTGATTGTGCACAATATCTATTGTAATAATGAGACAAATAATCCTTTTTTAGTGTATAAACGGGGGTTCTACGTTTATTGGTGCAGAGATTATTCTGAGTTTTATATCTTGGTTATTAGATAACACCGTTAATGGTTTACGATTGGATAAAAATTAGCATTTCTCTTTATTGCTCGAAATAAAGATAATGTGTTGCCTTAGAAGTATTCGAGGTGGGTACTCTGGTTGTTATCTCAGTCAAATTCTGCCGGTGAAACACCATTTAATATCAATAGAGTGATTGTGCTTATTCAAATGAATAAATTTTATTTGAACTTGCAACGAGACTTTTGAGTCACAGTTTGGCAACGAAGTGAGATTTTTCTTTATTGATGTGAACGTTGTTTGTATTGTTACATAACTTAAATATGAACAGCGTAGGATCGAAATTATGCGTTAATCGTTCTAATTAGCCCATTTTTATGCAGTTTTTTTCTGCTCCAATTGGGAAAAGTAACGTAGAATATTGTGCCTTTATGATTATTTACGTGTCCACTTTAATTTAAGTAGTGAATCGCGCCTTGTCGCTGCTTATTGTGGTTGATAGAGTAGACGGATTTTTCCGTCCCGGCTTGCAGGATTATCCTTTCGTATGTTTAAAAAATTTCGTGGCATGTTTTCCAACGATTTGTCTATTGACTTGGGTACCGCCAATACCCTTATTTATGTCAAAGGACAGGGTATTGTTCTCGATGAACCCTCCGTTGTCGCTATTCGTCAAGATCGCGCTGGCACATCAAAAAGTGTTGCAGCTGTAGGGCATGAAGCCAAACAGATGTTAGGGCGTACACCTGGGAATATCGCTGCTATCCGTCCAATGAAAGACGGTGTGATTGCTGATTTTTATGTAACCGAAAAAATGCTTCAGCACTTCATAAAACAGGTTCATAACAATAGCTTTATGCGTCCAAGCCCTCGTGTATTAGTCTGTGTACCAGTAGGGGCAACTCAAGTAGAACGCAGAGCTATCCGTGAATCAGCATTAAGTGCAGGTGCTCGCGAGGTGTTCTTAATTGAAGAACCTATGTCTGCGGCAATCGGTGCAGGTTTACCTGTTTCTGAAGCAACAGGCTCAATGGTGGTTGATATTGGTGGTGGTACAACAGAAGTTGCCGTGATCTCATTAAACGGTGTCGTTTACTCTTCTTCTGTTCGTATCGGCGGTGACCGTTTTGATGAAGCTATCATTAACTATGTGCGTCGTAACTACGGCTCACTGATTGGTGAAGCAACCGCAGAACGTATCAAACACGATATCGGTTCAGCTTACCCTTCTGATGAAGTCAATGAGATTGAAGTTCGTGGTCGTAACCTTGCAGAAGGTGTACCTCGTAGCTTTACATTAAACTCTAATGAAATTCTTGAAGCCTTACAGGAACCATTAACAGGTATTGTAAGTGCAGTCATGGTTGCATTAGAACAATGCCCGCCAGAGTTGGCTTCTGATATTTCAGAGCGCGGCATGGTATTAACCGGTGGTGGTGCGTTATTACGTAACCTAGACCGTTTATTAATGGAAGAAACAGGTATTCCGGTGATTGTGGCTGAAGATCCACTGACTTGTGTTGCACGTGGTGGTGGTAAAGCATTAGAAATGATCGATATGCACGGTGGCGATCTGTTTAGCGAAGATTGAGATTAATTCTAACAAGGGAGAATGGATTCCCCCTTGGTGAGAATATTAACACCTGTTCTTTTACTTCTCCGTGTGAGTGATCTTAGAGTTTATGAAGCCAATTTTTAGCCGGGGCCCTTCCCTGCAACTAAGATTAATAATCGCCGTGGTTGTCGCTATCTCTTTATTGATTGCAGATAACCGTATTGGCGCATTTTCTAAAGTCCGCCAGTATCTTGATACTGCTGTTAGCCCCTTCTATTTTCTTGCAAATGGTCCACGCCGTTTCCTTGATCAAATTTCAGAAACATTTGCCACGCGTGAGCGTTTACAATTTGAGAATCAAGCGTTAAGAAAAGAGTTGTTAGTTCGTAGCGGAGAAAGCCAATTACTTGAACAATTTAAGCAAGAGAATGCCCGTTTACGAGAATTACTTGGTTCACCACTGCGCCAAAATGAACAAATGACAGTGACACAAGTGCTGTCTGGTAATAGTACGCCTTATCGAGATCAAGTGGTTATTGATAAAGGAACCAATGATGGCGTCTATGAAGGACAACCTGTTATTAGTGATAAAGGTGTTGTAGGACAAGTTATTGCCGTAAGTGAGCTTACGAGTCGTGTTCTATTAATATGTGACACTTCTCATGCATTACCAGTACAAGTTTTACGTAACGATATTCGTGTTATAGCTTCTGGTGCGGGTTGTGCTGATGATTTATTGTTAGAAGCATTACCTGCCAATATTGATATTCGTGTAGGCGATGTTTTAGTGACATCAGGATTGGGCGGTCGTTTCCCAGAAGGTTATCCGGTTGGTGTGGTATCTTCCGTTAAAGTGGATAATCAACGGGCTTATTCCGTGATTAATGTTCGTCCGTCAGCTGAGCTACAACGTTTACGCTATTTGCTTTTATTATGGAATGCATCAGATAAAACGGGAGAGCCTCCTCTGCCTTCAGAGGTTTATCACGCCGCCAATGAGCGTTTAATGCAACTGATGCCTCAAGTTTTACCTAATTATGAACAAGCAGGGCCACCGCTTCCTCGTTCTATGTCTCAAGAGCCGTTAGATAATACGGCTGAAGGAACTAACGGAACTGAGACACCAGCAATAACGCCTGCTGCAACAAATACACCTGCAAATACCAATAGAAGTAGGTAGACACGATGAATCCATATCAAAGTCGTGGGCGTTGGGTAGTTTGGCTCTCTTTTCTTGTCGCATTAGTTTTACAAATTATGCCGTGGCCAGAACAGTTAGCAGTGTATCGACCTATTTGGCCTATGCTGTTTCTTATTTATTGGATAACCGCGATCCCTCATCGTGTCAGTGTCGGAACTGCATTTGTCTTGGGTATGATTATGGACTTAGTCCAAGGAACGACCTTGGGTGTCAATGCACTGGCTTATACTTTAGTGAGTTATGTCATCGCCTTTAAATATCAGCTTTTTTGTAATTTAGCGTTATGGCAACAAGCCTTAGTGGTGATGTTAAGTGTTGTCGTTGTTGATCTTACTGTATTTTGGGCGGAATTTTTACTTTCACCTGTGACTTTTCACCCTCAAGTATTCTGGAATAGCCCAGTCAGTGGTATTCTTTGGCCATGGCTTTATTTTTTGCTTCGCAAAATCCGTCACCAGTTTTTAGTTCACTAAGTTATTGGATCATGGCGGTCACTTTTGCGTTACCGTCATGAGGACATTATTTGTGACCACGCTTTACCTTGCTTCCAGCTCACCAAGAAGACGTGAACTTCTCGCGTTATTAGATATTGAATTTAGTATTATCACGCCAGCAATTGATGAAATTTGGCAACAAGGTGAAAAACCAGAAGAGTATGTTCTTCGTTTGGCAAAAGAAAAATCACAAGAAGGTGTAAGACAAGCACCTCATGATTATCCCGTTTTGGGCTCTGATACGATTGTGGTTCATGATGGTCATATTCTTGAAAAGCCCCGTGATAAAACTCATGCCGCGCAAATCCTACGTTCACTTTCAGGCGCAACACATCAAGTGATGACAGCAATTGCTATCTCTAATAGAACACGTACATTGAGTCAATTAGTCGTCACACACGTCACTTTTAGAGAGATGACAGAGAGTGAGATTAGCGCGTATATTGAGTCAGGAGAGCCAATGGATAAAGCTGGCGCTTACGGTATTCAAGGAAAAGGAGGCCGTTTTGTTCAACGGATTGAGGGAAGTTATCATGCTGTTGTCGGATTGCCTCTTGTTGAAACCGAAGCGTTGATAGCTCAATTTTCGTCTCTAGCTAATGAGAAGGAGATTTCATGACAGCTGAGTTATTAGTGAATGTGACGCCATCTGAAACTCGTGTTGCCTATATTCGTGGAGGCATACTTCAAGAAATTCATGTCGAAAGAGAAGCAAAACGAGGTATCGTCGGAAACATCTACAAAGGTCGGGTAAGTCGCGTATTACCCGGGATGCAAGCTGCATTTATTGACATCGGGCTGGATAAAGCCGCTTTTCTACATGCTTCTGATATTATGCCTCACACGGAATGCATTGCGGGTGAAGAGCAGAAAAAATTTAATGTTCGTGATATTGCGCAATTGGTGCATCAAGGACAAGACTTAATTGTACAAGTGGTTAAAGATCCTTTAGGAACTAAAGGCGCTCGCCTTACCACTGATATTACATTGCCTTCTCGTTATTTAGTGTTTATGCCTGGTGCATCTCATGTGGGCGTTTCTCAGCGAATTGACAGTGAAGAAGAGCGTGAGCGTTTAAAACAACTCGTTGAAGAGTATTGCGATGAAAATGGCGGTTTTATTATTCGAACAGCCGCTGAAGGCGTTGGCGAGAATGAAATTAAGCAAGATGCCGCTTTTCTTAAACGCCTATGGAATAAAATCATCGAGCGTAAGAAAAGAAATAAAACTCGCATTCAAATTTATGGCGAACTGGCTTTAGCACAGCGTATTTTACGTGATTTCGCGGGTTCTGAGTTAGATAGCATACGAGTTGATTCTAAATTAACCTACAATCAATTGCAGGAATTTATTGGTGAATATATTCCTGAATTAACCGCTAAACTTGAATTACACCAAGGCAATCAGCCTATTTTTGATCTCTATGGTGTAGAAAGTGAAATTCAACGGGCTTTAGAGCGCAAAGTTGAATTGAAATCAGGTGGTTATTTAATTATCGATCAAACTGAAGCAATGACCACTATTGATATCAATACAGGGGCATTTGTTGGTCATAGAAATTTAGAAGAAACGATTTTTAATACTAATATTGAAGCAAGCCAAGCCATTGCTCGTCAATTACGGTTACGTAATTTAGGCGGTATCATCATTATTGACTTTATTGATATGAATAATGATGAACATAAACGCAGAGTATTAGCATCACTTGAACAAGCACTAAGTAAAGATAGAGTGAAAACAACGATTAATGGCTTCTCTCAACTTGGCTTAGTGGAAATGACTCGTAAAAGAACTCGAGAAAGTCTCGAACATGTTCTTTGTGATGACTGCCCAACTTGCCAAGGGCGAGGTACGGTAAAATCAGTTGAAACGGTTTGTTATGAGATTTTACGTGAAATAGTGCGCGTGCATAAAACGATTGATGCAGATCGCTTCTTGGTTTACGCCTCTTCAGCAGTGGCAGACACATTAAAAGGCGATGAATCACATGCATTAGCAGAGGTTGAAATTTTTGTCGGTAAACAAGTGAAAGTGCAAACTGAGCTACTCTATAGTCAGGAGCAATTTGATGTGGTGATGATGTAATGGATTCGCCTTCCTAATGAATATGATGGCAGAAAGGAGACAAAAATGAAGCGGCTGCCTAAATACCTGTTAGTGATAACAGTTTTTTGCCTCATCGTTTTTGCCTTGGTATTAAGCGGATTTCGTTACTTTCTGCCTCGCTTAGATAGTTATCGTCCTGAAATAGAATCGTATCTTACGAAGCAACTCAATAGCCCTGTTTCCATGACAAAAATCATGGGGGAGTGGCAGAATTTTGGTCCTGATATTCAAGTTGAAGGACTGAATATTACCAATAAAGATGTGAACGTTACGGCAGAAAAAGTGACTTTTTCTTTTGACGTTTGGCGTTCATTATTCGCTTTTCGCCTTCATTTTCGTGAACTGACCTTTGAACAGTTATATGTTAATTACCATAGCCCTATTTTTACTGGGCAAAGTGGGGATATAACGTTAACTGAACCTGATGATATTTCTTCCATTTTCCTTGAACAGTTTGATCGCTTTAAACTGATTGAAAGCCGTTTTGTTTTTTTAACCCCTTCAGGAGACACCAGTACATTACATGTGCCTGAATTGATGTGGTTAAATCAAAAAAATCGTCATCGTGCTCAAGGCGAAGTCACTCTTGATACACCGATTAATCATTATGGTGGCTTAAAGGTACGTCTTGATCTCTATACCTCAGAGAACGGTTTAATCGATAACGGAAAGGTATTTCTTACCGCAGATGATATTGATATCTCTCCTTGGCTTAGTCAGTGGGTAAAAAATAATAGTGGGGTAGGCGAAGCCAAAGCGAGTTTATCTAACTGGATTGAAATTACGCAAGGGCGTATTACCGGAAGTCAGTTGCAAATCCATCAAGGTGAAATGGACTGGAGTAGTGATGGAACCTCGCATGCATTAAAAGTTGAAGATTTAATATTGCGGATGAGAAGGCAAGAAAATGGTTGGCTTGCAGATATTCCTTATACTCGAAAAATTGTAATGGATGGTGAAGAGTGGCCTGATGGTTATTTAGCGGTTCTTTATCAACCAAAAGAAAAACAACATGACGAAGCATGGCGTATTCGTGCCAAAAATATTGAGTTAGATAGGCTATATGCTGTATTGCCATTATTCTCTTTTTTAACACCTGATTTTGTTCGTCAATGGCAGTATCGCCAATTCTCTGGGGTAGTTAATGATTTTGCATTAGATCTCACTCCTGAGCATTTCGAGCAAAGCGCGATTAATCTCTCTTGGGAAAATGTGGGTTGGAAGCGTTGGCAAGAGATCCCTTCAGTGCAACATTTCAGTGGGCAATTAAAAGGCAGTATGCAACGCGGTGAGCTTAATTTCACTCTAGCAAACAGTGAAATAGATACTGGCGAATTGTTTAAAGCACCGCTGAATATTGAGAAAGGGAAAGGCGCAGTTTATTGGACTCATTCTGGAGATGATTTATCTCTTTGGAGTGAAGGATTAGATGTTCAAGCTACATCAGCATGGGTTGCGGGTGATTTTCGTTATGAGAAACAAGGTGAAGATCAGCGCCTTTCTATACTCTCAGGTGTAAGAGTTACAAATGCAGGAGATGCATGGCGTTATTTGCCAGAAGAGTATGTTGGTAAAGAGCTGACACAATACCTCTCAGAGGCGATTATTGCGGGTAATATCGATAATGGTACCTTTATTTTCCATGGCGATCCCGCCGATTTTCCTTTTGATAATCACAAAGGGTGGTTCCAAGTTTATGCTCCTGTCAAACACGCCACCTTTAAATTTGATAGCGAATGGCCTGCATTATTCGATCTAGATATTAATTTAGATTTTAAAAATGATGGGCTATGGATGTCTTCTGCACAAGCGAAAGTGGGTAAAGCCACTGCCACAAATTTAAGTGCGGTGATTGAGAGCTATCGACAAGAGAAGATCTTAATTAATGCGGATATTCAAGCCACAGGCGACGAGCTGAAAGAGTATTTCTTAGATTCTCAAATGGCAAGTATTGGTCATACACTTGAAGAGCTTAAAGTCGCAGGAAAAATCAATGGTACATTGAAATTAGATATTCCTTTTGGTGGTGAAGATGTGGTTGCTTCAGGTGATATTAATTTAAAAAATAATGATGTCACATTGAATTTTATGGATACCACCTTAAAAGACGTTAGTGGACAATTTCGTTATCACAATGACAAACTTGAGAGTGATACATTAACGGCTAATTGGTTCGGGCAGCCTCTCGCTTTCTCATTTACAAGTCACAATGATACGGATAATTATCAGGTCGATGTCGGCTTGAAAGGGCAATGGGACATTCAAAAAATTCAAGGATTGCCTAGCGATATTCAACAGAAATTTAGGGGTGTATTTCCTTGGAGTGGCAACGTTAATGTTAAGATCCCCGAAAAAGGCGATGTTGATTATCAAGTTGATTTAACCGGGAATATCAATGCATTAAGTAGCAAATTAACTGCGCCTGAAACACTAGATTTAAAAAATTCACCGCCTATTGTCATTTCTGCAAAGGGTAACAGTGAAACCTTAAGCGTGAATGCAAGTGCTGAGAAACAGTGGAAGCTTAATAGTCAGTGGGCATTAGGAAAACAGTTACGATTATTACAAGGTAACCTTGTTTCTTCTTCTCTTAAATTGCCAGAATTGAGTTCACAACAACGCTTAACTATTGCCCTTAAAGGATTAGAAGGTGATAAATGGTTGCCAACATTAATGGCTTTTTCGTCTTTAACGCCGTCTGAAAATGAAGTCACTTTTCCTGATAATGTGCATATCAGTTTGCCTGATTTAAATTTTGCAGGGCAAAAATGGCGTGATCCTCAAACTGAAATTATGCGCATTCGTGAAGGTGTAAAATTTGCATTTTCAGGAAATGAATTACGAGGCGATGTGTTTATTCCTGAAGCATCAACACCTTGGCAAGTGAATATTAATTATCTCTATTTTAATGGTGTCTCTTCTACCCAAGAAGAAAAAACGTTAAAAATGGCGAACACTACTGATCCTAATGCATTGAAATTTTCTGTAAAAAATATCCCTTCTATTGATTTTGAATGTCGAGAATGTTGGGTAAATGGTCTACTTTTAGGACAAATTCAAGGTTCATTAAAGCAGAGTAATGGCTCATTGCTTTTAACTAACGGTAAATTAGTAAATAGTAGCGGTGAGCTACATGTTAATGGCGAATGGTCGGACGATATCGCAGGAAACAACACCACAAAGCTACAGGGTAAGCTAAAAGCAGATGAAATTGATGAAATGGCAGCTTACTTTGGTTATATCGTTCCTATTTTGCAATCTCCTCTTTCTGCTGATTTTTCATTACAATGGCATAATACACCGTGGAATTTTGATCTTGCGACCTTAAATGGCGATATCAAATCTACTTTAGGTAAAGGGCGGATAGAAGAAGTGAATGTCGGACAAGCCGGTAAGTTACTTCGCCTTGTGAGTTTCGATGCACTTTTACGTAAATTACAGTTTGATTTTAGAGATACTTTCAGCGAGCATTTTGAGTATGACTCGATTAAGAGTGAAATTACGATTAATCAAGGTATTATGAATGCTGATAGTGTCCGAGTTGATGGTGTTATTGCCGATATTGCAATCAGTGGGAAAGTTGATTTACTTGAACGTAAAATGGACCTACAAGTTGTGGTAACGCCAGAGATTTCAGCAACAGTTGGTGTTGCTACTGCATTCGCTATAAACCCAATTGCAGGCGCCGCAGTGTTTGCGGCATCAAAGGTTCTGGGGCCACTTTGGAGTAAGATTTCAGTTATCCGTTATCATGTGACCGGAACTATGGAACAACCCAAAATTGACGAAGTACTGCGTCAGCTTAAGGAGAATCAGGCGTTATGAAAAAAGTTAATGTCGCACTTTTGCAACTTTGTAGCGGTAAAAACACAAAAAATAATTTGGCGCAAATTGAGCAACAGATTAAGCAATTACCCGATTCAGTGAAGCTTGTATTAACACCTGAGAATGCGTTACTTTTTTCAAACTCTAAAGATTACCATAAACACGCTGAAATTCAGGGCGATGGGCCTTTACAAAATGCTATCGCTAAAATGGCTCAGCGTTACAAAGTATGGATCTTAGTCGGTTCTATGCCATTGATTAGTCGAGACTCTCCAGATCAAATTACCAGCAGTAGCTTGGTGTTTGATGATGAAGGTGTTATTCGCGCTCGTTATGACAAAATCCATATGTTTGATGTCAGTATTGATGATGAGCAAGGCGAATATAACGAGTCTTCTATTTATCAACGCGGTGAGCGCCTAACCGTCGTTGATACTCCCGTTGGAAAATTAGGCTTAACTATCTGTTATGACTTACGCTTCCCGGGTATTTTCCAAGCATTAAGAGAAAAAGGAGCAGAGATAATCTCTGTGCCAGCTGCTTTTACCCGTTTAACAGGAAAAGCACACTGGGAACCTTTATTACGTGCTCGTGCCATTGAAAATCAGTGTATTATCTTAGCGCCAGCACAAGTGGGTACACATGATACGCGCCGGACTTGGGGCCATACCATGGCGATTGATGGTTGGGGTAAAGTCTTGAAAAAGAACCCAGATGCTGTCAGTGCGCTAACGCTGAATGTTGGCGTCGAAAGTTTACACGGTATGCGTGAACAGATCCGAGTTGTAAAACATAACCGTTTTCGCCCGAAACTGACCCACTTAATCAAAAAAGTTAAGGATAAAGAAGAATTATGAGTTTAGCTGTTGTCAGCGAAAGTCTGTTGGAAGCAAACAAACTTAGTTTAGATGATTTAGCATCAACACTAGAGCAGCTTGCACAGCGTCAAATTGATTATGGTGATCTTTATTTTCAGTCAAGTTATCACGAGGCTTGGATCCTCGATGACCAGATCATTAAAGATGGCTCTTACAATATTGATCAAGGTGTTGGCGTTAGAGCAATTTATGGTGAAAAAACCGGTTTTGCTTATGCTGACCAACTAACGCTTAACGCACTTAACCAAAGTGCTCATGCTGCACGAAGTATTGTTCAGGCTAAAGGTAATGGTCGTATCCATACTTTAGGTGCTATTCAACATTCTCCGCTATACAGCTTAAATGATCCTCTGCAAAGCCTCTCTCGTGAAGAGAAAATTGCATTATTGCATGAGGTAGATAAAGCCGCTCGTGCTGAAGATAAACGCGTTAAACAAGTTAATGCGTCATTAACGGGTGTTTATGAGCATGTGTTGGTTGCAGCAACCGATGGTACGTTAGCCGCTGATGTACGTCCTTTAGTTCGCCTTTCTGTCAGTGTGCTGGTGGAAGAAGATGGCAAACGTGAGCGTGGCGCAAGTGGTGGCGGTGGTCGCTTTGGTTATGACTATTTTTTAACTAAAGCAGATGGTGAAAGCCATGCAGTTACTTATGCTCGTGAAGCGGTACGTATGGCATTAGTGAATTTATCAGCGATTGCAGCGCCAGCGGGAACAATGCCTGTGGTATTAGGCGCAGGATGGCCGGGTGTATTATTGCATGAAGCTGTAGGTCATGGTTTAGAAGGTGATTTCAACCGTCGTGAAACCTCTGTATTTTCTGGTCGCCTTGGTGAGAAAGTCACTTCCGAGCTTTGTACTATTGTTGATGATGGCACTCTTGAAGGTCGTCGAGGCTCTGTTGCTATCGACGATGAAGGTGTTTCGGGTCAATACAATGTCTTAATCGAAAATGGCATCTTAAAAGGCTATATGCAAGATAAGATGAATGCTCGTTTAATGGGTGTTGCACCAACAGGAAATGGACGTCGTGAGTCTTATGCGCATCTTCCTATGCCTCGTATGACAAACACCTATATGTTAGCAGGAAAATCTTCACCTGAAGAGATTATTGCCAGCGTTGATCGCGGTATTTACGCACCAAACTTTGGCGGCGGTCAGGTTGATATTACATCGGGTAAATTTGTTTTCTCAACCTCAGAAGCTTATTTAATCGAGAATGGAAAAATAACAAAACCAATTAAAGGGGCAACTCTAATTGGTTCAGGTATTGAAGCTATGCAACAGGTCTCTATGGTGGGTAATGATCTCGCTTTAGATAAAGGAGTTGGCGTTTGTGGTAAAGAAGGACAAAGCCTCCCTGTTGGTGTGGGGCAACCTACGTTGAAGCTTGATAAGATCACCGTAGGCGGTACTGCTTAATCTTTGTTATAGTTATTTATACGTATTAATTAAACTCCATCTTTTGATGGAGTTTTTTATCTCAGCGACAGTGAAGGTGCTAATTTATGGGTAAACGTTTATTACCAGTTATTATTGTTATTGCTGTTTTATTTGGTGTTCTCTATAAAGGTTTACTTCCTGAAGCGAATGTATCGTCCTCTTCATCGCCAGTTTCTGTTCCAACATCATCAAGTAATAGCAGCAATAAACCAGCACAACTTCCTCTTTCTATTGATGAAAAAACACAAGCCAATGCAGTGGCTAATTATTTACAACGTCATCAACAGCTACCAAGTTTTTATCTCACTAAAAAACAGGCAAGAGAACAAGGTTGGAATGCGAAAGAAGGTAACTTATGTGAAGTTTTGCCGGGAAGAGCAATTGGTGGTGATCGCTTTATGAACCGTGAAAAACAGCTACCAGAAGAAGCAGGACGCCAGTGGTATGAAGCTGATGTGAATTATCACTGTGGTCATCGTGGTAGCGACAGATTGCTCTATTCGAATGATGGGTTGATTTATGTCACCACTGATCATTATCGCACAATGACAAAGGTTGCTCCTTAATGAAACAGGTTATCTTCGATTTTAAGACGCTAGTAGATAGAGATGCTTTTTATCAGGATTTTGCACTGCAATTTCAGTTAGATGATAATTTTGGCGATAACCTAGATGCATTGTGGGATGCGTTAGTGGGAGAAATAGAATTGCCTGTCAGTATTGTTTTTAAGCATCTGCCTCATCATTCCCGTGATTTTCAGCCTTTAGTGGAAGTGATGCAAGAAGCACAGAATGAACTTGGTAAAGAGGCATTGAGCTTTCATTGTGAGCACAAAGCGAAAAAGTAATTAAGCGCAAAAAGTACGCCCTGAAAATCGCAGTGATACTGAATTTACACTGCGTTTTCAGGATGATCAGGTTTTATGCTGATTCTGATAAATCTTTTAGATATTGAAATAGTAAGCGGAATGATTTTGGTGGCTTATTCGCTTCTTTTTCTTTTTTCGCATTACGGATAAGTGTGCGTAATTGTTGGCGATCTGCCATTGGATAAAGCGCCACGACTTCTTCAATCACTTCATTACCACCTTCGACAAGGCGAATTCGCAGATCTTCAAGTTTATGTAACACTAAGATCTGTTGGTTATGGCGGTTTTTCAGTTTATCAAGCGCTTGGCGGATAGGATCTTCGTCCACATTGCGCAGTAGTTTTCCAATATATTGAATTTGGCGACGGCGTGCTTCACGCTGTACTTTTTGTGCTAATTGAATAGAGGCTAATAATTTCTCATCTAATGGCACGCGCTCTAATTCTTGCGCACTTAATTCAACTAATTCAGTACCCAGTTTTTTGAGTGCTTCAGCATCACGTTTAATTTCGCTTTTGCTGACCCAGATGATTTCGTCCTCTTCTTCCTCTTCTGACGATGTATCGTCAAATTCAGGGTTGAGGTAATGCCACTCTTCAGGCTGCTTTGCCATAATAAAAATTCCTGTTGCAGAGTAAGCCGGGAGTGTGATTTGGTGAATGACCAAAAGCCCGACGGGTGATAACATTCATATATCTTCTATTGTAACTGGGAAAATCGCTTGTTGACCACCTGTCAATTGATTTACTTTGCTAAAAATAAGTAAAAAGTGGTGTTCTCCTTAGGAAAAATGGTTCTCAATGAATAATTCAGATCAGGTAAAACAGCTTGAAGACGCCGTCTCGCTTGCATTAGAGCTGGCTGCTAAACAGTGTGATAGTGCTGAAGTCGCTATTAATAAATCGACGGGCATTAGTGTGAGTACGCGTTACGGTGAAGTTGAAAATGTTGAATTTAACAGTGATGGTGCTTTAGGCATTACGGTTTACCAACAACAACGTAAAGGTAGTGCATCTTCAACAGATTTAAGTCCTGATGCAATTAAGCGTGCTGTACAGGCCGCTGTGGATATTGCACGCTATACTTCAGTTGACCCCTATGCAGGGCCTGCTGATCAAGAGCTATTAGCCTTTGATGCGCCTTTCCTTGATCTTTACCATCCTACCGAGGTAACCGCAGATAAAGCGATTGAGTTAGCATCAAGAGCAGAAAAAGCCGCTTTAGATAGCGATAGCCGTATTATTAATACAGAAGGGGGTAGCTTTAATAGCCACAGTGGAACCCGTGTATTTGGTAATAGCCTTGGCTTATTAAAAAGCTATTCATCTTCACGCTATTCTATGTCGAGTTGTGTTATTGCTCGTGATGGTGACGATATGGAGCGCGATTATGCCTACACCATTAGTCGTCGTTTTGATGATCTAGAATCACCTGAATGGGTAGGCCAAGAGTGTGCTCGTCGTACTTTATCTCGCCTTGCACCTCGTAAACTCCCAACCATGAAAGCCCCTGTTATTTTTGCAGCCGATGTTGCGACAGGTATTTTTGGTCATTTGGTGGCGGCAATCAGTGGTAGCATGATTTATCGTGAATCTTCTTGTTTACTCGATAGCTTAGGTAAGCAAATTTTCCCTCAATGGCTAAATATTCAAGAGCGTCCTCACTTAATGAGAGGTCTAGCATCAACACCGTTTGATAGCGAGGGTGTGCGCACAACCGATGCCGAAATCATTAAAGATGGCGTGTTACAAGAGTGGCTATTAACCACTTATTCAGCAAGAAAACTGGGCTTAAAAAGTAATGGTCATGCTGGTGGTATTCATAACTGGTATATCCCAGGGCAAGGTTTATCGTTTGATGCACTGTTAAAAGAGATGGGAACAGGGCTAGTTGTTACAGAATTGATGGGACAAGGCGTCAGCACAGTAACAGGTGATTATTCTCGTGGCGCGAGCGGTTTTTGGGTTGAAAACGGTGAAATTCAATATCCTGTAAGTGAAGTCACTATTGCGGGTAACTTAAAAGATATGTGGGCAAATATTGCCACTATGGGTGATGATATCGAGATGCGCAGTAATGTTCAGTGTGGATCGTTGTTATTACCAGAAATGAGTATTGCTGGTGAGTAAATTCTAGATACTGATCGCAACCTTTAATCTCAGCCCGCAATGGGCTGAGATATCGCGTTTATCAGTGTGCTTTTCAATTTGAGAAGATAAAAATAAGACGCGAACCTTCAGCTCTGCTTAACGGTGTAATTCACCCGCAGCTTCAGGTTGGTATAGAATTTCTAATACTTTAACCTTAGTTTCAAGGCCATTTGGCAGCTTCCAACTGATCTCATCATCAATCGCTAAACCCAGTAGCGCAGCACCCATTGGCGCCATAACGGAAAGTTCAGTAGTGCTGTCTTTTAATGAAGCAGGATACACTAATGTACGAGTACGCTCTTCATTATTTTTTAAGTCCATAAAACGGACTTTGCTGTTCATTGTGACAATATTAGCAGGGATATCAGCTGGTGTAACAATGTCAGCACGATCTAACTCTTCATTCAATGCTTCAGCAATCGGGCTATCTGCAAATGCCGGTTGTTCAAGTAATGAATCTAAACGTTCTGCATCAAGTTCGTTGATGATAATTGTTGGCTTTGTCATACCACACTCCAATTTATTCCAATGCAAAACAACACCCCCACGGGTGAGGTGGGGGTGTTGTTAAACTCATATAAGAGATAATAGGCGGTTCTGTATAAAAAAGAAAGAGACAGTGATCACAGTCTCTTTCGGGTTATTTAGTTAAGAAATGCTAATCTATTGTTTTCTATTACGATTATTCTTCATCAAACCCCGATTCAAATAATGCGATAATAGCATCAATAGCTTCATTTTCATCACTACCAGTAACTTCTATATCAATTTGACTGCCTTGTTCTGAATCTAACATCAGCATAGCAATCACACTATCCGCTTGTGCTTCAACCCCTTCGTTGTTGCGTAAAATGACGGTTGATTGAAATGTTTTTACTAAATCAAACAACTTCATTGCAGGTCTTGCATGCATACCGAGTCGATTTTTAATCGCAACTTGTCGATATTGGGTCATTTGCGTTTTTCTAGTGTTCTGTGACGTGATTGTACGTTTTTCCCTCTAGAGCGGAAATAATCTGCGAGTTGCTCTGCAACATAAACAGAACGGTGTTTACCTCCCGTACAACCAATCGCAACCGTCAAATAACTACGGTTATTGGTTTCTAACATCGGCAACCAAAGTTCAAGGTAGCTTCTAGTTTGATAAATAAAGTTATGAACTTCAGTGTGTCTATCTAAAAATGCCGCGACAGGGCGATCAAGACCTGTCATTGGACGCAGTTTAGGATCCCAATGTGGATTTGGTAAGAATCGCACGTCAAAAACATAGTCTGCATCAATAGGAATACCATGTTTAAAGCCAAACGATTCAAAGACCATCGTCAGCTCACGTTCACGCTTACCTAATAAGCGAGTACGCAGCATTTCTGCGAGCTCATGAACTGACATCTCAGAAGTATCAATGATGAGATCAGCGCGTGATCGCAATGGCTCAAGCAGATCACTTTCGGTATCAATTGCCATTTCTAACGAAAGGTTCTTGGTCGAAAGAGGGTGAAGACGTCGAGTATCACTATAACGACGAATTAAGGTATTTCTATCTGCGTCTAAAAATAAGAGTTGTGGAGAATATTCAGCGGGTAAACTTTCCAGCGCTTTTTCGAAGATCTCCGGCGACTCTGGCATATTTCGGACATCAATACTGACTGCGGCAGCAGAAGCATCACGTTCAGCCAGTGTTTTTGCGAGCTCAGGTAAAAGATCAACAGGTAAGTTATCAACACAATAAAATCCCATATCTTCAAGCGCACGCAAAGCGACTGACTTACCTGAACCAGAGCGTCCGCTGACTATCATCAGCACCATGAGGTAGCTCCCCTATAATTTCCCAGTGATGAATATCATTCCACTGTATGCTATTCGCGTCCTACTAAACCCGTAGGGGTTATTCTGTGATAATCTGATAAAGCTCTTCATCACTTTGTGCGGAGCGTAGTCGGCGACATAAATTTTTGTCTGCCAACTGTTTTGCAATCAAAGACAGTGTGTGTAAATGTTCCTTACATTGTGTCGCAGGAACGAGTAATGCGAACAACAAGTCGACAGGTTGATTATCAATAGCGTCGAAGGCAATAGGTTCGCTTAGGTGAAGAAACACACCAACTACTTTTTCTGTTTCATCACTTTCAATACGTCCATGAGGGATAGCTAAACCCCCCCCAATCCCTGTTGTACCGACTTTTTCACGCGTTAATAAAGCTTCAAATATCAGTGTTTCGGGTAAATTAAGTGCTTTAGCTGCATTTTCACTGATAATTTCTAACGCGCGCTTTTTACTCGTGCAATGTACATCATTATGCGTACATGCCAGAGAAAGTACGTCGCTAATATTCATCTTTGTATCGTTGTTCATTGTCTTATTCACTTAGACCAGCAAACCAGATGCCACAAGGTGACATCTGGTTTTTTGTTACTGATATTGATTAGGCGTTGGCTTAAACCGAGTCATAAACAACGCAGTAACTTCGCCGATTGTATCCCCATTTTACAATGGGAAATGAATTAATGTTGTCTCAGTTTATCTTTGTGTTTGGTTAATTGACGAGCCAGTTTATCCATTAATCCATCAATTGCTGCGTACATATCTTCTGCTTCTGCAGAGGCATGCAATTCACCGCCGTTAACTTGAATGGTCGCTTCCGCGATTTTATTAACTTTCTCGACTTTCAGGATCACCTGAACGTTATTAATTTTGTCAAAGAACTGAGGTAATTTCGCGCTTTTTGCTTTGACGGTATCACGCAGAGCATCGGTTAATTCAATATTATGACCAGTGATTTGAAGTTCCATAGTGTCTTCCTTCTCAATTATGCTCAAACCAACTCTTTGCGTTGATTTGAAGGCGGGATGGATAATGACTCTCTATACTTCGCAACAGTGCGTCGAGCAACCTGTATTCCAAGTTCTCCGAGCATATCAGCCAGTTTACTATCACTAAGTGGTTTCGCTGGATTTTCTGCTGCGATTAGTTTCTTCACTAAAGCCCTGATTGCTGTTGAAGAGGCTTCGCCTCCGCTATCAGTATTCACATGGCTAGAGAAAAAATACTTCAATTCGAAAATTCCTCTTGGGCAATGCAAAAATTTTTGCGTTGTCACTCGAGAAATGGTGGATTCGTGCATTTCAACCTGTTCAGCAATATCTGCTAACACAAGGGGTTTCATATGCTCTTCACCCAATTCGAAAAATGCCTGCTGTGTGTCAACAATGCAATGAGCGACTTTTAATAATGTCTCATTACGGCTTTCTAAACTTTTTATCAGCCATTTGGCTTCTTGTAAATTGTCACGAATAAATTTTCCATCGCTCTCATTTTGAGTGGATTGACCCAATGCTGCATAGGTCTCATTTATTCGTAGGCGAGGAATGCTATCTGTATTTAACTCAACTTGCCAGCGCTCACCTGATTTTTTTACCAGTATATCTGGAATAACATACTCTGACTCGCCTGTATCAATACTTAATCCGGGCTTAGGATCAAGAGACTGGATCATCTCAATAACCGATTTAAGTGTCTCTTCACGTAACTTCGTTTGACGCATCAATTGGCGAAAGTCACGGTTACCTAGCAACTCTAAATATTGGCTGATCACTAACTGCGTTTCTTTAAGATAAGGTGTTTCTGTTGAAAAAGCGGATAGCTGAATCAAAAGACACTCTTTTAAATCACGCGCAGCAACACCAATAGGATCAAAGCGTTGGATACGTTTTAATACGGCTTCGACTTCATCAAGCTCTAACTCATCATCGCCCATTCCAGTAAGGATGTCATCTGTTGTGACAGTTAAATATCCTGTTTCATCAATCGCATCGATAATACTTATCGCTATTGCTCTGTCTGTTTCTGAAAATGGAGTGAGATCAGCCTGCCATGTCAGGTAATCTTGCAATGAAGCCGTTGTTTCGCCTTGATACAGTGGAAGTTCATCATCAGTATAGTCATTGCTGGTGCCAGAAGGTGTGCCTGCGGTGTAGATCTCTTCCCATTGAGTATCTAAAGGGAGATCATCAGGCATCTCTTTTTGCTCTAAAGCATCCAGCGTATCGAACTCTTCAACTTCGTTTTCAGTTGTTGTTTCTGTTGTAGAGTCTGACTGATTTTCTGTATGAGAAGTATCATCTGAAACGGGATCTTGTTGATCGTCGTCTTGTTCTAGAAGTGGATTAGACTCAAGCGCTTGCTGAATTTCTTGTTGTAATTCAAGCGTCGAAAGTTGCAACAAACGAATAGCCTGTTGTAGCTGTGGCGTCATTGCCAGTTGCTGACTAAGACGAAGTTGCAGACTTTGTTTCATAATAATGCGATGAGTCCTTTGCTGTTGTCATCCATGACAGAGTAAAAGTGAATCAAAGATTACAGGCGGAAGCCTTCACCTAAGTAAACACGTTTAACTTGCTCATTTTCAAGAATTTCTTCTGGTGAACCATGAGCGATAAGGTGACCTTGGCTGACAATATAAGCACGTTCACATACATCTAATGTTTCACGAACGTTATGGTCAGTAATCAGTACACCTAATCCATAATCACGTAGATGCTGGATAATTTTTTTAATATCTAATACCGAAATAGGGTCAACACCCGCAAAAGGTTCATCTAATAAAATGAATTTGGGGTTTGCTGCCAATGCCCGTGCGATTTCAACACGGCGGCGTTCACCCCCTGATAATGATTGCCCTAAGCTGTTACGCAAGTGGCTGACATTAAACTCTTCTAGTAGCTCTTCTGCACGGTCTTTTCGTTCTTCAGGCGTTAGATCATGGCGGATTTCTAAGATCCCCATAATATTGTCATAAACGCTTAAGCGTCTAAAAATAGACGCTTCTTGAGGAAGATAGCCAATGCCTTTACGTGCTCGTTCATGTAACGGTAACAGCGTAATGTCTTCATCATCAATTGTAATACTACCTGCATCACGAGCTACAATGCCAACAACCATATAGAATGTGGTTGTTTTACCTGCACCATTAGGTCCAAGTAAGCCGACAATCTCACCTGAATTAACGTTCAGGCTCACATCACCGACAACGGTGCGCCCTTTGTATGCTTTCGCTAAATTTTCAGCTTTTAACAGCGCCATAAAGTGTTACTTACCTTTGTTGTTAACACCAGGGCCTTTCTCTTGCAACTGGGAAGGCAGTAAAACAGTAGTCACTTGTTTACCTTTACCGCTAAACGCTTCCATTTGCTGAGTTGGGACGAGATAAGTGATCTTATCACCGGTGATATTACTGTCTAATTGTTCAAGATAGGCTTTACCCGTTAAGGTCATTAACTCTTTATCCATTTCATAGGTCATTTTCTCGCCACGACCTTTGATTGGTTTGCCATCATCTTGTAACTGATAAAAAGTCACAGGGTTACCAAACGCTTCTATTACGATCCTTTTGGAGTCACCACCCGGGCGTGTGACAACAACTTTATCAGCACGAATATCGATAGAACCTTGTTTAATCACAACATTTTGTGTAAAGGTTGTAACGTTTTTTTCTAGATCAAGCGACTGTTTCTCTGAATTCACAACAATAGGTTGTTGCGTGTCATCTTTAAGCGCCATCGCAGGTACACTTATCGCTAAAAGTGTACCGATAATCAGTGTATTACGGATTTTTTGATTCATTAGGGATCTCATAATAGGTGTTTACCTTTTCAATCAGCTCTGCACGTTTCTCGCGCAGATTGCCTCGCATTTTTAAGCCGACTGATTTCAGTCCGACGCCGATAATAGTCACTTCATCATCAGAGGAAACATCCTGTGTATCCAAATTTGCGATAGCATTGTCTGTGCTTATTCTCTGTAGTTGAGAATCATCCGTTAAGCTATCAATTTGAACATCGCCATAAAGATAGAGCATTTTACTGTTTGTTAGCTTGGCTTTATTTGCGCGTACTGTCCATGTTGCATCCCCTGTCGGTGAATAGGTAGTTAAGACAGGGTTAGTAAACCATGTAAACTTTTGCTGAGCATAGTTTTTGACATCATCAGCAACAAGTTTATATCCGAGTATACCCGTTGGTTCATAAACAAAAGATATCGATGATTTGGATTGATAGGTTGGCTGACCATCATCAACAATCTCACCATCACCGAATTCAGTGTTATTAGTATAGTTCCAGCCAATCAGCCCAAGGGCGATAATGGCAAGAATTAAGGTAAACCAGGATTTTAATTTATTCATTCTGTATCGTTATACGTTATATCGAAAGACCTTTAGCTTCTTCAAGCCGACCTTGCGCTAAAAGGATTAAATCACACAATTCTCGTACTGCACCACGACCACCCGAAATGCGGGTTACATAATTAGCACGAGGTGTAAGTAATGGATGAGCATCAGCCACGGCGACAGAAAGTCCTACTTTTTCCATTACAGGTAAATCAATCAGGTCGTCACCAATATAGGCTGTTTGTTCAGGTTTAAGGTTTAGTGTATCTAACAGTTGTTGATACGCCAAAAGCTTATTATGCTGACCTTGGTAAAGATATGTAATGCCAAGGGTTTTAGCACGATCTTCTAACAGTTTAGACTGACGACCTGTAATGATAGCAACCTCAATACCGGATGTAAGCAAACAACGGATGCCATACCCATCACGAACGTTAAAGGCTTTTAATTCTTCGCCATTATTACCCATGTAAATGAGTCCGTCCGACATCACACCATCAACATCACAAATCAGCAATTGGATTTTTTCTGCTTTTTTGATGATTTGCTCGCTTACTGCACCATAACAAGTTTCTATCATTGTATTCATTTTTATCCTTCGAACGTTATGACTATCTTATACAACACCAGCCTGTAATAAATCATGCATATGTAAAACACCTAACAGGATATCACTATCTTGTTCTGTTACTAATAGCGAGGTGATATGTTTTGCTTGCATTAAATTCAGTGCTTCAACTGCCAAACAATCTGGGCGAATACGAATACCGCCTCTTGTCATAACATCTGAAATTTTGGCATTGTTCAGATCTATCCCTAAATCAAATATTCTTCGTAAGTCACCATCAGTAAAGATACCGTTGATCAGCATACTATCATCGCAAATGACGGTCATACCTAATTTTTTACGGGTTATCTCGACAAGTGCTTCACGTAAAGTGGCATCTTTAGTGACGCGAGGGATATCTGCCTCTTTATTCATTAAATCACTGACATGAAGGAGTAATTTACGACCTAATGCCCCTCCAGGATGAGAGAGCGCGAAATCTTCAGCAGTAAAACCACGGGCACGTAACAGTGCTATTGCTAGTGCATCCCCCATTACCAAGGTTGCCGTTGTACTGGTTGTTGGTGCAAGACCTAAAGGACAGGCTTCTTTAGGTACTTTGATACAAAGATGAATATCAGACGCTTTCCCCATTGTACTTTGAGGAGTGCGTGTCATACAAATCAGTGTTATCTGTTTACGTTTAAGTACTGGGATCAGCGCAAGGATTTCGCTGGCTTCACCCGAGTTTGAAATCGCCAAAACAATATCTTTTTCTGTCACCATGCCTAAGTCGCCATGGCTTGCTTCACCGGGATGAACGAAGAAAGAAGGTGTTCCTGTGCTGGCGAATGTAGCCGCAATTTTATGTCCAATATGGCCAGATTTACCCATACCCATAACAATGACTCTACCTTGGCAGTGGAAAATTTTTTCACAGGCTAGAGTGAAGTCATCATTGATGTATTGTTCTAGTTCAGCTAACCCATCACGTTCAATATGAAGGACTTTTTTACCCGCTTGCTGAAAATCAAACTCGGTCATTTTTTTGTACCATTTATTTTAGGTTAAGAGAGAATGTGCGACGCACAACACCGTAATATAAACAATAAAGCAAACTAACAAGAATATCCCTTTTCCTCGATTAAGACGTCGTTTACGCCCTAATGAAAAGAGAGAAAACAGTAAACTGGCGACACCAAGTACAGCAAAGCTAAAATAAAATGTGTTGATATTAAATGTGCTTGGTGAGAGTAATGCAGGCATTCCTAACACAAAAGTGAGATTGAAAATATTAGCACCTATAATATTCCCTAATGCTAATTCATTCTCGCGTCTTAGTGCTGCCACAATAGTTGTTGCTAATTCAGGTAGGCTTGTTCCAATCGATAGCAAGGTTAAACCAACAAAAAAGCCACTAAGATGATACTGTTGCATTAAAATAAAGACATTATCCAATATCATTTGGGTTGCAACTGGAATAATAAGTAAAGCAATAACAACCCAAAAAAGTGCAACAGAATTACGGGGATTTGTCTGTAATTCAAAACGCGTTAAGGTTTCTAAAGGTAATACGTGACGCTCTTGTGTTAGTGTTTTATGCATCGTTTTTATCATTAGAAAGATGGATGCAAAACCAATAAAAAAGAGCAGAGTGCCTTCTCTAAGCCCTAAGTTTCCGCTAGAAACGATAATGCCAACAAGCATGATGACTATAATCATCAAGGGAAGCTCTTTTTTTAGCACTGCGGATTGAATGTTCATAGGATAAATCATCGCGCCAATACCAGCGATGAGGAGAAGGTTGGTGAGTGTAGAGCCAATGGCTGTCCCGATAGCAATATCAGGTAAATTATGAACAGCAGCATCGGTTGAAACAAAAAGCTCAGGCAGTGAAGTACCTGTGCCTACAATTAAGATACCGATAACGGCAGGTGGGATTTTTAACGATTGCGCAAAAACGCTCGCACCATAAACTAATCGGTCTGATGCATAAACGAGTAACATCAACCCAAAAATTAAAAGAGACAAAGTAATCAACATGCCATCAGTTTTCCAACAATGAGCGAATAAAGAAAAAACCAATAAGACAGGGCTGATAAAAAAACATATTGTCAAAAGGTTTTGCTAATTAACCATATTTTGACTAGCCAAGCACGAAAAGTAAAATTAACCGTGCAATAAATTGCTAAATAGTGGTGATTTCTTTGTAACATAACGAATGACCTGCCAAAATAGCGTAAAAATTCGTTTATGCAGACAGGCTTGAGGATGTTTTATTCATGAACGCACAATCTGACAATCTAATTGAAGTGCGCAATATGAACTTCACTCGCGGTAGCAGAAAGATTTTCTCTGAGATCAATCTTGTTGTACCAAGAGGAAAAGTGACTGCGATTATGGGCCCTTCAGGGATTGGTAAAACAACCTTGTTACGCCTAATGGGAGGACAAATCCTTCCAGATAGTGGTGAAATTTGGTTTGATGGCGACAATATTCCTGCGCTATCACGCTCTGCGTTGTATCAGGCAAGAAAGAAAATGAGTATGCTTTTTCAATCAGGCGCACTGTTTACAGACATGAATGTGTTTGAAAATGTGGCATTTCCACTAAGAGAGCATACAAATTTACCTGAAGCATTGATCCGTACAACGGTGATGATGAAACTTGAAGCCGTGGGTTTACGTGGTGCAGCAAGTTTAATGCCTTCTGAATTATCAGGAGGCATGGCGAGAAGGGCTGCATTAGCAAGAGCGATTGCGCTTGATCCTGAACTGATTATGTTTGATGAGCCATTTGTTGGGCAAGATCCTATCACCATGGGTGTACTTGTTAAATTAATTGATGAATTAAATCATGCGCTTGGCGTAACTTGTGTTGTGGTTTCCCATGATGTGCCTGAAGTGTTAAGTATTGCCGATTACGCCTATATTGTTGCAGAGCAGAAAGTCATTGCTCAAGGTAGCGCACAAGAATTACAGGACAATCCAAATAGGCAAGTAAGACAGTTTTTAGATGGTATTGCTGATGGCCCTGTACCATTCCGTTTTCCTGCGGGAGATTATCAGGACGACCTATTAGGACGAGGAAATTAGTACGTGGTAAATTTATTATCTCGCATTGGCGTTAGAGCGTTAGCGATTTTTGCAACCTTCGGTAGAGCAGGCATTATGCTCTTTCGAGCATTAGTCGGTAAGCCTGAATTTCGTAAACAGTGGCCTCTATTATTGAAGCAACTGTATAACGTCGGCGTTCAATCCTTATTAATTATCATGGTGTCTGGCTTATTTATTGGCATGGTGTTGGGATTACAAGGCTATCTTGTTTTAACAACCTTTAGTGCTGAAGCGAGTCTTGGCATGATGGTCGCACTTTCATTATTAAGAGAATTAGGTCCAGTCGTGACGGCATTATTATTTGCGGGTCGTGCGGGCTCTGCTTTAACAGCTGAAATCGGCTTGATGAAAGCCACAGAACAAATTTCTAGTTTAGAAATGATGGCAGTCGATCCTTTAAGACGTGTCGTTGCGCCTCGTTTTTGGGCAGGTCTTATTAGTATGCCATTGCTTTCACTTATTTTTGTTGCCATCGGTATTTGGGGTGGTGCAATTGTGGGTGTGGATTGGAAAGGGATCGATGAAGGCTTTTTCTGGGCATCTATGCAAGGTGCCGTTGAATGGCGACTCGATTTAGTAAACTGCTTTATTAAAAGTGTCGTTTTTGCCATTACCGTCACTTGGATAGCGCTCTTTAACGGGTATGACGCAATCCCAACATCAGAAGGGATTAGCAGAGCAACAACACGTACCGTTGTTCATTCATCGTTAGCCGTATTGGGTTTAGATTTTGTGCTAACAGCACTGATGTTTGGGAACTAAGTCATGCAAAGTAAAAAAATTGAAGTTTGGGTTGGTCTATTTGTTCTGATTGCGTTAGCTGCCGTGATTTTCTTATGCCTTAAAGTAGCTGATATTAAAGAAATGGGTAATCAACCGACTTATCGTGTTTATGCCAGCTTCGGTAATATTGGTGGGTTAAAAGAACGTTCCCCAATTAAGATTGGTGGTGTGGTGATTGGTCGTGTTTCTTCTATCACTTTAAAAGAAGAAGATGAAGGGAACTATCGACCTGAAGTCGCGCTCGATATTTTGAGCATTTATGACCACATTCCAGAAAGTAGCTCACTGTCTATTCGTACATCGGGTTTATTAGGTGAACAGTTCCTTGCATTGAATTTAGGTTTTTATGATGAAGCATTAGATTCTACTCTGCTCAAAGACGGAGGACGGATCACAAACACCAATTCAGCAATGGTACTAGAAGATCTTATTGGTCAATTCCTTTATAAAACGGGTGATGGTGATGATTCAGCAAAATCTGAAACTCAACCAACGCAAGAACACTCTGCATTACCTTAATCATTAATTCCTATACGATGCACTTATACATTTAGCTAGATCTAGCGTCATAAATGCATCGTATTATTGAAACCCTATTTGAGGAGAAGCGAACGTATGTTTAAACGCTTATTGATGGTCGCACTATTAGTGATAACGCCTTTTGCAATGGCAGTAGATAAAACTAATCCTTACGCATTGATGGAAGATGCGGCGCAAAAGACCTTTAGTAAATTAAAAAATGAACAGCCTGAAATTCGTAAAAACCCTGAAGTTTTACGTCAAATTGTTCAGCAAGAATTATTGCCTTATGTGCATATTAAATATGCGGGTGCATTAGTGTTAGGACCGCATTATCGTAATGCAACACCTGCACAACGTGATGCTTATTTCACTGCATTTGAAGCGTATCTAGCTCAAGTATATGGTCAAGCATTAGCGATGTATGAAGGCCAAGAGTACCGTATTGAACCTGCAAAACCTTTCGCAGATAAATCAACGCTAACTATTCGTGTCACTATCATTGATACAAATGGTCGCCCACCAGTTCGCCTTGATTTCCAATGGCGTAAAAACAGCAAAACAGGCGAATGGCAAGCTTATGATATGATTGCTGAAGGTGTCAGCATGATCACTACAAAACAGAATGAATGGTCAGATATTTTAAATTCTAAAGGTGTTGATGGTTTAACAAAACAGTTAGAAATCAGTGCTAAAACACCAATTACACTGGATGAGAAAAAATAACATGTCAGCTTCGTTAAATTGGGAAAAAAAGGAGGGTGTCCTCTATTTCCAAGGAACGCTAGATCGTGAAACGTTATTGCCTGTTTGGCAGAAACGTAAAACATTATTAGCTGATATTAATATCATTGATATTTCTGCCTTAGGACATATTGATTCAACTGGGTTGGCACTTTTTGTTCACTTAAAAGCAGAAATGGAAGAGCAAAATCGTCAATTTATTATTCAAGGTGTAAGTGAGCGTTTTCAGACCTTAATTACACTCTATGATCTTGATGAAATTATGAATATTGCCTAATACAGATTTTGAGTAAAGGTATTAAAAAGCCCCCTTCGTGATACTTTTATCATTAAGGGGGTTTTTGATGGTTTAAGAGTAGAGCGGATTCCATTAGGATAGACGACTGATTATTATTTTAACGTTGAGATTGAGCAATTATGGATACAAATGAAATCAAACAAGTATTAATGGACAGCCTGTCTTTAGATGAAGTCATCGTCAATGGTGATGGTAGTCACTTTCAAGTTGTCGTTGTTGGCGCAATGTTTGAGGGAATGAGCAGAGTAAAACAACAACAAACCATTTATGCCCCTTTGATGGAATATATCGCAGATAACCGTATTCACGCTTTGTCTATTAAAGCCTACACACCTGAAGAGTGGAAGAGAGATCGTAAACTTAACGGGCTTTGATTCAGTAGGTATACAGCGTACAGCAAAATAAAAAAGAGAGTTCTACAGATGGATAAATTTAGAGTACAAGGGCCAACCTGTTTATCAGGTGAGGTCACTATTTCAGGCGCAAAAAATGCCGCACTACCAATCCTGTTCGCTGCGATCCTTGCCGAAGAGCCAGTAGAATTAACGAATGTTCCTAAATTAAAAGATATTGATACCACGATTAAGTTACTTAATCGCTTAGGAACTAATGTTGAACGCAATGGCTCTGTTTTCGTTGATGCTCGTAACATTAATGAATTTTGCGCTCCTTACGAATTAGTAAAAACCATGCGTGCTTCTATTTGGGCTTTAGGTCCGCTGGTGGCGCGTTTTGGCCAAGGTCAGGTTTCTTTACCGGGTGGCTGTGCTATTGGTGCTCGTCCTGTTGATCTTCATATTACAGGTTTAGAGCAATTAGGCGCTGAGATCACGCTGGATGAAGGTTATGTGAAAGCACGCGTTGATGGACGTTTAAAAGGCGCACATATCGTCATGGATAAAGTGAGCGTGGGTGCCACTATCACTATTATGACTGCTGCGGTATTAGCTGAAGGCAAAACCATCATTGAGAATGCGGCAAGAGAGCCTGAAATTGAAGATACTGCAAACTTCCTTAATACATTAGGTGCCAAAATCAGCGGTGCAGGCACAGATAGTATTACTATTGAAGGCGTAGAGCGTCTTGGTGGTGGTACTTATCAAATCCTACCTGATCGTATTGAAACAGGTACTTTCTTAGTTGCTGCTGCGATTTCTCGTGGTCGTGTTGTTTGCCGTAATGCTAAACCTGACACATTAGATGCAGTGTTGGCAAAATTACGTGAAGCAGGCGCTGATATTGAAATTGGTGAAGATTGGATAAGCCTTGATATGCATGGTAAACGTCCTAAAGCGGTGACATTGCGTACTGCGCCACATCCAGGTTTCCCTACCGATATGCAAGCACAATTCAGCCTTTTAAACTTAGTTGCTGAAGGCGCAGGAATGATCACTGAAACTATTTTTGAAAATCGTTTTATGCACATTCCTGAGTTAATCCGTATGGGTGCTCACGCTGAAATCGAAAGTAATACTGTGTTATGCCATGGTGTTGAAAAACTTTCAGGCGCACAAGTAATGGCAACGGATTTACGTGCTTCCGCAAGCTTAGTACTTGCAGGTTGTATTGCTGAAGGCACAACCATTGTTGATCGTATTTATCATATCGATCGTGGTTATGAAAATATTGAAGCTAAATTACAAGGATTAGGGGCAAAAATAGAACGTTTGCGCTCTAATGACTAATTTATTTTAGTCACCCTTTTTAGCCTTTAAAACCATAGCATATTGTTGTGCTATGGTTTTTTTTGCACATTATTTTAATAGGGCTCTCAATAGAATAGGATAATTCATAAGGCATTTCTTTCGTGGCAAGATACAGTAAGAAAAACAGACCTGTGTTATAAAAATCACTATGAGCTAAAAGGAAAGAACATATATGCAGGTAACAAGGAAACAAGAGCGCCTAGTTCGTCAAGCACTGGATGAATGGCAACAATCCGGTGAAATTTCAGAACAAGAATATCAGCAATTAGGAAGTACATTGCACCGAATTCCCTTTGATTGGAAACGGTTGAGTCGCTATGCATTTTGGATAGCAATGGTGTGCTTGATTATTGCTGCTGGCAGTATCTTTAGTGATAGTGCATTAATTTATTATCTCATTGAGATTTTTAGTGTTTCTGAAATTATGCGAGTGATATCTCCTGCACTGATTGCTTCAGCACTTTATTTTTGGGGATTTAAACGTCAGCGAAAAGAAACACAATGGCATTACAGTACTGAGTTTATTCTCTTTTTAGGTGTGATGTTTACGGCTATTTTTCTTTGGCAACTGGGAGAATTGCTGGATACAGGAAGTGGCCATATTGCACCTCTCTTTTTAATTGGCTGTGTCATTTATGGTGCAATTGGATTTATTAGTCGCTCCTCATTGGTGTGGTTATTCTTCTTGTTGATGTTAGGAAATTGGTTTGGTGCTGAAACAGGCTATGTTTCTGGTTGGGGCGCTTATTGGTTAGGAATGAACTATCCTATCCGTTTTGTCTTCTTTGGCGCGGTGTTATTAGCAGGCTGTTATTTCCTACAAAATGTGTTGGCACACCGTCGTTTATTTACCATGACAAAAATAATGGGGCTGACTTATCTGTTTATTGCGTTATGGATAATGTCTATTTTTGGTAATTACGATCCTGATACTTGGTATCGTACTTCAAGTGTGAATTTGTTACCTTGGGCACTGTTATTTGCTGTCGTTTCAGTTATCTGTATTTATATTAGCCTTAAAACCGATGACGGTATGTTAAGAGGTTTTGGTCTAACATTCCTTGGTATCAACCTTTATACCCGATTCTTTGAATATTTCTGGGATAGTTTACACAGTGCGATTTTCTTCTTTATTTTGGCGGTTTCACTGATTTTTATTGGACGAAAAGCGGAAAAGATTTGGCATACTGTTGAAAATAACTCAGTTGCCAATAAAGAGAGTAAGAGCGAATAGTATCATTAATAATGTGATAGGAGAGCCCATCCTATGGAAAAGCGAAGTTGTCATCTTCCTTTAGAAGTGAGTTGTGTTGCGTGCCATTATTTTGTTTTCAAAGATAAAGATGAGGCATTTTTTGAGATCTGCCCTGTATGTGGTTGGCAAAATGATGGTACTAAAGAAGGACAATATAGCGGTTGTAATTACAGCACATTAGAGGACTATCGCAACACTGAAAGCTTTAAAGAAAATTGCTTACAAAGTGCGACGTTTTATATGAAATCTCCCTACTAGCTAAGCATAGGGAGATTTTTTGTTAGTTATGATTCAGGCTGGTATTCAGAAATAGTCACATCAACATTGATCTCATTGCCTTCGCGTAATACCGTGACAGGTAATACCGTACCGGGGCGCGTTTCTGCAATATAGTCCATCATTTCCATCGCAGAAGTCGCTGGCGCATGATTAATACTAAGGATGATATCGCCTGTTTTGATCCCCGCTTTATCTGCAGGACCATTTGGGGTGATCCTAAAAATACGCAATCCTTGAATTTGCTTAATATCGGTATTCGATGAGCGAATTCGTGGTAATTCTTTTGCTGTAATACCAATAAATCCACGGATAACACGGCCATCACGAATAAGTTTATTCATGATTTTTACAGCCAGTTCGGTCGGAATAGCGAAGCCGAGACCTTCAGCGCTCGGGCGATACCCATTGTAGGTTCCTGAGTCAAACGTCATAGTATTAATCCCCACAAGTTCGCCCTCTGTATTAATGAGTGCTCCACCTGAGTTACCTTCATTAATCGAGGCATCTGTTTGCAGGAAATTTTGGTAACGTGTTGGACTTAATCCAACGCGACCCGTAGCACTGATGATCCCTTGCGTAATAGTTTGCCCAATATTAAATGGATTACCAATAGCCAGTACAACATCACCAATATGAGAAATTCGTTTAGTATTAATGGGGATTGTCGGGAGTTTATCGGCATCTATTTTTAATACTGCAAGATCGGTTAACGGATCGGAGCCAACAAGTAAGCCTTCATAAAGATCACCATTTTGGAGCGCGATAAGGATCTGATCCGCATTATTAATAACATGTTGATTCGTCAGAATATAACCACGACCATCCATAATGACGCCGGCACCTAAAGATGTCAGTTCACGACCTTCTTGAGAAAAACTTCCCATCGTACTGCTATAAACATTAACAACCGCAGGGGCAGCTCGTCGTACCGCAGTGTTATAGCTAAAAGGCGCATTGAGAAAATCACCATTAAGTAGGCGTTCAATAAAAATAGGGCGAATTGAAGGGACTGCAATCAAGAGAATTGCTGCTGTGAGAAGACCAATGAGTGTTGATCGCAGTAACTTAGTTAACATAAAAATCCTGTATTTATGTCTGACTGTAAAATTATTCGCGTAGGAGCGGTGAGAATAGCATAGTTTAACTTATGAAAGCATCGCTCAGCGCATAAAATCCCCTTTTAAGCCAATGACTCTTATCAAAAATAGGGATAAAAAAAGCCCTATAATGGAAATTATAGGGCTAAAGAAATCAATAAATTAGATAGGTGAAAAGCTTACTTCTTAGCGCGGTGTATTACGTAACAGCAGGTAAATTTCTTCATTACCACGCTGAATATTCAATGCAAGAACAGGCGGTTTAGCGTCAATTGCTTTACGTAAATCGCCTAGTGAGGTAATTGGCGTATTATTGATACCAATAATAAGGTCGCCTTTCTGTAAACCAGATGCCGCAGCCGCAGAATCTTTCTCAACAGAATCAACAGCGACTGCTTTAACTTGTTTGTTTAAGTAGTTACTTAATGTGGCACCTTGTAGTGCAGGAGAGAAGTTATCTGCACGAGTTGCATCTGCCGATTGTTTCTCTAATGTCACTTTAACATCCATTGGTTTACCTTGACGGATCAAGCCAATTAGGATCTCTTTACCCGGCGGTGTAGTACCCACTTTAGCTCTCAATTCAGCAAAGCTATTGATACGTTTTCCATCAACTGAAATTAAAACGTCACCGGGTTTAATGCCTGCTTTTGCAGCGGATGAATCTGGCATGACTTCGCTAACAAAAGCACCGCGTTGTGCATCAATATTAAAGGATTTCGCCAGATCAGAATTCATTTCTGTACCACGAATACCTAAGATGCCACGTTTAACTTCACCATGAGAAATCAGTTGCTGGCTAAGATCACGCGCCATATTGCTTGGGATAGCAAAGCCGATACCAATGTTGCCACCACCCGGTGCTAAAATAGCGGTGTTAATTCCGATTAATTCGCCATTTAAGTTAACGAGCGCACCACCAGAGTTACCACGGTTGATTGAAGCATCAGTCTGGATAAAGTTCTCTAAACCTTCAAGATTTAAACCGCTACGACCTAATGCGGAAATAATGCCGGATGTTGCTGTTTGGCCTAAACCAAATGGGTTACCTACTGCAACAGCAAAGTCACCAACACGTAATTGGTCAGAGTCTGCCATTTTAATTGCGGTTAAGTTAGTTGGTTTTTCAATTTGCAGTAATGCGATATCTGTTTGTGGATCGCTACCAATTAATTTTGCACTAAATTCACGACCATCATTAATTTGCAGTTGAATTTTATCTGCACCATCAACAACGTGGTTGTTTGTTAATACGTAGCCTTTTTGTGCATCAATAATGACACCTGAGCCTAAGCCTTCAAAAGGGCGAATACTTTGTTGTTGTGATGGGAAGTTTGGACCAAAGAAGAATTTGAACTCTTCAGGTACTTGCTGGCTTTGTACTCGTGTTCCTGAAACGTGCACACTGACAACAGCAGGTAACACTTTTTCTAACATCGGTGCAAGGCTTGGCAGTTGTTCGCCTGATGGCATAACCGCTGGCAGTGCCGCCATGCTGGTTGCTGGAATAGTAGAGAGTGAAAGTCCGACACTCATTGCTAACGCACTAAGTAATAATTTTCTTTTTTTAGTCAACATGAATTAGAGTCTCTTGATACAGTTATCAAAATAAAAGTTATTGCTCAAAATGAGCTCGATGTCACTAAGACCTGTACTGACAAAGGAAAGTTCATTAAGACATGATGTGCTTTGCTTCCTTTTACACGGATTTACAAGACAAAAGCTATCTTTAAAACCATAGCAAATAATTGTCATTTTATGATATTTAGTAGAAAGAAAAACGCCACAATAAATGTGGCGTTTTAATATTAACTGTCTTTTTTCTCTGTGGGTCTGAACAATCCAGATGCCCCTTCGGAGTAATCACGAGGTGGCATTTTTATTGGAGATTGATCATTAGCTGCTTCTGACTCACTTAATCGGTAATTAAATGGATTTTCTTGAGCAGGCATATCAGGCATAAGCTCATTAGAGCTTTTTGCCATATGTTGATAAAGCTGACGGTAATCTCTCGCCATGTTATCTAATAGTTCAGCACTTCTAGCAAAGTGGCTGACAAGTTCATTGCGATAAGTATCAAGTTCTTCTTTTTTCGTGTCTAACTCTGCTTTGATAGCATCTTGTTGGCGAAGGGTGCTGTTACCGTAACGCATTGCAAGTGCGCCGATAATAAGACCGACAACTAATCCAATCAGTGCATAAACCCAAACCATGGCAACTCCTTTTCATCTAATAGTGAGGACGATGGATTCTTATAACATCATAACCGCTAAAAGGCATGGGTGGAATAATATCCTTAAGCTTAATATAAAATTCGTGTGTTACGTTGATGTTAAAACAATTCTTAATGCTTATAATAGAGGCATTCGACAGACACAAATCAGTATGTCAGAAAATTAAGGATAAGAGGGCATTCATGACTGTTAGTACGCCGTTATCACTTTATGAAGCCGCATTGAAGCAAGGTGATTATCAACCCGATGATGTTCAGAGAAAAACGGTTCTCCACCTTCAACAGATATACCATGCATTATTAAAAGAGACTCCACCAGAAAAAAATTCGCTAACACAGCGATTATTCGGGCGAATTCGCACAAAAAAACAGATTGTTGCACCAGAACGTGGTTTATATATGTGGGGCGGTGTTGGACGAGGTAAAACATGGTTGATGGATATGTTTTATCAAAGCTTGCCAACAGAGCGAAAACTTCGCTTACACTTCCATCGCTTTATGTTACGTGTTCAAGAAGAGCTAAAAAACTTACAAGGGCATGAAAATCCGTTAGAAATTATTGCTGATGGGTTTAAAGTACAAACCGATGTCCTCTGTTTTGATGAGTTTTTCGTTTCTGATATTACTGATGCAATGATTTTAGGTACTTTGCTTGAAGCGTTATTTGCCAGAGGTATCACGCTAGTGGCAACATCAAATATTCCACCTGATGAGCTTTACCGTAATGGATTACAACGTTCCCGCTTTTTACCTGCAATAGAACAAATCAAACTTCATTGTGACATTTTAAATGTAGATGCAGGTATTGATTACCGTCTTAGAACATTAACGCAAGCGCATCTTTTTTTATCTCCGCTTAACGATGAAAATCGCCAGGAGATGGATAGAATTTTCATGCACTTGGCAACCAGCGAACCGCAAATTGATTGTACCTTAACCATTAATCATCGCCCTATGAAAGTAAGAAAAACATCTAATGGTGTGCTCGCTGTTAATTTTTCAACCTTGTGTATGGAGCCGCGTAGTCAGCTTGATTACATTGAGCTTTCTAAGCATTACCACTCTGTTTTGCTATATGACATGGAACAAATGGGGACATTGCATGAAGACGTTGCGCGTCGGTTTCTAGCGCTTGTTGATGAGTTTTATGAGCGTAAGGTGAAACTTATTATTAATGCAAATGTAGAAATGAACGAGATTTACCAAGGTGATTTTTTACGTTTTGAATATCAACGTTGCCTATCTCGTTTACAAGAGATGCAAAGTGAAGAATATTTAGTGCAACCTCATCTCGCTTAATTTTTAATTCTTGAAGAAAGTCATCTTTCATTATGATAGGATGGCGCAGGTTAAGTTGCTTGATGTTTTTTTCTATGAAAATAGAAAGTATTAAGCAGCTTACAAGCGCTCTGGAAAGGAACAATTCTTCTCTTCAGGTAGCAAGAATTTATCAGTCAAATCAGAAAAAAGTGCCAGATTCGTTTTTTTCGCTGAAATATTGAAAAAGAATTCAATTGTTTTTCAATTATGACTCGATTTTTTTTTCTGACTTCTCTATAATCTTGCGACCCCACGTTGCAGCAAGTTTTTTATTTCCCAAAAAACTCGCATTTTAGAGTCAGCAGTGCTACTCGAAGGGGTAGGTTTGCTGGACACAAGAGTCGTGTGAACCTCAATAGTATTTGAACCGAGCGTTCACCAACGTGTAACTAAACATTGGGTAATTTTCAATAATGAAAACTTTTACAGCTAAACCAGAAACCGTAAAACGCGACTGGTACGTTGTTGATGCAGACGGCAAAACTTTAGGCCGTTTAGCAACTGAAATTGCTAGCCGTTTACGCGGTAAGCACAAAGCGGAATACACTCCGCACGTTGATACTGGTGATTACATCATCGTTTTAAACGCTGAGAAAGTAGCGGTAACTGGTCATAAACGTACTGACAAAGTTTACTACCGTCATACTGGTCACGTAGGTGGTATCAAACAAGCGACTTTCGAAGAGATGATCGCCCGTAGTCCTGAGCGTGTAATCGAAATCGCGGTAAAAGGCATGCTGCCAAAAGGGCCTCTGGGTCGTGCGATGTACCGTAAACTGAAAGTTTACGCAGGATCTGAGCACAACCACGCGGCACAACAACCGCAAGTTCTGGACATTTAATCGGGATAATAGGCAATGGCTGATAATCAATACTACGGCACAGGTCGCCGCAAAAGTTCTTCCGCACGTGTCTTCATTAAGCCAGGTAGCGGTAATATCGTAATCAACAAACGTAGCCTAGAAGTTTACTTCGGCCGCGAAACAGCACGTATGGTTGTTCGTCAACCGCTGGAATTAGTTGATATGCTGGGTAAATTAGATTTATACATCACTGTTAAAGGTGGTGGTATTTCTGGTCAAGCTGGCGCGATCCGTCACGGTATCACTCGTGCACTGATGGAATATGATGAGACTCTACGTTCTGATCTGCGTAAAGCTGGTTTCGTAACCCGTGATGCGCGTTCTGTTGAACGTAAGAAAGTGGGTCTGCGTAAAGCACGTCGTCGTCCACAGTTCTCTAAACGTTAATTTGTTATCTTTTAGATATCAATTTGATGTTGAAAACCCGTCTTCACAGGCGGGTTTTTTATTTTTGACTTATTTGTGTTTATTAATAATAAAAACATAATGTTGCTAAAGCATGATGCTGTTACTCATAAAACAGGCTTTATGTAAGATAACGCTAGTATTAAAAAGCGTATTTTTTAGATGTTATCTCTAAATAATTTCATTTTTTGATATTATAATCTTAGTTTTAAGGTAGTGTGGCATATTGTGTTGAATTATTTGCATTAGCCCCCCTAAGTAACATGAATTCTGGTAGAATAGCGAGCTTTGGTGTCTTTCTTTCTATGACTTCACAATGTTGCCAATGGGTATATCGATAGTAATACCTGTAATGAGTTTAAAAGTCATACCAAAATTATTATGACAATAATGATTGTTGAATGATTATTTTGGTATTACTTGATAATGATATGTGCCGCAAAGACAGGTGAGTTTTTAACCCTGTAAAATATGATTATCCCACGATAACACTGTTATACAGGTAGTTACCCAATGCAGTTAATAACTTAAATGTTTATTTAGGTCTACTGCGTTTGTGTGCTTGTCTTTTAGGAATGGGGAAATGGAAGGGGCATTGTGCTAATTCATTTCTTTAATTGATTAACTTGGAGGTTTTCATGGCTGTCGCTGCCAACAAACGTTCGGTAATGACTTTGTTTTCCGGTCCGACTGATATTTTCAGCCATCAGGTCAGAATTGTCCTAGCGGAGAAAGGTGTCAGTGTTGAAATTGAACAGGTTGAAGCTGGTAATCTTCCACAGGATCTTATCGATCTAAACCCTTACCAAAGTGTACCGACTTTGGTTGATCGTGAGCTGACTCTGTATGATTCACGCATCATCATGGAATACCTTGATGAACGCTTCCCTCATCCTCCTTTAATGCCAGTTTATCCTGTTGCTCGTGGTAGCAGCCGTTTAATGATGCATCGTATCGAGCATGATTGGTATTCTTTAATGAACACCATCGAGAAAGGAACAGAACAGCAAGCAAATGCTGCTCGTAAACAGTTAGCAGAAGAATTACTGGCTGTATCTCCTGTGTTTAAAGAATATCCTTACTTTATGAGTGAAGAGTTCAGCTTAGTAGATTGCTACTTAGCTCCTCTGTTATGGCGTTTACCAGTACTTGGTGTAGATTTAAGTGGCGCTGGCGCTAAAGATGTACAAATTTATATGCAACGTGTTTTTGAGCGTGATTCTTTCCTCGCGTCATTAACCGAAGCAGAGCGTGAGATGCGCTTACCTTCAAGAGGGTAATAAAGTATGGAGATTATGGATATGTCTCCGCGTCGTCCGCATTTATTACGTGCGCATTATGATTGGATCATCGAAAACGATTTAACACCACATTTAGTTGTTGATGTGAATATCGTTGGTGTCCAAGTCCCAATGGAATATGCGCACGATGGTCAAATTGTACTAAATATTTCATCTCGTGCAGTAGATAACTTAGAGTTAACGCCGTATCAGGTTTTATTTAGTGCAAGCTTTGGTGGCATACCTCGTAAAGTACGAGTGCCTATGGCTGCTGTTATGGCTATTTATGCGAGAGAAAACGGTGCGGGAATGATGTTTGAGCCAGAGCCTGCTTATGAATCTGGTGCATCATTACAGTTTGCTGAAGATGATAGTGAAGAGAGCGATATAGCTCTGGCTAGCGAAGGTTTGTCTCTCGTCACTGATGAAGCTGTTGAAGCTGATACCTCTTCACCAGATGATGATCCAGAACCACCTCGCCCAACGGGTCGTCCAGCACTGCGCGTTGTGAAATAAGAGATTATCTTATTAGTATGAATGAAAAGCCCAGTTCAAGTGAACTGGGCTTTTTTGTATATATTTGATCTATCAGTTTGCTGTGAAAATAGTGAATATAGTAATGGCAATTTAAAGCGAATTTTTTGTGCTAGACTGCTTAGTTACTTTTCTTTGGCCTGTTAACTCAGGTGCCTTCGACTTAAAGCGCTCTGACATCAGCACTTCTATATTAGTCAGTAAGAGGGTACGCATTTCTTGAGGTGATAACCGTCTAACATTGTTATTATTCATTGGTTTCATTGGTATTTTCCTCATTTTATTCAGTTGATTATATTATAAACAATATAGAAACAACTTTAAATAGCCAGATAAATGGGCTTACTGGGTCGAGTATTATTCGTTATTTAGCAATTTTGACATTAATGACAACTGTATTGTTTGCAAAGTTTCAAATGTAGCATACATGGCTAAATGATCATCCAGTAATTCAAATCCGAATTTTTTATAATGAGAAATAAGCTCTTTATGTGGTTCAACAATATAAACACCTCTACTATCAGTATATTGGGATAAGAAAAATATACTAGCGATAACAACTAAAGTTGTTAACCGTTCAGATAGAGGATGGTTTTTATTATGTCTAATAAATGATTCAATAAGAAAAATATGTAAATCTCCACTTAAAGTGGCGTAAACACCAAGCATTGCTCCATCAATACTGGCATTTGTACATAGTTTAAAGCCCATATGAAAACTATTTTCATGAAGGTAATGTGAAAATTTGTTTCTCCAATTCAATACCGAACGATTATCTTTAGCTATTGATTCAAAATCACTTTCTGATAGAACGCTTACTTTTAATTTTAATTGAGCTTTATTAATAAACTCTTGTAAAAAATGGATAGTTTCATCTAAGTTTAATTTTGTAGACAAAATAGATTTTCCTTATACATGAGTGGTCAGGAAAACTACCATAGTCAAAATATCTCTCAAAAAGTAATTTATAGAAAACTTATAAAATCAGATATACATCAAACTTACTAATGATATTTTGTGAAAAACAAAGTATCTTTATTTTTATTATGAATGAAATTAAATTTAATCATATGATATAAATATGTTTTTTTCTTTTTGTTATTCTGTTTTTTAAATAAATTAATAATATTTTCTTGTCAAAATTGAGATGTAAAAATATTGTTCAACTTCTTCCATTATTTATCTTTCGAAAAAAATCATCTTCCGATAAGCAGAATATCATGGGTGATTTCCTGTATTTTAGGATCACCACTCTCTACACAATTAAAATTTTATACAAAAAAAACGCCCTATATTGCTATAGAGCGCTTTATTGGATTATGTTACCGATAAATTATTTCAGTAGTTCTTCTAAACATCCAGTGTAAAGATTAACCGCAGTCATTAATTGTTTTTCATCGAAATCAAAGCCTGCTTGGTGGTGACCAGCCGTTCTGTCCGCACCAACAACGAAGTACAGTGATTTACCACCACAACGTTGTACACGTTTTGCTAATACTGTCGCATCTTCACTACCACCGAATGGGCGCGTTGCAACCGCAGTTAGCTCAGAATGTTTACCAACAACTTTGGTCATAACATCAATCAGTTCTTGGTCATTTGTCAGGTCAACGGCTTCACCCATGATCTCGCTTTCCATTTCTAACTGGAAGCTATGTGCTGCGCCTTCAGCCATACGTACTGCATTTGCAGCCATAAAGCTGTTGATCTCTTCGTTTTCACCACGAACTTCAATTTGCATCTCAGCATTAGCTGGGGTGACGTTACGGCCTTCACCGGCTTTTAATACACCGATGTTGATACGTGACATCCCTTTACCATGACGAGAAATACCCAGCATTTGTGTTGCTGCATGGCAAGCACCTGCTAACGCATTACGACCTAATTCAGGCTCTGCACCTGCGTGAGATGGCGCACCTTTAAAACGGAAATCATATTTAGTGGTACATAAGAAATGTGTTGGGTTGATAACAATTTCACCACTATTTGCAATAAAGCCTAAGTGCGCACCTAAGAAGTAATCTGCATCATCAGCGATACCGCTTTCAGCCATCGCACGAGCGCCACGAACACCTTCTTCTGCTGGTTGGAATAAGATTTTAACTTTACCAACGACTTTATCTTTATTCTCAACCAACCAGTGAGCAACACCTAAACCGATAGAAATGTGTCCATCGTGACCACAAGCGTGCATTTCGCCAGCATGACAAGAAGCAAAGTTCTCAGCATGAGGGCGGTGTTTAGTTTCGGTTGCTTCGTTAACACCAACACAGTCGATATCAAAACGTAGTGCTACGGTTGGACCTGCTTTGCCACTATCAAAGATAGCCACGCAACCCGTTAGCTCTTTCATTTCGTCAAGCAGAGCTTCATCAACTTTATGCTCTCTTGCAACAGCTAGACCTTTTTCAACGACTTGACGGCGGCGACCAAAAGCAAACTCTTGATTGATAACGTCTGGGCCAACTTTAACTTCTAAACCTAAGCTACGTAATTCTTTAACGATTTTTGCTGTGGTTAAAAATTCTGACCAACCAATTTCTGGATATTGGTGAAACTCGCGACGCCATTTAATTAATTTTTCTAGTGTAATTGCTGACATATTCATTTCTCCACTTATAACATGAATAACGCAACAGCGATGACGCCGATAATCATACCTGGTGCAGTACGTTTTGCGATTTCCATAGGGTTAACATTTGCAAGGCCAGCACAAACAATCGCTGCACCTGCCAGTGGTGACATAGTACGGCCTAACGCGCCAGATAATGCCGCTGCCATACCCATATCAGGGATTTCATAACCGAATTGTGCAGCATGAGGTGTTACTGTTTCGTTGAATGCGAATGCTGCTGCGTCACCAGAACCTGTGATAATACCCATTAAGAATGGCCCTAAAGTACCACCCCAGCGAGCAAATTCAGGAGAATGAGTTAAGAAGTTGATGAACGCGTCGATTAAACCAGATGCTTTCAGACCTGCTGCGAATACTGCAGCTGCAATGATGATACCTAATACATCACCATAAGCATTACCCATACCTTTAAAGAACTCTTTCGTAATTTGAGCAGGGTTAGTTAATGTGATGAACAGGGCATAGATAGAACCGATTAACATTGCCGCAGGAACAGACAGTTTAAATGTACTGAAAGTCTCGAAGAATGGCAGAATTAACAGGATTAATGGAATGAAAGGTGCTGTTGCATATAAATAGTTAGGACGAACAGCTTCTGGCGTTGCTTGTGCTGATGAAGATGATGCATCACCCGTAGCAGAAGCCATTTTGAACTCTTTTTTCACTAAAGCGACAACGGCAAGTGAAACTGCTGCGATACCACCAGCCATTAAGCTGTATGGGCTATGGCGAGCGATTAAATCAACCACTTCCATATTTGCCATGTTAGCAACGAAGGCGTTATGCGACATACCAGGGCTTAGCATTGAGCCGATAGTACCACATAACACTGCACCACCTGCGATAGCTGGGTGAATACGTGCTGCGATTAATAACGGAATGAGTGTTGCACCTACCGCAGCCGCACAACCTGCTGCTGATGGGATTGCGATATTAATAAAGTATGTTACGACAACAGTGGCTGGAATAAGGAAGAAACCCAGACGAGTCATTACTTTTGATAAAACATGAACCAGATGCATGTCGCATTTGGTGTATTTCATAACATAAGCAAAACCCATACTCGAACAGATTGCTTGAATTAATGATGAAGACACCATGCGCTCACTAAATGCGGCAAACGCATCTAATGGGCTTAGGCTTAAAATACAGAGTAATAAGCCCGCACCAATTAGCACCATTCGGGTTTCATATTTTTTTATTAGCAAATAGACAGTTACGATAATAACGGCTACTGCTATAAGTTGCATCACCATAGTGATCCCCTAGTTAATTATGACAATACTATTAATTGTGAAAACGAACCTAACATCAATAAATTATATTTTTCTGTAAAGTTATTAGGTGACTCCATTATGAAGTTGGTAGGTTGACAATATTTGATTGTTATCAAATTTAATAGCCGAAATAAAATCTATTTTTTTAGACTGTGATGTTATTAACAAATGCTGTAAAACAATTATCATTAAAAGATGACGGAAAGGTTAAATAAAAAGAGATAAAGTAAAAAATACGAAAATAAATTATATTTACTATAGATCAAGAGTGTTATTTTGATACAAAAAAGAATATCGATTTTTATCAAACTATTATTCTAGAAATTACATTAAATGGTAATGAGAATGATTATTTAGTCAGATATATTGATGATCCTTAAATACTATTTATTAATTTCACAGATAATATTGAAAAATTATCCCACTTAAATTAAATGGGATAATAAACAAGAGAAATTGTTATTTTAAATAACGAAAATAAAAAATATTTAACATGATAAATATCGCAATATGCCTTCAGCTGCCTCTCTTCCTTCTGCTATTGCAGTAACAACAAGATCAGAGCCTCGTACAATATCACCCCCTGCAAATACTTTAGGGTTTGTTGTTTGATTTTGTATTTCTTGATTATCTGAAATAATAATTCTGCCTGAAGAGGCATATTCAATATTATTTTCATCTAACCATGGGTAATGTGCAGGTTTAAAACCAAATGCCAGAATAACTGCATCAGCAGATAACACATGTTCACTTCCTTCAATCGGCATTAATGTTTTATCGCTTTGAGTTTTAATAACGCGAATACCAACCACTTTATTTTGATTATCGACTTCAATATCGATAGGTTGAAGATTAAATAAAAAATCTCCACCTTCTTCTTTGGCATTTTTTACTTCACGTTTTGAACCCGGCATATTGCTTTCATCACGGCGATAAACACAAGTGACTTTATTTGCACCTTGTCGAATGGCAGTGCGTACACAGTCCATTGCGGTATCTCCTCCTCCTAATATCACCACATTTTTATCTTTAAGATCGCTATAAGGCGCTTGAGGATCTTCATCATAATCCATTAAATAACGTGTATTCCCAATTAAATAAGGTAGTGCGCTATAAACTCCATTAGCATTTTCATTAGGAAAATGGCCACTTAAACTGTGATAAGTGCCCAATCCTAGAAATACAGCGTCATATTGTGTTATTAGAGTATTTAGGGAGATATCTTTGCCTATTTCTGTATTGAGGCAAAACTCGATACCCATTTCACTAAATAATTCACGGCGTCGGATCATCAGTGATTTTTCGAGTTTAAAAGAGGGTATCCCAAACGTAAGTAATCCCCCAATTTCTGGATGTTTATCATAAACAACGGGTTTCACACCTTGTCGAATAAGAACATCTGCACAGGCAAGACCTGCGGGACCTGCACCGATAATCGCGACCTTTTTATCGGTCATTGTGACGTGAGAAAGATCAGGACGCCATCCTTGTGCTAAGGCGGTGTCATTGATGTAACGTTCAATATTGCCAATTGTGACAGCACCAAAATCATCATTCAGCGTACAAGCGCCTTCACACAGCCTATCTTGAGGGCAAACGCGACCACAGATTTCAGGCAAACTGTTTGTTTGATGAGAAAGCTCAGCAGCCTCAATAATACGTCCTTCGTTTGCCAGCTTTAGCCAATTAGGAATGTAATTATGAACAGGGCATTTCCATTCACAATAAGGATTACCACAGCCTAAACAGCGATCGGCTTGTGCGGAGGCTTGTTGCGGTGAAAAAGCTTCATAGATTTCAACAAATTCAATTTTGCGGATTGCTAATGGCTTTTTGGTCGGCTCAACACGATTTAAGTCGATAAACTGATACACATTCTGACTCATAATATTCTCCTATTGTGCCTGAACGCGTAATTCAGCAGATGAACGACGAGGATGACCAAGCAACGCATTAACATCACTGGATTTTGGTTTTACCAATTTGAAATGTTGTGACCAATATTCCCATTGTGAAAGTAATCTTTCACCTTGTTGTGAACCAGTTAGTCTGACATGTTCTGCGATCATGCCACGTAGATGTTCAGCGAGAATGGCAAAGGATGCAACAGGAAGCAACTCGATTGATGAAGTGTTGATCCGTTGTGATAATGTGAGATCTTCATCTAATAGATAGGCAAATCCCCCCGTCATTCCTGCACCAAAGTTAATCCCTGTTTTACCCAGAACACAGACAATACCACCGGTCATATATTCACAACCGTTATCGCCAACGCCTTCAACAACAGCAATTGCACCGGAGTTTCTGACAGCAAAGCGCTCCCCAGCCAAGCCAGAAGCATAAAGTTTTCCGCCTGTTGCGCCATAAAGGCAGGTATTTCCCATAATGGTTGCGTGATGACTTTTAAATGCAGAGCCAACAGGAGGCGAAATTACAATGCGACCTCCTGCCATACCTTTACCAACATAATCATTGGCATCACCCACTAAGGTTAATTCAACGCCTTGTGCATTCCATACACCAAAGCTTTGACCCGCGGTTCCCGTAAAATAAAGTTTAATTGGTGTGGTAGATAAGCCACTTTCACCATATTTCTTGGCGATAATCCCTGATAATGTTGCTCCCACAGAGCGGTCTGTATTACGAATATCAAAATAGTGTATTTGGCTTTTTTGCTGTTTAACAGCATCGCAAGTTTGAGTAACAATTTGTTGATTTAACTCGCCTTTATCATAAGTATGATTATTTTCCTGACAATAAAGTGCATTACCTGATGGTGACGTTGCTGTTTCTAACAATCCACCTAAAGAGAGTTTTTGCTGTTTACTGCTAACACCTTCAATGCATGAAAGCAGATCAGTTCGACCGATTAAATCGGTGATTTTTTTCACGCCGAGTAGTGCCATTAATTCACGGGTTTCTTGCGCAATAAAACGGAAGTAGTTAATAACACGTTCAGGTAATCCATGATAATGGTTACGACGAAGTGTTTCATCTTGGGTTGCAACACCCATCGCGCAATTATTTAAATGGCAGATGCGTAGATATTTACAGCCTAACGCCACCATTGGCGCAGTACCAAATCCAAAGCTCTCTGCGCCTAAAATCGCCGCTTTAATAATATCTAGACCTGTTTTTAATCCACCATCGACTTGTAAGCGAATTTTATGGCGTAAATTATTTGCCACTAATGCTTGTTGAGTCTCAACTAAGCCCAATTCCCACGGGCTACCAGCATATTTTACGGAAGTTAAAGGGCTTGCACCTGTACCACCGTCATAACCCGCAATAGTGATCAAGTCTGCGTAAGCTTTAGCAACACCCGTAGCAATAGTACCTACACCGGGCTCTGACACTAATTTTACAGAAATCAATGCAGTTGGATTGATCTGTTTTAAGTCGAAAATAAGCTGTGCTAAATCTTCAATAGAGTAGATATCGTGATGAGGAGGCGGTGATATTAGGGTAACACCGGGTACGGCATAACGCAGTTGCGCAATATAAGGTGTCACTTTATCGCCGGGAAGTTGTCCGCCTTCGCCGGGTTTTGCCCCTTGTGCGACTTTGATTTGTAAAACATCCGCACTCATTAAATAAGAAGGTGTTACGCCAAAACGACCAGAGGCAATTTGTTTAATGCGTGAGACTTTATCTGTACCGTAACGAGCTGGATCTTCGCCTCCTTCTCCTGAATTTGAAAAACCTCCCAATGTATTCATCGCTTGCGCAAGAGCTTCATGAGCTTCTCGGCTTAATGCCCCAATTGACATAGCGGCAGTATCAAAGCGTTTAAATAACTCGGTTTCAGGTTCGACTTCTTCAATCGAGATAGGCGTTGTTTTGTTATTGAGAACTAACATATCGCGCAAGGTGGTGATTGGGCGCTGTTGCACAAGGCTTGCGTAATGCTGATAGTCTGTATATTCCCCACTATTTACAGCTTTTTGTAGCGCTTGAACGACATCAGGATTATAAGCGTGGTATTCCCCTTTATGGGCATATTTTAATAATCCACCTGTTTCTAAAGGATAACGAGTTAACCAAGCTCGTTTTGATAGATTAAATAAGTCGTGCTCAAAATCGCTAAAATCAGCACCATTAATCCGATTATCAACGCCCGCAAAACAGAGATTAACAACGTTATCGTTTAATCCGACCGCTTCAAAAAGTTGAGAGCAACGGTAAGACGCTACGGTTGAAATGCCCATTTTGGACATGATCTTATACAACCCTTTGTTTATGCCATTGCGGTAATTAAGCATCACTTGGGCATAGCTTGCTTGCAGAATTTTTCTATCAACACGTTGAGCTAAAGATTCATAAGCAAGGTAAGGATAAATAGCGGTAGCACCAAACCCAAGTAATACAGCAAAATGGTGTGGATCACGGGCGCTAGCGGTTTCGACAATGATATTGGCATCACAGCGTAAATTATTATCTACCAACGCTTTTTGTACTGCACCAACTGCCATAGGGGCAGGAATAGGCAGCCGCTCTTTAGTGATATTTCTATCAGATAAAACCAATAACACCGCACCACTACGAACTTCCTGTTGCGCTTTTGCACATAATTGGCGTAACGCAGTTTCTAAGTTGCATTCTGTTGGTTGATAAGTGATATCAAGATGAACGGGACGGTAATAAGGACTTTCTTGATTAATAAGCTGTTGAAAGTCGCTATAAAGCAAAATAGGCGATTTAAAACTCAGCCGATGTGCTTGACCTTCCGCTTCACAAAACACATTCATCTCGCGTCCAATACAGGTCGCTAAAGACATGACATGGGCTTCTCTTAATGGATCTATGGGAGGGTTTGTGACTTGCGCAAATTTTTGTCTGAAATAGTCATAAATAAGGCGAGGACGTTGAGAAAGTACAGCAAATGGGGTGTCATCGCCCATTGAACCTGTTGCTTCTTGCCCATTTTCTGCAAGCACATGCAAAATGCTTTCAAGCTCTTCTTGGCTATATGCAAATTGTTTTTGATAAGTAGCTAATAAGGTGTCATCAAAGGCGCGTTGTCCTGTGGCTTGCTGCTCTGGCAACTCTTCAAACGGTGTTAAGCGTTTGACATTGCGCTCTAGCCATAGTTTATAAGGATGGCGTCTTTTTAAATCCTCATCGGTTTCGGCAGAGTGGAGAATACGTCCATGATGAGTATCGATAACCATTAGCTCGCCGGGACCAACGCGTCCTTTTTCTCGGACTTCATCTGGCTGATAATCCCAAATACCAATTTCAGAAGCACAAGTTATGATGTTATCTGTGGTAATAACATAGCGAGCAGGACGTAAACCGTTTCTATCTAGCGTACACGCAGCATAACGACCATCTGATAACACGATGCCCGCAGGGCCATCCCAAGGCTCCATATGCATTGAGTTAAAATCAAAAAATGCTCGTAAGTCATCATCCATCTGTGGATTATTTTGCCATGCAGGTGGTACTAACAACCGCATTGCACGAACAATATCCATTCCGCCATTAAGAAAAAGTTCTAGCATATTGTCGAGTGAACTTGAGTCTGAGCCACTCTCATTCACAAAAGGGGCGGCACTTTGTAGATCAGGAATAAGAGGTGTATGGAATTTATAGGCACGAGCTCTAGCCCATTGGCGATTGCCGGTAATGGTATTAATTTCACCGTTATGCGCTAAATAACGAAAAGGTTGTGCAAGAGGCCATCTGGGAGTGGTGTTAGTTGAAAAACGCTGGTGGAACAAACAAATTGAAGATTCCATGCGTAGATCAGCGAGATCGGTAAAAAAGCGTGGCAGATCGATTGCCATACAAAGGCCTTTATAAATCGTCACCAAATTAGAAAGGCTGCAAATATAAAAATCACTATCAGTAATACGTTTTTCAATACGTCTACGAGCAACAAAGAGTCGTCTTTCAATATCACTTATCCGCCAACCTGCGGGAGCATTAACAAAGACTTGTTCAATTAAAGGAAGAGAAGAAAGGGCGATACTGCCTAGAATATCGGTGTTAATAGGAACTTTACGCCAGCCCACAATAGAGAGTGTTTCACGTTGAAGCTCTTCTTCAATAATAAGGCGACATTGTGCCGCGATATTAGGATCTTGGCTTAAAAATAGCATTCCAACAGCGTAGTTTTTAGCTAAATGCCAGCCTTTTTCCTCAGCAACCAATTGGAAGAAACGATCGGGTTTTTGTAAAAGTAATCCACAACCATCGCCTGTTTTACCATCAGAAAGAATGGCTCCTCGATGTTGCATTCTGGCGAGGCCATGGATCGCGTTTCTGACAATTTTATGACTGGCTTGCCCTTCAATATGCGCGATCAACCCAAATCCACAATTGTCTTTTTCCTGTGTCTTTTGATAGAGCATTTTTTGCTTCCTACTTAGTTTACTGGGCACCTCAAAACAGAGCGCAAAAGGGACGTTTTGGCTCAAAGTATGTAGGTAAATTTATGGGTGCTCATCGGGTGATGTTGTGTTTGCCTAGCTTGGAGTGTTTTTTATATTGCTACGCAATGCCTTTTCAACTTATCGATAAATAAAAATGAGGTCAATGTATGAGGAGATTTGACTAGAATAAGATGAATAAGAAATTTTTTATTTTAATTTATTGATAAATAAATAAAATATCCTATTTTGTTAGGAGGTGGATACCTATTTTTAGTGTGAGTTATATCACTTTATTTAAGCCATTTCGCTTTATCACATCCTTTAATGATAAAAACGAGTAGTTAGTTATTCTAATGATTATAACAAATTTAGTTTTTTATTGTTTTTATACAATTTGTATAAAAAAAGACAAATTGAATTTTTTCTAATAAGGTCTATTTATCGTTGATATCGCTATCGTTTATGCAATTAGGTTTTGTATTATTTTTATGAATACATATATCGGAGAGGTTCTTGTTGAGAGAAAATAGAGGGTTAAATCAAACAAAGTAATGAGAAATAACCACTCTTAGCAAGATTTCTGAATGTTCGCCACTGCGCCAATTCATTTTTGGGTTATCATTCCATAGATTCAATATATTGGAGTTTTCAATGAAATTGCTCAAAGGGCTTGCCCAATACTACGTTGACTTAATGATGAGGCTGGGACTAATTCGCTTCTCATTATTGTTGGCTTCTGCATTAGTTGTTTTAGCGATGGTTGTTCAAATGGCGGTGACATTCTTGCTTGCAGGTGATGTTACCAGTATTGACCTTGTTCGCTCTATTTTCTTTGGGCTGATTATTACGCCTTGGGCTGTCTATTTTCTTTCTGTTGTGGTTGAACAACTTGAAGAGTCACGACGCCGTTTATCTCGTATGGTGGATAAACTGGGTGTAATGCGACAGCGCGACTTAGAGCTTAACTCTCAATTAAAAGAGAATATTGAGCAATTAAACTTGGAAATTCAAGAGCGTGAAAAAGTTGAAAAAGCGCATCTTGAACTACTCGAAAAACTAAAAAGCGAAATGAAGCGTCGTGAATTGACACAAATCGAGCTTGAACAACAATCCTCACTTTTACGCTCATTCCTTGATGCCTCTCCTGACTTAGTTTATTACCGTAATGAAGATAATGAATTTTCAGGATGTAACCGCGCGACTGAATTACTAACAGGTAAAAGCGAGAAGCAACTTATCGGTTTAACACCACTTGATGTGTATGACGAAGATATTGCGATAAAAGTGATGGAAACAGATGAGAAAGTCTTCCGTCATAATGTGTCACTCACTTATGAGCAGTGGTTAGTTTATCCTGATGGGCGCAAGGCTTGTTTTGAACTGCGCAAAGTGCCGTTTTATGATCGTATTGGTAAACGTCATGGCTTAATGGGCTTTGGACGTGACATTACAGAGCGTAAACGCTATCAAGACGCGTTAGAGAACGCGAGCCGTGATAAAACCACCTTTATCTCAACAATCAGCCACGAATTGCGTACACCGCTAAATGGTATTGTTGGATTAAGCCGTATCTTATTGGATACCGAGCTTTCGCCAGAACAACTCAATTACTTAAAAACCATCCATGTGAGTGCGATTACGTTAGGGAATATTTTTAATGACGTGATTGAAATGGATAAAATTGAGCGTAGAAAAATTCAGTTAGATAACCAGCCAATTGACTTTACTGAATTTATTTCTGATTTAGAAAACCTGTCTGGACTGTTAGTACAGCCAAAAGGATTGAAATTCACACTGGAAGCAGAAGAAACGCTACCGCATAAAATAACCTCTGATGGAACTCGATTACGCCAGATCTTATGGAACCTCATTGGTAATGCCGTGAAGTTTACCCAAGAAGGCGAAATCAAAGTGCGTATTTGGCAAGAAGCGCCAGATAAGTTGTTCTTTGAAGTGAAAGATAGCGGAATTGGTATTCCAAAAAGTGAGCTGGAGAAGATCTTTGCCATGTACTATCAAGTCAATGATAGTCAAGGTGGTCGTTCTGCAACGGGAACGGGTATCGGACTTGCCGTCTCAAAACGCCTAGCACAGCATATGGGCGGTGATATTCGTGTTGAGAGTGAGTTAGGTAAGGGTTCTACCTTTACTCTCTCTATCGTCGCTCCTGCGATTGAAGAGCATCACGATATCGAAAATGATGATGAGCTCTTATTACCAGCTTTAAATATTCTGCTTGTGGAAGATATTGAGCTCAACGTAATTGTTGCTTGCTCTGTTTTAGAAAAACTGGGCAATACCGTTGATGTAGCAATGACAGGGCAAGAAGCGTTATCGATGTTTAAGCCTGATGAATATGACTTAGTGCTATTAGATATTCAATTACCGGATATGACAGGATTCGACATTTCAAGAAAATTACGTCAAGAATTCGACAGTAATGAACTACCTCCTCTTATCGCTTTAACAGCAAATGTTTTGAAAGACAAAAAAGAGTATTTGGATGCGGGAATGAATGATGTGCTAAGTAAACCACTTTCTGTGGATGCACTTACCGCGATTATCAATAAATTCTGGGGTGATGGTGCGGTTTCTGTACCATGTAATGAGTCATCGGAATTGTTGAATAAAAATGAAGAATTATTAGATATAGACATGCTGAATCAATACATCGAACTTGTCGGACCTCAATTAATCACTGATGGTCTAGATGTTTTTGAAAAGATGATGCCAAGTTATATGTCAGTCCTTGAATCTAACCTAACAGCTCGTGATGAGAAGGGGATTTCTGAGGAGGGACATAAAATTAAAGGTGCAGCGGGTTCTATTGGTTTAAAACATTTACAGCAACTCGCTAAACAGATCCAATCATCAGAATTACCTGCTTGGTGGGACAATGTGCAAGAGTGGGTGGATGAGCTAGAAAGAGATTGGAGAAAGGATGTGGAAAGTTTAAGAAACTGGTTATCAGACACTAGAAAAAAATAACCCCAACCGAAGGTTGGGGTGCGCGAATACTGCGCCAACACCAGGGAAACTTTTCTATCCGCTTTTTTTGATTCTCATTACATAGGCGAATAGGATGAAACTATTCCATACATCATACAAGCAACAAAATAGCAAAGATAAGTTTTTTTGTTACAAGAAACATTTAAATATGTGATGCCGATTGGTGTTTACACCTATAAATGGGTAACTAGTAATCTACTACAAACGGAGAAAGATATGAAATCAATTGCGGTAATTTTAAGTGGCTGTGGTGTGTTCGATGGGAGTGAAATCCATGAATCAGTGCTCACAATGCTTGCTTTAAGCCAAAATAATGCTGAAGTTCATTATTTTTCACCTAATGATTTACAACCAACTGTAATTAATCATATTACAGGGGAAGAAAAATCAGAAAAAAGGAATATGATGGAAGAATCTTCTCGTATTTCTCGTGGAAAAATATCCCCTTTATCAGAGGCAAAGGCTGAAAACTTTGATGCTGTCATTATTCCTGGTGGCTTTGGTGCGGCGAAGAATTTATGCAATTTCGCAACAAAAGGGAGTGACTGTGAAATTAACAAAGATCTCTTAAGATTTGTACAAGCGATGCATCAGCAAAATAAACCATTAGGACTAATATGTATTGCACCTGTAATGTTACCAAAAATGTTAAATTCTCCAGTAAAATTAACAATTGGAAATGACGCAGAAACAGCACATGCAATCGAAAAAATGGGTGGCATCCATGTGGATTGCCCTGTTGATGATATTGTTGTTGATGAAAAATATCGTGTTGTCACAACTCCTGCGTATATGCTTGCACAATCTATTGCACAAGCACAGGTAGGTATTGAGAAACTGGTTAAGAAAGTCCTTGAGATGGCATAAATAGTAGGTAAAACAGCAGATGGTACTGGTGAGAAAGTTAAAGAAACTATTAATTATTTTAATTGCTTTATGGCTGTTAACAGTTGTGCTGTTTTCTTTTTTACCTGTACCTTTTTCTGCTGTTATGGTTCAGAGACAAATTTCTGCTTGGAGTGAGTTTGATTTCTCTTATGTATCACATTCCACTTGGGTGAGCGAAAAAGAGATAGCATCAGTGATGTATTTAGCCGTGATTGCTTCTGAAGATCAAAATTTTCCCAAACATTGGGGCTTTGATTTTGATGCTATTGAGAAAGTTTTCAAAAAAAATCATAACAACGGGAAAACATTACGTGGCGCATCGACTATTTCTCAGCAAACGGTTAAAAATCTTTTTTTATGGGATGGTCGTAGTTGGATAAGAAAAGGGCTTGAGACGGGAATGACGCCCGTTGTCGAGCTTATTTGGTCAAAAAAGCGTATTTTAACTGTATACCTGAATATTGTTGAGTTTGGTGATGGGATCTTCGGTGTAGAGCAGGCTTCCCAACACTATTTTAGAAAGCCAGCGAAACAACTCACAAGTCATGAGGCTGCACTATTAGCCGCAGTATTACCTAATCCGCATATTTATCACGTAAATAAACCTTCTGCTTATACCCTAAAGCGGCAACAGTGGATCTTAAATCAGATGCGGCTAATGGGGGGAATTAGCTTCTTAAAGAAAAATAATTTGTCATAACTCTATAAGGTTTGAAATATCTTTCTATTAGGCTCAGCAATCTTCTCTGATAGTTTTGTTATCGCAGAGGGATCGTTAGATTGGCGAGACTGAATACGAAATTGTGAAGGCGTCATGCCGTATTTACGTTTAAAAGCATCGCAAAAATAGGCATTACTGCCAAAACCACAGCGATGACTTATTTGAAAAACAGAGTAATTGGAAAATGTCAGGTAATTTAAAGCAATCCCCATTCTGACATCCAGTAATAGCTGGCAGAACGAGACACCTTCTTTACTTAAATGCCGACGTAACGTTGATGGCGTTGTAAAAAGCGTTTTAGCCACATCTTCTAAATGCCATTTTCTTTGCGGATCTTGCGTAATTAAATGTGTAATTGCCTGATTTTTAGGCTCATCATAGTTAAATCGGAAGATATTTAAAATATCGATACCTTCTTGATACACCGCCATCAAAATAAAAAATAAACATTGCTGCATAAACATGGTTTCTTGAGATGGAGAGCCATGTGGAAGTGGTAAGCACTGTTTTAAAATTCCAAAATTGCTTTTTATCACTTCAGGAGTCGATAAATGGTAAGCAGGAAGGTGGCTTGTTAGTGGTGAACTAGATTTAATTAAAGGCTTTAGTAAAGAGAAAACAGATTGAAGCTCTGTTTCACATAAAACAAGCGTGTGTAGTTCAATCGATTTATGCGTAAATTGGCTGACTATATCGCAAGAGATTTGACTGTATTTTGGAATAATAAGCGTTAAATGGCTAGATACATCAATAGTTTGTCCATTGATGCTAATCGTACCTTTTGCGCCACTAACCATCGCTATCATCGGGTTTTCGATGTAAAACGTTTTTAAAGACATTTGGTTAGAGGACAGGATGTGTTTGTATTCCATGATCTCCGATATACCGTAGGCAAGTTAAGCATTAATCTTGCTTAAATGAACAATACTCAAAATTAGCTCATTTGTTGTATAAACTGATAAGCCACGTCTAGAATAATAAATAGAGAGATTATTCTAATTTAAATTAGTGTTGTCATGCAAAGCAGAATGAGAGTGAAGCAGAATATAATCTTGTTGGTAAAACATGACAATATAGATATCTGCTCATTTTTTACATTTATTTTAAACAGTGTCATTTTTTCTAAATAAATTGTTATTTATTCAAAACGCATTTTTCGTAATAAGGTGTAGAATCGCGCGTCACAGACGAAGGAGATTATCCTGTTCTTAGGATATCACTGTTTGTCTTTTATCCACACCCTATCCAACATTCATTAGCTTATTTTCTATTTGATTTTGAATGACTCAATCTTATGGATAGCGCTGTATGTATTCACGTATTTTCCTGATTTATTGATAATTTTGCCGAGTTGGCAGGAGTGAGTATGTCTGACTTTTCAGGGAAGGGTTGGCTTGCTGAAATCGTTTTACGTTATGAAGTAAAACGAGAAATAACACGTCTTACAGAAAAGCGCCATATCGGCCCATTAATGGTTCAGCGTCCTTTTTATCCTGAGCAAGGTATTGCACACACTTATTTGCTTCACCCCCCTGGTGGTGTGGTCGGTGGCGATAACCTATTGATTAATATTGATGTGCAACCCCAAGCACATGCATTGCTCACAACACCCGGAGCCACTAAATTTTACCGTAGTGCTGGCGGTGTTGCTCGACAAGTTCAAACCTTAAAAGTGGCAGATAATGGTTTTTTAGAGTGGTTACCTCAAGAAAATATCTTTTTTCCTGAAGCCCAAGTTCGCCTAGAAACACATATTCATATTGCACCTACTGCCAGATTTATAGGTTGGGAAATCCAATGTTTTGGTCGTCCCGTTTTAAATGAATGGTTTGAAGATGGCAATGTAAAAGGACGTTTAAATTTCTATATTGATGAAAAACTGACATTAACGGAGTCGCTTTTTGTCGATGGTTTACAAAAAAGATCGGCAGCCATGCGTGAGTTTCCGATGCTGGGATCACTTTATATTTATCCCGCAACGGACGAATTAAAAAGCCTTATTCAACAAAGTATCGAGGCTTTCTCAGCTTCTTACGATCATGATATCGAATATGGTTTAACGGATGTAGACGGTATTTTAGTTTTACGGTTATTAGGCTCGCAAACAGAGCCGATGATGGCGTGTTTTGCTCAAGTTTGGCAAACCGTCAGACAACACTGGTTAGGGTATTGCCCTGAGCCGCCTCGTATATGGGCGACATAATCGTTAATTTTAGGAGCAGAAATGGAATTAACACCAAGAGAAAAAGATAAATTACTGCTTTTTACAGCGGGTCTTGTTGCTGAAAGACGTTTAGCGAAAGGGCTCAAGCTTAATTATCCTGAAGCGGTTGCACTTATCAGTTGCGCCATTATGGAAGGGGCGAGAGAGGGTAAAACCGTTGCCCAATTGATGAGTGAAGGGCGCACTGTTTTGACGGCGGAGCAAGTCATGGAAGGTGTGCCAGAAATGATCAAAGACATCCAAGTGGAATGCACATTCCCAGATGGTACAAAACTTGTTTCTATTCATGATCCTATTGTGTAGGTAATAACATGATACCCGGTGAAATTAGAGTTAACCAAGCATTAGGCGATATCGAACTTAATGCAGGTCGAGAAACAAAAACAATACAGGTTGCCAATCATGGCGATAGACCCGTGCAAGTCGGCTCTCATTATCATTTTTATGAAGTGAATGAGGCGCTGAAATTTGAACGAGAAGGCACATTAGGTTTTCGTTTAAATATTCCAGCGGGCATGGCGGTTCGTTTTGAACCGGGGCAAAGCCGTACTGTTGAATTAGTGGCTTTTGCTGGAAAGCGTGAAATTTACGGCTTTCATGGCAAGGTGATGGGTAAATTGGAGAGTGAGAAAAAATGAAAACTATCTCACGTCAAGCTTATGCAGATATGTTTGGCCCAACAACGGGTGATCGTCTGCGATTAGCCGATACTGAGCTTTTTCTTGAAATTGAAAAAGACTTCACCACTTATGGCGAAGAGGTCAAGTTTGGTGGCGGTAAAGTTATTCGCGATGGTATGGGGCAAAGTCAAGTCGTCAATGCTGAATGTGTCGATGTGCTTATCACAAACGCGATTATTTTAGATCATTGGGGTATCGTAAAAGCAGATATCGGTATTAAAGATGGTCGCATTGTGGGTATCGGTAAAGCGGGTAATCCTGATGTTCAACCTAATGTGGATATCGTTGTGGGACCTGCCACAGAAGTAGTTGCGGGTGAAGGCAAAATTGTTACCGCGGGTGGCGTTGATACGCATATTCACTTTATCTGCCCTCAACAAGCACAAGAAGGTTTAGTGTCTGGTGTCACCACGTTTATTGGTGGTGGTACAGGACCCGTTGCAGGAACAAATGCAACCACAGTAACGCCGGGTATTTGGAACATGCACCGCATGTTAGAAGCCGTTGATGAATTACCTATCAATGTGGGTTTATTCGGTAAAGGTTGTGTGAGTAAACCTGAAGCGGTTCGCGAGCAAATTGAAGCCGGTGCTATTGGTCTAAAAATTCACGAAGACTGGGGCGCAACACCAATGGCAATTCATAACTGCCTTAATGTTGCCGATGAAATGGATGTGCAAGTCGCTATTCACTCTGACACCTTAAATGAAGGTGGTTTCTACGAAGAAACTGTGAAAGCGATAGCAGGTCGTGTGATCCACGTTTTCCATACAGAAGGCGCGGGTGGCGGGCACGCACCTGACGTAATTAAGTCAGTTGGTGAGCCGAATATTCTACCTGCTTCCACTAATCCAACAATGCCTTATACCATTAACACCGTTGATGAGCATCTTGATATGTTGATGGTTTGCCATCACCTTGATCCGTCTATTCCTGAAGATGTGGCTTTTGCTGAATCTCGTATTCGCCGTGAAACCATCGCAGCAGAAGATATCTTACATGATATGGGTGCTATTTCTGTTATGTCGTCAGACTCACAGGCAATGGGACGCGTAGGTGAAGTTATTCTTCGTACTTGGCAATGTGCGCACAAAATGAAATTACAGCGTGGCACATTAGAAGGTGATACCGCTGAAAGTGATAACCATCGCATTAAGCGGTATGTGGCGAAATACACTATCAATCCTGCTTTAGCACATGGTATTGCACACGAAGTCGGCTCTATTGAGAAAGGTAAATTAGCGGATCTGGTTTTATGGGACCCGGCTTTCTTTGGTGTGAAACCAGCGTTGATCATGAAAGGTGGCATGGTGGCTTATGCGCCAATGGGTGATATTAATGCGGCTATTCCAACACCTCAGCCGGTGCATTATCGCCCAATGTATGCTTGCTTAGGTAAAGCGAAATATCAGACGTCGATGATCTTTATGTCAAAAGCGGGTATCGACGCAGGTGTACCTGAAAAACTAGGCTTAAAGAGTTTAATTGGTCGTGTTAAAGGCTGTCGTAATATCACTAAAGCTTCGATGATCCACAATAGCTATGTGCCACATATCGAGCTTGATCCTCAAACCTATATTGTGAAAGCTGATGGCGTGCCATTAGTGTGTGAACCTGCAACGCAATTACCAATGGCACAACGCTATTTCCTCTTTTGATTAGTGTTTTACCGAGACTGTAGAGAATGAAAAGATTTACTCAACTTATTGATAAGCAAAAAGCACTTCAAATAGTAACGCCAGAAACACAGGCTCTTACTTTATGCCTAACGATGGATGAAAGAACCAAAAGTCGTTTAAAAGTGACGTTAAGTGATGGACAAGAAGCAGGGCTATTTTTGCCTCGCGGTACGGTGCTAAAAGAGGGTGATATCTTACTGTCAGAAGATAATACGCTAGTCACAATTGAAGCGGCAAAAGAGCAAGTTTCAACAGTATATAGTGACGATCCGCTGTTGTTGGCTCGTGTTTGTTACCACTTAGGTAATCGTCATGTTCCATTACAAATCGAAGCGGGTTGGTGTCGTTATTTTCACGATCATGTTTTAGATGATATGGCGAGAGGTTTAGGCGCCAATGTGGTTGTGGAGTTAGAGAAATACCAGCCTGAGCCGGGCGCTTATGGTGGATCGTCAGGTGGTCATCATCATCACTCTCATGACGATCATCACCATCATCACTAATTATTTGAACAAGGGAGCTTATTGATGCTTGCAGATCTGCGCTTATATCAATTAGTCAGTCCTTCTTTACCAGTGGGATCGTTTACTTATTCTCAAGGGTTAGAGTGGGCGATTGAAAAGGGCTGGGTTTGTTGTCCTCAAACATTAGCGGACTGGCTAAGTACCCAAATGGCCGGCACTTTAGCAACGTTAGAGCTCCCTATCTTACGGCGATTACAAGAAAATTTGGCTCAAGCCAAAATGAGTGAAGTGAAGTATTGGTGTGATTTTATTGTCGCAAGCCGTGAAACTAAAGAGTTGCGACAAGAAGAGCGCCAACGAGGTATTGCTTTTGCTCGTTTACTTCCTCAATTAGATATTGAGTTAGATGAAACCTTACAAGCTTGTGTAAAACAGACACAACTCATGGCATTTGCGTTAGCTGCTGTGAAATGGAATATTTCTGCTGAGAAGTTATGTTGTGCTTACGCTTGGGGTTGGCTTGAAAATACGGTGATGTCAGGAGTAAAACTGATCCCTTTAGGGCAAAGTGCAGGACAGAAAATATTGTTTACATTAGCAGAGCAGATCCCTGTAATTGTTGAGCAATCCGCACATTGGCCCACTGAAGATATTGGAAGTTTTACACCTGCGCAAATTATTGCCAGTAGTCGCCATGAAACACAATACACTCGACTTTTTCGTTCATGAGAAATCTATATGCAAGAATATAATCAACCACTCCGTATTGGTGTTGGTGGCCCTGTTGGATCAGGAAAAACGGCACTGTTAGAAGTTCTTTGTAAAGCGATGCGCGACACCTATGAAATCGCGGTTGTGACTAATGATATTTATACTCAAGAAGATGCCAAGATCTTAACGCGTGCTGAGGCATTAGATGCGGATCGTATTATTGGTGTTGAAACGGGCGGTTGTCCTCATACTGCTATTCGTGAAGATGCATCAATGAACCTTGCCGCGGTTGAAGAATTAGCAATGCGCCACAAAAATCTTGATATCGTTTTTGTGGAAAGTGGTGGTGATAACTTAAGTGCGACATTTAGCCCAGAGCTTGCTGATTTAACCATTTATGTGATTGATGTGGCTGAAGGGGAAAAAATTCCACGTAAAGGTGGCCCCGGTATTACACACTCAGATCTATTAGTCATTAATAAAATCGATCTGGCACCTTATGTTGGCGCATCATTAGAAGTGATGGAAGCAGACACAGCAAGAATGCGTCCAGTGAAGCCTTATGTTTTCACAAATCTAAAAGAAAAAGTTGGCTTGGAAACTATTATCGATTTTATCATTGATAAAGGCATGCTAAGACGCTAATAGCTTGCTGAGTAAAGGCGAGTTTTAATCAAGAAAGAAACAGTCAGTATCGGTCATTTAATAAAGACCGATACTGTCAGGATAATATAAAAACGATATTAGTAATCAGATTAGTTAAGGTAGGTAAATGCAGTGGTTACTTTTACTACACCTTTGGTTTCACTGGCAATTTTCGCAACCGCGGCCCCTTCTTGGCGAGTCAAAATACCAAATAAGAACACTTCACCATTTTCAGTGATCACTTTTACAGAAGAAGATTTTACTGAATCACTGCCTAAAATCTGAGAGCGAACTTTGGTTGTTAACCATGTATCTGAAGATGCTGTACCTAATGTCACAGGCTCGCCTTGGCGCACTTCGTTGTAGACGTTATTTACGCCTTCAACTTTACTTGCAACTTGTTTTGCAGTATTCGCAACAGACATATCAGGGCTTTGACCGGTTAACAGGATATTGCCTTGATAAGCCGTAGCTACGATACGTGAATTGCTTTTCTTGATCTGTTCGTTTTTGTTTAGAGCACCAGAAACACGTGCTTCCAAGGTACCATCGTCAACTTGTTGCCCTAATGAGCGAGGATCGGTTGCAGTTTTACCCGCAACTGCGGCAGTGCCGACAACCGCTGCGCCGATACAACCTTGCAGTAAAAGTGCAGAACACAGCACTGCGGTGATAGGAAGCAATTTCATAGTAACTCCTTAGTCATCCTGATGTGGGAATAATGTATTATCAATTAAATCACAGAGACAATTGACTGTTAGCATCTGAACTTCCTGTATTCTGACGGTGCGTTGAGATGGAATACGAATTTCAACGTCTTGAGGGCCTAATAATCCGGCAAGCTCTCCGCCATCATAGCCTGTTAATGCAACAATGGTCATATCTCGTGTAACAGCGGCTTCAACGGCTTTAATAATACTTCTACTGTTACCGTGAGTTGAGATAGCAAGTAGCACATCTCCAGCTTGTCCTAATGCACGCACTTGTTTTGCATAGATTTCATCGTGCTGCTGATTCCCCATAATTGCAGTCATCACAACGCTATCTGTGTTTAACGATAATGCAGGTAAGCTTGGGCGCTCTGTTTCAAAACGATGGATCATGCTTGCGGCAAATCGCTGTGCTGTTGCTGCTGAGCTACCGTTTCCACAGCTTAATACTTTATGGCCGTTTAACAAAGATTGAACCATCATCATGGCGGCTCTGGAAATGGCATCTGGTAATGCTTCTGCTGCTGCAATTTGAGTTTGAATACTCTCTGTAAAGCAGACTTTGATTCTATCAAGCACGTTAAGACCTATATAATCTAATTTAACGAATAAATTCCGTATAATCGAGAATGTTTTTTAACCATATTAACTGGCGTTGATTAAATGCACAAATATCAAAACGACAGTCTGATGTCTCGATGCTTTCTTGGCGTTGTGCTAACCAATATTTTGCTGTACGCCATAAGCGACGCCGTTTTGAGGTGGTAATAGAGCTTATTGCATCACCAAATAAGATGTTACGTCTAAAACGAACCTCAACAAATACCCATGTCCTCTTTTCCTGCATAATAAGATCAATTTCTCCACAGGGAAATCGGACATTACGCTCAATCAATACTAATCCTTGTTGGCGCAAATATTTTAGCGCTTTTTGCTCATAGTATAGCCCTAAAAAATAAGGGCTTTTAGAAAAAATCATCCATGATTTCCTTCTTTATCTCACTCATAAAATAAACCGCCATAATGGCGGTTTATTTTAATGATAACTAAATGCGTGCATTACTGTGCAACAGGTTCAATCTTACCTTGTTTAAATTGCATCCAAGGAAGTTGTCTATAAACAGTACAGTTATTTTCAACACGTAATGAGCCTGAAATACCATTAAAACGCAATGTGCCTTTTGTCAGATCATTGTAATTGTTTGCTAATGACCATGCATCAATTCCCATAGCATAAAGACGCATTAATGAGTAATCGTTCGCAAATTTGCTTGATGCTTTTTGCATTAACGGCAAATTAGCACCAGTCATCAATGGAATATCACTAAACTGAATACCATCCATTTCCATACGGAAATCAGGACCTGTTCCACCTTGGTTACTGCGTGAACTCACATAAATTGGTGGACGTTTCTTGGTGCTGATTGCCATATCAATCATTGGCTTAATTAAGGTTAATTCATCGCTAGTCGCAATGATATAAACAGAATCAATGGCACCACCTGCTGATGGAATAGATTGAGTCTCTAATGGTAAAGGTGCATTAGCCGTTGGTAGAACAGGCGTACCTGTCATGCGAATACCTACACCACGGTTGATAGAGGCTTTTAAGCTTTCAACAGAACTAAAAGCTTGTTGTAAAACGGTGCCACCACCAGTGCGTTGCCACTCATCAGCAAATGTTTGTGCCATTCTTTGACCAAATTTATTATCAGGAACAATAATTAATGGATTTGATTTTTGTTGCTGACGTAAATGTTGTGCCGCATTACGGGTTTCATCTTCTGGTGAAAGAGAGAAGAAACAAACAGTTGTTGCTGAAGGAACACTGTCTAATTCATTTAATGCTAATACAGGTAAGCCACTTTGAAGTTCAATCGTCTTCATGACTTCAGGTTTTAGCAGAGGGCCGACAATTAAGTTAGCACCATCTTGCTGTACTTTTTTCAGTAAAACGTCGATAGATTGGCTATTGGTATCATAAACAATCACTTGGCGAGAGTTTTGTGCAACAGGATCTAAGCGTAATGTCGTATCACCAGAAAATGTTGAGCTCTCTTTTTCTTGATCTTGAGTCGCTGGCATATTTTCTGTTGTTTCTTTTGCCGTATCTGTTGTTGCTGTATCAGTTGTTGGTGTTTCAGTATTTTTGATACCTAATTCTTCTAAAATTGAATTAAGGCTATCGTCATTTTTAGGCGCTTGTGGCGCTGGCATTGCTTGAGGCTGTGGTAAACCACTTTGCGCATCAAGGAAGCCTTGACGAATAGCTTCACCAAAAACTTTCGCTTGCCCAGTTAAAGGTAACAATAATGCGATTTGGCTACTTGCACTCACAGAAGGCTGTGAAAGACGTAATAATGATGCTGGAAGTGTTAATGCAGCTGGATTACGAGGATAGCGAGTTTGCCACTCTCTGACCGCTGTTGATAACTTATCAGCATCGTCTTTGTTGTATTCATAGGTATTCAGTAAGTCTAACCAACCTTGCAGCGTATTTTCATCTGCTTTGATAACAACACCACGGCGTTGTTCTGGTGTAAGTTTGGTTAGCGTGAGCCATGTATCATCAATATTTTTCTGATGCAGTTGAGGATCAGTAATTAATGTTTCTAACCCAATATAGGCTCTAATAACATCTAAAGATGCCAGCCCTTGAGCGTCATCAATCACTTTTTGAAATTGTTTCATCTCCATTTCTGCTTTTGCAGCGGGAGTGAGAGGTTGTTCTTGTTGCCCCGTCAGGGTACAACCTGACATAATCAGCGCAGAGAGTATCGCAGTATAGGATAAACCTGTTTTAAAACGCACAAAAATTGAGGAAAGCATACTGTACCCAGTGATGTTTTATAATTATGCTCAATTTTAAATCGGTCATTCGGAATAAACAATGAATCAACCTAATCGAGCAGCGGTAACGACATCCACACTGTACATAGTACCCACACCTATTGGTAATCTGGGCGATATCACCCAGCGGGCACTTGATGTGCTGTCTCATGTCGATTTAATTGCTGCAGAAGATACCCGTCATACAGGGCTTCTATTACAGCACTTTGCCATTAACGCACGTTTGTATGCGTTACATGATCATAATGAACAGCAAAAAGCAGATCAATTAATTAGCAAATTACAACAGGGGCTAAGTATCGCATTAGTCTCTGATGCAGGTACACCATTAATTAACGATCCTGGCTATCATTTAGTCAATCAATGTCGTAAGAATGGCATAAATGTCGTGCCATTACCCGGCGCTTGTGCAGCTATTACGGCACTGTCTGCTGCTGGGCTTCCTTCAGATCGTTTCTGCTACGAAGGCTTTTTACCTGCAAAAACCAAAAGTCGTCAGGACTGTTTACGTGCATTATCAGAAGAGCCTCGTACATTGATTTTTTATGAATCAACACATCGGCTGTTAGATAGTTTAGCTGATATGGTGACAGTTTGGGGTGAAGATCGCTATGTAGTATTAGCGAGAGAGCTCACAAAAACGTGGGAAACTATTCAAGGCATGCCTGTTGGTGAATTACTTAAATGGGTTCTTGAAGATGAAAACCGCCGTAAAGGTGAAATGGTATTAATTGTTGAGGGTTATGACAAACCTGTTGATGACGATTTTTCTCCAGAAGTATTACGGACATTGGCGATTTTACAAAAAGAGTTACCACTGAAAAAAGCAGCCGCAGTCACAGCTGAGATTTATGGCGTGAAGAAAAACGCACTCTATAAACATGTCATTGAGCAAAATGGTGAAGCTCAAGACGAGTAAAGTGATTTTTTAGCTTCTTTTGCTATACATTTTCTACCAAAATCCCTATAATCCGCACCCTGAGTTGACTAGACAACCGCTGCTTTATCGTTGTCCCTTCGGGGGAGACGGATAGAGGGGAGGAAAGTCCGGGCTCCACAGGGCAGGGTGCCAGATAACGTCTGGGAGGCGCGAGCCTACGACAAGTGCAGCAGAGAGTAAACCGCCGATGGCCTGTTTACAGGATCAGGTAAGGGTGAAAGGGTGCGGTAAGAGCGCACCGCGCAACTGGTAACAGTTTGTGGCATGGTAAACTCCACCCGGAGCAAGACCAAATAGGGGTTCTTATGGTGCGGCCCGCATTGAACCCGGGTAGGTTGCTGGAGCCAGCGCGCAAGTTCTGGCCTAGATGAATGGTTGTCCACGACAGAACCCGGCTTAACGGTCAACTCACCTCATAAAAAACCCTCGATTCACATTGTGTTTCGAGGGTTTTCTGTTTTTAAGCCCATCTAAATTGATTATCACGAGATAATATCAATAAATAAGCCACGAAACTCAGCCGAGCTTTTCAATGTAATACTATGGCTATCTTGAATAAAAGCCCCATCACCACACTGAATTTGCCCATTTTCTTGTGTTGATGTTTGCAAATAGGTGCCACCTTTTATGGATTGCAAAAAGCCTTTCTGTCCTTTTATTGGCAGTGTAATTTCATCACCTGCTTGCAAATGAATATGATAAAGCCAGATGGTTTGCCTTAACATTAACGAGCCATCATCACCGGTAGGTGAGGCTAATAATTGATATTTTAAATTTTCATCTAATACCAATTTTTGTGAGGCGACGCTTTCTTGTTGTGGACACGCATTTAACCACAACTGGATACGAGTTAATGGCGTATCAGGACTACTGTTTTTCTCTATATACGTATCAGTATTATGGGGTGAAATAAGTAAGCACTCATTTTCTTTTGCCGTTACTGTACGCCCCATATTATCAAGGTATGTTGCTTCCCCTTGAAGAATAAGGTTAACCACATCCACATGAGGATAGGTCTTTGCTTTAAATTCAGAATTTGGGGCAAGCACTTCTTGGTTGAGTACTCTTAGCGTGCCATAGTCTAAAAAATGAGGGTCAAAGTAGTGGCCAAAGGAAAATGTGTAGCGAGCTTGTAGCCAACCATAATCCGCTTTACCACATTGTTGTGCTGTTCTGTATTTTATCATAGCGGTAATTTTCGAGTAGATTATCAATATATTTATCATAGAGGTATGGACTGTCTATTGTTAGCAAGTTAATCTGGTGCCTATAATCAAATTATTTGATAGAGATAAGTATAATGAGTAAAGACAAAGCAATTACGTTGGAATCTTTACGAGTCATGGATGCCATTGATCGTAGAGGGAGTTTTGCAGCTGCGGCTGATGAACTAAATCGAGTTCCATCGGCACTCAGTTATACCATGCAAAAATTAGAAGAAGATTTAGATGTTGTCCTTTTTGACCGTTCTGGCCATAGAACTAAATTTACCAATGTTGGCAGAATGCTTCTTGATAGAGGGCGCATATTACTTGAGGCTGCTGACAAATTAACGTCAGATGCAGAAGCCTTAGCAAGAGGTTGGGAGCCACATATCACGATTGTTTGTGAAGCGCTCACTCCTGCATCTCGACTCTTTCCGTTGGTCGATAAATTAGCTGAAAAATCCAATACGCAACTCTCTTTAGTAACAGAAGTCTTAGCGGGCGCATGGGAAAGCTTAGAAAGCGGTAAATGTGATATTGTGATTTCACCGGATATGCATTTTCGTACCTCGTCTGAAATTAATTTTCGCCCTTTATACAATACCACCAGTGTTTACGTTGCCAGCCCAGATCACCCAATTCATAACGAACCAGAGCCATTAGCAGAAGAAACTCGCTTAAAATATCGGGGTATCGCGATTGCAGATACAGCAAGAGAACGCCCTGTATTGACAGTATTGCTGTTAGATAAACAGCGCCGTTTGACGGTCAGTTCTATTGAAGACAAACGCCGAGCATTAATTGCAGGTTTAGGTGTGGCGACAATGCCGATTGATTTAATTGAAGATGATATCAAAGAAGGGCGCTTACGTGTTGTTGGCCCTGAATATCACCATGAAAATAATATTATTATGGCATGGCGAAGAGATAGCATGGGCGAAGCTAAATCGTGGTGTCTGCGTGAAATACCTAAACTCTTTGCAAGCGATAAAAAATAATTAAAAAAATATAAATAATGAGTAAGTTTTATTTTAAGCAAACAAAAAAGATCCCCTAGGGGATCTTTTTTGTTTCTAAATTCGTTATTACCAGTTTTTATTGAAAATACGATCTAAGCTCCATTTACCCGGACCTGTCACAACCAGTAATAAATATCCGCCTGCAATTGTCATGTTTTTCATAAACATTAATTGGTTCATGCCTTCAGCAAAATTACTGTGGAACAGTAATGCGGTTAAGAGAGTAAAGACCGCGGTAAAGATTGCTGTGGTGCGAGTTAAGAAACCAAATAAGATGGCTAATCCACCGCCTAATTCTAATAAAATAGTTAGTGGTAATAAGAAACCGGGAACGCCCATTGCTTGCATATATTGCTGTGTACCTTCGTAACCACCAATTTTTCCGTAGCCTGCGCTGATAAATAAAATCGGCATTAAAATACGGGCAACTAATAACGCAATGTCTTCAAATTTTTTCATGATGTTTATTCCTAATCAAACTCTATTATCTGCAATGTATATTTGTTTATATTTGTATTTTCGTTGGTTAATTTTCTATTTTTAGAATTAATAACCACGGCTACGGTGTGAGATATACAATAATGGCAAACTGAAAAAGAGGATATTAAGAAGAATTAACATTCTTAGACAAAAAAATTGATGTTCAATCTGAGGTTTTTTTGAAGGACTTCTGTATTGCTCGAATGAGGCCAATTGCACCGATGGCACGTTGTCCCAACCGTATGATTTTTTTAGGGTGTTTAATACTGTAAAGCGAGATAACACTCGCACCGACTAGAAATACGGGTTTTAAAGAGACTAAAATTCGCCACGCTTTATCATAAGGTTCTGTCACATCAAGCCAAGTTTGTGTGCTTTGCCCTAAATCAGAGCGCTGTTGCTGAATTTTATTCAACAACAGCTTTTTACGTCTTGCGAGGATCGCTTGCTTATTTTGTCTGTTCATCATGATATTGCTCCAAAAGACGTTTATCTAATTCCAATTGCTGGCGAGTATCGCCCAACAAGGTGGAATTTCGTGCTTTTCTTAATGTCATGATGGCACCAATCAGTGCACAGAAAAGTAAAGTAGCGGTTGTGATGGCTAAAGCATAGACTCGATATTCAGGTGGAATAACCCAAAAAATCAGTATAAGCAGGCTCATTAGGCCAAAGGCGGTGAGTAACAGTGTGACACCAGCCATTAAAATAAGCTGGATCAGGGTCGTTTTTTCTTCTTCCAGTTCAATGGCGATTAGTCGTAGGCGAGTTTCAACCATGCCTATCATAATAGCGCCAATTTTACTGAGAGAATTCAGAACCCCGGATGCGGGGCCCTGTGGTCTTTGAGTATCACTCATTATAAATTAGCGTTTTGCTAGTAGAACACCAAGAACAACACCAACAGCCGCACCAATACCGACACCTGTCCATGGGTTTTCACGAACATAGTTATCCGCTTTTCCGGCAATTTCTTTGGTGTTATCGACAATTTCTCGACCTGCATCGCTAAGTTTTGCACGAGAGCCTTTTATCGCCGATTCTGCTTTTGCACGCAGGCTTTGGATTTCTTCTTTGGATTTATCTGCAGAGGAGTTCAGCACTTCTTCTAGAGTATCAGCAAGAGATTTTAATTCACCGCGCAGATCTTCATTTGAACGTTGATGAGACATAATTAACTCCTTTAATAGAGATAGATGTGATACTTATAACAATAGACTAATTTTACCGCTTAATGAAATTAAATAACGACTTATTGGTAAAAAAAAGAGATAAATCTTAATAGATATCCGCAGTTAAAAGAGTGAGAGGGGGTTAAGGCGAGTGTATAGCGAAATAAAATAAAGGCCTGTTCAATTAAATGAAACAGGCCTTTGTCATTTTTTCTTACTGCTTTTTATGGTAGTCGGAATATCTTTATATTATTTGAAGATTTTACACTTTCGCTTTTTTCTTTTTAATAACAACCCAGATGCTACCAATTAATCCCATCACTAATAGGCAAACAGGTAATAGCATAAGGATATTCATTAAATGGTGTTCGTACTGACGAAATAGTGGGCTGTTACCTAATATATAACCCAATGTGGTCAGTATACCGACCCATAAAAGTCCACTTAACCAATTGAAAATTTGAAAGCGAGTATTATTTAACCCCGCAAGGCCAGCAATTGTTGGTAACAATGTTCTAACGAACGCTAAAAAGCGACCAATAAGTAATGCAGCTAAGCCATGACGATGAAAAAGCCCATGTGCGCGTTGGTGGTAATGTTCAGGTAGATGCGATAACCAACTGCGTACTAATTTCGTATTTCCAAGCCATCGCCCTTGAAGATAGCCCAACCAACAACCTAGGCTCGCTCCTGCGGTCAAAATAAGTAAGGTCAATGGAAAATCCATTGTATCTTTAGCAATTAACACGCCCACTAAAATTAATAAGCTATCTCCTGGTAAGAAAGCTGCGGGCAATACTCCGTTTTCTAGGAATAGTATGGTGAATAATAAAATGTAGATAATCCATATTAATGAAGGATTAGCTAAGGTTTCGTAATCTTGATGCCATAGCGCCAAGAATAGCTCTCTTACGATTTCCATATAAAAGGCTTCCTAAAACTGAGTCATTTGGGGGTAAATATAAAATCAATAGGTGTTGTAATCTATTTACCCGTTTTCTACTTCATAGGGTCTATTTTTCATTGTTTAAAACAGCAACACTCTAACAAAATCAGGAAAAACTAGACAGAAAATTTTTCAACTCGATGACTACACGAGTTACATATAGGTATTGAGTCTTCAAAAATAGACATCTAATCTCTTTTTGAGTTCAGGGTAGGGAATTTTTTAAAAGAAAACCTTAAGACAATGGATAATAAAAAACGGCGTTTCATGTCTTAGTTAGATGATAAAAGATAAATTTTTAATATTAATTGAGAGAAAATAAAACGTTATCTTGTTTATATTGTTCGTCTTTTACTGTTTATTATTTATTCAAAACAAGGGTGATTAGAGCGGATAATTGTTAGTTATAATGTTAACAAAAAAGACTATCAGTTGATTAAAAAAACCAAAAAGAAAAGAAATAAAATAAAAAGTAAGTAAGATAACGAAGTATAACTTACTGATAATAATAATTTCTTTCATTTCGCGTTGGTATGCTAAAAAGAACAAAATCCTATTATGATCACAGTTATGTTATTTTATTGTTAACAAAAACGGTTAATGCTGTATATTTTGCATAATCAGCTTTTCAGCGCGATTCAATTCCTTATACTGGCATTGCAAACACTCAATAATGCCTTTTTTAAATATTATTTTAAGTAATGGAATAGCTATGGATAAACAACAATCCAGAGTCTTCAGCCTGTTCTTTAAGGGAAGCCTCGTCAAACAAATACTCATTGGTTTAGTTGCAGGGATCTTACTTGCTTGGTTAGCACCAGAAGCTGCCAAGATGATGAGCTTACTAGGTACCCTGTTTATTAGTGCATTGAAAGCTGTAGCACCTGTCTTAGTATGGGTACTGGTTATGGCTTCGATTGCTAATCACCGTCAAGGGCAAAAATCGAATATTCGCCCAGTATTAATTTTATATCTGTTAGCAACGTTCTTTGCTGCGTTAACCGCAGTTGTTGCAAGCTTTATGTTCCCATCCGTTTTAACGCTGGTTGTTAATGAATCACAACTGTCACCACCTGAAAATATTGCTGAAGTGCTTAAAGGCGTATTAATTAATGTGGTCGCAAACCCTGTTGATGCACTTATCAATGGTAACTATATGGGTATTCTAGCGTGGTCTATCGGGCTGGGCTTAGCATTACGCCACGCAAAAGATACCACTAAAGCCTTAACGCAAGATTTAGCTGACGCAGTAACGAACGTAGTACGTGTTGTTATTCGTTTAGCACCTATCGGTATTTTTGGTCTAGTGTCATCAACTATCGCAACAACAGGCTTTGAAGTTCTCGCAGGTTACTTACAAGTTCTTGTGGTACTACTTGGCTGTATGCTGTTTGTTGCTTTAGTCGTGAACCCATTGATTGTATTTTGGAAAATTCGCAGTAATCCATATCCATTAGTGTGGGCATGTTTGCGGGAAAGTGGTGTAACAGCCTTCTTTACACGTAGCTCAGCAGCAAACATTCCTGTGAATATGGCAATGTGTCGTCGTATGAATTTAAACGAAGATACTTATTCTGTTTCAATTCCATTAGGTGCAACCATCAATATGGGTGGTGCGGCGATTACTATCACTATTTTGACATTAGCCGCAGTAAATACACTGGGTATGCCTGTTGATGTACCAACTGCATTGTTATTAAGCCTTGTTGCTGCAATTTGTGCATGTGGTGCATCGGGTGTTGCTGGGGGTTCTTTACTGTTAATTCCACTGGCTTGTAGCATGTTCGGTATTAGCAATGATATCGCTATGCAAGTGGTTGCAGTAGGTGTGATGATTGGTGTATTACAAGATTCAGCAGAAACGGCACTTAACTCATCAACAGACGTTCTCTTTACTGCAACAGTCTGTATTGCTGAAGATAATCGTATTTCAGATAATCCATTAACTGAAAAAAATAATGGGTAAAAAGGGTAAGTAGTAAGACAGGAAGATGCTGTAAAAATAATAATCAATAATAAAAAATAGAACCCCACATTTATGTGGGGTTTCTTTTTGCTATTTTATCGTCATGTTCACGATTTAAATGGCGAGTGCTAGCTCAGTTCCTTGTCTAATAGCGCGTTTTGCATCTAATGCACTGGCATCTTTCGCTCCGCCAATAAGATGAACTATTTTGTTTTCTTTTTCTAAAGGTGAAAATAAAGGGTGATAAGCGCGTTGTCCTGTACACAATATAATATTATCAGCCATAAGAAGTTGTTGTTTGCCATCTTGTTCAACCACAAGACCTTCTGGCGTAATTTTTTGATAATGACAGTGTGTTAAGAATTTAACGCCTTTTTTCTCTAATGTTAGCCTGTGTATCCAACCTGTTGTTTTACCCAAACTTAAACCTATCTTTCCGGCTTTACGCTGTGTCATCACAATGTGTTTAGTATCGTCTTTAAAGTGATCTGCGGGCTTGATGCCACCACGAGATGAAAGCGTCGGATCAATGCCCCATTCTTTGTTAAAAGCACAAGGACTTAAGCTACTGCATTGCCCTTTTTGCGTAAGATAAAGACCAGTATCAAAGCCAATACCTCCGCTACCAACAATCACCACATTTTTACCCACAGGTTGATGGTGTTTTAAAACATCAAGGTAAGTTTTAACTATCTCATTATCTTGCCCTTCAATGTCTGGGCTGTGAGGAGTAACACCACTGGCTAAAATAACCTCGTCAAAGTTTTTAAGATGATGAGGAGTGGCTTCAGTATTATTTTTAACAATGACACCCGTGAGTTGTAGTTGCCGTTTAAAGTAACGTAGGGTTTCTTGAAACTCTTCTTTACCGGGGATTTGGCTAGCAATGTTCAGTTGCCCACCAATAACATCTTCTTTTTCAAACAGCGTGACATGATGGCCACGTTTCGCAGCAGTTACTGCAAAAGATAATCCCGCAGGACCAGCACCAACAACCGCTAATTTTTTAGGCTGTTGGGTTGGAATAACCAGAAGTTCGGTTTCTCGGCAAGCAAAAGGATTAACCAAACAAGAGGCTGTTTGACCTGAAAATATTTCATCAAGGCACGCTTGATTACAAGCAATGCAAGTATTGATTTCATCTTCACGTCCTTGTTGTGCTTTAAGTACGAATTCAGGATCAGCAAGAAAAGGGCGAGCCATAGAAACCATATCAGCACAGCCTTCTGCTAAAATAGCTTCTGCGGTTTGTGGTGTGTTAATGCGGTTTGATGTAATAAGAGGGATATTCACTTTTCCCATTAATTCGCGTGTTACATTCGCAAATTGACCTCTTGGTACCATCGTGGCAATAGTTGGAATTCGCGCTTCGTGCCAACCGATCCCTGTATTGATCATTGTAGCACCTGCCTTCTCTACGGCTTTGGCAAGATAAAGTACCTCTGATGCATCTGAGCCATCTTTAATTAAATCCAACATAGAAAGACGGTAAATAATAATAAACTGCTCACCGACTGCTTTTTTTATACCTTCAAGAATACGTAAAGCGAAACGACAACGATTTTCAATATTTCCACCCCATTGATCGTCTCGCTGATTAGTATGTCTGACTAAAAACTGATTAATTAAATAGCCTTCAGAGCCCATTATCTCAACGCCATCATAGCCCGCTTTTTGGGCTAATTGAGCACAGTGAATGTAGTCATCGATAGTTTGTTCGATTTGTTCATGACTCATTTCTGTTGGCATAAAAGGGGTTATTGGAGATTGAATAGCAGAAGGGGCAACTAAGTTCGGTTGGTAACTATAACGACCAGTATGCAAGATCTGTAAAGCAATTTTACCTCCTTGCTGATGAACTGCATTAGTAACAAGCTGATGAGTCGCCAGTTGGCTTTCGGACATCAATGTCGCAGCATGTGGTAATAACACACCTTGTTTATTGGGAGAGATCCCTCCAGTCACTATTAGTGCAACACCTGCTGCTGCACGTTGGGCATAAAACTGTGCAAGTTTTGGAGCATCATTTATATTTTCTTCGAGTCCAGTATGCATAGAGCCCATAAGAATACGGTTTTTAAGTACAGTGAACCCCAAATCAAGCGGCGAAAATAGATGAGAATAATGTGCCATCAGATACCCTTTTTAGACTGGTCAGATGAGATATCTATAGCATAACGAGAAGTGAGTGATTAAGAGTTTATTATGTTAAAAAGTTGTGATCTTAATCATGGAAAAGGTGAATAGCACGTTATAAAGCAATAATAATCTAAGTGATTAGTTAATGAGAACAAATAGTGATAATAAAAATCACACTCATTCATAATATTTCATCATATAATGTAGTGTACCTATTAATACGTATTAAAAACATACATCACTATTTTGAATTTGGAGACGTTATGATTAATAAATTTAATCAACTTGTTGACTGTTCTGACTTGGGTAAACTTGTATTACGTGTTTCTCTTGGCGTTTTAATGTTATTACATGGGCTTCATAAAATGGAACCGGGCGGATTAGCTGGTATTCAGGGCATGTTGGCTAATTTTAATCTACCTGCCTTTATTGCCTATGGTACGGTGATTGGGGAAGTGGTTGCACCTATCTTACTGATTATAGGTCTATTTACTCGTGCATCAGCACTTGTTTTAGCAGGTACAATGTTTGTTGCTGTCTTAATGGTTCACTCTGGTGATTTATTTGCATTAAATCCTAAAACAGGGGGATGGGCACCAGAAAGCGCTGGTTTTTACCTATTTGCTGCGATTGCGGTGATGTTTTTAGGTAGTGGCCGTTTTGCAGTGAAAAAAGATTAATAAATTTAATAATCAATAAATTTGAATATTATTGCTGTAACTTGATTAAAATAGATGAATAAACGCCCAGATCTCACGCTATATGCAGACTCGATCTGGGCGTTTTATTTTAAGCAACTTGATGGCTTATTTTTGAGTTGCTGGCGTTAACTTAAAGACCTTTTCATTTTCACCTAACCATTGGCGAGCTACTTGGTTTATATCGTTAACACTTAATGTTTTTATAATGGCAGGATCAGTGAGTAAACGCTGATACTGTTGGTCATCCGTTGCAACTTGAGCAAGAGCCTCTGTCCAATAACTTGCACTATCATTTACCTGTGAATTTTCAGTTAGCCAGATATTTTTAGCCTCTTGTAACTCTTTATCTGTAATGCCTGATTGCTTAACTTCATTCACGACTTTGCGAGCGAGAGTGATTAATTCATCTGCACGTTCAGGTGATGCTGTAAAGTTTAAACGACCAGTATAGTAGCTTGTAGGCACTTTCGTTAACATTTCAGAGAAACCAAGTGAATAAATACCGCCTGCTCTTTCACGTAGGTTGAGTCTTAAACGTTGGCTGATCACCGTATCCAGTAAATTTAGCGCTAATACTTGTTGCTGTGACCATTGAGCAGGTGCCGCATATTGAATGCTAATCATGCTCTTATCACTACTTGCAATAGGATATGTTTTGCTAAATGAAGTGAGTTTAGGATTAATGGCGGGATCTGCCCAAAATAAGCGTTGCTCTGAACGTGTTGGCAGACTCGCAATCCAGCGTTCAACCAGAGGTTTAACTTGATTTAGATTGACAGGACCACTGATAACTAATGTCATATCAGCAGGTTGACCTAAGATCATTTGGTTTGTTTGCTGTAATTGTTGAGCAGTAAACTGTTTCCAAGCACCTTGTGGAGAAACCACTAAGCGATCACCATTTTGATAGCTTTCTTTATTGATATTATCCAAGAAAGTACGTTCAACAGGTGTTTTTGAAATACCTAATGCCATGGCTTGCTTTTGTTGCTCTAATTTCTCACCGTTAAACTGTGGCGACGTAATTTTTAGATGCATCAGTGTTAGCAAGGTTTCTAATTCATCAATTGGCGCTTCACCACGAAAACCATGAAATAACAGTTCGCTATAAGGGTGCAAACTGATCTGGTGTTGCTTGGTAAATAACGCTAATTCACGCGCATTATAATTACCATATCCGCTTACTTCCGGTAATTTTAATGCCCATTGCACCATGCCTAAGCTTTGGTTTGTTTCAAGTGAAGAGCCACCCGGAATACGCAGTGAAACTTGAATATTATCTTTGAGATAACTGTCATTTTTCACAATCACTTTTACATTATTGCTCAGTGTCCATTCTTGCGTTTTTTCAATCGGAAGTGATTGCGTTGAAACGACTGAACCTGTGAGCTCAGGTTTAATATCGAGTACAACGGCTTGCGTTTCTAGGGTAAATGCACCCGGATTTGATTGTCTAATTTCTTGCCAACGTTGCGCAGCTTTAGTTGCATTAAACACATTAGCATCATTATCAGGGCCAATCACAGCAACTCGTGGTGATGATTGTTTTAGATATTGAGCAAAATAAGCTGACAATGTTTCAGGAGTCACTTTATTGATTAATTGATAGCTTAAATTTAGCGCCTGTTTTTTCGTTTGAATTGGCATATCCAATTCAATAGCTGTTGTGATTTGATTGGCTAAATAATCGTGCTCGTAACGCTCTTCACCAGCTGCTTGTTGGCTTAGACGTTTTAGCATCGCGTTGCGAGCATTATCTAACTCTTCTTGAGTTACTGGAACGGAAGCGAGGCGTTGAACTTCTGTAAATAAGATATCTAATGCACCTTGGTAATCATTACCTTTAGGGTGCGCAATCATCAATTGTTGTGAACGGCGAGAGTCTAACATTGCACCTTGAGCATTGGCGCTAATAGAAGCCATTAATCCATTATCAACGATAGTGGAGAAACGTTGATTTAAAATAGATAGCCATAATGAATCCATTAAATCTTCATATTGGCCTTGGCGACTATTTAAAGGGGCTGGCAAAGTACGTTGCAAGGTGAACTGTAAAATACGCGAACCTTGCTCTTTGTCGAAAATCGTTTTGACCAGTAGATCTTTATGATCGATAAAGTTGTGCCAAGATGGATCATCAATCCCTTTATTCTCGCTATTTTTAGCATTAAACAATTGCTTTATATCAGCAATAGCATCGCCCTGATTAAAGTTACCGACCAGTACTAATGCCATTCTTTCTGGTTGATACCAAGTATCGTAATAACGCTTTGCATCTTTCACATCGCCATGTTTAACAATTTCTAAATCGCCAATAGGATCACGATCCAGATAACGGCTACCGTAATAACGCAATTCTTCTAACTGGCGATTAATACGAAAACCAATGCCTTGACGTAATCGCCATTCTTCAACAATAACTGGACGCTCTTTATCAAACTCAATCGGGTCAAATGTCATTTCAAAAGCCCAGTCTGATAAGATTTTTAACCCTGTTTTAATTTGGATCGGATTTGCATTCGGTAATGACAGTTTATACGTTGTCGCATTTAAACTTGTCGCGGCATTAACGTGACTACCTAATTTCATGCCTAGGCTTTCAAGCTGTTTAAAGCCCGTTGTACCCGGAAAATGGGTTGTACCTTTAAATGCCATATGTTCAGTAAAGTGTGAAAAACCGAGCTGTTTTTCATCTTCTTGAACCGAGCCACTTTTTACTAGGAGGCGCATTTCAACACCGGTTTGTGGGCGTTGTAGTAAGTAGACGTCTAAACCATTATCTAGCGTAAAATGGCGAACATCAGGGCGCAGTAATAGCGTATTCTTGTCATTTTGATTAGGGGTGCTTGCTGCACACCCTAAAAGTGAAAGACTGACTGAAACAATCAGTAATTTACGATACATATTCGGTAGCTCCAGCAGGTTGAGAGGAGGACACGGTAGGGGCTTTAAGTGAAATCACATTATCTGCAATCACATGTGTAAAGCGCTGGTGGCTGACTAAGGCAATACCTGCGGTTGGCAGATGTTGTTTTAGTAACCGCAACATGTTTAATGCATTTTGTTCATCAAGTGCAGAAGTGGTTTCATCTAATAAAATAAGTTCAGGTTTATTGAGTAATAAACGAGCAAAAATAAGGCGTTGTTGTTCACCACCGGATAGGCGTGTTGTCCAATCAGTTTCTAGTGAAAGTTGATTTTTTATTTTGTCTAAGCCCACTAAATGAAGCACTTCTTCGTACTCTTTGGCGGAGAACTGATTAGGCTGACAAGGATAAGCGAGCAAACTGTCTAAACGTGCAAAAGGCAGATACATACGTTGTGGGACCCAACATACATTTGGCGAGCGTTGAATATCCCCTTTGAAATAAGGCCAATGTCCACTTAATGCTCTAAGCAGTGTTGATTTGCCTAAACCAGAGCAACCTTCAATAACAGTTAACTCACCCGCTTTTACCGAGAAGTTAATGTCTTGGATTAACAAGCTATCATCTTGCATAAATAGGGAAAGATTGGCTTTTAATTTAGTCTGTTTATCATTTAAATCAGCGACTTCCGGTTCATGATCGTGTTCTAACAGCACCACAAAATTATAAAGACGTGTCACTGTTGCTTGCCATGCGGCAATCTCTTTATACGAGAAAATAAACCAACTCAATGCACCTGCAACACTAGAGAATGCTTGTCTCAACTGCATTAATCCCCCTAGCATTAATTCACCAGCAAGGAATTTAGGTAAGGCGAAAATAATTGGCGCCATTGCAGTAGCTTGTTGATAGCCCACCGTAAAGAATGCGAGATTTCTTTCGTAGCGAATAAGGTTATTCCAGTTATGAATAACCCCTAGAAAACGGCTCATTAATTCGTTGCGATCACTGATTTCGCCACGTTGACCTGCAATCGCATCGCCATGTTGTTTTCGGGTGATGAGCGCAGTACGGTAATCAGCTTCTTTGCGCTGTTTATCCATATTAATTTTACGCAATGGTGAACCAATTAATTGCGTAATGGTGATCCCGATAATGGTATAGATAATACAAGCCCAGAACATATAGCCAGGAATTGTCCACTCGCTACCTCCTAATGTGAAAGAGATAGCGCCAGACAGTGACCAAAGAATGGTAGCAAAAGAGATAAGCGTGAGTAACGAGTGCAAAAATGTCACGGTTAAACGCATTGTTGATTCAATCAGTAAACGAATATCTTCTGCAATACGCTGATCCGGGTTATCAGGCTCTTGAGAAGTTAGTCTTAACATGTAGTGCTTACTGTTTTTTGATAACCAGCGATCAAGCACTTGTTCAGTCATACCTTCTCGCCAGCGAATAACCATTTTTTGGCGTAAGAAATCGCCCATTACCACAACAGTAATTAATCCCGCAATGATAATGACAAATTGTTGAAGAAGCTTGTAGAGCGCTTGCCCATCAAGTTGTTGTAATGCGTTATAAAAACCACCATTCCATTCATTCATTTTGACGTTAAACCAGACGGATGACAGGGTTAAGGTCAAAGAGACAATCAATAGAAACCAGCAGTAAAGGGCGGCACGCCGCCCCCAAAAAGGTGAAACTAAATAGAAAAATTGTTTTATTGTTTTCATTGCTTATTGGTCATATTTTTATTGTGTATCGACTTGGTTGCTCACATTAACTTCGTCAATTTATTAATAGTCGTAGCTGACTTGTAACCAGAACTGACGACCTGGTTCATACGATTTGTAATCTTTATCTTGATAAGTGAAGTAGTCAGTTACATTTTTAGTGTTAAGGACGTTATTCACTTCAACAGAGATACCTACGCCATAAGCAAATTCAGGTTTCCAACCCAATTTGGTATCCCAAGAAAAACGACTGCTGTAATTACGTTTTTTGTATTCGAATAATGGGCCATATTCACTTGGTCTTGGGGAGCCATTATTGGCTTTCTCCGCTTGTGAACGAGCGCCATTCCATTGAAGACGGTTATACCAAGTCAAATCCAAATCATCCCAAACACTGGTAAGTTCAGCGGTAACTTTTAATGGTGAGTTAAAATTGCCAGAAGGTAAGTCTTTGGCATTGATGATTTTTCCGTCATACCATACTTTGTCGTAGTTCATCCCTTGTGCACTAGGATCGAAGTTGGCATAACCAGAGTCTTTAGGCGTATTTGTTTTACTTTTTTGCCAGCTAATAGAGGCATTAAAAACATGATCGGCGTGTGCTAGTTCCCAAGGCTGACTGTTTTTCACAGAAAGCGTTAAGGTATCGTGAGTACTGCGTCCATTATTATTAAAATGGCGAATTCTTATTTTATCTTTGTCATTTGGATATTTGGTATCACTACGAACTTCATCACGACCTTCACGATGAACGTATTGTAAACGCCAAGTGGTTGATGCAATTTCTTGTTGCAAGCCTAGTGTCAGCTCATCGTTATAAGGTGTTTTTAGTGAATCAACACCTTCAAAGTCGGTACGGTTTTCCCAATCATTTGGATTATCGTTATCACAAGAGTAGTAGCAATGCTGTAAGCCTGCGTTCTGTGCGCCATAAAGTGCATAAGTCAGCATTGAACGGCCATAATAACGGTTTATACCACCAATAATTAAGGTATTACCTGTACCCCAAATATCATAGGTACCACTTAAACGTGGAGAGATATTATTTTTTTGAACAAAATCATCTCTATCTAAACGAATACCTGGACGCAGAGTTAAGCGCTTATATTGGAGATTATCGTCAACATAAATTGCGTAGTTGGTATATGAAGCATCATGTGTACCCGCTAAGAAACGGGTTGTTTGTTGTAATGAACCCATCCACTGATCATCCCATGTGGAGCCAGTATAGGTATGGTTGTAATAGGTTTTATCTCGAACATAAGAGCCTTTAGTACGGCTAACTTCAAAACCTGTTGTTGGCTGATGGCTAACCGAGCCCCATTCAATTGGGTTAAATCGCATGATACTTTTGGCATTGTAGGTTTCTTGTTTGCTCTTCAAATCGCCTTGACCACCACTGCTTATCTGCTGTGGGTTTTGCCAATCGGTATAGTCTTTTATGGTGACAAAGTAGTCTTGATCATTAGAACGCTTGTCTTCAAGGTTTTGATAACCTGCAGTTAATTCTAATGAACCAAGATCAAGCTGATGTTTATAGAGTGCAGTAAAACTTAAACCATTATGCTCATTATCATAGCCTGAGTTATAGACTGAACCTGAGAATAAATAGCTTTTGTATCGTGCGATATTTGTTGATAAATCAAAGGTTTGTTTTTCTGAAATATCCCATGAATATTTAATAAAATAGTTATCGGAAGTACGGGTCTGGTCGCGATAATGTGGAGTTTGTTCAACTTGTTCTAACTGGCCATCTGGCGTAAGGATAATTCCACCCTCTGCACTAATCATCATCGGAATGGTTGATTCACGACGTGATGCAGAGAAAATTAGCCCCGTATTGTCAGTTAGACTCGTTTCAAACCAACCACCAAAGTTTTGTTTATCATATTTTTTCTGGAAACGAGCAGGGTTACTAAAATCATTATTAGCTGTATCAAAATTCAGCTTTGGATCAGTAAAAATATTGTTCCAGCTTGAGCGTGTTGTGCGGTAATAGGCATTGGCATGAGTTTCGCCTGACCAGCGACGGCTTTGTACTTCGACAGTCCCGCCAGTAAAACCACCAAACTCAACAGGAATGTTGTTATCGTAAACCGCGACGCTATCAATTAAGCGACTATCAAGATACATACCTTGCTCATCACTACTAATACGAGTGTTGGTTTCTCCATTACCTGAGTTTGCTGGGTCAAAGTCATTATTAAAGCTGACACCATCAAGCTTATAAGAGTTTTGATAACTGCTAGAGCCATGAATAGAAATACGTGAAGGTTTAATTTCACCCTGATTCATTGATGTGCTGTCATTATTGGAAAATTGAACAGCAGGGTTACTTTTCAGTAAGTCAGTTACGTTTCCATCACCGGTATTACGCTGTTTTATCTCTTCTGCGGTGATGTATTGTGGTGCGGAAACGACATCGGTAGCTGGGTGATAAGTACTACCAACACCTGTGACTTTAACTTCAGGAATAACAATCGCGTTAGTTGTTGCAAGGGGACGAATAACAAATCCACTACCTTGTGGAATAATTTCTAACCCGCTACCAATTAAGACTTTTTGTAATGCAGTTTGAGTTTCAAATTGACCTGAAAGTGCTGGAGCACGCAGGTTTTTGACCGAACTTGCATCAAATAAAATTTGTACTTGCCCTTGTTTTGCAATGGCACTTAATGAATCAGCCAAAGACTGTTCTGGTAAAGCCACCGAAACTGTAGATGCATAAGCACAAGGTGCGGCAATAGTCGTACTTATTAGCAATGCTAGTAGAGACCTCTTAAGGGTCCCTTTTTTGTTATTCATTTTCATTTCACCAATCCCATTCACTAACTTAATAATTGTTGTTACTAGGGAAGAGGGTGAAATGAGAATTATCCTCACCTGTAAAAAAGAATATTTTTCATATTTCTTTTTACTTGTTGATAATTAACGCATTATTTTTATCGGTAAAAACGACATTAACTGGCAATATAAGTGGAATTGCGGTAATAAAGTCTTTGGCATTATTTATATTAGCGATCCCCGAGACTTTCATTTTGGCAATTTCGGGTGAGGAAATTTGAATATTGATATCAAGATAAGGTTTGAGTTTGGCTATCACTTCATTCAATGGACGCTCAAAAAAATGCAGTTGACCAAAACGCCAACTTCCCACGGAATCAATGTTGACCGAAGAGATAACAAAACTGTCATTTGCTAATGTGCTGGTGGCTTGAGAGCCTGCATACAAATAGGCTGGGGAAGATTTTGGTGCTGCTTTTACTTCAACAATCCCTTCATGGACAGCAACGTTAACTTGGTGGTTATCATAGCGACTAACTTCAAATTCAGTGCCGACAACTTTAATTAATCGAGTATCCGCATGAACATAAAAAGGGCGATAAGGATTTGATTTAACTTTGAAATAGGCTTGTCCTTTATCTAGCCATAGCCGTCTTTCTTCTTGCACATAAGCCACTCTTACCTGTGTGTTTCTGTCTAAATAGACTTTAGAGCCATCAGCTAAGGTCATTTCTTTTGGTAAGTCGCTGGTTGCAAGCGTCATATTATCCATCAGTAATGCAGGTAAATGACTATAAGGAAGATATAAAACAGTGAGCAAACAAAGAGTAGCAGAGGTGTGGATCATTGGACGCCAAGGAGAGCGTTTTTTCTTTTCAACTGTGGCTATCGTTGGTCGTGGTAATGCATCGCATTGACGCCAGATCCCCGCAATATCTTGATACGCTTGCCGGTTTACATCATTTTCTATCCATATTTTAAATGCTTGGCGTTGTTTGGGAGTCATCCTTTGGCTGTGTTGTCGGGTGAACCAAAGGGCTGCTTGCTCATCAGTCGATTCATTGAGTAATTCATCATTAGTCTCCAAAAAATGGGAGTCTAGATCCTCATCTGTGTGAGGTTTCGTTTCCGGTATGTTTTTCTCCGGCTTACTCATCATTCGTGCATTTCTCCTGTCCTGCATCGACATATCTTTTGCAATGTAATAGGGCAGCAGCAATATGTTTTTCCACCATGCTGATTGAGATTTCCATTTGCTCTGCAATTTCGCTTTGTGATAGTCCATCAAAACGATAAAGAACAAATGCTTCTCGACGGCGTGGAGGTAATGTTTCAATTGCTTCGCTAAGTAGATCTAAACGCTGTTGATGCTCAAGGACATATCCCGGATCAAGCTCCGTGGTATAGCTTTGAGCGGCGTCATCTAGTTCACAATCATCCTGATAGATATCTTTTTGCTTTTGATTTTTTCTCCAATGGTCAATCAAAACGTGGTTCGCTATTTTAAACAGAAAAGCACGCTGTTCTTGTACAGGTGTTTGTTCTTTTCTGTTTAGCCATAGTGTAAACACATCTTGAGACAAATCATCTGCGTCATGGTAATTACCCGTACGTTTGTGGAAAAAACGCACAAGTTGTCCATAGGTTGATTGATAGGCACAACTAATTTTTTGTGCCAATGATTTATCGCTAGCCATAATCTCTGGTGTCTAAAAAAGAGTGAAATAATAAGCTCTTACTGCTTCTCATGCGAACAAGTTATGATAATTATCAAGCTAATTTTTTATTGTATTATTAATAATAAGCAATATCATTTGTGTTTATATTATGCCTATAATTCACAAGAAAGAAAATCAGAGGCAAGAATTATGAGTAGTATGTCGGCGACTTTTTCACGCCGTGGTTCATTTTCTATTGGTGGATTAACCGCCAGTATTTTATTTCATGCAACGTTAGTTGTTGTTGCTATTGGCTGGATAACATCTAAAGATGAACGCCATGGCGTTTTACCACCCGCGATGACAATGGATCTCGGAATCTATCAATTAGCACAGGCAGAAACAAAAGAAGTTCCTGTTGGGCCTGAGAAAGTGATGTCTGTTCCTGAGCCAGCAGAGACAGAACCTGAACCTATCAAAGAAGTGTTAGATTTGCCTAAAATGCCAGTAGTAGCACAAGGCACTTATGAGCGCATTCCAGAAAAACCGAAAGTAAAGCCCGTGGTTAAACCCAAACCGGTTGCGGTAAAAGTCCCTGATGATCTTCCTGTCTCAGAAGCGCCATCAGATGTAACAAGCGCACCTGTTTCTGGCTCTAATACAAGCAGTAGTGCTCAATTTAATAGTTTATCTTCCTCTTCTGTAAGTGGGCAAATGGGATGGGAAAGCTTGGTTCATAGCCATATTAATGCCTATAAACGCTATCCTCGAACAGCATTGCGCTTTAAAGCAACGGGCGTGACACAAGTTTCTATTGTGTTAAATGCAAAAGGTGAGTTATTAGATGCGAAAGTGGAAACATCATCAGGTAATCGCCTTCTTGATAAAGAGGCTTTAAATACAATTAAACGCGCTTCGCCATTTCCTGCACCTGAGAGCTACCGTTTAGTTAATGGGAATATTTCATTTACAGCGCCTTTAAGTTTTGATTATAGGCAAGAGAGTTAAGTTACTATTTATAATTATTTACTACATAATGAACTAACTATTAAAAATAAATAATTTAAAGAAACAGAAACTAAAAAACCACCGTAAGGTGGTTTTTTAGTTTTAATCTTTGTGTTCGTCGGCATCGCGATTTTTCAGCGTCGCGGGGAAGATTGCCGCCTCTTTTATCCCCACCAACGAAATAAGATTATCATGTTAAAAATATAACAGCAATATAATTATTCAATAGAGTTTTTGTATGATAATATCTCATTATCAACCTCATCAATATATAATGCATTGCTTTCATTGGTATACATATACATTTCTTTTAATATCAATAAGTCATTTTTTAAAGAGTATAACTCTGATTCTAAATTTTTATTTGTTTTTCTTAGTTCTTCAATTTCTGTATATAATTTATTTTTTGATATTGATGATAGTAGTCCTTTATCTAATAATTTTTTATCTCTACGACAAAGTGAGGCTCGATAGTCCTCATTTCTATAATATTGATTGTATCCTTTTAATTTAAATAAAGGAGGAAGTATTCGCGTTACACAAACAGTCTGGATCATATCACATAAAGCATAAGTTTCTTTTTTAGCAAGATCACCAATGTTTTTTATTGATTCATCTGATAATTTAAAAATAGAGGTATTAACGGCTAAGTCATGAGGCTTTTTTGATGTGAGTGGAATGACTTTAACTCCTCTGTCATCAGCTTTTACTACAATTGCAGGTCTTCTTTTATGCATTTCACCCTGCTGAATATTATCAGGGTAGCGTTTATTTGTTTTTATATCTGCATCCAAAGTGACACATGAGAAGATATGCCCAAACTCAACAATAATAATTTTACCAAGATATAATATTGATTTGGCACTTTTATAATTTTTATTTTTTAATGTTTGAGATAAATAAATATCATCTGAAACATTTTTTGGAGATAGCCAAATATTTATAATAAGATTATTTCTAGATAGAGTTTGAATTTTTGAGTTTTTTATTTCCCATCGGTGCTCTTCTCTACCTATAAATGATTTTGTGATAAAAATAGGATAGAGATTTTCTTTATCAATATTATCTCTAAATAAAGGAGTAATGATTTCATTTATATCATTTAGAATAACATGACCTAATAATACTTTAGTGCGATAATTATAAAATTCAAAATAATTAATTCTTATCATAATATAATCCGTTAAGTAATGGTGAAGCATATCTGTGTTTTCTGGATTATTTTAAATTAATGTGATTTTATTTTTCTATTTTAAACTTTAAATATATTTATTAAACTTCAAATTATTTAGCTATATAACGATAAAAAAAGCAGAGAATAATCTCTGCTTTTTTAGTATCGAATATCGTAAATAAACTCGATTATTTACTCATACGTTTGTACTTCATGCGACGAGGCTGAATCGCATCGTTACCTAATGTACGTTTTTTGTATTCTTCATATTCGGTAAAGTTACCTTCGAAGAATTCCACTTTACCCTCATCTTGGTAATCGATGATATGTGTGGCAATACGGTCAAGGAACCAACGGTCATGGGAAATGACCATTGCACAACCTGGGAACTCTAACAGGGCATTTTCTAATGCACGTAAAGTTTCAACGTCGAGGTCGTTGGTTGGTTCATCGAGCAGTAACATGTTGCCGCCAACTTGCAGCAGTTTAGCAAGGTGTAAACGGCCACGTTCACCACCAGACAGTTCGCCAACACGTTTACCTTGGTCAACGCCTTTAAAGTTAAAGCGACCAACATAGGCACGGCTTGGAATTTCAAAGTTACCAATACGCATAATGTCTTGGCCACCTGAAACTTCTTCCCAAACCGTTTTACTGTCGTCCATACTATCGCGGAACTGATCAACCGATGCCAGTTTAACAGTATCACCAAGTGTTAAGGTGCCTGAATCAGGTTGTTCTTGACCTGAGATCATACGAAAGAGTGTTGATTTACCCGCACCGTTAGGACCGATAATACCGACAATCGCTCCTTTAGGAATAGAGAAGCTTAAATCATCAATCAGAACGCGATCACCATAAGATTTTGTTAGATTATTAATTTCTAACACTTTATCCCCTAAACGTGGTCCAGGTGGAATAAAGAGTTCACTGGTTTCGTTACGTTTTTGATAATCAACGTTATTAAGTTCTTCAAAGCGAGCAAGACGAGCCTTACCTTTTGCTTGACGACCTTTAGGATTTTGGCGGATCCACTCAAGTTCTTTCTGAATAGATTTATGGCGAGCAGCTTCGGTTGCGGCTTCTTGCTCAAGACGTGCGTCTTTTTGCTCTAACCATGAAGAGTAGTTACCTTCCCATGGAATACCTTCACCACGGTCAAGTTCTAAGATCCAACCAGCTACGTTATCAAGGAAGTAACGGTCGTGCGTGATCGCCACAACAGTACCTTCATAATCGTGTAAGAAGCGTTCTAACCAAGCGACAGACTCTGCGTCTAAGTGGTTAGTTGGTTCATCTAATAACAGCATATCTGGTTTCTCTAAAAGAAGACGACAGATAGCAACACGACGGCGTTCACCCCCTGAAAGTTTCTCAATCTTAGCGTCCCATTCAGGTAAACGCAGCGCTTCTGCTGCACGCTCTAATTGGTTTTCAAGGTTATGACCATCATGAGATTGAATAATCGCTTCTAACTGACCTTGTTCTTTTGCTAATTTATCGAAATCAGCATCAGGATCGGCATAAGCCGCATAAACTTCATCAAGGCGGTTTAATGCGTTTTTCAGTTCGCTGACGGCTTCTTCAACGGCTTCACGTACGGTATGCTCAGGGTTTAATTTGGGTTCTTGTGGTAAGTAACCAATTTTAATACCTGGTTGTGGACGTGCTTCACCTTCGATATCAGTATCAATACCAGCCATAATGCGTAGTAATGTTGATTTACCGGCACCATTAAGACCAAGCACACCAATTTTCGCGCCGGGGAAGAAGCTGAGTGAAATGTTTTTAAGGATATGTCGCTTAGGTGGGACAATTTTCCCGACACGCAACATACTATAAACGTATTGAGCCACTATAATTACCCTTTGATTATAAAAGAGATTTTATCTGAGGTGCCACTTTTTGCGCTAAAAACAAATTTTTTGTGATTAAGCCGCGTGTTTATGGCACCAAAATGAACAATAGCAAAGTCAATGTCAGTATTTGCCAAAGACCCGAAAATGATGAAAGTCGCCAGTATACCCGATTTATAAAAGAAAACCTTAGTCAAAAGAGAGGTTTTTATCTACCTTTCGTACTTCCTCTGAAAGTAATGAAAATTTCTCTTAAAGAGGGGAACTTACATTGTTAATGATTATCATATTAGCTAATGTATTCAGTCTTTGGTGGTTCTATTTGAAGTGGGAGAAATTACGTGGTGAAGCAAACATGGTCATTAGCAGTAGCAATAGGCGCATTGTGTTTTTCTACATGGGCACAAGCGGATTCATTAAGTGAACAACGTGTTCGTTATCAAGAAATTAAAGCTGCATGGGATCTTAAAAAAACAGATGAAGTAGAAAAATTACTCCCAACATTGCAAAGTTACCCACTTTATCCCTATTTAGAATACCGTCAAATTACGGACAATCTAGATGTGATTGCACCTGCTGTGGTCACTGAATTTGTTGCTAAATATCCTACATTACCGCCAGCGAAAGCACTTCCTTCGCTATTTGTGAATGAATTGGCAAAACGCCAAGAGTGGCAGAATTTACTGACTTTTAGCCCAAATCCTCCTAACCCTAAAGCGGCAAGATGTAATTATTATTATGCAAAATGGGCAACAGGCGATGTTCAAACCGCATGGGTAGGCGCTAAAGAAGCATGGCTAAATGGCACCTCAATGCCATCAAGTTGCGATGCTCTTTTTGATGAATGGCAAAAGGCGAATCAATTAACTCCAGAATTAGTGTTAGAGCGAATTAACTTAGCGATTAAAAATGGGAATACGGGGCTGGCTGCTTATTTGGCTCGTCGCCTTCCTCAGAATTATCAAACCATTAGCGATGCCTTAGTTGAATTACAAGACTATCCAAACTTAGTGGGGCGTTATGCAACCGCGCTTTCACCAACGGATTTTACTCGCTCAATCATACAATCTGCATTTTCTCGTTGGGCAAGAAAAGACGCAGATGCTGCTCGAGCACAGATTGATAATATCGCACATGCCCAAAAAATGACGGCGAGTGAACGCCAGTTAATGCGTGATACTGTGGCGTGGCAATATATGCCTTATGCGACACCAGAGCAGGTAAAATGGCGTGATAGCGTTATTCAAGATACGGCATCAGATACATTGCGTGAGCGTCGAGTACGCCTAGCATTAAGCCAAAACCAACCAGCTGAATTGGCATTGTGGTTAGAAAGACTCTCACCTGAAAGTAAAAATAAGGAAGAGTGGCGTTATTGGCGCGCAATGGTGTTGCAATCACAAGGTAAAAACAGTGAAGCACAAGCTATTTTAGAAGCGCTGACACAAAATCGTGGTTTTTACCCAATGGTTGCAGCGACTAAATTAGGTAAGCCTTATGTGATGGTGATAGATAAAGCACCAAGTGTTTCATCAAGTATCCCTAATCAGCCAGAAATACAGCGCGTTCGTGAATTAATGTATTGGCAGATGGATAACTTAGCGCGATCAGAGTGGGCAAACTATGTTGCTTCACAGCCAGCGCAAATGCAGTCTGAATTAGCGCGTTATGCGTATGAGCAGAAATGGGCTGATTTAGCGGTACAAGCCACGATCACAGGGAAAATGTGGGATCATCTAGAAGAGCGTTTCCCTCTTGCTTGGAAAAATGAATTTGAGCAATACACGAAAGATAAATCGATAGACCGCAATTATGCGATGGCAATTGCTCGTCAAGAAAGTGCGTGGAACCCTCAAGCTCGCTCTTCAGCAGGTGCAACCGGTTTAATGCAGGTAATGCCAAAAACAGCAGAATTTACGGTAAAACAAGCAGGTATTACAGGATATGTAAGTAGTGCTCAGTTAACAAATCCTGTGAAGAATATTGAGATTGGTACGGCTTATCTTGATTCTGTCTATCAACGATTTAACCAAAACCGTATTCTAGCAAGCGCTGCGTATAATGCGGGACCTGCACGTGTTGATCGTTGGTTATCTGATGCAAATGGTCAATTAGATGCGATAGCGTTTGTTGAAAGTATTCCTTTTGCTGAAACGCGAGGTTATGTCAAAAATGTACTCTCTTTTGCTGTTTTCTATAGCTACTTTGCGGGTGAACAGCAGCCAGTATTGACTGAAAATGAGTGGAATAGTCGTTATTAAGAGAGAATAACGCGGATTTATCGTCGGAGCCTCTTTGTACATTAGCAAAGTATGTTATATTGTGTACTAGTTAATGAGTGTGGCAAAAAGAGGTTCCCACGATGCAAGATCCTGCATTATCACCTGAAGAGAATGAGCACTGGCTAAGATTTGTTGCGTTATTACAACATGCCTTTGAGCAAGATGTGCAATTTCCTATTTTACAACTTTTAATGACACCCGATGAACGTAGTGCTTTGGCAACGCGAGTCCGCATTGTGCAAGAGCTAATGCGAGGCGATTTAAGTCAGCGTGAGTTAAAAGAAGAGTTAGGCGTTGGTATTGCCACCATCACTAGAGGCTCTAATAGTTTAAAAACAGCGCCACATGACGTGAAATTATGGCTTGAAAAAGAGCTAATGACGAAAAAATAGTCGCGTTGTTATGATGTAAACTAGAGTAATAAAAAAGCCATTTAATTATTTGATTAAATGGCTTTTTTGTTTCTTTTTTATCTACAAAAACGTATCAGATTAATTATTAATCTTCTTTTTGATTGAGTTCTTTATAGATATCATGAGTGACAGGCACTAATGCCAGCACTAATGCTTGTTGATACACAGAAGTACGACTGAGTAGGCCATCAGTAAAATAACCAATTGCACCACCGCGCTGTTTAATATTGTCAATCTTTGTTAAGAAAGCCATTTCATCGCCAAGCTCGCGACCTTCACGGATCCCTTTTAAGATCTGTTCTGGTAGCATAAGGCTTGCAGAGCGTGATTCTCCACGAATTTGACCATGTTCGACAACAATCCAAGCAAAGGTCATATCATCTTCAATACCGGCTTCGACGCCAACCCAAAAATCAGCTTCAGGGCGAACTTGACGAGCCGCCATCACACGTTGACGTGCGCCAGTTCTCGTTTCTGTATTTCCGATAGGTTGCTGTGGAACACGGCTATCGACATTAATATCTTCAATATCAAAGGTATCTTTACCGAATACTTGCTCAAAGGCGAGTTTTATCGCGTTGATTTTTGCTGGATTCGTAGTGGCTGCAATGACATGATACATAATGAATTAATCATCCTTTGAAAAATTAGAGCAGTATAACGGAAAAAATGTATGTTACAGGTCTATCTTGTTCGCCACGGTGAAACTGAATGGAACGTGGCGAGACGTATTCAAGGGCAATCTGATAGCCCACTAACCGCAAATGGCGTGCGTCAAGCACAGCAAGTTGCTGAAAAAGTAAAATCAGCAGGCATTACCCATATAATCTCAAGCGATCTTGGCCGCACTCGTCAAACGGCAGAAATCATTGCACAAGCCTGTGGCTGTGAAGTGATAACTGACCCACGTTTACGTGAACTCAATATGGGCGTTCTTGAACAACGAGAGATCGCAACATTAAAGACACAAGAAGAGGCTTGGCGCAAGAGTTTGATTGATGGTACACCTGATGGGCGAATTCCCCAAGGAGAATCAATGGCAGAATTAGCAAGTCGTATGCAGGCTGCGCTAAATCAATGTCTTGATTTACCCGAAAATAGCCGTCCACTCTTAGTCAGTCATGGTATTGCTTTAGGGTGCTTACTGAGCACCGTGTTGGGATTACCTGCATATGCAGAACGCCGTTTAAGATTGCGTAATTGCTCAATTTCACGCGTTGATTATCAAAATAGCCCTTGGCTTGCCAATGGTTGGGTGATTGAAACGGCAGGTGATGTAAGTCATCTTACTGATACTGCACTAGATGAAGTTCAGCGCTAAAAAATAAAAGCTCTCTTTTTCATATCACAAAGAGAGCTTTTTATTATGCAGTTACATCTTCACGTTTAATGGGAATGTAATATTCAAAACGTTCGATATGATCTTGTGGTTCAGTCACCATCTCATTGCTGTAACGCACATTTTTAAGATAGTATTTTTCAACGTCATAGCCTTTACGGCGTGTTAATCCCATATTAGGTAAACAGACACCATAAATTAGGAATAAAAACTCCTGCATTGCGCCTCGTTTCGCCTCACCTTCAAAATCAAAGCGAATATAATCACCGCCAGCGAGAGAGACTTCATTTGCTGCATCATCATCAATAAACGTTGCGTAATCTGGCTCAACGGCAGTGGTATAAAGTACACGCTGTTCGTCTTCATGCTCATCGCTATGCTGGGCGTGATGAAGCCCATACACTTGATGAGGAACGGCGCTTATCTTACTCATATAGTAGCGCCAGAAGGTTTGACGCATGTCAGAGCAGGCTTCAGCCCATTGCTCAAGGGTATGGCTGCAAGTTTGCTCAATACCAATTAATTTCTTCTCAGATAGCGTTACAAATTCCCATTTAGGTAAATTTTGAGGATCTAAGGTAATTGGTGGACAAATTCCTACCGCACACCATTCATCAGTACGGCGATACAGAGCGGGTGTTCTATCAAATTGCTTTTTAAAAGCGCGGGTAAAAGTCTGTTGAGAATCAAAACGATATTGCAAAGCAATGTCTAAAATAGGGCGGCTCGTTAAACGTAATGCAACGGCTGCACGGGATAGACGCCTTGAACGAATATAAGAACCAATCGCTTGTCCTGTAACTTCTTTAAACATGCGTTGTAGATGCCACTTGGAGTAACCCGCTTTAGTTGCGACATTATCGAGGGATAATGGCTTATCTAGGTTACTGTCAAGCCAAGCGAGCAAATCACGTATGATGTTGGTTTGATCCATACATCTCCCTTAGTCATATTCGTTTATTTATTGTTGTAGATGGTAAATAGCCTGAACATCTATAACAAGTTATATTGTTAGACAATCGTAAAATATAGTCTTTTTCATCGACTAATGTACACAAATTCTTCTATCAGTTAGTAATGGATTGTTTTATTCTAGACGGAATTATTTTCTCATCTTTTCAATGGAACAAGGTAAATATGTTAAATTTCAAAAAGATGCTAGCAGTATCTATCTTACTCCCTTTTTCTTTGATGGCAAAAGCGGAAGAAATTGGATACGTAGATACGGTATTTAAGTTTTTTGGCGCTAACCATAAAATTGTAATTGAAGCATTTGATGATCCTGAAGTTAAAAATGTCACATGTTATTTAAGCCGAGCAAAAACTGGGGGCATTTCAGGAAGTTTAGGTCTTGCTGAAGATACTGCTGATGCGGCTATCTCTTGCCAGCAAGTGGGGCCTATTGAACTAAGTGAAAAGGTTATTAAAGGAAAAAATAATGGTGATGTTGTTTTCCAGAAAAGAACATCACTTGTATTTAAAAAGCTTCAAGTTGTGCGTTTTTACGATAAACAGCGCCACGCTCTGGTTTACCTGACTTACTCAGATAAAGTCATTGATGGCTCGCCAAAAAATGCGATTAGTGCAGTACCTATTATGCCGTGGAAAGAGTGATTTTTATTTGCTAGAGAAATTAATGGTTAATAAAATTAATACGAATAAGGTTAAAAAAATTTTTTAAAAAGAAGTGATATTTTTTTTCAAAACAGTTGCTGAGATCAATTTTCACCTTTTGTGATTTTATTAACCTTTCTTTAGATAAAAGAAAACCCCCGAATATCATTCAGGGGTTTTTTATTAGTTAAGTGTTTGAGGTTGGATCAAATCACTCGTCTAAATCACCACAGAAGCGATAACCTTCACCATGAATTGTTGCAATGATTTCTGGTGTATCTGGTGTTGATTCAAAATGCTTACGAATACGACGGATGGTTACGTCAACAGTACGATCATGAGGTTTCAGTTCACGGCCTGTCATTTTCTTCAGTAATTCTGCACGAGTTTGGATTTTTCCTGGGTTCTCGCAGAAATGTAGCATCGCACGAAATTCACTGCGTGGTAATTTATATTGTTCACCAGCAGGGCTGATTAGTGAGCGACTGTTAATATCAAGCTCCCAACCATTGAATTTATAGCTTTCAACTAAACGACGTTCTTCTGTGCCATTAACTAAATTCATGGTACGTGACAGTAAGTTACGTGCACGAATCGTTAATTCACGAGGGTTAAATGGTTTAGTAATGTAATCATCGGCACCAATTTCTAGGCCTAAGATTTTATCCACTTCATTATCACGACCCGTTAGGAACATTAATGCAACACTTGCCTGTTCACGTAATTCACGAGCAAGTAATAGCCCGTTTTTACCAGGAAGATTAATGTCCATAATGACCAGATTAATATCATGATCAGATAGAACATTGTGCATTTCGTTGCCATCAGTGGCTTCGTGTACGATATACCCTTCAGCTTCGAATATGCTTTTCAGGGTATTACGAGTAACAACTTCGTCTTCAACAATCAGAATGTGCGGGGTTTGCATATTTGCTACCTAAAATTACCAAAAATAGAAAAAGGAAATCTGTGTTTAACTTCTGTGTGCATTTGTGTGGTTATTCATTTTTGTTATTAGCACGTAAAAACTAGACCCAGATTGAAATTCGATAAATAACCATCACGTTATTACAAAACTTGCAATTTTAATCGACAATGAGCGCTAAAATCAGAATGCAAAACGCCCATAGTCTATTAACAGCAATATAACACCAGTTGTATTAAATACCATCTAAAAAGCTAACTTTTGTTGACACATATCAAAATCAAGATAACAGCTTAACCTTGATTTCAATAGTTAACTATATAATTTGATTTATGTAATGTAAAAGAAAAATATATGTTAAATATAGTGGGGTTTATTTTTTTTTCCAGTTTTGTTACACAATTTAAAGTAGCATAAAATACCTTATTCCTTATAAAAGTACAAATCCCCAAATAACCCTAAAATGGTAGCTTTATTTTCTTTGTTTATCCCTTTGTGATAGCAATATCTATACTACAATAGGGGTAAGGATCGAATATATTTTATTTAAGTCGAGTTTATTTTTCGGTGAAAAAAAAGAAAAAATTTGACATCTCTCTCGCTTTGCTTTAACCAGTATATAGTCAAACTAAATTTGAGACAGACAGGATAGTTATGCGTATTTACAGCCCAGCTAAAATGACAATTATTACCACCACCACCGGAATCTTATATTGCGGGGCGGGCTGTCGCATATAAAAAACGAAAATCGAAAAAGCCCGCATTGAGAAATGCGGGTTTTTTTTTGGGTGAAAAATCAGGAGAGCTGTATGCGAGTGTTAAAATTTGGAGGAACTTCAGTTGCCAACGCAGAGCGTGTGCTGAATGTTGCTGATATCGCTGAGAAAAAAAGAGAGCAGGGACAAGTCGCTCTCGTATTATCAGCACCAGCCAAGATAACTAACTACTTGGTTGCAATGATTGAAAAAACGGCAGAAGGCGAAGATCCTCTCACTCAAGTACGAGAAGCCGAGCAAATTTTTGCCAACTTATTACAAGGCCTAAGAGAAAAACAACCCGGTTTTGATTATGAACGCTTAAAAGATAAAGTTGAGCGTGAATTTGCAGAGATTAAACATATCCTTCACGGGATCTCTTTATTAGGACAATGCCCTGATAGCATCAATGCGGCAATGATTTGTCGTGGTGAAAAGCTTTCTATCGCTATTATGGAATCCGTTTTACAGGCTCGTGGCTACAATGTCACTGTAATCGATCCTGTCAAAAACCTACTCGCACAAGGTCATTATTTAGAATCTACCGTTGATATTCCTGAATCTACTCGTCGCATCTTAGAACTCAATATCGCAAAAGACGATATGATTTTAATGGCAGGTTTTACTGCGGGTAATGAGAAAAATGAACTCGTGGTATTAGGTCGTAATGGTTCAGACTACTCTGCCGCTGTGTTAGCTGCGTGCTTACGTGCAGAGTGTTGTGAAATTTGGACTGACGTTGACGGTGTTTATACTTGCGATCCTCGTTTAGTTCCTGATGCACGCCTGTTAAAAGGCATGTCATACCAAGAAGCGATGGAACTCTCTTACTTTGGTGCTAAAGTACTTCACCCTCGTACAATTGCGCCTATCGCCCAATTCCAAATTCCTTGTTTAATAAAAAACACAGGCAATCCAGATGCTCCGGGTACATTAATTGGTGATGGTCAAAAAGATGACAGCACTCCAGTTAAAGGGATCACCAACCTTAATAATATGGCGATGATCAACGTATCTGGCCCTGGCATGAAAGGTATGGTGGGGATGGCTGCTCGCGTATTCTCTGTCATGTCGAGAGCCGGAATTTCTGTTGTTCTTATTACACAATCTTCTTCTGAATACAGCATCAGTTTTTGTGTGCCACAAAAAGAACTTATTAGAGCGCAAAAAGCATTATCAGATGAATTCTATTTAGAATTAAAAGATGGTGTACTTGATCCTTTAGATATTATGGAAAATGTCGCTATCATCTCTGTTGTCGGTGATGGTATGCGTACTTTAAAAGGGATCTCAGCGCGATTCTTCTCTGCATTAACTCGTGGCAATATTAATATTGTTGCTATTGCACAAGGTTCTTCAGAACGCTCAATTTCAGCCGTTATTGCTAATGATTCAGCAACCAATGCTGTGCGTTTGTGCCATCAAATGCTTTTCAACACCAATCAAATTGTTGAAGTCTTTATTGTTGGTGTTGGTGGTGTGGGTAGCGCATTAATTGAACAGATCCATCGCCAACAAGCATGGTTGAAAAATAAGCATATCGATCTTCGTGTATGCGGTATTGCGAACTCAAGAGCCATGCTGACCGATATGCAAGGTATTGATTTAGATAATTGGCAACAAGCTTTAAAAGAAGCGAAAGAACCTTTTAGCTTTAGCCAACTTATTCGTTTAGAAAAAGAGTACCACTTCTTAAATCCTGTGATCGTTGATTGCACATCTAATGAAGAAATTGCGCAACAATACGCAAATTTCTTACAAAATGGCTTTAACGTGGTTACACCAAACAAAAAAGCGAATACGCTGTCGATGGATTATTACTATCAAATTCGACAAGCAGCAGAAGCTTCGCGCCGTAAGTTCTTATATGACACTAACGTGGGTGCTGGTTTGCCAGTTATTGAGAACTTGCAAAACTTGTTAAATGCAGGCGATGAGTTAGTTCAATTTAATGGTATCCTTTCAGGCTCGTTATCTTACATTTTTGGTCAATTAGATGAAGGTAAAAGCTTATCTGAAGCGACTCTTTCAGCAAAAGATAAAGGTTTTACAGAACCTGATCCTCGTGATGACCTTTCAGGTATGGATGTTGCGCGTAAGCTGCTTATTTTAGCGCGTGAAGCGGGTTATAAATTAGAGCTAAGTGATATCGATGTAGAGCCTGTACTGCCTATTTCATTTGATAGCTCAGGTGATGTAGCAAGCTTCTTAAATCGTTTACCTCAAGTTGATGTTGAATTTGATGCTAAAGTCGAAGAAGCACAAAAAGCAGGTAAGGTATTACGCTATGTTGGCATCATCAATGAAGGTAAATGCCAAGTTAAGATAATGGCAGTTGATGCGAATGATCCTCTGTTTAAAGTGAAAAATGGTGAAAATGCTTTAGCCTTTTACACTCGCTACTATCAACCTATTCCATTGGTATTACGTGGATATGGTGCTGGTAATGATGTTACTGCTGCTGGGGTGTTTGCAGATGTATTACGTACCTTATCATGGAAATTGGGAGTTTAAGCGTGGTTAAAGTTTATGCACCAGCATCAATAGGCAACGTGAGTGTCGGATTCGATGTCCTTGGCGCGGCAGTTTCACCTATTGATGGGCAATTACTGGGTGACTGTGTCACTGTTGAAGCGGCTTCGGCATTTACACTTGAAAGTAAAGGACACTTTGTTAGCAAATTACCTTCAGATCCTAAGCAAAATATTGTGTATCAATGTTGGCAGTTGTTTTGTGAAAAGTTAGGCAAAGAACTTCCTGTTGCAATGACACTTGAGAAAAATATGCCAATTGGTTCTGGTTTAGGATCAAGTGCTTGTTCTGTGGTTGCGGCATTGGTTGCACTTAATGAATTTGCTCAAAAGCCTTTTGGTGAAAGGCAATTGCTGCTGATGATGGGCGAGCTTGAAGGACGTATTTCAGGTAGTGTTCACTATGATAATGTTGCGCCTTGTTATTTAGGTGGACTACAACTTATTTTGGAACAAAACGGCACTATTTGTCAGCCTGTACCAACTTTTGATGATTGGTATTGGGTTATGGCATATCCGGGCATTAAGGTCTCTACGGCAGAAGCTAGAGCGATTTTACCAAAACAATACTCTAAAGCTGACATTATTAACCACGGTCGTTATTTATCTGGCTTTATTCATGCCTGCCATACTCAGCAATCAGAATTAGCCGCTAATTTGATGCAAGATGTGATTGCTGAGCCTTATCGCACCCAACTTCTTCCGGGATTTGAAAAAGCCAGAGAGGCTTCGCAGAAGAAAGGCGCATTAGCTTGTGGCATTTCAGGCTCAGGACCTACCATTTTTACGATTAGTGATTCATTAGAAATCGCACAAGAGATGGCCGAATGGCTGAAACAAAACTACGTACAAAACAGTGAAGGTTTTGTACATATCTGCCGTATAGATACGCGTGGCGCAAGACAGATAGGGTAAGTCATGAAATTATATAATTTGAAAGATAATCAAGAGCAAGTCAGTTTTGCTCAAGCAGTAAAACAAGGTTTGGGTAAACAGCAAGGGCTCTTTTTTCCACAAGACTTACCTTCGTTTTCTAAAGCTGAAATTGATGAACTATTAGCACTTGATTTTGCAACACGCAGTAGCCGCATTTTAACGGCCTTTATTGGTGATGAAATTCCTGCTGATGTATTAGCAAAACGTATTAGCACCGCATTTGCATTCCCAGCACCAGTAACCCAAGTTGAAGATGACGTGAGTTGTTTAGAGCTTTTTCATGGTCCAACACTGGCATTTAAAGACTTTGGTGGTCGCTTTATGGCGCAAATGTTGTCAGAAGTTGCTGGCAACCAACCTGTGACTATTTTAACGGCAACATCAGGTGACACGGGTGCCGCTGTTGCTCATGCTTTCTACAAATTAGAAAATGTACAAGTTGTTATTCTTTATCCTGAAGGCAAAATTAGCCCGTTACAGGAAAAACTGTTCTGTACATTAGGTGAAAATATTCACACTGTTGCAATTAAAGATGATTTTGATGCTTGCCAATCATTAGTAAAACAAGCTTTTGATGATGAGTTCTTAAAGAAAACAATGTATTTGAACTCGGCAAACTCCATTAATATCAGCCGATTACTTGCTCAAATTTGTTATTACTTTGAAGCTGTTGCACAAATTCCTGCTGAAAAACATCAGCAGCTAGTGATATCTGTACCAAGTGGTAACTTTGGTGATCTAACTGCAGGCTTATTGGCTAAATCTATGGGATTACCGGTTAAGCGTTTTATTGCAGCAACTAACGCGAATGACACTGTTCCTCGTTATTTAGATAACGGTAAATGGGAGCCTCATCGTACTGTTGCAACTCTTTCTAATGCGATGGATGTTAGTCAACCAAATAACTGGCCTCGTATTGAAGAATTGTATCGCCGTAAAGGCTGGGATCTTTCTGATCTTGCTCATGGTTCAGTGAGTGACGAAACAACAGAAGAAACAGTGCGTGAACTTGCGAAGAAAGGCTATATTTCAGAACCTCATGCTGCGATTGCATATCGTTTACTGCGCGATGAGCTTCAAGAGGGTGAATACGGTTTATTCTTAGGCACTGCACATCCTGCGAAGTTTAAAGAAAGTGTAGAGCGTATTTTGGGCGGTGAATTGCCACTTCCTAAAGAGCTTGCGGAGCGCGCAGATAAAGAGTTACTCTCACATTTCTTACCTGCTGATTTTGCTCAATTACGTGCATTTTTGCTTGAACGAGCTCCTAAATAATAATCACATTAAATAATTAGATACGTATTTAATTAAATAGCTCAACAAAGTGTTGGGCTATTTTTTTATCTAAAATAGGAAAATCAGTATTTAAAAAAGGTAAAAATAAATTTATATATTTTATTTCCAGTAAGCGAATTAATTAGGATCAAGGAAATTAAATATGAATGGATTCAAAGAAGTAACATTTAAAGATAATATTAATAGTATTGCATTAAAAATAGAAAATCATATAAAAGAAAATAGGGCTGAATTATTTTTCAAGATAAAGTCTGTAAAAAGAATATTAACTGAGAATTATATTTCTATTTTTATTTCTAAAAATGAATACGCTGCAGATGAATTCTTAGAAAAAATAGATAATAATTTCTTGCTGTATCATAAAAATGATTTTACAAAAAATGCTGATTTTATTAGAAAAGAAATTAATTCAAGTATAGAGGCTTTGTTTTTTAATAGCGCTAAATTAGCATGTAGAGAATCCAGTAAAATTCAAAAAGAACGGTTGAAACTACTAATTCAGAATAATTTATCTGGTGATTACTATTTGGAATTTGAAGATAATAAGGTATTTATACAAATAGATAGTGAAAATAATGATTTTAAAATTATTAACTTTGATGGATATGCTGGTTTTTTTTATAATAAGAATAAACTAATAAATAAAGTTTATAATATTATAAGTGAGAGCAGTAATAGTGATTTTTTATATTACCGTTTTTATAATAGGAAAGAATATGTTAGCTATTTTAATAATGCAGAAAATTGGAAGATAAATAATAAAGATATTCTTAGGGAAATAATTAATGATATTAAGAAAAAGAAACAAATAAATGTTAATGAATACATATCTATTGAATTAAATGAAAGTTATTCATATAAAAATATTTTTATTATCAGAGATAAATTAGAAAATACAGAAAAAGTACTACATATTTATGTCGATGATATAGAAGAAGCATTTACAATTGCAAAATCTAAATACAGTCAGATAAAAGAGAGTGGAGAACATTTACTTTATAAAGTGGGTACGGGTTGGTTTATTACTAAAATAAAAAATAATATTATGAAGCGATTTTCACAATATACCGATCTATTAAAGCCTTTAGAAAGAGTTATGAGTCGAGTTAATCTGATTGCTTCTACTGAAACTAATTATGATTTTAGTCATGTTCATACTTTAGCTGGATTATGTTATGGGTTGAGTTTAAATTATTTAGTTGAAGTTAGAAATAATGGCTTAGAAGGAGGAAATAAATATTTATTCTGGTTAAAGGAAAATATACGCTCTTATCAAAATGAAAAAGAATCTATAGTCGATAAACTGGATTCTATATTATTTAATAGTATACAAGAGTATGAGATATTAAACCTAATTAAAGAAATTAAGAGTATTATAATTTCTCAACACTTTCAAATGGAGAGATTAGGTGAAAAATTACAATACTTTGTTTTTGATGCACTAAAATCACTTGAATATAGTCAAATACTAGAGCATCGGGGACTAAAAAGATCGCAGGTTAAAAAAGTAGTCTTTAATAAAGATAATATTAATAAACACTTAGCAGATATTATGAAGAGTTATGATGATTATTATGCTATTATCGCATTTAAAGATCATGCCATTGCTATTTCTTATAAAAAATACTCTGAGAATAATTATAAATTTTCTTTATTTGATTCTAATAGTGAGTTATTAGAATACCCTAGTATTACGTCTATAAAAGAAGTGCTAAATAATAAAATGGATTTTTATGGCTCGCATGAAGTTGATAATGAGAAATATATTATCTTTGATGAGTATAAAAAAAGTGAAATTTCAAATTACCAAAGTGCTTGGGATTATAATAATGTAGAGATAAATAAAGGTGTTGCAGAAAATATAAAGAAAATAGGTTTTTCATTACCTTTCAATGACAACATTACTGGGCGCGTTATTCATTATAATGAACAGCGAGATCTTATTGTTGAGCTTAACAGAGATAATAAAATTATAGAAGTTATTGTAAAAGATTCAAATGTTGATGAAGGAATTTATTTAATAAAAAATTATCTTTCTGAAATAATAAAAAATAATAAAGCTAGTAAGATTATCTTAAATAAAAGTGATAATGGTGATATAAATATTCAAGAATCTGAATTTGATAATTTTCAAGAAATAAGAAGAGATAAGAATTATGTTGAGTTTAGTGATATATACTATCGTGAGTTGATTAAAATTAATAGTTATTTATTAAAAGGGAATAAATCTGTTTTATTAAATAAAATAATTTCTTTAATAGATGTCTTAGAAGGAAATATATACTTTGAAAAATTATCAGCAAGTTTCTCTCTTATTAATAAAATAGAATATTTTAATCATGATAATGAAAGTATATCTCTTATTAATATATTAAATAAAGTAAAAGAAAAATTAGAAAGTAAATTATTTTATGATGAGTTAATTTATGGGAAAGATAAAATAATAGACTTATCTAAAAAGAATAGTTCAGTTGCTGCAAAATTTTATCAATTGATGATTGATGAAATTAATGGTGGGAGAAATGGCGTTAGTAATTTTATTTACAATAATATTATTGAAAGCCCTTATTTACTATTGGATAAAAATAGAAGCATGGGTATCAATGGATATGATTATACAATTGAATTTAAAGAAAATTACCAATACTTAAATGAAATAATTAAAGGAATTGATATTCCTGAGTTAAAAAATACATTTTTGATAGAAGATCAAAGTAAACTACATTTAAAAGAAAATTATAAAAAATTATTAGAATATAAAGAACATGATAATGTAAATAAATTAATCAGATTTATTGAAAATAAAATAGACTTGAAAAGAGAGGGAAGCTTAAATTCTTATCATGATTTATATTTTGATCTTTTTATAAATCATCAATTTGCTAATAGAATGATTATTCATGAAATAACTCAATTAGAAAATTATTTTCTTAATAACTATCGTGAAAAAAACTATGATTATCATCAAAATAATTTCTATCTTAATGAAGATGATCCTCGTACTCTTTTAGAAAAGTCATTAAATAAAAACAAGAATAAAATAGATTGTAGCTATTTATTATTTGATGATAATAAAGAAACGTTTAAATTTTTATTTTCTGAAAATACGATTTTTACTGATAAAGTGATAGACAATATTATTGTTGATAATATAGACTCTGTTTATCAAGATGATATTATAAATTATTTTTATAATGGTATTAAAAGTGAAGAATTAATATCTTATCTAAAAGATAAGTCAGAAGTAAGTCATTTTCTCGATTATTGTATGAAAAATAAAATACGAATTACAGTGGCCGGAAATAGTGATAAGGTTTTTTTTAATCAAGACTTTATTAAACAGAAAAATGAAGTTGAAAAATTATATAATATTATTTTAGAAAATCAGTTTTTTAATGAAAAAACTATTGTGTTTGCTAAAAGAGAAAAGTTGCTAAGTTATCAATATGGTGATTTTTTTATTGAAGGTATTGCTCAACGACTAAATATGCCGATTTATCAAATTAGTGATAATATGGTTTCACTTTCAAAAGAAAGTGTCATTATTAAACCTATTATTGAAAAACAATATATTGATAAACCTTTGCTAACAAGCGTAGCACTATCTAATGTAATTATTCCTGAACTGGAACATAGTCGTTTTATTCCTATCTCAATGGAAGATAAGGTAACGAGTGAAAATAAAATTTCAACAAAAAAATTATACCGATTTACTTCCGATTTATATCCTAATTATCGTGATAATGACAAATTTAATATAGGCTATAAAAAAGAGATTAAAACGGTAATTTATGATTATTCCGATAATATAACCATATTAGATATTTTTAATTATATCAAAAATAATCGTTATCAACTTACGATTGATCAGATTGGAACATTAATTAATAAAGTAGATATTATTAATGCTGAACAGCATAGAGTAATCTTAAAAGAGTTAATTGATAAAATAATTAATAATAATATTTCTATGCATGATGCACTTTTAATATACTCAGATGAATTATCTGCTGTTTTTAACGCTTCAGAAAAAAGCATGATTAAAAGTAAGTTACAGCAGGCAATATATGATCCATTGATTAATAAAAAATTTAATCAATATTTAATGGGGGAAGTTTCTTTTGATGATGGCTTTTTTACTTTTCAATATAAAGATAACGCTCTTTCTTTAACAGAAAAGGCAAATAAAGCTATTGAGGTTGTGCATGCTATATATGATAATCCTAAGATAATAAATAACTTAAGTTTACTATCAAAAGAGTTACTTTCTTCATTTTTTGATGAAAATAAAAAAGGCACTCTATATCGAGTATTACTTGATAATATTTCTACATTTGAAAACTATAAAGGCTTAATCGATACTCTTCAGAGTGTTATTTATATAGAGAATAATAAAAAAGGTATTGAAGGATACTCGCCCGCTAAAGCACTTGATAAAGAAAGTAATTTAAATGCTTTGGATTTCTTCGATAGCATAAATAATATTACTTCTAATGAAAATAAAGAAATAGTAAAAATGAATGATATATCTTTTGATAAAAGATTATTAATTGGTTTGGGTGCGAAAATAAATAATGAAAATATAGATTCCATCTCGCTGAATAGTTTAGCTAAATGGGAAGAAAAATTAACATTTGATCCTTATCACCTTAATGATTATTTTTTTTCACTCTCAGGTAGTGAAGAAGATAAGAAAGTTATTTCACTTTTTAGAACTTTATTGAATAACAAACAAAACAAAGTTAAGCATCTACTTTCTAATGATACAAGTAGGATCGACTATTTAATGGCATCTGAAAGACTCTCTGAAATTATTAATTTAGGTAGTAAAAACTATGATATCAATGATTGGAATACATTGAGAAAAAATTCGTTAAATATTCCTCGACATATGCGAATAATTAGCAAAATCGGCTACGCTAATATTACGTTTGGTATGTGGCAATCAATTAACGCTACATTTATGCTTGCTGAACAGCTCAATAATCCATCATTAGCCGCAAAAGAACGTAAAGAGATCATTAATAATCTAACCATTATGTGGTCTGAAATGGCTTACAATGGCATTTCCGAAATGATTGAAATTACTTTAGCTAAAGGGTTACTAAAATATAGACATAATCCATTAGAATACGTCAATAAAATAAGCACAAGAATTGGCATTGGGCTTAATGTGCTTTCTATTGGATTCGATATTTATAATGCATACGATAATTTTAGCCGAATTTCAGTTGAAACCAATGAAAAGCAACGCATCGATTATATTGTCAATGGCTCTTTTGCCGTTGTTTCAGGATTAATCACATTAGGGGTTTCTATTGCGATGCTTGCAGGCTCTACTATTGCAGGCCCTATTGGTATTGTTGCTGGCGCTGTTATCGCTTTAGCAACTTCAATTTATAATGCGGCAAGGCTTATCGAAGAAGCAAAAACAAAAGTTCATTTTACACCACTAGAAGAGCTTAATAACGGGTTTTATGCCTTTTTAATGGGGGATCTTATTCCTGACAAAAAAAATGAAATAATCTATTTAGAAGCAGAAAACCAATTAGAAGCAATGATTGATAAGAAAGCGATTAGTTATCTTGAGGAAATAAAAAAACAATCTCACCTTAGTCGTTATTTTTACACTAATGAAAAACAAATTTATCAAGAATATTATTACTATAAAGTTATACCTAACCTAATGGGAAAAACATTAGACTCAATTTTAAATCCTTTAGGAGAATATGTTGCTCAACGAATATCATTAAATATAAGCCAAGAAGAAGCAGAAACAATAGCTTCGCTTTCTTATCATTTACGAGCAGAAAAAACAGAATATAAATACTATCTTCCTAAAGAAGCAATAGCGACGAATGAAACACTTATTTTTGATATTGATTTTTATGCCGATGAATTAAAACGTTATACTCTAGATATTATTTCTGATAATGACTCACCTATTTTTGATAATATTGTTGATGATGATTTTATTCAAAAGATGAAAACAACGAGAGAAAACAGTATCCTATTATTTAATGAAAATAAAGTAATAGAAGATTTAATTAAATCTAATAAGAATAGAAAATATTATTCATCTGGTTGGAGTGAGAATGAAGATTTTTATTTTAACACTCATAATGGTAATGATATTATTGCTGCTCCTTCAAATACTAAGAATACCTTTGATATCTATAATGGAACTAAGCGATTAAGCGGAGGAAATAAAAATGATATGTTTAATTTATTTACTTCAGAGTCTCCACTTTATGCAAGTCGTTTTTATGGGCGAGGAGGGAATGATACCCTTCGTATTGTAAAAACAACAAATAAATATCAAGGATATGAAATTAGTTTATTAGATAATTACGTCAAATTTAAGCATTCATTAGATCAAACAAATAGTCAAAATTTTCATTCTAAACTCTTTCTTTATCAAGAAAATGAACATCTTTATTCAACGAAAATAACTGATACTATGCCTAATATTGTATTGCAAGATCACGAAGTTATTGCTTATTTAGACAGTATTGAAAATATTTTTGGTAGCGAATTTGGCAACGACACTATTTATGGTAATCAAGAAGATAATTATTTAGATGGTGTTGGTGGTGCTGATTTATTATATGGATTAGATGGAAATGATACTTTAGTTTTACAAGAGGGATATGCAGAAGGTGGTGATGGAACTGATAATTATCTTATTTTAAGGGCTTCTTTAAAGAATAATTATAATATTCAGTTTGAAACAATTGTTAATGAAAAAAGTGAAAATGAATCTAGTATTGTAAGGTTAAACTATCATTTTGATGAAATATCTTCTATTCGTCGTCAAGGGAAAGATATTGTTTTTTATATTAAAGTAAATGATGGGAATCAATATAACGAGCCAATTTATCATTTAATAACACTAAGAAATGTGTATTCTGGCAGAGAAAGTTATTCATTAGCTCATCAATATACTTTAACAACAATGGATGGTTTTATATTAACAGTGAATGAAAATAAAGCTATTAAAGATAATATATTATATGATTTTAGTTATATAGATAAATATGACAACACCGAAGAAAAGCTTCAATTATTATATCTTGATGAAAATAATAGCTCTTTATCTCTTTCATATTTGAATAAAAATAAGACAATTAGCTTGTTACCACAATTAAAATACAGCGGATTTTCTGCGGGAGAGAACTTATGGTTTGGTTTTCAGGGTGATTCTCAGGATAATCATTACTTTGGTATCACAAAAAATTCGTTTATTACACTAAGTTCAGGCAACGACAGTTATCAAATTAAAACATTTTTAGCTTCTAACAAAAACGAAAAAATTAATATTTTATTTCCTGATAATAGCGAAAAACTATCTCATCACGATACCAGTAATTTTTTTCTATCTGATATTAGCGGTTTTGATTTAATGTTTCATAATAATGTTCTATTACATCGTTATCGCCCAGATGCTCATTTAAAGTTGGCTTTTGAACCTTCTCACATTAATGCTATTTGGGATTCAGGAATGCAGGTTCGCTTTATTGATAAAGATAATACAGTTTTTACTCTTCCTGCAAAAGAGAGTCGGCAACGTTTGCTTGTTCCTATTACTGATTTAAATTTAGCGATAACAGCAGAAGATGATGTACTTATGATCCCTGAATCACTCTCTTTAAATAAAGAGACATTATCTGCATATTCTCTTTCTCATTCATCATTTTATTCAATTACCTCTCAAAAAAAATCAAATCAGGCAGTTGACTTATTATCAATTATTGAGCCTATGGAAGGGAATGATATTGTTGTTAATCGTAATAAAAATAGTTCGGTGATTAATGGTGGAAAAGGGGATGATCATATTGTCGTTAACCACGGACATCATGTTTTAATTGCTGGAGAGGGAAATGATAATCTCAATGCCGGAAGTGGAAATGACTTACTAATTTCCGAATCAGGCAATGACTATTTAAGTGGTGGTACGGGTAATAATGTTTATATTGTGAAAAAGCGTTATGGTGAAGTGACTGTTTATGATGAGGGGAACAATAGTCATCTTTTTATTTCAGGATTATCAGAACACGATAAGCTTATTGCTTCTCAAGTAGACGATGATATGCAGTATAAAACACAGGATAATCAGTTTGTTTTAACTGTAAAAAGACCGCAAGATGAAGCAGATAAAACCATTTCTATTATTGAGAAACAAAGTGTGATTTCAACACAGTCTCTTGCTGCGATTATTCAAGAAATGGCACAGTTTAATGAGCAACAATTAACGATAATGCAAGGTAGCGAATTTACTCCACCATCAGTATGGTCGCCATTATCAGTGGTAGTAAAGTCTTGGGAGTATTAAGGGTTAAAAAAATAGCCCTTTAATTAGGGCTATTTAATCAATGAATATTCAATTTAAGCGATATTTATTTCGCCATAGATTCAGCGCGTTTAAATACTAGGGTATTGCCCTCTGATCCTGCTGAATTAAATTGATAGCCTTCAAGATCAAACTCTTTAAGTTGTGCTTTGTTAGTCAGTTTTTCTTGAATAATAAAACGGCTCATTAATCCACGGGCTTTTTTAGCATAGAAGCTGATAACCTTATATTTGCCATTTTTTTCATCAAGGAAAACAGGCTTAACAATTTCAGCATTGAGTTTCTTCGGGTTTACTGATTTAAAATACTCATCAGATGCTAAATTGATTAAAACATTATCGCCTTGTTCTTCCAGCGCTTTGTTTAATGCTTCTGTAATGGTATTTCCCCAAAATTGGTATAAATCGCTGCCTTTGTTATTTTTTAGCTTTATTCCCATTTCAAGGCGATAAGGTTGCATTAAATCAAGAGGACGAAGTACACCATATAAGCCAGAAAGCATGCGTAAATGCTGTTGTGCAAACTGAAAATCATCTTCAGAAAAAAGCTCAGCTTGCATTCCAGTATAAACATCACCTTTAAACGCCAAAATAGCTTGGCGTGCATTTTCTGGTGTGAAATTAGGTTGCCATTCACCAAAACGAGCAGCATTTAATCCTGCGAGTTTATCGCTTATTTTCATTAAGCTTGCGATGTCGCTGGATGATAATTTTCGACATTCTTCGATAAGTTGTTGGGAATATTTTAGCAATTCAGGTTGGGTGAAGTGCGTTGTTGCTAAAGGCGATTCGAAATCCAGTGTTTTAGCTGGTGAAATGGTGATTAGCATAATTCCCTCGATACGTTATTTTAATGTTGGCCAAATATAGCAAATTCTTTCGATTAAAGACTAAATTATAGTAATAGGAAAAAACAATGGTTTCTCTTATTTGTCGTAAAATTCGACAATTTAAACGATTCAGCCTGTAATTATCTTCTGTTTTTTTCCGCTTTTGTTTTGCGAAAACGTTTGGCATTCAAATAATTGCTTTGTATGAATCTAAGCGTCTTGTAGTGTGAGCAGTCCATGTTATTATCAATAGATATCCGCAGGTGACTGCAAACAGATTTACCTAGTAGATGAGATAAACAAAATGACCAACAAATTGACTTCTTTGCGTAAGCTGACAACTGTTGTTGCTGACACTGGTGACATCGCAGCAATGAAACTGTATCAGCCACAAGACGCAACTACCAACCCATCTTTAATTTTAAATGCAGCTCAAATTCCTGAATATCGTAAATTAATTGATGAAGCGATTGAATGGGCTCGTTCACAAAGCGATTCTCGTGAACAACAAATCGTTGATGCTTGCGACAAACTGGCAGTAAATATCGGTTTAGAAATTTTAAAACTGATCCCTGGTCGTATTTCAACAGAAGTTGATGCACGTCTTTCTTACGACACACAAGCGTGTATCGAAAAAGCACGTCATCTAATGAAACTTTATAATGATGCCGGTATCAGCAACGACCGTATTCTTATCAAATTAGCATCTACTTGGCAGGGTATCCGTGCCGCAGAGCAATTAGAAAAAGAAGGTATCAACTGTAACCTGACTTTACTGTTCTCTTTCGCTCAAGCGCGTGCATGTGCTGAAGCAGGTGTTTACCTGATTTCTCCATTTGTTGGTCGTATCATGGATTGGTATAAAGCCAATACAGATAAAAAAGAATTTGCTCCTGCTGAAGATCCAGGTGTGATTTCTGTTACTGAAATCTATAACTATTACAAACAACACGGTTATAACACTGTTGTTATGGGCGCAAGCTTCCGTAATATGGGTGAGATTCTAGAATTAGCAGGTTGTGACCGCCTGACTATTGCTCCAGCTCTGTTAAAAGAATTATCAGAAGCTGAAGGTGAAGTTGAACATAAATTATCTTACAAAGGTGAAGTGAAAGCGCGTCCAGAAGCTATCACTGAAGCTCAATTCTATTGGGATCACAACGCTGACCCAATGGCAGTAGATAAATTATCTGACGGTATTCGTAAATTTGCTGTCGATCAGGAAAAATTAGAGAAAATGATTGCGGATTTATTATAATTCGTCGTTAAATTCTTATAAAAATCTTAAATACCCATCTTATATAGATGGGTATTTTCATTTTTTTTCTCTCAAAATAACATTTAAGTAAATTTTAAGATTAAATTGATTGGAATATATTATTTATCCGGTAATAATTATAAAAATATATTATTAAAATACTCTATTTATTATTGGTGAATTATGAAAAAGATTGTCTTGGCAACGGTACTTGCATCGTTATTTTTTAGTGGCGCTGCAATGGCAGAAAGCAAAACGGCATTCTCTTTACCTGCAATTGAAAAAAGTGCTGAAAGTGGAAACTCAGCATCTCAGTATCAATTGGGCGTAAAATATGAGAATGGCGAAGGTGTTGAGCAGGATGCACAAAAAGCACTGGAGTGGTATACCAAAGCGGCAGAGCAAGGCCATGCTGAAGCACAGTTAAATTTAGCACTTATGTATGACATGAGTGATGATATTGACCGTGATGCAGAAAAAGCGGTTTATTGGTATAACAAATCGGCTGTTCAAGGTGTCTCTTTAGCGCAATACAATCTTGCTGTTTCTTATGATGATGGTGATGGCGTAGAGCAAGATCATGAGAAAGCAGTATATTGGTATACTAAAGCCGGTGAACAAGGTGATAGTGATGCACAATACAACCTTGGTATCTCTTATGATGAAGGTATCGGTGTAGCACAAGATCATGAAAAAGCAGTAGTTTGGTACACCAAAGCGGCAGAACAAGGCCATTCTGATGCACAATATAATCTTGCTGTTTCTTATGATGATGGTGAAGGTGTAGAACGTAACGGTACTAAAGCAGTTTTCTGGTATACCAAAGCAGCAAACCAAGGTAATCGTGATGCGCAAAATAACTTAGGCGTAATGTACGACGAAGGTGATGGCGTTGCTAAAGATGCGCGTAAAGCGGTTGAATGGTATAGAAAATCAGCTGTACAAGGTAATGGTTTGGCACAAAATAACCTTGCTTTAAACTATTACTACGGTAAAGGCGTTAAACGCGACCTGAAAGAAGCTTATGCATGGTTCTCTGTTGCTGTTGAAAATGGCGATGGTGATGAAGCTATGTTAAAACGTACTGCTCGTGCATTAAATGCAGCACAATTAGCTGAAGCGAAAAAATTGGCAGCTTCTTATATTACTAAATATATTGATGAATAATATTAATTAATATTGTTCAATATTAAAGAGAGGGAGCTTATGCTCCCTTTTTTAATTTCAGTTAAAGCCAAATAAAAATAGATTGTTATCATTTCTTTATTATCTATTCTCAATAATCCAATATTAAATATCAGTAATATATTGAGATTCTTTTTAATTCTCTTGTGTTCTCATGATAATATCTGCGCGCAAGTTAGATGGTTATTGATTAATTGAGGTTTGATATGAACGAATTACGCATAGGGTTAGTTTCTGTTTCTGATCGTGCATCAAGTGGGGTTTATGAAGATAAAGGCTTACCCGCTTTAGAAGCTTGGCTAAAAGCTGCATTAACAACGCCTTTTCATATCGAATCACGCTTAATTCCTGACGAACAACTTATGATTGAACAAACACTGTGTGAGCTTGTTGATGAAGTTGGCTGTCATTTAGTGTTAACAACAGGAGGGACAGGTCCCGCGCGTCGTGATGTCACTCCTGATGCTACATTGGCTATCGCAGACAGAGAAATGCCTGGTTTTGGCGAACAAATGCGCCAAATTAGTCTGAAATTTGTGCCTACAGCTATTTTATCTCGCCAAGTTGGTGTTATCCGTAACCAAGCGTTAATTCTAAATCTGCCGGGGCAACCTAAAGCCATCGCAGAAACGCTGGAAGGATTAAAAGATAACGATGGCAATGTGATTGTGAGTGGTATTTTTGCCAGTGTACCGTACTGCATTCAACTGCTTGATGGTCCTTATATCGAAACAAATGAAGCTATCGTTGCTGCCTTTAGACCTAAATCAGCTCGCCGTTCTACTTCAGCATAAATAAGGTAAGAGGTTATTTTTGTCATCAAACTTCTGGCTAGGAAATGTTCTGACTCAGTTTGGATAGCCAAAGGTAACCTTATATTTATTTGATATTTTTATTGCCAAAACAAAAAAGTATTATTTTTCAATTAATTATGTTCTTATTTTAAGCTTAGTCTTAAAAAAGCATTTCAGATAAGTCATAATGCTATTTGTAATCAATCTAACATCATGAAAAATAACAAGTTTTAATCCTCTCTTTATTCTCAGACACAAATTTTTCGCATTTTTTGCATTTTTTTTCATTATTCCCCTTGATGAATGTATTTATGACCCCATCTTCTTTTCAACTGCAATTACCACTATTGAGTTGCGTTGATTTTATATCCGCTTCGAGATGATGTTGTTAAGTCTATTAATTTGTGACTTGAAAAATGAATATTCATCCTCATATAGATTGGTAGTCAAATTGATAAAGAATTCTCTTTGGAGGCGTTTAAATGGGTAAAATTATTGGTATTGACCTGGGTACAACTAACTCTTGTGTTGCTGTAATGGATGGCAAAAATGCCCGGGTTATTGAAAACAGTGAGGGCGATCGTACTACTCCTTCAATCGTTGCTTATGCACAAGATGGTGAAATCTTAGTTGGTCAACCTGCAAAACGTCAGGCTGTGACTAACCCACAAAATACTTTATTTGCCATCAAACGTTTAATTGGTCGTCGTTTTGAAGATGACGAAGTTCAGCGTGACGTTGCTATCATGCCTTACAAAATTGTAAAAGCTGATAACGGTGATGCTTGGATTGAAGCGCGTAACGACAAAATGGCTCCACCACAAGTATCTGCTGAAGTCCTGAAAAAAATGAAGAAAACAGCAGAAGACTATTTAGGTGAAGCGGTTACTGAAGCAGTTATTACTGTTCCTGCTTATTTTAACGATGCTCAACGTCAAGCAACTAAAGATGCGGGTCGTATCGCAGGTCTTGAAGTTAAACGTATTATTAACGAACCAACAGCGGCTGCTCTGGCTTACGGCTTAGATCGTGAAGTGGGCAACCGTACTATCGCGGTTTACGACTTAGGTGGTGGTACATTCGATATCTCTATCATCGAAATTGATGAAGTAGATGGCGAAAAAACCTATGAAGTTCTGTCAACCAATGGTGATACTCACTTAGGTGGTGAAGACTTCGATAGCCGTTTAATTAACTATTTAGTTGATGAATTTAAGAAAGAGCAAGGCATTGATCTGCGTAACGATCCATTAGCAATGCAACGTCTGAAAGAAGCAGCAGAAAAAGCGAAAATCGAATTATCTTCTGCACAACAAACAGATGTTAACTTGCCATATGTCACCGCAGATGCGACTGGCCCTAAACACTTAAATATCAAAGTAACTCGTGCAAAACTGGAATCTTTAGTTGAAGATTTAGTTAAACGTTCAATGGAACCAGTACGTGTTGCATTAGAAGATGCAGGCCTGAAAGTTAGCGAAGTTAACGACGTTATTCTGGTTGGTGGTCAAACTCGTATGCCAATGGTTCAAAAAACCGTTGCTGATTTCTTTGGTAAAGAGCCACGTAAAGACGTTAACCCAGATGAAGCTGTTGCAATGGGTGCGGCTGTTCAAGGTGGTGTATTAGCGGGTGATGTTAAAGACGTTCTGTTACTTGATGTAACACCACTGTCTTTAGGTATCGAAACAATGGGTGGTGTAATGACTTCCCTGATCGGAAAAAATACCACAATCCCAACTAAACATAGCCAAGTGTTCTCTACTGCAGAAGACAATCAATCTGCTGTAACTATTCACGTATTACAAGGTGAACGTAAACGTGCAAGTGATAACAAATCACTGGGTCAGTTTAACTTAGATGGTATTCAAGCAGCACCTCGCGGTATGCCACAAATCGAAGTTACTTTTGATATCGATGCTGATGGTATCTTGCATGTATCAGCGAAAGATAAAAACAGTGGTCGTGAGCAAAACATCACAATCAAAGCTTCTTCTGGTTTAAATGAAGATGAAATCCAAAAAATGGTTCGTGATGCAGAAGCAAACGCAGAAGCTGACCGTAAGTTTGAAGAATTAGTACAAACTCGTAACCAAGCTGACCAATTAGTTCACGGTACTCGTAAACAAATTGAAGAAGCGGGCGATAAATTACCAGCGAACGATAAAGAAGCTATCGAAAAAGCGGTAAGCGAGTTAGAAATTGCTTCTAAAGGCGAAGATAAAGACGCTATTGAAGCAAAAATTAAAACATTAGTTGAAGCTTCTGAAAAACTGCTAGAAATCGCACAACAACAAGCTCAAGCAGGTGCAGCAGGTAATGCTGCAGGTGCTGATGCAAGTGCGAAGAAAGATGACGACGTTGTCGATGCAGAATTTGAAGAAGTTGATGGCAAAGACAAGAAATAATGCCCTTAACGGGCCGCGGTAACTCACCTGTGAATAGTTACTGATACCGAACACGGGCGTCGAGGAAACTCAACGCCCGTGTGCTTATGTCAAGGGTAATCTAGAATGGCGAAAAGAGATTTTTACGAAGTACTCGGTTTAAGTAAAACAGCCGACGAAAAAGAAATTAAACGCGCATATAAGCGTTTAGCAATGAAATATCACCCAGACCGAAATCAAGGTGATAAAGAGTCAGAATCAAAATTCAAAGAAATCAAAGAAGCTTATGAAATCTTAAGTGATGCTCAAAAGCGTGCTGCTTATGATCAGTATGGCCATGCTGCATTTGAACAAGGTGGATTTGGTGGTCAAGGTGGCGGCGGCTTCGGCGGTGGCGCTGACTTTGGTGATATTTTTGGTGATGTATTTGGTGATATTTTTGGTGGTGGTCGCCGTCAACAACGCGCAGCGCGTGGTTCTGACTTACAATACAACATGGATCTAACGCTTGAAGAAGCGGTTCGTGGTGTTGCTAAAGAAATTCGTATACCTACACTAGAAACATGCGACAAATGCCATGGTAGCGGTGCTAAAGAAGGCACATCAGCAGAAACATGTTCTACTTGTCATGGTGCTGGTCAGGTTCATTTACGTCAAGGTTTCTTCACTGTACAGCAAGCATGTCCAACTTGTCATGGCCGCGGTAAAGTGATTAAAGAGCCTTGCTCTAAATGTCATGGTGATGGTCGTGTTGAACGCTCTAAAACGCTGTCTGTCAAAATTCCAGCCGGTGTTGATACAGGCGACCGTATTCGCTTAAGCGGCGAAGGTGAAGCCGGTGAAAATGGCGCACCAGCAGGTGATTTATACGTACAGGTTCATGTTCGTCAGCATCATATTTTTGAACGTGATGGCAATAACCTTTACTGTGAAGTCCCTATTAACTTCGCTATTGCTGCTTTGGGCGGTGAAATTGAAGTCCCAACACTTGATGGCCGTGTGAAACTTAAAATTCCAGCAGAAACACAAACTGGTAAAATGTTCCGCATGAAAGGCAAAGGTGTTAAATCAGTACGCAGTAGTAGTATTGGTGACTTAATGTGTCGCGTTGTAGTTGAAACACCGGTTAAACTCAATGAGAAACAAAAAGAGTTAATGCAGCAACTGGGTGAATCATTCGGTGGCAAGAGTGGTGAGAAAAACACTCCTCGCTCTAAAAGTTTCTTAGATGGTGTGAAAAAATTCTTTGATGATTTAACCAAATAATTTTTCTTACCACCTTCAAAAAGGCCTGATGATAAAGACTGTCATCAGGCTTTTTTATTTGAAGTTACCCTATCTTGATAGCAACAATACCCGCTAAAATCACTAAACACGCTAATAGCTGTTTACGGTTAAATTGCTCTTTTAACAGATAGACAGATAAGATCATGGCAAATAACACGCTAGTTTCTCTTAACGCTGCCACAAGTACGATTGACGCATGACTCATCGCCCATATCACAATGCCATAGCTTACCAATTGCATGATCCCACCCCAAAATGCGGGTTTCCAATAATCTTTTATTTTGGCTTTTAAATATTGGCGATAACGAAGCCAAGCAAGTAAATACATTGCAATACCATTTAAAAAGAAGAGCCATAAAATATAAGCAAAAGGTGTTTCACCTACACGAGAGCCATTACCATCGGATAGGGTATAACTTGCGGTAAATAATGCGGTAAGTAGCGCAAAAAAGAGTGCATCTTTACGTAAATTAAACTCTGCTATTTTCCTACTGCGTGAGATAAGGATAATACCCAAAATGATAAATAAAATGCCTAGCAAGCCAGCTATTGGTAGTGTTTCATGAAAGAGAAAGAAACCAAGAAAAGCAGTCATTAATGGCGCACTACCGCGAGAGATAGGATAAACCTGATTAAAATCAGCCAAGGTATAACAACGGCTTAAAGAGAGTGTGTAACCAATATGAAATAAAACAGAAAGGGCAAGCCACTTCCATGCACCAACATCAGGTAGCCCAACCCAAAACAGGGCGGGTAGTGTTACAACACCAGAAAAGAAAGTCAGTAATGAGATCCCTAAAAATCGATCATTGCCTACTTTAACCAATGCGTTCCAGCATGCATGAAAGATAGCAGCAAATAAAACGGCAATAAAAACAGTAATCGACATATTGATAAAAACCTTAATATGGAAAGGGTAATTTTTTATAAAACAATAGCACAGTGGTTAAACAGTAAATACGCCACTATTTCTTTTTTATCATTTGAGATGATTTTAAGGGTGAGGAGTAAACGCCATTTTTTCAGTAATAAAAATTAATACGTTTTAGCTATTTTATCAATTGGTATCATTTATTAAAAAAGACGCTTGTTTTTACTGAATGGTGAAAAATAATATTTATATTCAATTAGTTATTATTTTAACTCTTAATTATTATCTTTTTTTCACTATTGAAAAACTATGTTGATGAATTGATCTTATTCATCTTGTTTTTCTTGATATTTCTTATTTGGCTCGAATAATCCGAGTTATTATCCATAAATAATCTGTTTTTTACGAATCCATGATTAGCATATTATTAACAAGATTAGTGATTCTGAGGTTAATATTATGACGGCAATTATTAGACAATTTTTGAGATTAGAGGCATCAGGCGGTATTCTTCTGATTATTGCTGCTATTATCGCATTGATTATGGCGAATACACCTCTAAGTGCTTTGTATAATGAGTTTTTATCTATTCCCATTATGATCAAATTCGGTGCATTCGAACTTGATAAACCATTATTACTTTGGGTAAACGATGCCTTGATGGCAATCTTTTTCTTAGTAGTGGGATTAGAAGTTAAACGCGAATTAAAAGAAGGCTCTTTGGCTCAGCGTGATAGAGCAATTTTCCCTGCGATAGCTGCGGTGGGTGGTATGTTAGCTCCAGCATTGGTTTATTTGATGTTTAATCATACTGATGCCGTTGGACAGCAGGGTTGGGCAATTCCAGCCGCGACAGATATCGCTTTTGCATTGGGTGTTATGGCGTTACTTGGCAAGCGTGTTCCTGTTGAATTAAAAGTCTTCTTATTAGCATTGGCTATCATTGATGACTTAGGTGTGATCGTTATTATTGCACTCTTTTATTCAAAGAGTATTGCACTAATGCCTCTTGCTTTGGCAGGTTTAATCGTGATTGCTCTGGGCATAATGAATTGGCGTAAAGTGGGTAATACGGCCGCTTATCTAATTCTTGGGTTCATCTTGTGGGTGTGTATTTTAAAATCAGGTATTCATGCGACGATTGCGGGTGTGATTGTTGGATTCCTTATCCCATTAAGAAATAAAGAAGGGGATTCTCCTTCTGAAGAATTAGAGCATGTGTTGCACCCTTGGGTTGCCTATTTTATTTTACCGCTGTTTGCATTTAGTAACGCAGGGGTTTCTTTAAATGGTGTAACGCTTGATGGCATGTTGTCTGCCTTACCATTAGGTATCGCGTTAGGTCTATTTTTAGGTAAGCCGATTGGAATTTTCCTCTTTAGTTGGGTTTCGGTAAAACTAGGCATTGCAAAATTACCAGATGCGATTAACCTTAAACAAATATTTGCAGTATCTGTGCTATGTGGTATCGGTTTTACTATGTCTATCTTTATCGCAGGATTGGCATTCGATGGCGCGGATGAAGCTTATAATACCTACGCTAAGCTTGGTATTTTAGTAGGTTCAACGGTAGCCGCTGTTGTGGGATATTTGTTACTTCGCTCTGTTTTACCGAAGTTAAAAACAAAGTCAATATAGGGAAGTTCATTACGGATTTGAGTTTCTCAACACAATAAATACCGAGCTATACATTTAAACCTACGGTGCAATACAGTGTATTGTGCCGTAGGTGTTTTTATGAGGATTGGATGCAAGGAAAGCCAATCGTAAACTAATGCGTTATTACATAGTCTGTGTTTGAAGCACAGAAGTTGAAAGGAAGATAACTATGCGGGTGTCACATCTCAATTTTAACCATCTTTATTATTTTTGGCATGTGTGTAAAGAAGGCTCTGTTGTGGGTGCAGCGCAAGCGCTGTATCTGACACCTCAGACAATTACAGGGCAAATTAAAGCATTAGAAGAAAGATTGGGTGGCAAATTATTTAAACGCCAAGGAAGAGGGTTGGTTCCGTCAGAATTGGGGCAGCTCATTTTTCGTTATGCTGATAAAATGTTTATGCTCAGCCAAGAAATGCTGGATATCGTCAACTACAGTCGTGAATCGAATTTACTGTTTGATGTCGGTGTTGCGGATGCATTATCAAAACAATTAGTCAGTCGCGTATTAGAAACAGCTGTTATTGATAATGAACAAATTCATCTGCGTTGTTTTGAATCGACTCATGAACTATTACTCGAACAATTAAGTCAGCATAAGCTGGATATGATCCTATCCGATTGTCCTGTGGATTCATCACAACAAGAAGGTTTGTTCTCTGTAAAACTTGGCGAATGTAATATGAGCTTTTTTTGTAGTCATCCTCTTCCTGAAAAACCATTCCCTGAATGTTTAGAAGAGAGAAAGCTCCTCATTCCAGGTCGTCGATATATGTTGGGTCGCCATTTGTTAACATGGATACGTAACAAAAACCTTCAAGTGGAAATACTGGGTGAGTTTGATGACGCGGCATTAATGAAAGCATTTGGCTTAAATTATAATGCTATCTTTGTAGCGCCTTCACTGTATACCGATGAAACTTTTGCTCATAGTAATATCGAAGAGATTGGGATGCTTGATACGGTAAAAGAAGAGTATTACGCGATTTTTGCAGAGCGAATGATCCAACATCCAGCCGTTCAACGTGTTTGTAATACTGATTTTTCAGAACTCTTTAATGGCGATAAGAAGAGTGTTGTAAACCCATAAGTAAGTTGCGGTTAAAAAGTAGAAAATAAAAAACCGGCATAAGCCGGTTTTTTATAACACAAGAAAGCAATATTACATTGCTTTGATTTGTGCTTGCAGATTAGCTTTATGACGTGCAGCTTTATTCTTGTGAATTAAGCCTTTAGTTGCCTGACGGTCAACAATTGGTTGCATGTCATTAAATGCTTTTTGTGCTGCTTCTTTATCACCTGAAGCAACTGCTGCGTATACTTTTTTGATGTAAGTACGCATCATAGAACGACGGCTTGCGTTGTGCTGACGACGCTTTTCAGACTGAACCGCACGTTTCTTAGCTGATTTGATATTAGCCAAGTTCCAACTCCCAAATATATTCTAGCGAGGACAAATACAAAGGTGAAGGAATATGCCTTTTCAACCTAAGTTTGTCAATGGATTTATACAAAATTAGCGTCGTTGTACGCGACACTTGTTTCGTTGTGATGGCGCAAGATTTTATCAGTTAAGACGGGTAGAATACAGTCTTTTGAGTGAAAAAATCATCAAAATCGTGTATATGAGTAATAAATAATAGATTCTAATAGGATCTACGTTGGATTTTATGCGATTTTATAACCAAGAAGTGAGTGATAGTCCATTTTTTGTTTGATGTGAGCAATCAAATTTAAGAATAACAGTGAATCGACTTGTCGAGATATTACTCATCAATAAACATTGATATATTGGGTTACTCTCAAGCCTTTGACAAGGTATAATCCAATAATTTCCACGGTATTGAGCCAGTTATGGAGCTAATTCGCGGTATACAAAATATTAGAGCGCTACACCACGGTTGCGTTCTGACGATTGGGAATTTTGATGGTGTCCATAGAGGCCATCAGGCATTATTGAAACACTTGAAGCAAGAAGCGTCACAGCGAGGGTTACCTACAGTTGTGATGACATTTGAGCCTCAACCACTTGAGTTCTTTTTGCCAGAAAAAGCGCCAGCACGTCTGACTCGCTTACGAGACAAGATAAAGTATTTGGCTGAATGTGGTATTGATTACCTTTTGTGTGTCAAATTTGATAAACAATTTGCAGCGCAAACCCCAGAAGAGTTTGTTTCATCACTATTGGTGAATAAATTAGGGGTGAAGTTTCTTGCTATTGGCGATGATTTTCGCTTTGGCAAAAACCGTGAAGGTGATTTTCACTTTTTACAACAAGCCGGTGCGAGATATGGATTTGAAGTCGCTAATACCGAAAGTTATTGCGATAAAGGATTGCGTATCAGTAGCACTGCGGTACGAGAAGCGTTACTCAATGATGATTTAGTCCTTGCTGAATCACTATTAGGACACCCTTACAGCGTTTGTGGGCGTGTTGTTCATGGTAATGAATTGGGTAGAACTATTGGTTTTCCGACAGCCAATATTCCTATGAAACGCTTAGTTGCACCCGTTAAAGGCGTTTATGCCGTTGATGTCTATTTATCAGATAATCAATCACCTTTACCCGGTGTGGCAAATATCGGAAGTCGTCCTACTGTACAAGGTAAGGGCGTACAATTAGAAGTTCATTTAATCGACGTTAATATGGATTTATATGGACGTCGTATTGATGTTGTGTTACGAAAGAAATTACGTAATGAACAGCGATTTGCATCATTGGATGCATTGAAGCAGCAAATCGCAGATGATGTGGCTACTGCTAGGGATTTTTTATCGCAGCGGTCGGAGTCATAAACTAGCGGAAAATTGGAACTGAGAATCGAATGAGTGACTATAAAAATACCCTGAACTTACCAGAAACAGGGTTCCCTATGCGCGGGGATTTAGCAAAGCGCGAGCCAGAGATGTTATCACGTTGGTACAAAGAAGGTTTGTATCAAGCAATTCGTCAGGCTAAAAGTGGTAAGAAAACATTTATTTTGCACGATGGCCCTCCATACGCCAACGGCAATATTCATATTGGTCACTCAGTAAACAAAATTCTCAAAGATATTATTATTAAATCCAAAGGGCTGTCAGGCTTTGATTCTCCGTACATTCCAGGATGGGATTGTCACGGGTTACCTATCGAACTAAAAGTTGAACAAATTGTAGGTAAACCAGGAGAGAAAATATCTGCAGCGCAATTCCGCGAGGAATGCCGTAAATACGCTTACGAGCAAATTGAAGCACAGAAAAAAGATTTTATTCGTTTAGGTGTTCTAGGAGATTGGGAAAAACCTTATCTTACAATGGACTATAAAACTGAAGCGAATACTATCCGTGCATTAGCGCGCATTATCGCAAATGGTCACCTGTTAAAAGGGGCTAAGCCTGTTCACTGGTGTACAGCGTGTGGCTCATCATTGGCAGAAGCTGAAGTTGAATATTACGACAAAACTTCACCTTCTATTGATGTGCGTTTCACTGCCGTTGATCCAAGTGCCGTTGCTGCCAAATTCCATGCAACAACGGATAAACCAGTTTCTTTGGTTATCTGGACAACGACGCCTTGGACATTACCTGCTAACCGCGCGATCGCCTTAAATGCAGAATTTAATTATGTTTTAGTCTCTTTTAACGATGAATGCGTGATTTTAGCCGCTGATCTTGTTGAAGGCGTAATGAAGCGTATTGGCGTAACAAGCTGGACTGTTTTAGGTGAATGTAAAGGTACTGATTTAGAGCTACTGCGCTTTAATCATCCATTTATGGGCTTTGATGTACCTGCAATTTTAGGTGATCACGTTACGTTAGAAGCGGGTACAGGTGCTGTTCATACTGCACCAGGCCATGGTCCTGATGACTTTGTTGTTGGTCAAAAATACGGTTTAGAAGTTGCAAACCCAGTTGGACCAAATGGTTGCTACTTAGCAGGCACTTACCCAACATTAGATGGCGTTTTTGTTTTTAAAGCGAACGATGTCATTGTTGAATTGCTAAAAGAAAAAGGTGCGCTGTTACATCACGAAGCCTTACAGCATAGCTATCCTTGCTGTTGGAGACATAAAACACCAGTTATTTTCCGTGCAACACCACAATGGTTTATTGGCATGGATAAAAACGGTTTACGTCAACAATCATTAAAAGAGATCAAAGGTGTTAAATGGATCCCTGATTGGGGTCAAGCACGCATTGAATCAATGGTTGAAAACCGCCCTGACTGGTGTATTTCTCGTCAACGTACTTGGGGTACGCCAATGTCTCTGTTTGTTCACAAAGAGACTCAAGAGCCGCATCCACGTACTTTAGAGTTGATGGAAGAAGTTGCAAAACGTGTTGAAGTGAGCGGCATTCAAGCATGGTGGGATTTAGATATCCGTGAAGTGCTGGGTGATGAAGCTGACGATTACATGAAAACGCCAGATACACTGGATGTTTGGTTCGATTCAGGATCAACCCACTCAACGGTTGTTGACGATCGTCCAGAATTCCACGGTAATTCAGCAGATATGTACTTAGAAGGCTCTGACCAACATCGTGGTTGGTTTATGTCTTCACTGATGATCTCGACTGCAATCAAAGGCAAAGCGCCTTACCGTGAAGTTTTAACACACGGTTTTACCGTAGATGGACAAGGCCGTAAAATGTCTAAATCTATCGGTAACACAGTCAGTCCACAAGATGTAATGGATAAACTGGGTGCTGATATCCTGCGTTTATGGGTTGCATCAACAGACTACACCGGTGAAATCGCTGTATCTGATGAGATCTTAAAACGTTCTGCGGATACTTATCGTCGTATTCGTAATACTGCACGTTTCTTCTTAGCGAACTTAAATGGTTTTGATCCTGCAAAACACCAAGTTAAGCCAGAAGAGATGGTGACACTTGATCGCTGGGCAGTTGGTCGTGCGAAAGCAGCACAAGCAGAGATCCTAAAACACTATGAAAATTACGATTTCCATAATGTTATTCAGCGCTTAATGCAGTTCTGTTCAGTGGAAATGGGTTCTTTCTACTTAGATATCATCAAAGACAGACAGTACACCGCGAAAAGCGATAGTGTTGCTCGTCGTAGTTGTCAAACTGCGTTATTCCATATCAGCGAAGCATTAGTTCGTTGGATGGCGCCAGTTATGTCATTCACAGCAGATGAGATCTGGAATGAGTTACCGGGTGAACGTGCAAAATATGTCTTAACGGAAGAATGGTATACCGATTTATTTGGCTTAGATGCGTCAGAAACCTTAAATGATGACTACTGGGCTGAATTACTTGCCGTTCGTGGTGAAGTCAACAAAGTATTAGAGCAAGCTCGTACAGATAAACAACTGCGTGGCTCTTTAGAAGCATCAGTAACTCTGTATGCAGATAAAGCTTTAGCAGATAAGTTAAATGCGTTAGGTAACGAACTGCGTTTTGTTTTATTAACTTCTCAAGCGAAAGTGGCAGATATTAATGAAGCACCAGAAACAGCATTAGCTTCTGATATGGCGGGTTTAAAAATCGCCTTTAACAAAGCAGATGGCGAAAAATGTCCTCGTTGCTGGCATTATGCGACAGATATCGGTCAAGTAGCGGAACACGCTGAATTGTGCGGACGCTGTGTTACTAACGTAGCCGGTAACGGTGAAGAACGTAAGTTTGCTTAATTAATGAAGAAAACACTTTGCTCTACAGGTTTACGCTGGCTATGGCTGGCCGTCGCCGTAGTGGTGTTGGATTTAGGAACGAAACAGTATTTCATGCAGACATTTCGTCTGTATGAATCTGTTGCCGTGATGCCTTTTTTCAATTTCACTTACGCCCATAACTATGGTGCTGCCTTTAGCTTTTTAGCAGATAAAGGGGGATGGCAACGTTGGTTTTTTGCACTGATTGCATTGGCAATCTGCATTACGTTATTGGTAATGATGTATAAAAACAAAGCGAGTGCCAAACTAAGTAACGTTGCTTATGCGCTAATTATTGGCGGAGCATTGGGTAATCTCTCTGATCGTCTGATCCATGGGTTTGTTATCGATTTTCTTGATGTTTATATCGGAGATTGGCATTGGCCTACCTTTAATATTGCTGATATGGGGATTTGTATTGGTGCAGGGCTTATCATTATTGAGAGCTTTTTTCCTGATAAAAATGTCAGTCCTCAAGATGCAAAAAAGCAAAAGTAATCAGACAAGAAGTTAACTAAAATAACCCCTGCCTTATGGCGGGGGTTACGCTTAATAGAAGGTATTAGTATGGTTATGCAGGTACTCAATGACAGCGCAGTGTTGCTGAATTTCACTTTAAAGTTAGCAGATGGCTCTGTTGCTGAATCTACACAAGCACATGGTAAACCCGCTCTTTTTTGTTTAGGTGATGAAAGCTTATCGCCAGCCTTAGAAGCTGAATTATTGGGATTATCAACGGGAGATAAAAAAACCTTTACGCTTGCGGGTGAACATCTTTTTGGTAAATACAATCCTGACTTGATCCAATACTTTATGCCTTCTGACTTTGCAGAGTCTGGTGTGCCTGAAGCAGGTACTATCATGTTATTTACCGCAATGAATGGCAGTGAAATGCCGGGCATTGTCAGAGATGTCACTGAAGATTCTGTGACGGTTGATTTTAATCATCCGTTAGCATCAGAAGAAGTGACATTTGATATTGAAGTCGTCGGCATCAATCCTGAGGAGGAAACAACACATGCAAATACTGCTGGCTAACCCACGAGGCTTTTGTGCGGGTGTTGACCGAGCTATCAGCATTGTTGACCGCGCTCTGGAAATCTATGGTGCACCTATTTATGTTCGTCACGAAGTCGTTCATAACCGCTATGTCGTTAACGATTTACGTGAACGTGGCGCTATCTTTATTGAAGAAATTTCAGAAGTCCCTGATAACGCGATTTTAATTTTTTCTGCTCATGGTGTTTCTCAAGCGATTCGCCAAGAAGCTCGTTCACGTAATTTAACCATGCTTTATGATGCAACTTGCCCATTAGTAACTAAAGTTCATATGGAAGTGGCAAGGGCAAGCCGTAAAGGCAAAGAAGCGATTTTAATCGGTCATGCGGGACATCCTGAAGTTGAAGGCACAATGGGGCAATACAATAACCCTGAAGGGGGAATGTATTTAGTTGAGTCACCTGCTGATGTTTGGAAATTAGAAGTAAAAGATGAAGATAATCTTTGTTTTATGACTCAAACAACGCTTTCTGTTGATGATACATCTGAAGTGATTGATGCTTTAAATGCACGCTTCCCAAAAATCATTGGGCCTCGTAAAGATGATATCTGCTACGCAACGACTAATCGCCAAGAAGCTGCAAGAGAACTTGCAGAAAAAGCAGATGTTGTATTTGTAGTGGGTTCTAAGAACTCATCAAACTCTAATCGCTTGGCAGAGCTTGCACAGCGTGCAGGTAAGCCTTCTTATCTTATCGATAGCTTTGAAGATATTGATGAATCATGGGTCGCTAATGCAGATATTGTTGGCGTTACCGCAGGGGCTTCGGCTCCGGATATTTTAGTTCAACAAGTATTAGAGCGTTTAAAAACCTTTGGTGCTGATGAAGTTGTCGAATTATCAGGGCGTGAAGAAAATATTGTCTTTGAAGTCCCTAAAGAGCTTCGTCTAGATTATAAAGTTATCGAATAAGACAATCTAGAAAGCGTGATTTTTAAAAGCAGAGTTTAAATCTCTGCTTTTTTTATACCTAAAGTTAAATGAATAATCATGCTGTTCATCTCTTTTACTGATAATGACTACGGTTTTGTGTGTTTTTCTTATCTCGAACGTTAAATGCTGGCATCAAGCGGATGACATCGCTAATCTGTAAACAATAAATAGAGATAATAAGTATCGTTAAGGAGAAATTTAGTTATGTCTGCAAAAGAACTTCGTCTTGCTGTCGTTGGTGCTGGTGGTCGTATGGGACGCCAATTAATTCAGGCAATTTCTCAACAAGAAGGAACCGTTTTAGGTGCTGCTTTTGAGCGTACTAATTCTTCATTGATTGGCGCTGATGCCGGAGAATTAGCGGGTGTCGGGCATATCGGTATCACAATCACTGATAACTTGTTGGCTCAAGCGGATGAATTTGATGTATTAATTGATTTTACGCGTCCTGAAGGAACACTTTCTCACATTGCATTTTGTGTAGAGCAGAAAAAAGGCATGATCATTGGTACGACAGGCTTTGATGATGAAGGCAAAAAAGCCATAGATGATGCAGCGAAAATCATCCCTATTGTGTTTGCGGCTAACTTTAGTGTTGGTGTTAACTTAGTGCTTAAATTACTCGAAAAAGCGGCTAAAGTGATGGGATCTTACACTGATATTGAAATTGTAGAAGCTCACCATCGTCATAAAGTTGATGCGCCATCCGGTACTGCATTAGCAATGGGTGAGTCTATTGCAGATGCATTAGGTCGTGATCTTAAACAGTGCGCAGTGTATGAGCGAGTAGGGCACACGGGAGAGCGTGATCCTCAAAGTATCGGATTCGCGACTATTCGAGCAGGTGATATTGTAGGAGAACACACTGCAATTTTTGCTGATATCGGTGAGCGAGTAGAGATAAGCCATAAGGCTTCTAGTCGAATGACATTCTCAAATGGCGCTATTAAGGCATCACTTTGGCTAAGTGATAAAAAATCAGGTCTTTATAATATGAAAGATGTGCTTTCATTAGAAGATTTATAATTTATAAAAAAATATAATTTATTGAAAACTCATAAGTATTTTTATATTTATGAGTTTTTTGTTTTATTTATAATGTTATTTAATTATTTATCTTGTTTTTATTTATTATCTCTTCTTTTTCTTCGTGTTATCCTCTAAAAATACAAAAAAACCTCATCTTCTGCCTTCTTTTTTCTATTTTTAAATTATCTTGGTAAGCAAACGGTTAAATTTGTAAGATTGATTGTATAAATTGTCACTTGGTTAACTAAATTGCTAATGAATGATATTTTTTAAATTAAAAAGGTGTTTTTTCTAGACATCTGCCTATTCGATCTTTAGAATGCGCCCAATTTGCCAAAAATTTGCCCAATTTTATGTTTTTGGCATTGATTTAGAGTCTTAAATCTGAATTAATATGCATGAAATGTGATTTATTATTCTCTGGAGGGCGTTTTGATTAAATCAGCTATACTGGTTCTAGAAGATGGGACCGAATTCCACGGCAAGTCGATTGGCGCAGAAGGCGCCGCCATCGGTGAAGTCGTTTTTAATACTTCAATGACCGGTTATCAAGAAATACTAACCGACCCTTCTTACTCCCAACAAATAGTTACTCTCACTTATCCCCACATTGGCAATACCGGCGTTAATCGTTCAGACGAAGAATCAGAAACTATCCATGCTCAAGGCTTAATTATTCGCGACTTGCCATTAGTGATGAGCAACTATCGTGCACAAGAAACGTTATCTGATTATCTTAAACGCCAAAATATTGTCGCTATTGCGGACATTGATACACGTAAATTAACTCGTTTGTTGAGAGAAAAAGGCGCACAAAACGGTTGTATCATCGTCGGTGAACATCTTGATACCAAACTTGCTCTTGAAAAAGCGAAGGCCTTTACTGGCTTAAAGGGAATGGATTTAGCCAAAACAGTAACCGTCAAGCAGCCTTACCAATGGACTCAAGGTAGTTGGACGCTAGAAAATGAATTACCAGCAGCAAAATTAGCGACTGAATTGCCACTGCATATTGTGGCGTATGATTTTGGTGTGAAACGTAATATTTTACGTATGCTGGTGGATAGAGGGTGTCGAGTCACCGTTGTACCAGCACAAACGTCAGCTCAAGATGTTTTAGCCCTTTCTCCTGATGGTATTTTCCTTTCCAATGGCCCCGGGGATCCAGAGCCCTGTGATTACGCCATTAACGCCATTCAAACCTTTTTAACCACTGATATTCCCGTATTTGGTATTTGCTTAGGGCATCAATTACTAGCATTAGCCAGTGGTGCAAAAACCATCAAAATGAAATTTGGTCACCACGGTGGTAATCATCCTGTTAAAGATCTAGATAAAAATACTGTGATGATCACGGCGCAAAATCATGGATTTGCTGTTGATGAAACATCACTTCCTACTAATTTACGAGTAACACATAAATCGCTGTTTGATGGTTCTTTACAAGGTATTCATCGTACAGACAAACCAGCATTCAGTTTCCAAGGTCACCCAGAAGCTAGCCCGGGACCACATGATGCCGCACCTCTTTTTGATCACTTTATCGAACTTATCGCGCAATATCGTCAAAACCTGCAATCAGTGACAACAAAATAAATCAGGAGCGAAAGAAAATGGCTAAAAGAACAGATATCAAAACAATCCTGATTTTAGGTGCTGGGCCGATTGTTATCGGGCAAGCGTGTGAATTTGACTATTCAGGCGCTCAAGCATGTAAAGCGCTACGTGAAGAGGGATATCGAGTTGTTTTGGTAAATTCAAATCCTGCAACCATTATGACCGATCCTGAAATGGCCGATGCAACGTACATCGAGCCGATTCACTGGCAAGTTGTGAGAAAAATTATTGAAAAAGAGCGCCCTGATGCGATATTACCAACAATGGGCGGGCAAACAGCACTGAACTGCGCTTTAGAATTAGAGCGCCAAGGTGTTTTAGCTGAATTTGGTGTCACCATGATTGGTGCAACAGCTGATGCAATTGATAAAGCAGAAGATAGACAACGCTTTGATAAAGCGATGAAAAAAATCGGCTTAGATACGGCTCGTTCAGGTATTGCACATAACCTCGATGAAGCTTTTGCTGTTGCTGAACAAGTTGGTTTCCCTTGTATTATTCGTCCTTCATTCACGATGGGGGGAACAGGTGGCGGTATTGCCTATAATCGTGAAGAATTTGAAGAAATCTGTACCCGAGGTTTAGATTTATCACCAACCAATGAACTGTTAATTGATGAATCACTGATTGGTTGGAAAGAGTATGAAATGGAAGTTGTGCGCGATAAAAACGACAACTGCATTATCGTCTGTTCTATCGAAAACTTTGATGCAATGGGAATTCATACGGGAGATTCCATTACTGTCGCACCAGCACAAACCCTTACCGACAAAGAATATCAAATTATGCGTAATGCCTCGATGGCGGTATTACGTGAGATAGGTGTTGAAACTGGCGGTTCTAATGTTCAGTTTGCGGTTGATCCTAAAACAGGGCGCTTGATTGTTATCGAAATGAATCCTCGTGTTTCGCGTTCATCCGCGCTTGCCTCTAAAGCAACAGGTTTCCCAATTGCGAAAGTCGCTGCAAAATTAGCAGTAGGTTATACCCTCGATGAGCTGATGAATGATATCACTGGCGGGAGAACGCCAGCCTCTTTTGAACCATCCATTGATTATGTTGTGACAAAAATCCCTCGCTTTAACTTTGAAAAATTTGCAGGAACAAATGACAGATTAACAACGCAAATGAAATCTGTTGGTGAGGTGATGGCAATTGGTAGAACACAACAAGAGTCCTTGCAAAAAGCATTACGAGGTCTTGAAGTTGGGGCGACAGGCTTTGATCCCAAAGTTGATTTAGACGACCCTGAAGCATTAACGAAAATTCGCCGTGAGCTAAAAGAAGCCGGTTCTGACCGAATTTGGTATATCGCGGATGCTTTCCGTGCTGGACTATCCGTTGATGGTGTCTTCAATCTCACCAATATTGACCGCTGGTTCTTAGTTCAAATTGAAGAAATCGTTCGTCTTGAAGAAAAAGTCAGTGAAGTCGGTATCAAAGGGTTAAGCGCTGATTTCTTGCGTCAGTTAAAACGTAAAGGCTTTGCAGATGCACGCTTAGCTAAAATACTTAACGTAAAAGAGCACGCCATTCGCCAATTACGTGAGCAATATCAACTCCATCCTGTCTATAAACGTGTTGATACTTGTGCGGCAGAATTTGCTACTGATACGGCTTATATGTACTCGACTTATGAAGAAGAGTGCGAGGCAAATCCACATCAAGATAAACCTAAAGTGATGATCTTAGGTGGTGGACCAAATCGTATAGGGCAAGGAATTGAGTTTGATTATTGCTGTGTTCATGCTGCGCTTGCGTTGCGTGAAGACGGTTACGAAACCATCATGGTGAACTGTAACCCTGAAACGGTTTCAACGGATTATGACACCTCTGACAGACTCTATTTTGAACCTGTTACGTTAGAAGATGTGCTTGAAATTGTACGTATCGAAAAACCGAAAGGGGTGATCGTGCAATATGGTGGACAGACACCATTAAAATTAGCCAGAGCGCTAGAAGCTGAAGGTGTGCCAGTCATTGGGACAACGCCAGATGCTATCGATAAAGCTGAAGATCGTGAACGTTTCCAAAAAGCGGTTGATAAGTTAGGGTTAAAACAGCCTGAAAATGCCACTGTAACGGCGTTAGAAGAAGCGGTAGAAAAAGCACAACAGATAGGGTATCCGCTGGTGGTTCGTCCTTCTTATGTCCTTGGTGGACGCGCAATGGAAATTGTTTATGACGAAGTTGATTTACGTCGTTATTTCCAAACCGCGGTTAGTGTGTCAAATGATGCACCTGTTTTATTAGATCGTTTTCTTGATGATGCGATTGAAGTCGATATTGATGCGATTTGCGACGGTAAACAAGTCGTGATTGGTGGCATTATGGAGCATATCGAACAAGCGGGTGTTCACTCTGGTGACTCGGCTTGCTCATTACCTGCTTACACTCTAAGTAAAGAAATTCAAGATGTGATGCGTAAACAAGTCCGTGAGCTCGCTTTTGAATTAGGTGTAAAAGGGTTGATGAATGCACAATTCGCGGTGAAAGGTGATGATGTTTATCTTATTGAAGTTAATCCTCGTGCTGCTCGTACCGTCCCTTTTGTGTCAAAAGCCACAGGCGTACCATTAGCCAAAGTTGCTGCGCGTGTCATGATTGGTCAAAGTCTTGAAGAGCAGGGCGTAACAAAAGAAGTTATTCCTCCTTATTACTCTGTAAAAGAAGTGGTTTTACCTTTCAATAAGTTTGCAGGTGTTGATCCAATTTTAGGGCCAGAAATGCGTTCAACAGGTGAAGTGATGGGTGTTGGTGCAACCTTTGCACAAGCCTTTTCTAAAGCGATGTTAGGCAGCAGTTCTACTATGAAGAAAAAAGGTAGAGCCCTTCTTTCTGTGCGTGAAGGTGACAAAAAGCGCGTTGTTGATTTGGCGACAAAATTACTAAAAAGTGGATTTGAATTAGATGCTACACATGGTACAGCCATTGTATTAGGTGAAGCAGGAATAAATCCACGTTTAGTCAATAAAGTGCATGAAGGGCGGCCGCATATTGAAGATAGAATTAAAAATGGTGAATATGACTATATCGTTAATACCACATCTGGTCGTCAAGCCATTGAAGATTCTAAAATTATTCGTCGCAGTGCATTAAGATATAAAGTCCATTATGACACGACGTTAAATGGCGGATTTGCAACAACACTATCATTAACGGCAGATCCGACGGCGAGTGTTATTTCAGTTCAAGAAATGCATAAAAAGATAAATAAAGTTTAAGTTTATTTGTTGCCGTAATAATGATCCCGAATATGAGGAAACTTGTATTCGGGATTTTTTGTTTTTTATCGCTATTTAAAAAAAGAAAATCTTACGGAAAAAAGAAAGCCCCAAATAAATTTATTTGGGGCGATTGCAAAACAAAGAGGTGGGTGCGGATCTTTTTTTCAAGTAAGGAGTCAAGAAAATAAAACAAGTTAATTTCTTTGTTTTAGCGAATTTATTTTGTCTTTTTTTGGCGTTTGAGTCAATAGTAAATCATTTTACGTAATCATCTAACATATTGTTTTAACTTGATTAAATTTGTAATTTACCACTGATAAGGTATAGGGAATAGAGAAATTTCTGTTACTATATTGGTGGGTGCTTGGATCATTTTGGTTCAAGCATTTTGCAAGAGCCAGAAAGAGAAAAGCCCCGAATTTTATTCTCATAAAATCCGGGGACAGACTCAAACCTCAACAACTTGATTCTGTCTCCTTTTCACAAAGGAGTCAATAAAATTGACTAAAATAACCTTATTTGGAATTACTGTTATTTGTGCGACCGTTCTTTCTTTCACAATGATTGTAGGTGAACGATTATGTTCTCTTAACATTAGTGATGGAAGCACTGTAGTTCAAGCTATTTTGATGTGCAATAAATAGTTTGGTGGGGGAGGTTTTCTCCCCCTCAATTTTTCTTCAAGTTGTTAGATTTGTGGTACAAGCACCCTGTCTTTAAAATAGGCTATTCGACATAAATGATAATGATTGCTATTTCGTTGAATGTTTGACAACATAGGTGATTATTTACTCTGCTGATATCTTTCTATTATGTCTCAACACTCTTCATTCTATTCATACATTGGTTATCAACCTAAGCATCAGCAGGTTGAAGAATATCGCTTTCAAGACCAAATTCTATTGCGCCAAGGTGTATTAGAAACCAAGGAAGATCTGCAAATTGAAGAGACTTATCAAGCCGGCTTTAATTTAGTGGCTGTTCATAGTGGAAGTGTGATTAGTGAAAGTGTCAATGGGCAGAAAATAGAGATAGCAACACCGAGTATTTTTATTGCTAATAGTGTTGAACGCTATTCTTTATTGAATCAATTTAAATCTGGTGATCCCCTAAGATACACATTATTGCAATTATCATCTCAGTGGCTTGAGCAACAACATATTTTGTTGCCCCCTATACTGCAACAAAACCAATCACTCATGCTGCATCATCTGACTATGGATAACACTTTTTTGGCGTTAACCATGCAGTTATTTCAAAACCCAGTTCATGACTCTTTAAAACCACTTTATTACTCTGGCAAAGCGTGTGAATTTGCTTCATTAAGTTTGCAATATTTATGTCATGCGCAAGAGCCTGCGAATCGACCATTAAGTCAGCGTGAAAAAAACAGCTTAAAACAGGCGAAAGAGATCTTAATTGCTGAAATGGAAACACCACCGAAACTTGAAATATTAGCGGCACGCGTGGGATTAAATACACGAAAACTCACCCAAGGATTTCGTCAATTATTTGGTAATTCTGTTTATGGTTGGCTACAAGAATATCGCTTACAAACCGCATATAATATGTTGCTAAATGAAGGGGAATCTATCTCAAGTGTTGCCTATTATGTTGGGTATACGCCAGCTCATTTTTCCGTCGCATTTCGCAAACGTTTTGGTATATTACCGGGTGATGTACGCAAAGGGCATTTTACACCTTAATTGATTTTATTAAGTTTATGGGTAATATTGATATTCTTTCAATGTTAATTACTACACCTTAAACAGGTAATTAATTTCACTTCTCTCTATCTTGCTTAGTAAATAAGCAATTTGCTTCTAAATCGAAAGTAATAGTCACGCAATCTAAAGCCTTGTCGCTAGAGGGTAAATACCCTTTTCGTTATAGTGCCACAATATGTTGTGGAGATTATTATGCATAATGAATTATGGGCGTTATTACGTCCTTATCGCCCTTTATTAATAGGTGCCTTGTTGCTACAAGCAGTTGCAGGTTTTAGCTCTTTAGTACCGTGGTTAGCACTTTATCAGCTTCTTCTTTCTTTCCCCTCTAGTAATACGTTGTGGTTAACCATTGCTGTTATTGGTGGCGTTGTATGGCTAATATCACAAACCATTGCATTTCATTTAACACATTTAATGGATGCCAAATTAACCTACCAATTACGATTAGCATTATCAGAAAAAATGCAGAAATTACCGTTAAATTGGTTTGTTAGCCAAGGAAAAAATGGTATCAACCAATATGTTCAGCGCGATATTAAAGCACTGCATCAATTAATTGCTCATGCGCCTGCTGATATTGTGCAATTTATCGTTGTACCTGTTATTGCCATTATTGTGTTATCAACAGTTAATCTTTTTTTACTACTTTTTGCTCTTATTCCTCTTATCATCGCTTATTTTTGTTTTAAACAAACTCAATCTTCACGTTATCAAACCTATTGTGAACAGCGTGATAGTGCGATGAAAACACTCTTTGAAGATTATCAACTCCTTGCAGAAAATCCGCTTGTTGCACGTCAATTTCCACATAAAGGCATTATCAGCAAAACAGAAAAAGCCTTATTTAATTTTGTTTTTCATTTTCAAAATTGGGTTAAACGAGTTGGACTATTGGGATCACTAACCCAATTATTATTAAGTGCAACTTTACTTACAGGGTGGTTATTACTAGGAGCGGTCAGTTTTGAACAAAGGTTACCCTTAGCAGATTTACTCCTGTTTATTTTATTACTAAGACGTATTGCTGAGCCTGTGATGGCGATGGGACATGGTGGCGATGCATTACGTATTGCAAAACAATCCGCACAGCGGATCCAGCAATTATTACAGCAATCTGAAATGCAATATGGTGAGCAATCTATAGAAGGTATTTCTCATCAGGTAGCGTTAACGGCAGATTCTGTTTGTCTCTCTTATGGTGATAAAAAGATCCTCAATAATATTAATTTTGAAATTAAAAAAGGAGAGTTTATTGCCATCGTCGGACCTTCTGGCGCAGGTAAAAGCTCGTTATTGCAACTTATTGCTCGATTTATGAATGCAACATCAGGTGAGATCTTAATTGAGAATAAGCGCTTACAAGCATATTCACGTCATGCATTAAACCAAATCACCACAGTGGTAATGCAAAATAGTCAACCATTGCCTTATTCGATTAAAGATAACCTATTGTTATTTAATCCAGATTGCAATGAAGAACAACTGCAATCTGCAATTAATGAAACGCATTTTGCTGAAGTCATTGAGCTTCTTCCTCAAGGTTTATCAACGATCATCAATGATGAAACACCACTTTCTGGCGGTGAAGCACAACGCTTAGCGATAGCTCGCGCTTTTATTGCTAATAGCCCGTTGTTATTGGCTGATGAACCTTCTTCAGCGCTTGATCCTGATAATGCACAACATATTTTTAATGCATTGAAAAATAAAACAATGACACGAATTGTTGTGACACATTCTTTGGCGTTAGCACAGCAGGTGAATAGAGTGATATTTATGGCTGATGGAAAGTTAGTAGCAATGGGAAATCATGATGATTTGCTACTTGAGTGTGAACGCTATCGTGATTTTGTTCAGAAACAAGGAGAGCAAAATGAAGACTAATCCCTTTGTTTCATTACTCTTATCTTTAAAATTTCCCCTTAGTTTTATGGTTTTTAGTGCCATTTTAGAAGGGCTATGTGGATTATTGTTATTACCTATTATTATTTATTGGCATCAAGACCCAAGCCAATATTTATGGATGTTAGCGGGATTAACATTAATTACATTGGTTTTTCAGTACATTGCGACATTAAATGGTTTTCTTGCGGGGACGACGGTGATGAAAATCTTGGTTCAAGCCTTGATCCGTCATTTGCCTCGTAGTTTAACGCCACCTCCCCAAGCGCAAACACTGTGCTCAGGGGCTGCAATGAGTGCAATGAGCATTCCTGCCCATTTACTGGCTCCGGTGATCAGTGTGGTTGTCACACCATTAACGGTCATTATTGGCCTTTTATTTTATAACGTCACTTTTGCATTTATTTTTATGCTATCTGCGTTCTTGCTTGTTGTTATGATGCGGATCAGTGCCAAAGGATTGCATAAACAAGAGGCTACACTTCAAACTGCGGAGAACGTAGCAGCAAAAACATTGGCTGATTTTGCACAACATCAGGCGTTATTGCGTAAAAGTGGACGCAATACACAATTTTCACAGCAATTACAGCAAGATCTGTTAGCGCAACATTACCAACAGGTACAGTTATTACAGCGGAGTTTACCTTACCATTTAATTTTTTCTCTCTGCATTCAGGTTATTTTTATCGCGGTTCTCGTGTTTGGTGTGATAAATGTTGATGCTAACAAACTCACCTTAGCGCAGTGGTTAGCTGTTGTCGTATTAATTGCTCGCTTTATTGAACCGTTATTTCAGCTTTCTCATATTGATCAAGCATTAAGACAAAGCAAGCAGTCACTAACATTAATTAAAAACGCATTGGATGCTCCTACATTACAAAGCCCAAAACAAAGTGATACGCCTAAAAGCAATGACATTCGTTGTGAACAACTGGATGTGAATAATAGTTTAGGTACGCCGATCCTTTCCAACATAACAGCGCTATGCCCCGATAAAAAAATGACGGCAATTGTCGGCAGTTCTGGTGCAGGTAAAACAACATTACTACGTGTTTTAGCGCGTCTTATTGATGCGGATAAAGGGCAAGTTTTTTATGGAGATAAAAAAGTTAACGACTTATCTGAGAGTGTATTAGCGCAAACAAGACAAATCGTATTTCAGCATAACCAGTTAATTAGAGGCACTTTACGCTGGTCATTATTACAAGATGAGCAATCAACAATCAGTGATAAGGATATTTTACAGTTACTCAATGCATTGAATTTACCGTTGATTCAAACTGATTTAGATGAAGATGTAGGGGAACAAGGTGACCGTTATTCTGGAGGACAAAAGCAACGATTATGCTTAGCGCGTTCATTATTAGCCGATCCTAAGATCTTATTTTTAGATGAACCTACGGCAAGCCTTGATACAGTCAGCCGTGAAAAAGTGGCTCTTTATCTTGAAAACCTAACATCCACTCGAGTCGTGATCATCCATGATCCGGATATTGCCAAACGGGCGGATCATGTCATTGTGCTTGATGATGGAAAAGTCATTGAAGAAGGTTCTCCTGATGTATTGTTGTTATCTTCAACATGGTTCTCACGTTTTTGTGGATCATATTGAGTTTTTCGATCTTCATTAGTTGTTGCGTAATATCGATTGGCAATCGAAAGAGATAATTTGGCAATCTAAAATACCCTAATCCCAAAATTGATAGAGTGATAACCATTATCATTTGAATATTTTGGGATAGGTATGGTTTACATTTCTTCTTTAGCTGACTTAGATAAAACACAGAAATTATCACCAGTATTAAATCAACGTACACAAAATAAATTGGCATTAACACAATGCGCTATTTTGTGTTCTACCGCTTTATTTTCACTTTCTGCTATCGCAAATACAGCAACAGAAAATAATAAAGAAGTCGATGTTTTAGTGGTGACAGAAAGCGCAGCACAACACCGCGATAACCTTGCTCCAGGCGTTAGTACATTAAGTAAAATGACACTTAAGCCCAGAGAGATCCCTCAAACAGTCTCTGTGATAGACAGAGAGCAAATAGAAACTCAAAACTTAAATACCCTTGATGAAGTAATGACTCGCGCTAATGGGGTTACTAGCGCACCTTTTGTTTTATTAACAACGGCTTATTACGCTCGTGGCTTTCAAATAAATTCTTTTGAGCTTGATGGTGTTCCTGCTTTAATGGGAAATATGGCAAGTTCGCCACAAGATATGGCTGTTTATGAACGTGTTGAGATCTTAAAAGGCTCTAACGGATTAATGCATGGGATGGGGAATCCTGCGGCAACCGTCAATATGGTACGTAAACATGCGCCTTTAGACGATCAATTAAAAGCAACATTTACGGCTGGAAGTTGGAACCGTTATCGCGGTGAAGTCGATGTGGGCGGGCGTTTAAATCAAGACGGTAGTGTCCGTGGTCGAGTTGTAATGGCATGGGAAGATAAAGATTTCTTCTACGATATTTCAGATCAAAAAACACGCTTAATTTATGCCACTGTTGATGCTGATTTAACATCTAACACGCTATTACGCACAGGTATTCAATATCAAACAATCGATTCCATCACCAATATGGCTGGTGTACCAATGGGGAAAGATGGGAGCGATTTATATCTTTCTCGTAAAACCTATTTAGATGCTGATTGGGATAAATTCAAATGGGATACCACACGTCTATTTACTGGAATTGAACATCAAATTAATGATGATTGGCTGTTTAAAATAAATGCTGATTATCAATATGCTAAAGCGCGTTTGCTGTATGCAGGAGCATGGGGAAATATTGATCCTGAAACGGGTGATGGAGCCATGCTGATGGGCGGCGCTTACAAGTTCCATAACTATCAAACAAGTCTCGATACCAATGTCACAGGAAAACTCAGTGGCTGGGGATTGCAGCATGATGTGATAGTAGGAATGAGTTACTCGAAAGCTAGCGAGGAACAGCATACTGGGCAATTTAAAGATCCTCTCAATGTCCCCGTGAATGTTTATCGTTGGGATCCTCATAGTGTGCCGAAACCACAAGTAACGGGCTATTCCTCTCAAGGTGCGACAAAAACAGAACAAACGGGCGTTTATGGAATGAGCCGGATCAAGCTTATTGAGCCTGTTACGTTGGTTGCAGGCGCAAGAGCGAGTTGGTGGGAAGTGACAAAACCGCAAGCTAAGTTCACTGAAAATGGAAAAATCACGCCTTATGGTGGTTTGATTTGGGACTTTGCACCTCAATGGTCATGGTACAGCAGTTATTCTACGGTTTATCAACCACAAACAGGAAAAACTTGGAGTGGTGAAATGTTAAAACCAGTAGAAGGACAAACTGTTGAAACGGGATTCAAAGGTGCGTTGATGAATGGTGGGCTTAACGTCTCCGCCGCGGTTTTCCGTATTGATATGAAAAATAATCCACAAGAAGATCCTGCACATCCTGGTGGTGGTTTTAATACCTATCTTATTAGTGGTGGCAAAGTTGTTAGCCAAGGCTTTGATATTGAAGGAATGGGGTATTTATCGCCATTTTGGGATCTCTCTGTCGGTTATACCTACACTGACACAGAATATAAAGAAGACACCCTTAATAAAGGCAATAGTTTTAACTCATTAGTGCCTCGTCATATGGTCAGAGCGTGGACAAACTATCAATTGCCTTGGGATGCACGTAAATGGAGCGTGGGCGGTGGTATTCAAGCACAAAGTGAATATAGCAAAACTAACGGAGAAGTTACGTTACGCCAAGGTGGCTATGCGATATTTAATACACGTTTAGGCTACCAAATTAATGAAAACTGGTCTGCAGCATTAAATATTAATAACGTCTTTGATAAGCGTTACTACTCAAGCCTGTTCTCTCCTCAATGGAATAACCGTTACGGCGAACCTCGTAACGTTATGTTGAATATCAAGGCTGATTTCTAATGCGAAAGGCACTGCTGATCAGTTGTGCTGTTTTAGGCAGCGTAATAGGGAGTATTACGCTGTCATTACTGATAGCAACCTTTTATCCCAGTGTAGATCCACTTGATCGCTTGTATGCAGCCGTTTTTTTACCCGTTTTATTTTTATGTGGAATGCTCTGTTTTAGTTTGCTTTCAGTGAATGGGAAACAGGTATTTTGGCGAGCATGGAGCTGGTGGCCTTTACCTTTAATATTGCTGGAGTTTACTTTATGAAAGCGATATTAAAGCGCCACTTCTCACAGCTTCATCGCCAAACAGGCACCTTATTTGGCATTCTATTATTTATTATTTTATTTACAGGCACATGGTCATTAGCACATGAAAATTTAAATCTATGGGTTCAATTTAAGCCATTAAATAAAGAATTATTGCCGTTAGATCAGTTATTAGTAAAAGGCGAATACCTCTTAGGTGAAAACGGTTTTAATAGTGTGAAATTAGCATCGATTGATCATCCTATTATTACTTTCTGCCAAGGAATGGGGGATTGTTCACTACAATTAAATGCACAAACAGGTGAAGAAATTAGCTTAAGAGAGGTTATCTCTCCTATTGTTAATCTACATAAAAATCTATTTATGGGGTTTTCTGGACGATTATTTATTAGCTTATTTGGTTTTGTTTTTGCGCTATTACTAATAACCGGCATTGTTATTCATCACCGTAAAATCTATCAATTATTTCGACTCCGTTTTAATCAAGGGCGTAGGCTGTTTTTCTTTGATTTGCATAATGTTATTGGATTATGGAGTTATCCGTGGCTCGTAATGTTTGCATTAACGGGGGCATTATCAGGATTAGGGGCATTCGGTACATTAATGCTCGCAAAATATGTGGAGCCAGAAGCACCAGCACAAGTCATGATGAAATTAATGGGACAATCAACACCCATTTCATCTGAGTTTACTGCATCTTCTCCTAGCTCATTGTTAATTCAACTTTCACAAGAAAAACCAGACTTTATTCCTGAAGCTATTAATTGGAAAAATAAAGGTGATGCCGAGCAGCAAATTACGGTGAGTGGTATTCATTTATATTTACCCAGCACCGCTAATTTTGAGCAGTTCTTTTTTTCTGGCTTAGATAATCATTGGATCGCGGAAAAAAACTCTGTATCTCAGCAATTTTGGACGCGTGCTTTTATTGCCGTTCAGCCTTTGCATTATGGTCAATATTTATGGACAGGTGCAGCAAACTTTAGTTTATCGGTGCTTCATTGCCTAATGGGAATGATGGCCTGTGTATTGACCTTTAGTGGGTTAGTGATTTGGGTATTAAAAAAGCCCATTAATATCAGTTCCCGTTTAGTGTTAGGAGGTTGTTCTGGTTTAATTTTTGCCAGTACATGTTTAATTCCTATCGCTATTTTCTCCGCGTTATCACCGATACTGCCTTTTTTTGGTGTTTGGTTGATAACGCTTCTTTTTTATTTTCTTTATCCGCAAGTGATCAAACTTACTTTTCTTATTTTAACCATAAGTAGCGTGGTTTTATTTATCAGTGTCTTTAGTCACTTATTGATAACTCATGCTGCTTTGTGGTGGGTAAGTTGTGCCTTGTTGATCAGTGCCGTTTTCTATTTTTTGATGGGTCTTTTTCTACTAAAAAGACAGTAATTGGAGTCTGTTATGCAAGAATTATTAAAACATCGGCAATTAGTGATAACGCTAGGTTTACTTTATTTAGCACAAGGTATTCCGATGGGAATTGCAATGGATGCATTGCCTACATTATTACGCCAAGAAGGCTCAGCTTTAAGTGCAATCGCATTTATTCCACTCGTCGGGTTACCGTGGGTATTAAAATTTTTATGGGCACCTGTGGTTGATAATTATTGGTTTAAATCTTTAGGTCGTCGCCGTAGCTGGATTATTCCCATGCAGATCATTGTGACGTTTTGTTTATTGCTTTTAGCATTAATAGGTATTTCTGTTGAGATGGCTAAATGGGGTGTGGCTTTATTAGCTATCGCTTCATTAGCGAGTGCAACACAAGATATCGCGACGGATGGAATGGCGGCTGAACATGCGAGTGGCACACTATTATCTAAAATTAATGCGATTCAAATTGCAGGCGTGATGGGGGGCTTTTTCTTAGGAGGGGCTGGAATGATGATGTTAAGCGATACATTAGGGCAGCAAAATACATTGTTATTCTTTGCGTCGATCCCTGCCATTAGTTTGATATCAATTACGCTCTTTCAACAAAAAGCCAAATATGAAGCAGGGGAAAACAGTGATCACCCTAATGCAAGTTTATTAAAAACGGTGCGAAGAAAAGGAGCTGTCAGGCTATTAACACTGACGTTGCTTTCAGCAGTCACCGCGGTTTCAGGCTTTGGTTTGGCAAAACTGTTTTTAACTGACAATGGCTGGTCTTTAGCTGATGTTGGAAAAATGGGCATGATAGGAGGAATGGTAACTCTATTCTTTGGTTGCGGCGGCGGTGCTTGGTTAATTAATAAGATTGGTGTATGGCGTGCTTTTTCTGCGGGATTATTATGCGCTTTAGCGTCATCATTATTATGGCTTTCACAATCAACTGGCACAATTAGCCTTTCGATTGTTGCGCTGTGTATTGTTCTGGGATCGCTATCATCAGGGATCACTTCTGTGGCGATTATGACCGCAGGTATGCGTTTTGCATCAACGGATAATCAAGCAGGTACAGATATGACTGCCGTACAAAGTATGCGTGATATTGGGGAAATGGCGTGTGCAATGATGTTAGTCAGTTTAACAGCTCTTATTGGGTATAGCGGAGGCTTTGGACTAGCAGCATCGATTGCTCTCTTTGCTTTATTAGTAACACTGGTAAACGTAAGATATCAAGAGCGATATAAATTAACAGAATAAATCATTAGAAGAATAGCTTTAAATTAATAAAGAGCCCAGATGGGCTCTTTATGGTTAATTGAATGCCTCTAACTAAAGTTGGCTAATTTTAGTTATATTATTTTGTGATGCACTACCATCACCATCCCAGTTAACATGTTGTTTAAATTCATACGTTTTACCCTCAATGGTGACATAAGTGATTAATGTGGCATTACCATGATGCGCTGAAGCACCTCCACCACTTCCCCAACAGTTTTCTTTTATTGCCATTGATGCGCTATTAGATTGGAAAACTTTGTCATCAACTGTCGAATTGTAAGTGTCTTCATCTTTGTAATCGACAGAGTCACGAGAAGAAGAACCCTGTATATCAATAAGTTTGTGAGAAACGGTTATTGGAGTTAGAAAAGTTTTTGAGTATTTTCCTAATGTGAATTTTGGTCTTGCAATAACATGAACCATATCATCCAATTGTGTTACCCTACATGAGTGCCTCGATACACTCGCATCACGAGTAGTAATAAATGAAATAGAACCCTCTAATTTTAAATCCATATACATAGGGTTAATCATTTTTATATCTAATGGATAATAAACCGCATATTGCCTACCCGTATTTGTGTTTGGATCCTTATCGAAAAGATCAAATACAATGACTTTGATTTTAAGTTGAGAGCTTTTAAATAAATTTCTATCAATCTTAAAGTCAGTTTTGATTGCTTGCCCAGTAAGGAGTTTAGCTTGATCATAAGCAAAGGCTTGATTGGTTTTTTGATCACCATCCCATAGTTCAAGATTGACATCATAAGAACTTACAGCTGTATTAGGTGGTAACCAAGAAAAGCTCAACGTATCTTCTTCATAAACAGGCGTCCAATTTATTGGTATATTTACATTAGGTGTGATTTGAGCATCTTTTACATTATCTACTCTTCGTGTTACATGCTGAATAGTGACATGAGGTACTTTTCTGACATCTACGGAATAAGAACCCTGAGATTGGTGAAAGTAATCATTTTCTTTTGATGTTAAAAAGACATCTGTTGTACCTGGACTTACTTTGACAATAACGCCACTTTCCTTTATCGCTACAATATTAGGATCTTTGGCTGACCAGATACCTTGTGCCTCTTTAGGTAATGGTGTTGTTGGTTGTTGTACATCAATATTAGTGTCTGTTTCCGATAAAATAATATTATTTTGTGCAAAAGTGATTTGGAGTATTCCTTTATCTTGCTCATAATCAACAGTTACCGCATCGGCTAGAAATTGATCAGTCGCATCACTTTTTATGTGTATCTTGGTTTTACCCGGTTTGACTTCAGCAATAGCACCTTGTGTATCAATCGTTGCTATGCGTTGATCATCACTGACATAATATAAAGGAATATTCTTTACGTCTGTATTACCAAAAGTAGCGTTAACGTTATGTGTTACCCCATCATTCCATACAGATTTAATCGTACCCGATGAAGCTAATTGTAAAATAGGTGCTGCTTTTTCAATAACTAAAGGATAACTACTTTGAGCTGGTTGATATTGATCATTACCAGAAGTTTGTAGTGTGATAATAGCAGTCCCCGCTTTTTTCATCGAAATACTACCGCTAGTTGTATCTATAGAGGCAATTGTCGGATCGGAGCTAGACCACATCACGTTAATATTATTTGGCAGCCCCGTATAACCTAGTGCATTGATAGGTGCTGAAGCATAGGTTTCTTGCTGAATTTGTTTGTCAAAAATAATATCAGGTTTTGGGATAGTCACTTTAATAGTTAATGGTTGCGCAATGGTTATTCCTTCTGCTTCAGCGGTTAAAATAATATCGGTTTTAATATTTGAAGTAAGGTTGGTTTGATATTTACCATTTCCTACTGAGTTCAGTGGATTATCACTAAAATTAGGTGTACCACTGGTGGTTTTAATTGAAACAGTTTTACCATCAATAGTATTACTGTATTTATCCATTAGGTTCACAGTCAGTAGGGCGCTATCTTTATTATCGCCACCGATTGATTGGCGATTGCTACTAAAAGTTGATTTGTTGGCATCAATATCAGCAGGGGTTACGGTTACATCTTGAATAGGCTTATGATTATTTAAATCAAGGTAAGCACTCATTTTCAATATACCCGCAACAGTGCTGGTGACTTTAGTTCTTGCGATACCATTATTATCTGTATAGGTACTAAAGTCATAGTCATCAGCTAAACCTTGTAACTTCCATGACACAATAACGTTAGGCAATATATTGTCATTAGCATCAACAATGGTTGCTTGATAATTAACACCTTTATCGCCAGCAATCATGCTTGTTCTATCAACATCGACAGATTTTATTTTCCACGTTGTTGCATCTGCACGCAGTTGTAAGGTTTTTTGTTTTTTGAAATCAACACCATTAACTTTAACACTTAATTGTGCCGTACCTGATTTAGTGCCCGTTGCTTCAATTTCATAATAGCCCGGAGAGACTTGTTTAGCAGGGCTAAATTGAATAGTTGGGTTATCATAGATCCCTTCAACTTGCTGATCTGGCAGAATGTTACCGCCTTTATCTTTAATCGTTAAAGTGAGTAATGCTTTATCTATGCCATTAGCGATAATTGTTGTCGGTATTAAGTTGATTTCTGAACTATTTTCATCAACATCATCAGCCACAAAATTGACATCGGGAGCAGGATAACTACCTGAAATTAATATGGCATTAACTTTAGCAATACCCGCAGGATTACGTGTTAGTTCAACTTCAGTAATACCTTTGTTGTCTGTAAATGTCAGTGGTTTAGCAAGTAAGCTATCTTTATCTGTCGTCCATGTGACACTTACGCCACTGTTAACAGGATTATCATTCTTATCACTAATATAAGCGTGATAAGTAATGGTATCACCGGCATGAGGTTGTGTATTACTGATCACAAACCTGTCAACTTTGGCTGTCTGGCTATTAGGTAGAACCGTCAATAGTGCAGTTTGTGTCAGTGTCACTGAATTTATTTTGGCATTGATTGTTGTTTGACCTGCTTTTAATGCACTAATTTGAGCTTGGTAAACCCCAGTTGAAATTTCATTAAATGCCGTTGTGGTTGCGGTTAAATCAGTACTGTAGTTAACGCTGATTTTGTCCTTTAACCCTGTTAATAAATTATCGTATTTATCTTTTAGCGTTAAAGTAATTTGAGAACGCCCCGTTTCAGAAATAATGGTGTTAGGGGTAAGTGATAGCTGAGACTTATCGGCAGAAATCACATCAGTGTTAAAGTTAATCAGATGGTCAGCATCAAGCGATTGTTGGCTATCGAGCATCGCGGTAACCTGCGCAATACCTGATTGTGTACTGCTTAAGGTAATTTCTGCTACCCCATTTTTATTGGTTTTACTGATAGGTGATGAAAGTTTACCTAGTGAGGTTAACCAACCCACAGCAATGCCTTCCATGCTTGGATTACCCTGTTTATCAATGATTTTTGCACGAATGACCACGGTATCCGTGCCATTTGCGGTGACATCAAAAGGTGCGATAACATTAACTGCGTCAATGATGGCATTTTGTTTATCAGCAATAAAACCAAGAGGTTGAGTTAAATCAAAGGTATTACCTGCATTAGCATATTGAGCACGAATAAGACTAATACCTTCTTGTTTACCATTAATGGTTGTTTGATAAATACCAGTATCGATCTCTTTGATAGCACTAAATTTGATGGTGGCGCCACCGGAGAGGGTAATAAATTTATCTTGTTTCGGAACTAAGTTACCAAATTTATCTTTTAGAGTGATTGTCCCTGTTGCGAATGAACTGCCGTTTGCCACGATAGATTGGGGTTCAATCGAAAATGTACTTTGTGATGCAGTAACTTGACCAGCAATAAAGCGAAGATTTTGTGTGCTACTTTGGTTATTTTCCAGTGTTGCTGTGACGGTTGTCGGTTGTGCCTCTGTCCCTTTTATCACAACTTGCACATTACCATTATCATCGGTTTTCACCATATTCTCACTCAACACATTATGGGTTGAATTCCAGAATACAGATTGTTTTAGTAATGGATTATTTTCAGCATCCGTAACATGCGCCTTTAAGGTAATCGTATCGTTATTGTCTGCAACCGCTTCTATTTTGTTATTTACAGTGGTTAAGACAATATTGGCGCTATTCGGGTTGGCAATAGCGGTTAGTGTAACTTGTGCTTTTTCTTTGTTTGCAAGTGTGGCAATAATTTCTGTCGCACCTGCTTTTTTGGTTCGAATTTGATTGGTTGTTATTCCTTGATTATCAGTCATGCTTTTTTGTTGATCGAGTGTGCTTGAGGCGTTTGATTGCCATTCAACGGGAACGTTAGGTAATTTATTACCAAATTTATCTTTCACCACAGCTGTAAGTATTGCTTGTTCTTTATTATCTGCAATTAATTCGGTTTTATTGGTAGTTAAAGTAATTAAACCTTGTTGGTTATTGGCAATAAAAGTAATGGGTAACGCATCTAATGATTCATTACTGAGTCTAGCTGTGACAATAACATCAAAGGCTTGAGTACTAGTCACTGTCGTTTCAGCAATACCTTGGTTATCTGTTGTTGAAACTTCATTAATAGAAACAACATGTTGATCGCGATTAGTTGACCAAATGACTTTTGCATTCGGCAATATATTGTGATTTTTATCTTCAACGACAGCGGTAAATGTTACGGTTGTTTTGCCATCAGCAATATAAGGTGGTGCTGATGGTGTCACTGAAATAATTTTACCGTTGGATAGATCGGCAATAAACTGCGTTGTTTTCTGTGTCGCTATATTATTGACCTGTGCGATTACAGTAACTGTGCCTGATATTTTGCTGGTCATGGTGGTTGATGCATTACCTTGACTGTCCGTCAGTAACTCAGTTTTTTTGAGCTGAGCTTGATTATCTGCAGATAATTGAATTTTGGCATTGGGGACAGGATTGTTATTTTTATCAACAATATTTAAAGCAATTGTCTTTTCATCCGATCCATTGGCAAATGAGCTGTTTGGATTAATAGTGAAAGTATTTATTTTGGCTGAGTTAATATCGGCAATAAAATCCACATTAGTTGAATAGGTAATATTTTTGACACTAACATTAATGATGCTTTTACCAATATGGGTATTGGTGATTGGAACAATAATTTTACCTTCAGCATTTGTATTCGCTTGAGCAATAATTGTTGCACCATTATCGGCAGTAAAAGAAACAGGATAGTTAGGAATTCTATTCGCATTAATGTCTGTTACGATAACTTGAATTTTATTTTGGCTTTTACCGTCAGCGGGTGCGTGGTTTTTAATTACAGTTAATCCACCTTTAGCAATAATCGCAGAATGTGTATCAGCAACAAAAGTCACTTGTGCCTGATTAAAGATGTTATCTCTGAACTTTGGCGTTAATGTCACGATTTCAGGAGTACTTCCTGCGGTAATGGTGACTTGATATTTCCCCGCATCAATTCTACTGAAATGTGAAACTCGACTGTTACTGTTGGGAGCATCAGACCGAACATCTAATGAAAGTTCTTTTATATTGATATCAACGGGACGTTTATCGTTATCGAAAATGGATAAAGTCAGATTTTGTGCAGAATGATTGTCAGCAGGCAGTTGTGTTGCTTTCGGTGTAAATTGGCTATTTTGTGTATTAATTGCAGACTGATCGACGGTGATTTTACTCTGTACTGGATCAGAACGATTACCTTTTTCATCAATAGCAATGGCGCTTATTGTGTAGCTATTTTTTTCAGATGAACCTGAAATATGACGAGGAAGAATGATTGAGTAGCTAAGATTATTATTATGTTGGATCTTACCTCCATTAGCGATTAAGCGACTTGCAGACCATTCAATCTGTTTAACGGGATATTTAGAGCGAACTTGCACACCTAAATCTTTTTCTTCTTTTGCATAGCCATTAATTGTCGGTGTAATTGAGAGAAATACTAAGGTTTTCTTTTTATACTCTAAAACGATATCGTTATTTCTGTTCACAAAATCGTAGCGATTTCCGGACATTAAGCGCATTGCTCGAACATTATCTGGATTAAGTTGTGAGGAGAGTGATTCTCCAAGTCGATATTGGATATTTACATCAAACTTATTATCACTATTATCATTTAAACCAAAGCGACGTTCAGCACCGAAAGTAATTAAAGGCACTGGCGTATAAGTGAGTCCCGCCGTATAAGCGTGAGGATTTTCTTGGCGATTATCTTTACCAAATAAGCCGACTTCTTTCCCGTAATATTGTTCAAATATAAGCTTTGCGCCTAATTGTGGATATGCAGGTAGATAGCCCTCAGTGCGAATATCCCAACCATTAGCCGGGCGCTCATTATAATCCATAACATCGTCAGAGGTACGCCAGTTAGATAGACGATGATAGTGATTGGCACTTAATTTAAAATAGTCTCGCCATACTTCAGCACCAATACCAAAACGGCTGTGATATCGACTTAAATCGTAGTCATAAAAAGCATTAAAGCCAACCATAAACTTGTCAGTAAAATGCCGGTAACCAATGCCTTGGTTTAATTGACTGCGAGAATCTTTACGGTGATAACTGGTTTGAGAAAAAACTAAATTCTTTTCGTTATCATAGAGTGGAATAAGAAGATCCGCAGCGCTTCCTTCTAAAGTGAATTTTTTATCTGTTGAAAGAGAGACTCGAGCATGACCAAACTGATTTAACCATTGCTCTATTTGTTGATTGGCTTTGCTTGATATTTGGCTTATTGCATATTGTGTTGCATCAGTATCATTGTTTAATAGAGATGAATTATCGACAATAATTTGAGCAAGCTCTTGACCATTTGTCGTTGGAATAGTGCTATCTTGATTGTTATTTAGCCATTTCTTTGTCGATAAAGGCTCATTAGGTATATTAAGCGTAATACCTTCTTTTATTTTTAATTTACCGACTAAAGAAACATAATCAGGATTAGCTTCAATAAGCTTAAATAATTTTATATTAAATTTTTTCGCAATAGATTCTGGCGTGTCATCAGTTTGAACCTGATAAGTGTTTTTGTTTTCTATTAAGTTAATAGTTTGTTTTTCCTGACTATTTTCTTTTGCAAAAACGTTGGCAGGAATGGTTGCCGAGATGGGAAATGCTAATTGAATAAAGATATTAAACCAAGCAACTTTCTTTGTAATAGATGAAAGTTGAGGTGTTAGTCCACTTTTAAATTTTGTCATTTTTAAACTCACCGTAACAAATAATGATGAGAATCTCGTATTTATAGGTGTATTAGATATCAGAAAGTGAACGTGAATTAATTAAATTTTAAATATATAAAAAATTGAGATCAAAAAAATAAAATAGAAGTGAGGGTAAAAAAAGAAAGGTATAAATTTGCCATAAAAAACCAATAGAAAATCTATTCTATTGGTCTTTTTATTTAGGCAGAAAAGTTAGATATCAACAAAAATATCAGGATCAGGACCTAGACGTCTTTTCTGCTCAAGAACAGTAATTTCAGCGACTTCTTCTTTTTCTAATTTAAAATCAAAAATATGGAAGTTTTCTTCAATACGAGAAGGTGTAACTGATTTTGGAATAACCACAAGACCACTGTCTAAATGCCAGCGTAAAACAATTTGTGCTGGGGTTTTATGGTATTTTTCAGCCAGTTTCTGAATAATCGGTTGACTAAAGACGCCTTCTCCACCTTGTGCTAATGGGCTCCAAGATTCAGTCACAATATTATGAGTTGTGTTCCATGCTCTTAATGGCGCTTGTTGCATTAAAGGATGAATTTCAATCTGATTAATAACAGGGGTAACACCCGTTTCTGTAATGATGCGCTCCAGATGTTCTTCTTTAAAATTACAAACACCAATACTTTTTACTAACCCTTCTTTTTGCAAAATAATCATTTGTTTCCAAGCTTCAACATAAAGCTCTCGTGAAGGTACAGGCCAATGCATTAAATAGAGATCAATATAATCAAGTTGCAAACGCTGGAGACTTTCTAAGACGGCACCACGAGCATGAGTTTGATCGTTATTCCATAATTTTGTTGTGATAAAAAGTTCATCACGAGGAACAGTGATCTGTTTTAACGCTTTACCCACACCTTCTTCATTATGATAAATCGCTGCCGTATCAAAAAGGCGATAGCCTGTATCAAGTGCGTGATGAATAGCTTTAACAACTTGATGATTATCTGCTTTCCAAACACCAAGACCAAGTTGTGGGATGGCATTTCCATCAGATAATTTGATCAGTTTAGGTTTATCCATTTCTATCTCCAGAGTCGCAAAAAGTACTTAGAGTGCCGCTGTATAAATACGTTGACTGACTTCTAATGTGATATCTTGATGCTCACCGAGTGCAATTTGTCCATGCTCTTCCAACTTTCGCACTAATGCAGGAATATCTTCTTCACCGATTTTGAAATCAGCCAGTCGAGTTCTAAGTCCCATTAATTCAAAGAATTTTCGAGTTTCATTAATCGCAGTTTCAATTTTAAAAGCGTCAGAACCTTGGTTTATACCCCAAACTTTTTGTGCATATTGGATTAACTTGCCGTATTTAGCCTGACGTTTTTCATTTAATAATGCAGGTAAAACAATGGCGAGAGTTTGCGCATGATCAAGTCCGTGTAAAGCCGTGAGTTCGTGACCTAATGCATGCGTAGCCCAATCTTGAGGAACACCAACACCAAGAATACCATTTAGCGCTTGTGATGCTGTCCACATTATATTAGCACGGATATCATAGTCTGTTGGTGACGTCAGCGCTTTTGGTCCTTGATCAATCAAAATACGTAAAAGACCTTCTGCATATTCATCTTGTACACGAGCATTCACTGGATAAGTGAGATATTGCTCTAATATATGAATAAAAGCGTCAACAACACCGTTGGCAGTTTGTCTTGGTGGTAAAGAATAAGTGGTTGTTGGATCTAAAATAGCACAATGAGGATAAACATGAGGGCTGGTAAAGCTTTGTTTATCCATTGTCTGTTTTCTGCTGATAACAGAGAAACTGTTGGTTTCTGTTCCTGTTGCAGGAAGTGTTAATACACAGCTTAAAGGTATCGCATTTTCGACCACTTTACCGCGACTTGTTACAATTTCCCAAGGCTCGCCGTGATAAGGTATCGCTGCTGCAATAAATTTTGTGCCATCAATAACAGAACCTCCACCCACGGCTAATAAATGCGTGATACCGTGATATCTGGCATAAGAAACTGCTTTCATTAGCGTTTCATAAGATGGGTTTGGTTCAATGCCACTAAACTCATGAATTTGATAACCTGGAAGTGCGGTATAAATCTGGTCTAATACGCCATTACGCTTAATACTACCGCCGCCATAAGTCAGTAGAATTCTTTCATTTTTTCCAATTTCAGAACGTAGTTTATCTATTTGTCCTTGACCAAAATGAAGGCGAGTTGGCGAATAATAAGTAAAGTTTTGCATTTTGTTTCCACCTTAATTCGATGTTCTGAAGTATGACAATTAATCAGGAAAAAGTTTTCCATTGTGCCTAGACTAGATAGTCTGACATAACTATAACTAGAAGGTTATAGAAATAAGATATGAATTATTTCTCTTAATGCGTAAAACAGTTCAATTGTAGTTAATTTATAAGGAGTAATATGGAAAGTCATTATTTAACATTAAACCAAGAGCATTGGGATAAACAAGCCGCAATGGAAAATAAGTGGTCTAAGCCTGTGAGCGATGAAGAAGTTATCGCTGCAAAGCAAGGTGACTGGAAAGTACATTTGACACCAAGCCCTGTAAAGAAGGAATGGTTAGCGGATATTCAAGGCAAAAAAATACTCTGTTTAGCTTCTGCTGGTGGGCAACAAGCGCCTATCTTGGCGGCTGCGGGCGGTATTGTGACTGTGTTTGATTTATCAGAAGGTCAATTAGACAAAGATCGCCAATTGGCACAAAAGCATCAGCTAGATTTGGTAACAGCACAGGGTGATATGGCGGATTTAACCGCATTTGCCGATGAAAGTTTTGATATTATTTTTCACCCTATTTCAAACTTATATGTACCGGATGTAAATCCTGTTTGGCAAGAGTGCTACCGTGTTTTGAAAAAAGGCGGTGTACTAATGGCGAGCTTTTATAATCCTGTTGTATTTGTTGATGATAGAGATCCGCAATTACGTTCGCAGGGATTAATGAAACCAACGTACCGCTTACCTTATAGCGACCAAGGCTCATTACCTTCGGATATTCTGCAAGAAAAAGTCGCAAGAGGTGATGGACTGGTCTTTGGACACTCATTGACTGATCTTATTGGCGGGCAATTAGCAGCAGGTTTTTTATTACAGGATTTTGTTGAAGATTTTGCTCCTCATGCTCGTTTCTTAGTTGATAGTTATATTCCAACGTTTCTTGCTTCAAAAGCCATTAAGTTTTAAAAAAAATAGAGCAGGAAGAATATGATTGTGATTAATATAAATGGGATTTTAGTCAGATATTAATTGATGTGGAGATAAGACAATGAACAACTGAACTTTTATTGCAGTATCAAATAATACATAAAACACGCCATTATTCTTGCTCTAAATAATGGCGTGTTTTTTTAATTACTTACTGCTGGCGCTATTTTTACGATGGCGAATATACATCACAATCGAGCCAATTAAGCCTGCACTTAAAAGCAATACGGGTAATGTCATCAAGATATTCATGACAAGTATTTCATGCTTTTGTACAAATGGAATAAGGTTTAGTACATAGCCTAAAGAAACAATAATCCCTACCCATAAGAAGCCACTTAACCAGTTAAATATTTGAAAGCGACGTTGCTTTAATTCAGATAAACCTGCCAAGGTAGGCAATAATGTACGCACGAATCCAATAAAACGACCCAGTAATAGTGCATATAAACCTTGGCGATGGAAGAGATCATTTGCCTTATGGTGATATTGCTCTGGTAATTGAGCCATCCAACGTTTAACTACTTTTGTATCACTTAGCCAACGGCCTTGTAAAAAGCCGAGCCAACTCCCAATACTAGCGGCAGTGCCTAATATAATGATAGTCGGGAAAAAGTGTAAAACACCTTTTGCAATTAAGGCACCGCAAAGAATAAGCAGTGTATCTCCTGGCAAAAATGCGGCGGGCAATACCCCGTTTTCCAGCATAATAATAACAAAAAGAACAATATAGATAACCCACAGCACATTAGGATTAGCTAACACCATATAATCGTGTTGCATAAGTGCGTGAATTATCTCTTTTAATGTACCCATTAGCGAACTCGCATTAAAAAAGGACTTTATGTTCGCTATTCTAACGCAAAATAAAGAGAACAGTTTGATTTAATCCCTGTGGAACCACAGGGATAGATTTTTTTTAATAAAAAATTCATTCTTTATTAAGAAATACGTAAAAAGGCCTGCTCTAGATCTTCAATAAGGTCATCTACATTTTCTAATCCAATATGAATGCGAAATAGTGTTCCAGCAAATGTTGGCTGAGTTTCATATTGGCGCATCGCTTTAATATCATTGGGTTGATAACCTAAAATTAAAGATTCAAATCCTCCCCATGAAAATGCCATCTTAAATAATGAGAAGTTATCTAAGAAATGCGCAAATTCTTCAGGTGTTAAGATTTTCTTTAGACTAAAAGAGAATAAGCCGTTGCTACCCGAGAAATCACGTTGAAAATATTCATGTCCCAGACAAGAAGCTAATGCAGGGTGATAAACATTATCAACTAAAGGGTGTTGTTTTAACCAGCGAGCGACTTCTAATGCACTTTGTTCGTGTTGTTTCATCCTAACCGGCAGTGTTCTTAATCCTCTTGCTGTCATATAAGCAGTATCAGGATCAACACATTGACCTAATAAATAGGTATTCTCTCGTAATTGCTCCCAACAACGTTTATTCGCCACTGCAAAACCTAACATGCCATCAGAGTGACCATTAATATATTTTGTGGCGGATTGGATTGAAATATCGATACCCAATGTTAGTGGTTTAAGCAGTAATCCTGCCGCCCAAGTGTTATCAATCATAATAATGATTTCAGGGTTATATTGGCGAACTGAATTGACTATTCCTTGTAGATCTTGAATTTCCATCGTGATTGATCCCGGAGATTCAAGAAAAACAATTTTTGTTTCAGGACGTAGCAATTGGCTGATCTCTTTGCCAATTAAAGGATCAAAGTAGGTCGTTGTGACTGAGAATTTACGTAAGATCTGATCACAAAAATTTTGAGTCGGATCGTAGGCAGAGCCTGTCACGAGAATATGAGAACCTTGCTCAACAAATGCGAGTATAGATTGCGTAATCGCCGCTGCACCTGAAGGAAATAGTGCGCAGCCTGCACCTTGCTCTAATTCAGTTAACGCTTCTTGTAAGGCAAAATGAGTGGTTGTGCCTCGACGTCCATAAAAAAGTGTACCTTCTGCCCGCTTTTTCGTTGCTTCACGTTTTTGTGCAACAGAATCAAAAATAACGGATGATGTTCGTTGTATAATTGGATTTACTGCGCCTTGGGAATATTTTTTAGCTCGACCAGAAAGGAGGAGTGAGGTTTCTTGTTTTTTTAGCGTCATCCTTAATACCTTCTTTTAATTGATGGTGTGTTTACCTCAAGTTAATTCATTTTTTGGATAAGTACAAAAGGCTTGCAGGGTAGTTGATAAAATTTCACGTTACGTGAAATAACGATAATTTGTCTTAAAAATCGACAAATGAAAAAAAAATAGCCAAATAGTAATGATAATTACTATCAAAATGCTTCATGTTTGATATCATTTGAGCGTTTTCTCTTTCCTGATGGCAAACAGGATGATTGTAAGCGAACGATTTTGGGTAAGTAGTGGCGTAACGATGTCATTACTGAATAAATAAATAGATAAAAAAGAGAGTAAAAGGCCAACTGATGCGTAATTTGACAGCTTCTATTCTATTGGCAATCGGTCTGACAGGCTCTGCTTTTGCGGATACGACTCCTGCCTCACCAACTGAACAGCCAACTACTGCTGCCGTTTCTTCAACAGCTTCTACACAGGGAACTGCTACACCGACAATAGTCACACCAGCAACTGCTACTTCTACCACGGAAACAGGTAATGAAGTGAAAGCAGCCGGCACTGAAACTGCTAAACCTGAAGGTGAAAATACACCTGCAACAACAGCTGAGAATTCAGAAAATGCGCCTTTAGCGACAGAAAATACATCATCAGAAGTACAACCTGAAATGGTTGCTGGTGGCGGATTTGCTGAAGATTTATCTGTAATGGGTATGTACCGTAATGCAGATTTAGTCGTTAAGAGTGTCATGATTGGCTTACTGTTAGCCTCTATTGTCACTTGGGCACTATTTTTCGCGAAAGGAAGCTACTTAATTTCACTGCGTCGTCGCCTAAGAAATGAGACAGCTCAGTTAGTTGAAGCTAAATCACTCAACGATGCGTTAGCGATTAGCAAAAAATTTGGTAATAAAAGTGCAACCGCTGATTTCTTTAATGATGCAGAATTAGAGCGCACTTACTCTCAAGAAAGTAAAGTGGCTTCAGGTATTAAAGAGCGTGTTGAAATGCGAATGGAACGTCGCGTTGCAGCAATTATCCGTGAATTAGGTCGCGGTAATGGTTACTTAGCCACCATTGGTGCAATTTCTCCTTTTATCGGCCTTTTCGGTACGGTTTGGGGGATCATGAATAGCTTTATCGGTATTGCTCATTCTCAAACGACAAACCTTGCTGTTGTTGCACCAGGTATTGCAGAAGCGCTATTAGCAACCGCGATTGGCCTGATTGCGGCAATTCCAGCGGTTATTATCTATAACATTTTTGCTCGTATGATAGCGGGTTATCGTGGTGAAATTGGTGATATCGCAACAGGTGTGGTGACATTAGTCAGCCGTGATTTAGATATCGAAAACAGCAAAGCAAGGTAATGAATTATGGCAATGCGTCTTGGTGATGATTCAGGTGATGATAATGAATTGCATGATATCAATGTGACGCCTTTTATTGATGTCATGTTGGTTCTGCTCATTATCTTTATGGTGGCGGCACCTTTAGCTACTGTTGATATAAAAGTAAATTTACCCGCTTCAAGTGCAAAACCACAACCTCGCCCTGAGAAGCCTGTTTATTTAACAATTAAGTCGGATAAACAAATTTTCATTGGTGAAGAGATGGTCACACATGAAACGATGGCGAATGTGTTAGATACCATGACACAAGCAAACAAAGAGACAACCATCTTTTTCCAAGCTGATAAAACGGTTGATTATGAAACGTTAATGGCAGCAATGGATTCGCTAAGAAAAGCGGGTTATCTCAAAGTTGGGCTCGTGGGAATGGAAACTGTCTCTACAGGCGGTTAAACTTAGTAAATAAGCTATTTATCTAAGTATTATTACGCTATTTTAAAAGCACTTTATTTGTCGTTGTGAAATGATGAATAAAGTGCTTTTTTATTGTATAGAAGAAACAAAGTTTATATTTTTACCATTTTTAGTGTTTATCGATATTATTAATAAAATTGAGTTAGAATAAAATTTAACTTTAGTATTAAATAATATTAATAATAGATAGATTAAGTTACAGAATAAACAATTAACTAAGTTTATTGAGTAATAGTTGGCTGAATCAATTAATGCTAAGTAGATATCATTATTTGAACTCTCTTAACATTAATATTCATTAACTCTTCATTTTTTTTCATTTTTATATTTGTTTAAATCAACTTTTTAAAGTTAAATTTTTCTATAACCTTGTGATTTATAATGTCTTTATGTAAATTTGATTTAAGTGTAAAAAAACTTGCGCAAAAAATCTTATTGGATATAATGCACCCACGTTACAAATTGAAATATTCTGTAACGTGTTTAAACGCCTAATTTATTTATTATCTAAGTTATCCGTATTTGGATACTTATTTTTTTATTGCACCAGGTAGACCGTTGTTTTCAGTCATTCCAATTTCAGGTAAGTAGATTTTATTTACTTATTCAAACCACTTCTTATCCTTGATAAGCGGTGAGTAAAATAAAGCGTGAAAGGCAGAGAACTACACATAGCATTTTATTATTTTAATAAATTTAGAAGCCATAACATTTCGGTGTTATGGCTTTTTTATTTTGCTTGTTATATCTGTCGTTCTTATTATTTTGTCGTTCCTGTCGTTCCTGTCGTTCCTGTCGTTCCTGTCGTTCCTATAGTTTCTACCGTTCTTATTGCTGCTAAGTCGAGATCTTCAGAGTGGGTATTGGGTGTTTTGTTGTGTACCATTTTTATGCTTATTCCCACTTTATTGCTCGCTATCAGCGAGAATTTGCCTGATTAAAAAGCACAAACAGTTAACAAAGCATTTTTCAATTTTTTAGATTTCTGACCACTTCTTTTATCTATTCTCACAAAAAAAAGAAATAGACTCTATTTAGGGATTATTTATCGATAAATTGTGTTTTTTTTATCCACAAAAACAACAGGGATTTAACATTAAATTTTATTTACGTTAATTTCGTTATAAATTGGATATGTTATAAAATAACCTAATGAAATTATTGCCATTATGTACTGATTAGTAATTATTAATGATCTTAGCTTTTGATTGTTGTTACATATCGATATGTATTTAATTTTATAACGATTTTACACTAAAGGAACTTCTTATTCCAAAAACGAATATACTTATAACTATATGAAAAATGATAAGAAAAACAGGTTAATTTTTGTCTATAAAATAAACACTATGATGATGATTAAAAATTAATAACAAAAGAAGAGTTGCTAAATTGGTAATGAAAATAAGCTGAAATTAAATATATTAATGTAATCATTTCTTGTTTATGAAATGCAATTTTTAACATTATTTGTGATGTAATATAAAGGTTGATAATATGAAAAAAAGAGTCATCATTATAATTAAAAAATATATTAGAATCTATTTTTAATAATTTTTATTAGAAATTAGAAATAATGAATTATTAATTTTGTATTATTTTAAATATATTGTCTTATAATTTGGTTATTTTTTGTCTCATATGTAATTTATTGATTAATAAGGTTTTAAGTTTTCGCTTTTGCTGTATTGTTGAGATAATGATAATTATTTCTATTTCCTTTATCATTATTAAATAGAGTTTTAATAAATTTAAAATGACGAAATATATAAAAAATAGACATTAAACCTTATATTGCTGAAACGTTTTTACTCACATAAAAGAATAATTTATTTTTTAATGAATTATCGCTTGATAATGATCAAGTCATTATTGTGTCGGAGTGTTAAAAAGGCGGTGTTTTAAAATTATTCCAATTAAAAATCATCATATCAGGAGAGATATATGGCCTTGGGGAATAATGTTTTTTCCCATCATGGTATTAACCGACGCGATTTTATGAAATTGTGTGCTGCGCTGTCAGCTACCATGGGATTAAGCGGCAAAGCTGCCGCAGAAATGTCTGAAGCAATGGCATCACCTGAACGTCCACCCGTTATCTGGATTGGTGCTCAGGAGTGTACTGGGTGTACGGAGTCTTTATTACGAGCAACTCACCCGACTCTGGAAAACCTCGTTCTTGATGTTATCGCACTCGAATATCACGAAGTGCTTTCTGCAGCTTTTGGTGATCAAGCTGAAGAAAATAAACACAATGCGATGGAGAAATATAAAGGTAAGTACGTCCTCGTTGTTGACGGTTCAATCCCAGACAAAGACGGCGGTGTTTACTGTATGGTTGCAGGAAAACCAATTCTTGAGCATATCAAAGAAGCCGCTGAAGGGGCTGCTGCGATTATTGCAATTGGTTCATGTTCTGCATGGGGTGGTGTACCTGCGACTGGGGGCAACCCAACTGGCGCTAAATCGCTGGAAGCTATTTTACCGGGTAAAACCGTTATCAATATTCCAGGATGTCCACCAAACCCACATAACTTCTTAGCAACTGTTGCACATATTATTACTTTCAACAAATTGCCTAAGTTAGATAGCAAAAACAGACCGCTTTTTGCTTATGAGCGTTTAATTCACGAAAACTGTGAACGTCGTCCTCATTTCGATGCGGGTCGTTTTGCTAAAGAATTTGGTGATGAAGGTCATCGTCAAGGCTGGTGTTTATACCATTTAGGCTGTAAAGGCCCTGAAACTTATGGTAACTGCCCAACATTAGAATTCTGCGATGTCGGTGGTGGGATCTGGCCTGTCGGTATCGGTCACCCTTGCTATGGTTGTAACGAAGAAGGTATCGGCTTTACTAAAGGTATTTTCCAATTAGCGAACGTTTATCAGCCAACACCAAAAGCACAAGTACCTGATGTTAATGCAAAAGAAGGTGGTGGTGTTTCTTATGGTGCTGCTGGCTTACTGGGTGCTGTCGTGGGTGCAGTTGCGGGTGTCAGTGTGATGGCTGTGCGTCAATTAGGCCGTGACAAGAATGCCACAGGAGCCTCACAGGAGGATAAACGGTGAATAGGCGTCATTTCTTTAAGCTGGCATCAGGTGGGGTTCTCCTTGCGGGAATGGCACCCACTGCGAGTCATGCTGCGGCGCAGAACCGTCCCCCAATTCCTGGGTCTCTCGGTATGCTCTACGACTCTACACTGTGTGTAGGCTGTCAAGCATGTGTCACAAAATGTCAGGAAATTAATCACCCGGAGCCAATGGAGCGTGGTGATACTTACGCTAATGGTGATCCGATTTGGTCAAACAATGACAAATTAAGTCCTTACACAAATAACATTATTCAAATTTGGCGTGATGGTACTGGTGAAAATAAAGACCAACTGGAAAACGGTTATGCCTTTATTAAGAAACAATGTATGCATTGTGTTGATGCAAACTGCGTTTCTGTTTGTCCTGTTTCTGCGTTAACCAAAGATCCAAAAACCGGTATTGTTCATTATCACGCGGATATCTGTACAGGTTGTCGTTACTGTATGGTGGGATGCCCTTATAACATTCCAAAATACGATTATGATGATCCATTTGGCAAGCTCTATAAATGTGAGCTTTGTAACCAAAAAGGCGTTGAGCGTTTAGATAAAGGCTTATTACCAGGCTGTGTTGAAGTTTGTCCTACTGGTGCAGTTATTTTCGGTACACGCGAAGAGTTGCTGGAAGAAGCAAAACGTCGTTTAGCGAAAAAAGCGGGTGAAGAATATCATTACCCTCGTCAAACCATTAGTGGTGGCGATACTTATCTACATAAAATTCCTGAATATCAAGATCATATCTATGGTGAGTTTGAAGGTGGTGGTACGCAAGTCATGGTACTTTCTGCGGTTCCTTTCGACAATTTAGGAATGCCAGAAGTGGCACCATTATCAACAGGTGCGCGCTCTGAACATATTCAACATACGCTTTATAAAGGCATGGTATTACCAATAGCAGCCCTTGCAGGGATCACCTATTTGGTTAACCGTAATAGTAAAAAACAAGAGCAGGAACACCACAAGGAGGATAACGATGTCGAGTCATGATCCTCGTCCACTTGGCGGTAAGTTATTTACTCTAGCAGTAAGAGTATTTTTACCGCTTGCTGTGCTCGGTTTTATTCTTATTGGTAAGCGTTTGGTATTAGGTCTGGGCGATGTCTCTGATCTGAATGGGGGATATCCTTGGGGTATTTGGATTGCCTTTGACTTATTGATAGGAACAGGCTTTGCATGTGGTGGTTGGGCACTTGCATGGGCTGTTTATGTCTTTAATAAAGGGGAGTTTCACCCATTAGTGCGTCCTGCATTGTTAGCGAGCTTGTTCGGCTATTCATTAGGTGGTTTATCCATCGCTATTGATATTGGTCGTTATTGGAACATGCCTCACTTCTTTATGCCGCAATACTTTAACGTAAACTCAGTGTTGTTTGAAACAGCGACCTGTATGACCATCTATATTATGGTGATGGCATTAGAATTCTTACCTGCGTTGTTAGAACGTTTAGGTTGGAAAGTGTCGTTGAAACGTCTTAACAAAGCGATGTTCTTTATTATTGGTCTTGGTGCTTTACTGCCAACCATGCACCAATCCTCAATGGGATCATTAATGATTTCAGCGGGTTGGAAAGTACATCCACTGTGGCAATCTTATGAGATGTTACCGCTGTTTTCTCTGTTAACTGCTTTCCTACTTGGTTTCACTATCGTTATTTTTGAAGGCTCTTTGCTAAAAGCAAGCCGTACCATGAATGATGATGAAACACCGCTATTTACCAAGTTAACACGCGTGATTGAAGTGTTACTGATTGCTTTCTTGGTATGTCGCTGGGGCGAAGTTATTTGGAACGGTAAACTGAGTTATATCGGAAATGGGGATATGTTCTCGTGGTTATTCATTGCTGAAAGTGCATTGTTATTACTTCCTCTGATTTTGATGCATTTAAATAATAACCGCCGTAGTCCAAAAATGCTGTTTGTTTGTGCTGTATTTATCTTAATCGGCGCAGCAATGTGGCGTATGAACTACTCTTTAGTTGCTTACAATCCAGGCAATGGTTACCACTATTTCCCAACAGCAAGCGAATTGCTGATTTCTATTGGTTTCGTTGCATTTGAAGTAACTGCTTACATTCTTATTATCCGTTTATTGCCGGTTTTACCTGCACAAACAGATTCAAATATACAATTAAAAAAGGCTGAGGTTAAATCATGAGCCAACGCATTACTATTGATCCTATTACCCGTATTGAAGGGCATTTACGCGTCGATTGTGAAATTGATAACGGAAAAGTTGTTAAGGCTTGGTCTTCCGGTACCATGTGGCGCGGAATGGAGGAGATCCTAAAAGGAAGCGATCCTCGTGATGCATGGATTATCGTGCAACGTATCTGTGGTGTTTGTACGACTGTTCACGCGATTGCCTCAGTACGTGCTGTTGAAGACGCATTAGGTATGGATATTCCTGTCAATGCGCAGTATATCCGTAACCTAATTTTAGGTTCACATATCATCCATGACCATATCGTTCACTTCTATCAGCTGTCTGCGATGGACTGGGTTGATATTACTTCTGCATTACAAGCCGACCCTGAAAAAGCATCAGCGATGCTAAAAGGAGTTTCTGAATGGCATCTGAACTCTGCTGAAGAATTCAGAAAAGTACAGAAAAAAATCCAAGGTTTAGTGGATAGCGGTCAGTTAGGTATTTTTGCTAATGGCTACTGGGGTCACTCAGCCATGAAATTACCACCAGAAGTTAACCTGATTGCGGTTGCTCACTATTTGCAAGCACTTGAGTGCCAGCGTGATGCAAACCGTATCGTGGCTATTCTGGGCGGTAAAACACCTCATATCCAAAACTTGGCTGTGGGCGGTGTGGCTAACCCAATTAACCTTGATGCACCAAGTGTTCTTAACTTAGAACGTTTAATGTACGTGAAAAGCTTTATCGACAAACTGGGTGATTTCGTTAACCAAGTTTATAAAGTGGATACTGCTATTTTCGCTGCATATTATCCTGAATGGCTAAAAATCGGTAAAGGCGCTAACTACTATCTGTCTGTACCTGAATTACCAATTAATGGTAATAACACTGAGTTCTTACTTTCTGGTGGTTATATGGAAGGGATTGATTTCTCTACTTATCGCCCAATTAAAGACTGGAAAGATCAGAACCTGAAAGACGGTATTGAAGAAAGTGGTAAACACGCATGGTATGAAGATGATGAACCATTAAAACCATGGGAAGGTTTAACTCGTCCTAAATACACAGGTTGGGATGAGAACAACAAATACTCATGGGTTAAATCACCAACATTCTATGGCAAGCCTGTAGAAGTCGGTACTTTAGCATGGTTAGTGTGTGGTTTAGCAGGTAAGCACGAAGGAACTGTTAGAAACTACAACGACATCAACAAGATCTATACTCAATTAACCAATGAAACACTGGTAACAGAGCAGTTAGAATCTACTTGGGGTCGCATTATTGGACGTACCGTTCACGCGTGTGTATTACAAGAGTCTCTGGCAACGCTATGGCAATCACTGGTTGATAATATTGGTCGTGGTGATACTGCTGCCTTTATTAAACCAGAGTTTGAACCAGGCAAAGAGTATCGTGGTGTTGGTTTTGAAGAAGCCTCTCGCGGTATGTTATCTCACTGGATCGTGTTTAAAGACGGTAAAATCACTAACTATCAGGCAGTCGTTCCATCAACATGGAATGCGGGTCCTCGTAACTTTAATGATGAGCCGGGTCCTTATGAGTTATCTCTTGTTGGTACACCTGTTGCTGATCCGAAAAAACCATTAGAAGTGGTAAGAACTATCCACTCCTTTGACCCATGTATGGCGTGTGCTGTGCATATGGTTGATTTAACAGGTAAAGAACTAAGTAAGGTGAAGGTATTATAATGCGAACTCTCGTCTTAGGTATTGGTAATTTATTACTAAGCGATGAAGGCATTGGTGTTCGTATAGTAGAAGCGCTCGAAGAGCGCTTCTCTTTACCAGAGAACGTCGATGTTATTGATGGTGGCACATCAGGTATGGAAATTTTGCAAGATATCGCTGCAAGAGACCTCCTGATTGTTGCTGATGCGGTAAGAAGTAATCATGAACCAGGTAGTATTTTTGTGTTGCATGATGATGATGTTCCCGCACTTTTTACACAGAAGATCTCGCCTCATCAGCTAGGTTTATCTGATGTATTAATGGCACTGCGTATGACAGATGAATTTCCACGTAAACTTATTTTAGTGGGAATTGAACCTGCATCATTAGAGCCAAGCATGTCACTGTCTGACATTGGTGAGAAATCAATGGAAATTGCACTAGAACATGTGGTGAATATTTTGCGTGAATACGGCATTTCTGTCACACCTAAAGAGGTAACAGCATGAGTGAATTAAGCTGGGATATCATAGGATATGATGAACCGCCTGTTGAGCAACTTGAAACACGTTTTAGTGAAATCGCTGAAAAAGAGATGAGAGGGCTTCCTTTTTATCGCGAAGGCATTCCTGTAAAAGCAGGGGGCTTTACCTTATTTGAAAATCAGTGGATTGGTTCTGTTCTTACTCCTTGGATGCTAGAACTAGTTGTCTTCCCAGGGCCTTCACAAGAATGGCCACATCGAAAAGTCGGTGATCGCATTGGATTAGAATTACCTTGTGGTCAGATTAAATTCGTTGTGGGTGAGCTTACTGATGGTATGCAGTATCTAGCTTGTTCATTAATGTCGCCACTTGATAGACATTTAGCAGCGGAACATGCTGTTGAGTTGGTTGAAAATAGTGTAAAAATGGCTCTTTCTCTTCCTGTTCAGACACAATCCGTAGCAGAAGTTGATTTAAGTCGTCGTTCTCTCTTCCGTGGTCAGTTAAGATCATAGTGTAGAAATTTTACGCGACACTGAGTCACATTCTTCTTATTGAATAGTACAGGAGTCAGAATATGTGTAGCACTTGCGGTTGTGGCGAAGGCAATGTCAGAATTGAAGGCGTAGAGCCTCATTCACATGAGCACCACCATCATCACTCTCATGACCATGATCATCACGACCACGGTCATCATCATGATCACGGCCATCATGGGCATGATCACCATCATGAACACAATGCTACTCCAGCGAATACTGTTCATAAATATATTGATAAGTCTGAACAAAAGCATAAGCATAACTACGAAACACATGGTCAGCCTATCATCGTTCATCACCACTATTACCATAACAGTGGTGATGTTCATCTTCATTTTCATAACGATGCACAGCTAAACGAAACCCCTGTTTTCCATGAACATCATCATGGACATGACGATCATCATGAACACGATCATTCACACAGTCATGACCATTCTCATAGTCATGATCACGACCATGCTCATGATCATAGCCATGAACATTCTCATCACCATTCTCACAGCCACGATCACGATCATGCACATGACCACGATCATGAACACGAGCACGAAGAGCAATTTAGCCCAGTGATTGAAAATCAGAATATGCATTATGGCCAAGGTGAAGCAGGAACACATGCTCCCGGTATTAGCCAAAAGCGTATGCTGAAAATTGAAATGGATGTGCTGGATAAAAATAACCGCATTGCCGTTCATAACCGTGAACATTTTGAACAACAAAATGTGTTGGCATTGAATTTAGTTTCAAGTCCCGGCTCCGGTAAAACGACACTGTTAACACAAACATTAAAACAGTTAGCGCAACGTGTGCCTTGTGCTGTGATCGAAGGCGATCAGCAAACTACAAATGATGCAGATCGTATCCGTGAAACCGGTGTGCCAGCGATCCAAGTGAATACAGGCAAAGGTTGTCACCTTGATGCACAAATGGTGCATGATGCGACACACCAATTAGGCTTACAAGATAACAGCGTTCTCTTTATTGAAAACGTGGGTAACTTAGTTTGTCCTGCCAGTTTTGATCTGGGTGAAAAGCACAAAGTCGCTATTCTTTCTGTCACTGAAGGCGAAGATAAGCCTCTGAAATATCCGCATATGTTTGCTGCGGCTGATTTAATGATTATCAACAAAATTGATTTAGTGCCACATCTGAATATCGACGTTCAAGCTTGCATTGAATCAGCTCGCCGTGTTAATCCAAATATCGAAATCATCGCATTATCAGCAACAACAGGCGAAGGTATGGAAGAGTGGTTAGCTTGGTTGGAGAGTCGTTTATGTGCTTAGGTGTTCCAGCTAAGATTGTTGAGGTGGGCGAAGACGTCCACCAACTCGCTTATGCCGAAGTCAGTGGCGTCAAACGTGCTGTTAATATTTCAATGGTATGTGAAGGCGAACCTAGTGAATTATTAGGCAAATGGGTACTTATTCATGTGGGATTTGCCATGAGCATTCTTGATGAGCAAGAAGCACAAGATACTCTTGATGCATTACAGCATGTCTATGGTGTGACCCTCGAAGAGGCTGATGATGCAGTACGTTGATGAATTTCGTGATCCCGAACTTGCGAAAGCCTTACTAGCCCAAATTCGTGAAACTATTTCACAATGGCCTCACCCTATTAAACGTCCATTACAAATAATGGAAGTGTGCGGTGGGCATACACATGCCATTTTTAAATTTGGTTTAGACCGCTTATTACCCGAAGAAATTGAATTTGTTCACGGGCCGGGTTGTCCTGTTTGTGTATTACCGATGGGACGAATTGATGCGTGTTTAGAAATCGCAGCTCGTCCTGACGTAATTTTCTGTACTTTTGGTGATGCAATGCGAGTACCGGGTCGTAATGGCTCAATGCTTGATGCACGTCGTCGTGGTAGTGATATTCGTATTGTCTATTCACCACTCGATTCACTCAAAATTGCACAAGATAATCCAGACAAACAAGTTGTCTTTTTTGGTTTAGGTTTTGAAACGACAATGCCAAGTACAGCAATGACGCTACAACAAGCGAAATTGCGCGGACTTAAAAACTTTTCTCTGTTCTGTCAGCATATTACTATCGTGCCTACTTTACGTTGCCTACTTGAGCAAGATGATGTCCGCATTGACGGCTTTATTGCACCGGGGCATGTGAGTATGGTGATTGGCTGTACGCCATATCAACCGCTATGTGACGAATTTGAAAAGCCTTTTGTGGTGACAGGATTTGAACCATTAGACTTATTACAAGCTATACTGATGGTCATTAAACAACTTAAAGCAAAAGCAGAAAATACAGATTATGTTTTAAGTATTGAAAACCAATATAGTCGCATTGTACCGAATGAAGGTAATAAGTTGGCTCAAAAAGCACTTAGCGAAGTGTTTATGTTAAAAGAAACCAGTGAATGGCGCGGATTGGGTGAAATCCCAATGTCAGGTATTCAATTAACACCCGCTTATTCTGAGTTTGATGCTGAATTACGTTTTACACCTGCACCGCAGAAAGTGGCTGATAATCCACAATCTCGCTGTGGCGATGTATTAACAGGACGATGCAAACCTTCCGATTGCCCACTCTTTGGTAAAAGTTGTACACCAGAAACGGCATTGGGTGCCTTGATGGTATCATCAGAAGGTGCATGTGCGGCTTATTATCAGTATCGCCGTGAAGGTAATATATGAAACAACCTGATGAAATCACCTTAGCCCAAGGAAATGGTGGGCAAGGTATGCAACAACTTATCGAAGGACTGTTTTTAAAAGCGTTCGATAATCCGTTATTAAATGAAAAAGAAGATCAAGCGCGGATCGCGTTAAATGAGTTAACGACTCTTGGCGATCGTCTTGCATTTAGTACAGACAGCTATGTTATCGATCCCATTATTTTCCCCGGCGGAAATATTGGTAAATTATCTGTTTGCGGTACAGCTAACGATCTTTCTGTCGGTGGTGCGGTTCCTCGTTACCTTTCTTGTGGTTTTATTCTTGAAGAAGGGCTTCCATTTGAAACCCTAGAAACCCTTGTGATGGCGATGGCGAAAGCAGCTGCGCAAGCAGGAATACAGATTGTCACAGGGGATACGAAAGTGGTTCCTCGTGGCGCTGCGGATAAGATCTTTATCAATACTGCGGGTATTGGGGTTATTCCAACGGCAATTAATTGGGCAGCAAGCAATATCAAAGCGGGCGATAAGATCTTAGTGAGCGGTACTATTGGCGATCACGGCGCAACAATCCTAAATCTGCGTGAAAATTTAGGATTAGAAGCAGATCTACAAAGTGACTGCGCTGTTCTTGAGCCAATGATTGCACCTTTACGTCAGATTAAAGGAATTCGCGCCTTACGTGATGCAACACGAGGCGGAGTGACCGCAATTTTACATGAATTTGCTCAAGCCAGTGGTTGTGGCATGAATGTGCATGAAAGCAAATTACCAATGAAACAATCTGTTCGTGGCGTTTGTGAATTATTAGGGCTTGAAGCACTAAATTTTGCTAACGAAGGAAAAATTGTTTTAGTGGTATCACCAGAAGCTGAAGCTCAAGTACTTGAAGCGTTACATCAACATACTTTAGGTAAAGACGCTTGTACGATTGGTGAAGTGACCGAGGATCATTATATTCGGTTAACAGGAATTTTCGGGACTAGCCGTATTCTTGACTTACCTTATAACGAGCCATTACCTCGTATTTGCTAATCACTTATTACCCACTTATAGATTGAATAATCACAAGATTTATAAGTGGGATAAGTTTCCTACCTGTTACAAAAAATTTGTTATAACGCAAATTTCTCTCATTTATCTGAATACTGACTCTTTGATAAAAAAATTATCGGAGTAACATGTTCGGTCAATCCTACTGCGTGGAGAGGGTCTCTCGTAGAGGTAAGCTCTAGGAAAAAACATGTCTTGGTCAGAATTTAAATCCCAGTACCTGATCCGTTTTTGGAAGCCTCTTCCAGCAGTTATCGCGGCAGGTATCTTATCAACTTACTACTTTGGTTTAACCGGCACTTTCTGGGCTGTCACTGGTGAATTTACTCGCTGGGGTGGTCACGTTATGCAATGGTTTGGCGCTCACCCTGAAGAATGGGGTTATTTTAAAATCATCGGTCTTGAAGGTACGCCATTAACGCGTATTGATGGCGTTATGATTATCGGGATGTTTGGAGGTTGTATTATGGCCGCTCTTTGGGCTAACAACGTTAAACTTCGTCATCCTCAACATAAAATTCGTATTCTTCAAGCTGTTCTAGGTGGGATCATCGCCGGTTTTGGTGCTCGTCTAGCTATGGGTTGTAATCTTGCGGCATTCTTTACTGGTATTCCTCAGTTCTCTTTACATGCTTGGTTTTTTGCTGTTGCAACGGCAATCGGCTCTTACTTTGGTGCCAAATTATCATTGATGCCTTTGTTTCGTATTCCGGTAAAACTGCAAAAAGTCAGTCAAGCTTCACCTATCACTCAAGATAAACAACGTGCGAAACGTCGCTTTAGATTGGGAATGGTTATCTTTTTTGCCATGATTGCGTGGTCTTTAATTATTCTCTTTGATTCACCAAAATTGGGTTTCGCTATGTTAGGCGGCATTGGTTTTGGTATTTTAATTGAACGTGCTCAAATCTGTTTTACTTCTGCTTTCCGTGACTTATGGATAACAGGCAGAACCCATATGGCAAAAGCGATTATCATCGGTATGGCGGTGAGTGCGATTGGGATCTTCAGTTATGTTCAGTTAGGTGCCGCACCTAAAATTATGTGGGCAGGTCCGAACGCCGTCATTGGTGGCTTACTTTTCGGTTTCGGTATTGTTCTGGCTGGTGGGTGTGAAACAGGTTGGATGTATCGTGCCGTTGAAGGTCAAATTCACTTTTGGTGGGTTGGGCTTGGTAACGTAATCGGTTCAACATTACTGGCTTATTATTGGGATGATTTTGCCTCTGTGATCGCAACTGATTATGACAAGATTAATTTACTTGATACCTTTGGCCCTGTGGGTGGTTTGGGTGTGACGTATCTGATGCTTGGTCTGTCATTTGCATTATTACTTTGGTGGGAAAAACACTTTTTCCGTAAAAAAGCACAACAAGAAAACGCTATTTCAACACAGCTCAATAAGGAAATCGTATGAGCCAGAAAGACACCATTATTCCTGATTATCGTCTAGATATGGTCGGTGAACCTTGTCCTTATCCTGCGGTGGCAACGCTTGAAGCTATGCCATCACTGAAAAAAGGCGAAATATTAGAAGTGGTGAGTGATTGTCCTCAATCAATCAACAATATTCCACTTGATGCGAAAAATTACGGTTATACCGTGTTAGATATTCAACAAGATGGCCCGACTATCCGTTATTTAATTCAAAAATAATGATCAGATATCTTAGTTGAAATAATCGCAATAAAGACAGTGAGTACAGCAATAAATGCTGACTCGCTGTTTTTATTTTTAAGGTTTTAATATCGGGATAATAAGCTGTATAGCTTGTTGAATTCGAGGGCTAAAATCAGATTTTGGCGTTGGAGGGATTATCCCTAATGCAATTTGACGCAAAGGTTCAGCGATCACCATCGCTAATAAAAGATCACTTAATACTGCATAATCATAATGCCTGATTATTGCGTTTTTTTCTTGTTGTTGTAACCACTGCGTAAGTAGACTACGACCTCTTAATATTCCGCTTCGTTGATATTTTTCCATAAGCATTTCACGGCTAGGAAAGTTTTCTTGCAATAACTTATACAAGCCTACCGCTTTATCATTAAGCACTGTTTGAGTCATGCTGTTTAAATGTTGTGATAACAACAGGGTAAACTCGTCAAAATCAGTTGCCTTATCATGAAAAATAGCGACGAAATTGTCAGTCCATGACAACACAATTTGTTCCACTAAGTCTTCTTTATCTTTGATAAAACGATAAATCGTTTTTTTGGCAATGCTTGCCTGTTTTGCAATGGCATCAATGGTTGTTGCGCTGTAACCCTGCTCTAAAAGTAAACTCATGGTCGCTTCATATATTTCTTGGCGGATCTCTTCTTCAGGGCGGGCAGGGCGTCCTCGTTTTTGATTAATCTTGCTGTCTGTCATTTTTTAGCCTCTTTTTTAGTTGATTTTATCACTCTTTAGAGATAAAACAATTAGGAAACGAGATGCGTTTCTTAATTGTTTGGAGTTGAGAAAATGAAAAAACAAACATTGCATTTACCTTGGGCTTTAAATGACATTAATGAACTTTTATCACCCGCACCATTACGCTTAGAAATGGGAATTGAAAGGGATGATGCCGGGCATTTGACGGTCGCAGTACGTACCGATTTGCATGGTTGTAAAGGCAAGATGCTAGAGTGGTGGTTTACCTTTTTTGAAACATCACAACATATTCGCTGGTGGCATCCCCATGATCATGTTGCTCACAATGGTTGGGATGATAAATGGATCAAAGGAAAAAATTATATCGGGGCATCAATTAAGGCGGTTGAATCTTTAGGGGATATTCCACCCGTTGGAGCACAACTTAAATTCCATGACGCGAAAGATTTTTTTGATAACACATTATTAGAAGAAGCCTATAAAACAGGCGCACTTTCTGGTGCGGTATGTGCCACTATTGGTTTTGGCTCTGATGTGAAAACAGATGAAAATGGCGATCCTACCGACGGTAAAATGGTGCATTTAACGCGAGATACGGATTGGGGATGTGTATTAAGAAGCCGTTTTTATTTAGGTCACTCATTAGAAAATCCAGCAGTAGAATTACCAGACGAGATAGCTTTTGGGTTATTGCAGCACTGTTATAATGAGTTTACTTATCTTTCACGCTTCTTGCCGTCATTGTATTACGGTGAGCATGCGAATGGGGAGAAGGGGGCGTTGCCTTGGTAGTAACAATATTCGTCATACTTCAAGCTGTAGCGTTGTTGACGGTATTCATTCGCACTAGTCACAAACAATACTCGTCATACTTCAAGCTGTAGCGTTGTTGACGGTATTTACTCGCACTAGTCACATACTATTGTATGCTCCTAGCGACTCGTTCATTTGTCGCCTAGCTACATTTTGAATTATTTAGAGTATTCAATAGGGTATAAAGAGTAGAAGAAGACAAAAATAGAAGAATAAGAGAGTAAAAGAATAAAAGAGTGTGTGAGAGAGTAACTTCGAGCAGATCAGTGGTTGGACTGATCTGCTTGTTGTATTTTATTCGCAGATTACTCTGCTTCGCCGCCGAGGACTTCGGTGACGCGTTCAATTAAGGCGCTTAATTCACCCGTCATTAAAACAAAGTCGGCATCAAAGCGTTGGGCAAAATCGGCTTTATCGATATCGTCATTTTGCTCACGTAAAGTTTCACTGAATTTAATGCGTTTGATAGAACCATCATCACAAAGCATAAATTGCAGGCGATCTTCCCAATCTACAGAAAGTTTAGTGACAAATTTACCCGCTTCGATATGTGTCGCAATTTCGTCAGAAACTAATTCTTGTTTCTTACAACGAATAACGCCACCTTCATCTAACACCGCTTTTAGCTCTGCTTCATCCATTAAGGTAAAGCCAGCAGGAAGCTCTCCAGAGCGTACCCACTCTGTCATTTTTAACTCAACGGATTCATTAAAGTTTAGTGGAATAACCGGTAATGAACCTAAGGTTTTACGTAGCAACGCTAAGTTATCTTCGGCGCGTTTTGCACTGCCTGAATCAACAATAACTAGCTGTTTTTCTAAATCCAGCCAGATGAAAGTCTGTGAGAATTTACTAAATGCACGAGGAAGCAGAGTGTGTACCACTTCATCTTTTAAGGTGGCTTTCTCTGTTTTTTTCAGTTTACGACCTTGTTCACCTTCAAGTTTTTCAACTTTGTCTTGTAGTGCTTGCTTAATGACTGTCGCAGGTAAGATTTTGTCTTCTTTTCGTGCGCACATCATGACTTGTTTACCAGTCACATGGATAAGCGCTTCACCACGATCGCCCATTGGAGAAACCCAACCTGTTCGAGTCATATCTTGGCTACTACAAGGTGTGAATGCCAATGAAGCAAGCTGTTGTTCTAACTCATCCATTGACAGTGCTATCTCTTTATTTAAGCGATAGACCAAAATATTTTTAAACCACAGCATCTGACATTCCCCTTAATCATTATTTACCGCAATATGATACTGAATGTTTAGGGTATCTAAAAGGTAATATCCCCTAAAAGAAAACCAATACAGAGTTATTTAATAAAAAGATAAAAAAGCTGAAACGAATAATTAGTAAATCTACTATATGATAATGAGTTTTATTCTTATTTGTGTTGAGTTAATTAAGAATATTGATAATGAAATAACATGATTTTTAGTACAAACCATTATGTGATAATAATCACATAATTTTATTTTTATACCCTTTTTTGTTTACAAACTGAAATCACTTTCAGATTTATCCCTGCATTAATTTACAAAACAAAAATATTCCTGACACTCTCATGTGATAATTATCACAAAATTAGGAAAATGTGAGAGGGTGTTTTTCACAATTATAAGAGTGATTATGATCACAAATTTTGATATTTTTTTTTCAAATATCGATAAAAGAGCACGATTGGCCTTTTTATATTAACCATGGTAATAGTTTAGGTTTTGTAATGTTTAATTCGATTATGTTGTTACTTGTACGTATTGATTAGATATTGTGATTGAATAGTATTCTTGTGCTTCTCTTTTTGATATTTGTAGATAATTATTCTTTTTATGATGGTCTGCTACTCGTTACCACTAGTTAAATTGTATTTAAATTCGACTTTGCCTTTATTTAAATAAGAAATAAATATAAAGATAAAAAATTATTAATTAGGAATAACAATATACAAATCTTTAGTGTTATTTATTTAGTGGTTAAAATTAATACTTCCTTTTAAATATATTAAATAGGGAGATAAATTTTTTATTAGCAAAAAAAAGAGTCTTATAAAGAAATGAAATATAAAAGAAAAATCCAAAAGTACTATTTTTTAAAAGTTGATTAAGTTCAAAAAACACGTATCTTTACCTTTAATTGTGATACCTATCACTTGGGTATGTAACCATGAAAATGCACATTGGTGTAATTGTGGGCTACATCACGAAAGTAGGGCTTTTTTTTGAGTAACATGCCATCGAAAACTCAACGACCTATTTCTTTTCCTGACAGAAATAAAAGCAATGCCCTTATTTAAAATATAATGAGGATATTATTTTTGTGTCTTATTGGTGATTACGTCTGTGTCAAGGAAATTAAAACCTTTAAGAAAATTTTGTAGAGTCATAATTAGTAGCTATAAAAATTATCAATTGTGAGAGCGATTTTCTTTTTCGAAATTCGTGGCAGAGATCTTTTGTCTGAATCTCAGGTCAACTATATACGGCGGTATTATTTTTGACCTTAAAGAAAATCATAAAACTATAGAAAATAGATGGGTATTTTAATCATGAAAAGCTTGAAGCCTCTAGCAGCACTGGTTGGTTTGTTGGTTCTTTCTGGATCTGCAAACGCAGTAAACGTGTATAACGATAAAGGTACACGTTTTGATGTAAACGGTCAGTTCCGTTTAAAAACGCAAGTGACTAGCAAAGATCACGAAATGCGTATGCGTGATGACGGTAGCCGTATCGGTTTCTTTGGTTCACACGAACTGACTAACGATATCAAAGTATTTGGTAAATTAGAGTGGGGTTCAGATACCCAAAAAACTAATAGTGATAACAAATATACCAACTTTGATATGTTCAACCGTGTGGGTTATGTCGGTTTCTCTCATCGTGATTATGGTCAAATCCAATTTGGTCGTACCTATATTCCGATCGACTGGGTGAAAAAATCAAGCTATGGCTACGGTAACACAGGTGTATTCTACTTTAGTGATGTATTAAGTCGTTCTGTTGGTAGTCAAAGTAATGGTGTTGGTAAAAACAACTTTATGACCCGTTTACCACAGACTATCTTTATTGAAACTAACCGTTATGAAGGCTTTAAATTAGCTGCAACTGTAACAGGTAAAGATGGTAAAGATGAGAAAGACGGTAAACCAGGTGATCGTAAACAAGGCGATATTCGTAATGCTTACTCTATTGTTGGTTTCTATAAATCAACTTTCGGTTTAGAGTTTGATGGTGGGTACTCATCAGCGACGGGTGAACAAAACTTCTATGATGGTCCTAACAAAGGTAAGCAACCAGAGAACAGTATTTTAGCTTTCGGTGCTGAATACTTCTTCCCAGGTCGTGAATTTTCTATCGGTTTAGACTATGGTCAATCTCGTGCTAAAAACTCAAGCAACGTAGTTGCTCAAGGTACAGCACCAACTAGTTCATATTCAGTCAAAGGTGATTGGAAAGCTGATCTGTATGGTGTTGGTGTGAAATGGCATTGGGATCGTATCGAAAGTGGTATGTATGCGGGTTACTACCTGCGTGATGGTGATGCTAACACATACAACTATAAGAAAGAGACTTATACTGTAGGTGTAGATAAACGTTTTGCGGTATCTAAATACAACAACTTACGTTTATTCGCTGAAATGGCATACGATGATGCTCGTAGTGATAGCGAAGCGTATAAAGATACTAAACAATATATCTTCGAAACAGGTATGCGTCTGTACTTCTAGTCCTTTCAAAGAGACTGTTTAACAGAAGTAACGAAAGGAGAGCCATTTTGCTCTCCTGTTAACCAATATATAAGGGGTGTGTAATGGTTAAGAATGTGTTGAAAATTTCAACATTAGCAATGTTTGTCGCATTCAACGTGAATGCTGCAACAGTCGATCTTCGTATTATGGAGACGTCTGATGTTCACAGTAACTTAATCGACTTTGACTACTTCAAAGACAAACCAACAGAACAGTTTGGTTATGTCCGTACTGCTAATTTAATTAAAGCAGCAAAAGCTGAAGCAACCAATGCGATTTTAGTTGATAACGGCGACTTGATCCAAGGTAGCCCGCTGGCTGACTATCAAGCAGCTAAAGGCTTAGAAAAAGGCGAATCTCATCCAGCTCACCAACTGATGAACACCATGGGCTACACAGTAGGTAACTTTGGTAACCATGAGTTTAACTATGGTTTAGATTACCTGAAAAAAGCCATTGCCGGTGCTAAATTCCCTTACATCAACGCCAACGTGATGGATGCGAAAACAGGCAAAAACTATTTCACACCTTATATCATTGTTGATACACCAGTAAAAGATCGTGATGGTAAAGAACACACTATCAAGATTGGTTATATCGGCTTCGTACCACCACAGATCTTAATCTGGGATAAAGCCAATCTGGATGGTAAGGTCGTTGTAAACGATATTACAGAAACAGCGAAAAAATTCGTCCCTCAAATGAAAAAAGAGGGTGCTGATCTGATTGTGGCTATTCCTCACTCTGGTTTTGCGTCAGAGCCGTACAAAGCAATGGCTGAAAACTCTGTTTATTATTTAAGCGAAGTTGAAGGTATCAATGCAATCATGTTCGGTCACGCTCACGGCGTATTCCCAAGCAAAGAATTTGAAGGCATTAAAGGTGTAGATACAGCGAAAGGTACCGTAAACGGTGTTCCTGCTGTTATGCCTGGTCAATGGGGTGATCACTTAGGTGTCGTTGATATGGTTATCAATAACGACAGCGGTAAATGGGTGATGACTGAAGCAACAGGTGAAGCGCGTCCTATCTTTGATAAAGCAAACAAAAAAGCATTAGTTGAACGTGATGCTGAATTAGCTCAAATCATCGAAAAAGCACACCAAGGTACCCGTGATTTCGTGGGTAAACACATTGGTAAAGCTTCTGCCAACATGTACAGCTTCTTAGCATTAGTACAAAGCGATCCAACTGTACAAATCGTTAATGATGCACAAGTTGATTACACCAAACACTTTATTCAAGGTGATCCGAACTTAGACGGTTTACCAGTATTAGGTGCAGCTGCGCCATTTAAAGCGGGTGGTCGTAAAAATGCACCAGCAGACTTCGTAGAAGTTGAAAAAGGTGACTTAACATTCCGTAACGCGGCAGACTTATATCTGTATCCAAACACATTAGTGGTTGTTAAAGCGACCGGTGCTGATGTTGTTGAGTGGTTAGAATGTTCAGCAGGTATGTGGAACCAAGTTGATCCTAATTCAACTAAACCACAAGAACTGATCAACTGGGATGGTTTCCGTACTTATAACTTCGACACCATTAGCGGTGTGAACTATAAAGTTGACTTAACTCAACCAGCTAAATATGACGTTGATTGCCAAGTGGTTAACAAAGGTGCGAATCGTATCAAAGAAGTGACTTACGAAGGCAAACCAATCGATCCTAAAGCAACATTCCTGATCGCAACAAATAACTACCGTGGATACGGCGGTAAATTTGCAGGTACTGGTGAAGCGAATATTGCGTTTGCATCTCCAGATGAAAACCGTGCGATTTTAGCTTCTTACATTGCTAAGCAAACTAAAGAAAAAGGTGAAGTTGCGACTAAAGCTGCTAACAACTGGTCATTCTTACCTATTAAGACTGATAAAGCGTTAGATGTACGTTTTGAAACTTCTCCAAGTGAAAAAGCTGCTGCGTTTATTAAAGATTTTGCTCAGTATCCAATGACCTTCGTGGAAAATGATGAAATCGGTTTTGCAATTTACAAAATCGATTTAACTGAGAAGAAATAAGCTATTAAACCTGCCCATTCAGGGCAGGTTTTTCTTACCTTTTTTGAACCAAGAGAGTAGATTTAATTGCTCTTTAAGGGGATTTTATGCGCTTTATGAAGCTATTACCTGCTGCTTTTGCTTTAGTGCTAGCAGGATGTGCAACGCAAGCACCTGAAATTACAGAACCATTAAAACCTCAAGCTAAATTAGTTGAAGGCGTATCTTGTATTTTACCTGATGCTCCAACAGCACCTTACGACTACATTGCTTCTAATGATCGCTATGGTCAAAACAGCACAGCATCAACAGATTACTTTAAGTTAGCGATTAACTACTCACCGGCTTTTTGTGATTACAAAAGCAATAATATTAAACGTTTAAATAACGATAATGAAAAAGATCGTGCAAAACGTGAGTACGATAAATTTGAAATCCAGTGCTTCTCTGACAACAAATTTGGCTGGATTGTTCATGGGCTGTGGGCTGAAACCTGTGATGGTAAATCATGGGAAGAGTGCCGCGATTGGAAAGACATACGCAAGCATCCTCGTTTATGTAAAGGCGATTTACCACCTTTAGAATACTCTGCTATCAAACCTTATCTGTGTGATTCTCCAGGTATCGACTTGTTACAAGGTGAATGGGAAAAACACGGTGTGTGTGCGTTTGATACACCAGATGCATTCTTTGGTAAACAAAAAGAGTTGTATGAAGCGTTAGTATTACCAGAAGGCCGTCCTTCAAACAGTGCATTGATTAAGTTCTTAAAAGAACATAATCCATCACTGAAGGACAAAGAAATTCAAATTAATCGAGATGAATTCTATATCTGTTATAGCAAAGATTTCGAAGTAATTGATTGTCCGAAACGTGAATTTTGATCTTAGGGATAAATTTTAAATGAATCATAAATACAAACTCGTTGCACTTGCAGTAAGCTCAGTCTTATTAGCAGGTTGTGCAAAAAACTACGACGAAGCTAATGTTGTTGATGTGCGTGTTATCGCAATGAACGACTTCCACGGCGCACTGAAAGCACCAGAAGGTAAATCTGGTGGTATCGAGCACATGGCTACGTTAATTAAAGAAATGAAGAAAGATAACCCGAACAACATCGTTGTTGCGGCGGGTGATATGGTTGGTGCAAGCCCACTGTTATCTTCAATGTTCCATGATGAGCCTTCAATTGAAGCATTATCATTAGCGGGCTTAGAAGCAACTTCTGTGGGTAACCACGAATTTGATAAAGGCATGGGCGAGTTACTGCGTAAACAAAACGGTGGTTGCCACCCAGTAACTGGTTGCCAAGGTCCAACTGAGTTTAAAGGTGCAGATTTCCAATACTTAGCGGCTAACGTTATTGTTAACGAAACTGGCAAAACTTTATTCCCAGAATACGTTATTAAAGAATTCAACGGTATTCCTGTTGCGTTCATCGGTTTAACTTTAGAAGGTACAGCGGCTATCGTAACTCCTAAAGGAACTGAAGGTTTAAGCTTCCACAATGAAGCAAAAACGATCAACGCATTAGTACCACAATTAAAAGCGAAAGGCGTTCAAGCAATTGGTGTTCTGATCCACGAAGGTGCTGCACAGCGTCGTGATGGTGGCCCAGTTAATATCAACGCATGTAATGGTATTACAGGTAAAGTACTGGGCGTTGTTGAGCAATTAGATCCAGCAATTGACTTCGTTGTTACTGGTCATACTCACCAAGCTTACAACTGTACTATCAACGGTAAATCAGTGACATCTGCGCAATCTAACGGTGCAATGTTAACGCGTATCGACCTGAAATTAGATAAAACAACGAAAGACGTTGTAGATATCAATGCAAAAAATATTTGGGTTGATAACCGTAAATATGAAAAAGATCCAGCAGTTAGCAAACTGTTAGAAGCTTACGAAAAAATTGCTACCCCATTAGCTAACCGTATTATCGGTAAGTTAGAAGGTAATTTAACTAAGCAAACTAACGATGCGGGTGAGTCTGGATTAGGTCAAGTGATCGCAGATGCACATCTGTATACTGCAAAACCTAAAGAAATGGGTGGCGCACAAATCGGTTTAATGAACGGCGGTGGTATCCGTGCTGATATGAAAGGCGGCGACGTCTCTTATAACGCAATCTACACTATACAGCCATTCTCTAACGTACTGTTAACTCAAACGTTAACGGGTGAACAAATTAAACGCCTGTTAGAACAACAATGGGATCGTTCACGTCCACAAGTGTTAGCGGTTTCAGGTAACTTCCAGTACACATGGGATAGTAAAGCTTCTAATGGTAACCGTGTTATCGTTGAATCAATGAAAATTGATGGCAAACCAGTAGACATGAAAGCGAATTACCGTGTTGTTGCTAACGAATACTTAGCAACAGGTGGTAGTAACTTCTCTGTACTGAAAGAAGGTAAAGATCCAGTTTACAGCGTGCCAGATGTTGATGCAGTCGTGAAATACTTTGCTGAGCAGTCTCCAATTGCTCAACCAAAAGCAAATAACATCACACGTAAATAACGTATTTTCATACGCCTTGTGAAAATCGCACCTTTTACTTCGGTAAAGGGTGCGTAAATAAATAAAGAGAGCAAAGTGTTGAACACAAAGGGTCCATCCCTACCTTTGTATTCATTGCGCACTTTGCTCTTTTTTTATTAGTGTATTTTAAATATGATGGAATTTATTGTTGCTTAACGCGATAAAATGTCGCATTATGTGAATAAGATCTTTAATTAAGTAAACCTATAAACCTATAAACCTATAAACCTATAAACCTATAAACCTATAAACCTATAAACCAGATGGCTTGGAGTGTAAAGCATGGCTATTTCCGTAAGACTAGATGAAGACTTTGTGTCTGATGCTAAAATTCATGCGGAAGCGAAAAGCAGAAGTGTTCCTAAACAAATTGAGCACTGGGCTAAAATAGGGCGTATAGCTGAAGATAACCCTGATCTGCCATATAGCTTTATCGAAGAATTGTTACTGGCACAGGCGGAAGTCGAAAACAAAAAGGTTTCTCGATATGTCCGAACCACAAAAAGAGATTGATGTTTATCAGTCGGCTCGATTTGAAAAGGCAATGAAAAAATTGCCTGAATCAGATGTAAAAATTATTGAAGATGAAATTGATCAAATAATTGATAATCCATTGATTGGTGAGCAGAAAAAGGGTGATCTTGCTTATCTTAGAGTACACAAATTTAGGCTTAATGAATTAACTGTACTACTAGGTTATTCGTGGATAGCCAACAAAGTTGAGCTATATCTACTGCATATAGGGTCTCATGAAAATTTCTATGATGCTCAGAAAAAACAGCGAAAAACCGATTTGAAATTAATTAAATCATAAAAGAATGGTGGCATAAGGCCACCATTCTTGCTTTGTGGGAATGTAATAAAAAAAAGCCCACAGTGGCTGTGGGCAAGGAATGAAAGTAAAAAAGAGGGTATTATTGCTAGGGTCTTTTGTCAGATGTCTGTTCTAACACTTATTTGAAGATTTTAAAGCGTGAATCATCTTCCATATAATTCTTCTCGCCAGCCTCTTGTTCAATCGAACCAAAGACCATTTGAGCTCTTAATTTCCATGTTTTTGGCAGATCCCAAGTTGCATGAACTTCATCATCAATAATTGGGTTGTAGTGTTGTAATGAAGCACCTACGTTCTCTGCTGCTAATGCAGTCCAAACAGAAAGTTGCGCCATACCACTTGCTTGTTCTGACCATACAGGGAAGTTATCCGCATACAGAGGGAATTGCTCTTGAAGACCTTTTACGATATCTGTGTCTTCAAAATACAGAATTGAACCCGCACCTGCGGCGAAGCTATCAATTTTTGCTTCAGTTGCACTAAATGCTTCTGCGGGTACTAATTTTCTCAGTGTATTTTTAACGATATCCCACAGTTTTTGATGTTGTTCACCAAACAAAACAACAACACGAGATGTCTGTGAGTTAAATGCTGTTGGGCTCTCTTTAACCGCTTCTTTGATAATCGCAGTGACTCTGTCTTCGCTAATTGGAAGTTGATTACCTAAATGATAAATTGTTCTACGTTTTTTCATTAAATCAGTAAATGCGTTAGACATGATTGTCTCCTTGATAAATTTAAGCGCTTAAAGCGTGTCTTAGCTTGAGCTAATCTATGGACATACTATAGGGCTTAGCAGTGATTTATTGATATATAAAAAATTTAATCAGCTACGTCAAAATATTCGACCTAGTTTTTAACTGTTTGATTTAGATTCTGTTTATCTACATATCTAAACTCGGGAGCGAGTTGGCTAATGCCTAAGCCTCCAGCTTTCTTCACTTTAATTTGCACAGGAATGCGCTCTTTCATGGCTTCTACGTGGCTAATCACACCAATAATTTTGCCGGATGCATTAAGGCTATCGAGCGCATCTAATGCAATATCTAAGGTATCAGGATCTAATGTCCCAAAGCCTTCATCTAGAAATAGTGATTCGATTTGAGTCTTGTTACTGACTAAATCCGAAAGCGCTAAAGCGAGTGATAAACTGACTAAGAAGCTTTCGCCACCAGACAGCGTGCGAGTATCCCGCAGTGCATCTGCTTGCCATGTATCTGCAATCTGTAATTCAAGACTTGCCGGTGTTTTACGCTGTAAGAAATAACGCCCATGAAGCTTTTCTAAACGGCGGTTAGCTAAATAAATCAGATGATCAAGCGTTAATCCTTGGGCGAAACGGCTGAACTTATCTCCTGATGCAGATCCCACTAATTCGTTTAAATAACTCCAATCATCAAACTGAGATTGTTGTTTGGCAATATGAGTCAGTAGATCCTGTTGCTCTTTACGCTTTTCTTCGTCAGTACGCAGTTGCTCTTGAATGCGAAATTTCGTTTCTTGTAATTGAGTAAATTGTGTTTCTAACACCAATAACTGATTGGTAATTTGTTCGAGATCCTGTTGTGTTGCCAATATTGGCTGTTGTGATAAGTGCTGTTGATATGCGTTTTCTTGTGTATCCAAACGCGTTTTTTCCTGCAATAGCTTATCAAGTCGTTGTTTTTGCTGCTCTTGTAAACGATTTCTTTCTTCAACCGATAGCAATGAAGCTAAAAACGCGTTTTCATCAGCAAATGGGCTGCTTTTTAATCTATTTTGATATTGTTCAAGGATATCTTGTGAGTGAACATGAAGCCGTTGTAGTGATTTTTCGTTTTCCTGATATTGACCAATAAGCTGATTTAAACGGATTTCGAGTCGGTTTTTTTCTTCGCTATATTGCTCAATTTGTTTTTGTAACAACTGACTTTGTTTATCCAACTCATTGCGTGCATCTTCGGTGGTTTGTGTGCCGAATAAAGCTTGGCGTTGTGCTTTTAGCTGTTCTTGTTGCTGATGCAGCTGTTGTAAATGAGCTAAAACAGCATCAAGTTCTTTTTGCGTTCCAGATAAATAGCGTTTTTTCTCTTCTTGAGTTAATGACAATTCACGAATTTTTTGTTGCAATTCGTGATGTGTTTTTAATGTTGATTGATATTGTTGGCTCTCTTCTTTACGGGCATTAAGCCATTGAATTTTATCTTCAAATATCTGTAATTCATAACCTTGCTGTTTAACAAGTGATTGAATATCTTGTGCCAACTGGGTTTGTTGTTGAAGATATTGCGCTGTTTGTTGTTGTTTATTGGAAACTTCTTTTTGTTGCTGAGTTAATTCATTTTGTTGATGAAGAATGGCTTGCTGTTGCTGATAAAATTGTTCTTTGTTATCAGATAACAGTTTGTATTCTTGTTGAGTTTTGGCATCTAATGCTTGGTAACTTACTCGTTTTTGTGTCAGTAAATTATCTTCTTTTTCAAGTGCTGCATCTAATTGAGTTAAAGTAGTTTCTTCGCAGTCAACATCTGGTAATGCGTGAGAGTGAGCTAAAACTTTCCATTGCTGTTTTAATGACGCAATATCTTGTGTTAGTTGCTCAAGGTCGCTACTTAATTTTTCATTTTGAGCTTGATAATTAGCACACTGTGTTTTTTGTTCCACTAACTCTATGGTTAATGTATTAACTTGTTGCGTTAAAATATCTAATCGTGTTTTTGTTTCATCTGGTTTAATTTCTTTATATTTTTCAACATAAGGATGTTCAGTAGAGCCACAAACAGGACAGGGATTATCTTTAACTAAACGTTGTCTTTCTTCTTCGTATTCGGCTAATTTTCTTATTAAAAGATAATTGTCATTTAAGTCTTTAAGATGTTGCTTTTTCTCTTTTAAAACGATGTCGTTTTTGCTGATATTTTCAGTCAGCGAGGCTATTTTTTGCAGGTTTTCTGAATGGCTTTTTTGGTACTGATGTTCAGTTTTTAGAGCATGCTGTAATTGAGCTTGTAATCCCATCAATTTCGCGAGCGCATTTCTTTGCTGAGAAATTTGTTGCAAGCGATGAGGAATATCTGCAATTGCATCTACTTTATTTTGTTGCTCAAGTTGTGTTTGTAATTCGCTTAATCGTTGTTGCTGTAAATTAAGGTTGTGTTGTTGTGCCTCTAGTGTGTGCGTTGTTTTTTCGAGGGCAAGTTTAAGTAATTGCTCTTTTTCTCGTTCTGCCTTTTCACTTTTCTGGCTAATTAGATATTTTTCTGTAATTTCATCATATTGTTCAAAATAGCGTTGCCATAAAGGTAAATTCTCAGCAAGTTGAGCATAAGCTGTATGCTGATTTAAATATTCATTTAATTCATTAAATTGCTTTTGTGAGTCAGTTAATTGGGCTTCTGTTAATCGTATTTTTTCCAGATATTCTAACTGTGTTTTTTCCAGCGTATTCTTTTGTTGTGTTTTTGCTGAAATATCTTGTTGTAACAAGACTAACTGATTATCTAATGGCGTCACTTCTTCACGAATAAGTCGTAATATTTGCTGTTTTTTCTCATCGTGTTGTTTAAATGCGTCACGAGCCTCCATTAAATGCTGATTAATTGGTTGGCTTTGTTGTTCAATAAGCTGTTTTTCTGTTTTCAGTGTTGAGAGTTGTGACTCAATATAGGTTTGTTCTTTTAATAGACGATTTTTTTCATCATAAATCGGACGAATTTTTTCTGCGGGTTCGCTATTTTCAAGACGTCGAATATCGGGCTTGGCAGCAACTAAAGCTTCTTGTGCTAAGTTAACTCCATTTTGTGCTAATAGCTTGTTTTTATTGATTTCAATATCTTTTTCTTGCCACTGCTTTGCTGCTTGATATTCCTGTTGTTCTTTTTGTAATAGGCTCTCTTTGGCAAAAAGATCAGTTTGCTCAGTTAATAAAGCTTGGCGAGCATTCTCATCTAATAACGCCATCATTTCGGCTTGCTGCTTTAGTGTTTTTAAGGCTTGTTCTTCTTCACGCCAATGTTTAAAGATAGATTGGGAAATATGGCGATAAATATCTGTGCCAGTCAGTTCTTCGAGTAATTCAGCGCGAGATTTATCATCTGCATTTAAAAAGGCGGCAAATTGCCCCTGAGAAAGCAACATAGACTTAGTGAAACGATCAAAATCAAGCCCTGTAATATTAATGATCATCTCTTTTACTTGGCTTATTTTGCTGGCTAATATTTTGTCTTCACCTCCCGTTGTATTTATTTTAACGAGTTCAGCCTGTGGTGCTTGAAGATTACCATCTTCTTTATAATTAGCTCGACGTTGTTCCCAAAATGCTCGATAAGCTACCCCTTTGACTTCAAATTCAACTTCGGTCAAGCACTCTGCGGTATGACGTGTCATTAATTCATTTTGTGATTGTGTGACTTTATCTAATCGTGGAGTTCGATGATAAAGCGCCAAACTAATTGCGTCTAATAGTGTGGTTTTTCCTGCACCCGTAGGGCCCGTGATAGCAAATAATCCGTTGCTAATAAAAGGTTCTTGGTTGAAGTTAATTTTCCACTCACCTTTTAAAGAGTTAATGTTTTTAAATCGCAGACTTAAGATTTTCATTATGCTTCGTTATCCTCTTGTTCTGCCATTTCAACTGCTTGTTTAAATAATGTTGTTAACCGTGTTTTAGTTTCTTCTGAATCAAACTCATGCTGTTCTAAGCGTCTTTCAAAAACATCATAAACAGTTAATTCGGTCAGTATTTCTTTCTCATTTTGTGTGAATGCTTGGCGCTGTTTTCTGGCTCTTCTTAATAAGATCACCTCAAAAAGTGGTTCATTAGTTAGCTCTTGAACACGGGTTTGTATATCACTGAGATAATCTTGTGTTGAAACTTCGATATCCAACCAAATAGTCGTATCTGTTTCACCGTATTGTTTTTTTAAATCATCAAGTTGTATAGCTATCTCTTTTAATGAGCCACTAATAGTGCGTAATAATTGAAATTCAGGAATAGGTAATAGTGTGAGGTTAGTTAATTTGTCTTGCTCAAAATCGATAAGGCAGACGCTTTTTTGTTGTCCACTTTCATCAAAACTTAAAGGAATAGGAGAGCCACTATAACGAATATGACCTGATTTATTCACTACTTGAGGGCGGTGAATATGACCAAGAGCAATATAGTCAAATTCAGGAAATAGCGTTGCAGAGAAAGCCTCTAAAGTACCGATATAAATTTCACGTACAGAGTCCGTTACACTTGCGCCAATGGTTGTAAGGTGACCTGTCGCGATAATAGGAATATTGACGTTCAGCTGCTTACGTAAATCAAGAGCCTCTTGATATTGAGCTTGATAATAATCAGCAATCGCTTCTTTTAGGATATTTTGTTTTTCAGCACCTGATTGCCCACTTTTACTACTTATCATATCTCTAGGGCGTAGATAAGGGATCGCACAAAGTAATGCGCCCGGAGTATTATCTTTTTGAGGAAGAATAAGCGGGGCTTGTGGTGTTTCAGCATGAACATTGGCAATAACCGTTGTATTTAAACACGCCAATAATGATTTAGATTCATTTAGTGTCGCTACTGAATCGTGATTACCACCTAGAATGACGAGCTGGCATTGTGTATCGCGGATAGCAACAACAAAGCGGTTATACAGCTCTCGGGCATAACTGGGTGGGGAGCCAGTATCAAAAATATCTCCTGCAACAATCAATGCATCAACTTGATAATGTTTAATTTGTGCTAATAACCAATCAAGAAATTGTTGATGCTCTTGTGCGCGGGTTTTAGTAAAAAAATATTGCCCTAAATGCCAGTCTGATGTGTGAATAATCCGCATTGCTATTCCTCTTTTTTATCTGATGAAGAGTATAGCGCACCTTACTTTTTTAGTGAAAACCCAACAACAAGCCTTCTTTTTGAGTGATATTTCACCAAAAAATGATTTATTTACCTTAACAACAGGGATCTATTTCAGTAATGTTAAGGTTAGTCATAAATCTGTCATAAAACTGCATCATAATCATTTTGACCCTCTATATACATTACACAGGATAGAGTATGGCAAGGCGTATTCTTGTTGTTGAAGATGAAACCGCAATTCGAGAGATGATCTGTTTTGTTTTGGAACAAAATGGTTTTCAACCTATTGAAGCAGAAGACTATGATTCTGCATTGAGCTTTCTTATTGATCCTTATCCTGATCTGGTTTTATTAGATTGGATGATCCCCGGTGGATCAGGCTTGCAGGTAATAAAACAGATGAAGCGGGAAAGTAATACCCGTGATATTCCAATTATTATGCTAACGGCAAAAGGGGAAGAAGAAGATAAAGTCCAAGGGCTAGAAACGGGTGCTGATGATTACGTCATTAAGCCTTTCTCACCTAAAGAGCTTGTGGCTCGTGTGAAAGCAATTTTACGACGATTATCACCAATGTCTGCGGAAGATATTATTGAATTCAATGGATTAGGGCTTGATCCTGTTTCTCATCGAGTAACGAGTCAAGATAAACCGATTGATATGGGACCCACCGAATTTAAACTCCTGCACTTTTTTATGACACATCCTGAACGCGTGTATAGCAGAGAACAATTGCTAAACTACGTTTGGGGAACGAATGTTTATGTCGAAGACCGTACTGTTGATGTGCATATTCGTCGTTTACGTAAAGCCATCGAAGAAGATGGTCATGACAGAATGATACAGACAGTACGTGGAACGGGATATCGTTTCTCTGCCCGTTTCTAAGTCAATATGGGAGTAATCGTCAGGTGTTAGAACGACTATCGTGGAAAGCCCTCGTTTGGGGGCTATGTCTATTTTGCTTACCTGCTTTTATATTATCGCTTTTTATCGGGCATCTTCCTTGGTTGCTGGTGGTATCTCTACTCAGCGCACTTGTGTGGCATGCCTATAACTTGCTGAAATTATCTAAATGGTTATGGCTAGATCGCTCAGTACTACCTCCGGAAGGAAGAGGGGGATGGGAGCCTATTTTTTATGGTATTCGACAGACCCAACAACGTAATCGTAAACGACGCAGAGAATTAGGCGACTTAATTAAACGTTTTAGAAGTGGCGCTGAAAGCTTACCCGATGCTGTTGTGATGATGACAAATGAAGGGAATATTTTTTGGTGTAATAGTCTTGCTCAACATTTATTAGGTTTTCGCTGGCCCGAAGATAACGGGCAGAATATTTTTAACTTATTACGTTATCCTGATTTCTTACACTATTTTACCGCAGGCGACTTTAGTCGCCCTTTAACTATTTCACTTAATAATGGCTCTATTGTTGAGTTTCGAGTGATGCCATACAGCGAAGATCAACGCTTAATGGTAGCTCGTGATGTGACAGAAAAAAATAAACTAGAAAACTCACGACGTGACTTTTTTGCTAACGTTAGCCATGAATTAAGAACTCCCCTCACTGTTATTCAAGGTTATCTTGAAATGATGGAAGAAAATAGTGTTGCTAAACCCGCAGAGCATAAAGCGATAGTGACGATGCAAGAGCAAGCTAAGCGCATGGATACGCTTGTTCAACAACTCTTACAACTTTCTCGTATCGAATCTGCTCCTCATATTGATTTAAACAAGGTGGTTGATATTCCTGCCATTCTAGCTTTATTACAACAAGAAGCGGACTCATTGAGCCAAGGTCAACACCATATTATTTTTGATGTTGATGAACAGTGGGCTGTCCGTGGTAATGAAGAGCAATTGCGTAGTGCGGTTTCTAACTTAGTGTATAACGCTATTAATCACACTGAAGAAGGCACAACAATTAAAGTCAGTTGGAAGAAAATCCCTCAAGGCATGTTATTTAGTGTCTCTGATAATGGCTCGGGGATCAGCGCTGAACACTTAACTCGTTTAACAGAGCGCTTTTATCGTGTTGATAAAGCTCGCTCTCGTCATTCTGGCGGTACTGGGTTAGGTTTGGCTATTGTGAAAAAATCGCTGCTTCATCATCATTCTCAATTGAATATTGAAAGTAAAGTAGGTGTTGGAAGTACGTTCTCTTTTATCCTTCCTCAAACATTGCTTACCGCTAAAAAAGCACACTAGCAATATGTCTTTTTTAAAGCCTTTATCACTTATCTTTAATCTGTGATAAAGGTTTTCTTGTCCCTTTCTTGATCTTTTTAATATCAATAAAAACTAATATCGTAGCGTTAAATTTTAATATTATTAATTAATGGTAACTTTAAATGATGCCAATGCTCAATATTATTGGTGATAAAATGCACAAATCATATCATGTATATTCGATGATATATGACAGTTATAACTAGAGCTGAAAAATAGTTTAGATGATTATTCTGGTTTTAGGATTGGCTATTGCCTTTTTTCATTATAAAAGTTTTACTTGTGAGCAGTTATCGGCAATTTTTTCTATTTAGTACCTAATTGCTCTGCATGAAATGATTATATATGGATATTATCCTGAATAATGACGGTATGAGCTTAAATAGATGTTGTTGATTTTATGTTACGCTACTTTGGCGTAATTTAACCATTATTGTAACTACATATTAACAAAACTTATGGCACATAGATTAACTTCCAGAGATATCCTGGCATTAGGGTTTATGACATTCGCCCTATTTGTTGGCGCTGGCAACATTATTTTTCCTCCTATGGTGGGGTTACAATCAGGCGAATTTGTTTGGACTGCCGCGATTGGCTTTTTGATCACCGGCGTGGGTTTACCTGTTTTAACGGTTGTTGCACTGGCAAAAGTCGGTGGTGGTATTGAGGCATTAAGTACACCTATTGGTAAATCAATGGGATTGTTATTAGCCATTGTTGCCTATCTTGCTGTTGGACCTCTTTTTGCAACCCCTCGTACTGCAACGGTTTCTTTTAAAGTGGGTATTGCTCCTTTAGTGGGTGATACAGAGATGTCATTGCTGATTTACAGCATTGTCTATTTCTTAATTGTTATTGGTATTTCGCTTTATCCGGGGAAATTGCTAGACAGTGTTGGTCATATTCTTGCGCCGATTAAAATTCTGGCATTAGCGATATTAGGTGTGGCTGCGGTCTTTTGGCCAGCTGGTGGCGCTATTCCTGCGACTGAAGCTTATCGTGATATGGCGTTAACTCAGGGATTTATTAACGGTTACCTCACCATGGATACATTGGGCGCTATGGTTTTTGGTATTGTTATTGTTAATGCCGCTCGCTCTCGAGGTATTGATAATTCGTCACTGTTAACACGTTATACCATGTGGGCGGGAATTATTGCGGGTGTATTGTTAACTGCAATTTATTTGAGTTTATTTAAATTAGGCTCTAGCAGCGGCAGTATCATTCCGGGTGCTCAAGACGGTGCTGATATTTTACATGCCTATGTTCAGTACACTTTTGGTAATTTTGGTAGCTTCTTTTTAGCCGTACTGATTTTCTTAGCGTGTATGGTGACTGCTGTTGGTTTAACCTGTGCATGCGCAGAGTTTTTTAGCCGTTATTTACCTATCTCTTATCGTGTATTAGTGTTGATTTTAGCGATATTTTCAGCCATTGTTTCAAACTTAGGATTGAGCAAACTGATCGCGTTTTCTATTCCTGTACTGATAATGATTTATCCACCTTGTATTGTGATTATTTTAATGAGTTTCACATTACGCCTGTGGAATAATCCAAGCCGTATTATCGCGCCAGCAATGGCTGTTAGCTTATTTTTCGGTATTTTTGATGCAATAAAAGCGTCTGATTATTTGAAACATTTATTACCAGAATGGGCGACAAAACTGCCATTAAGTGAGCAAGGTTTAGCGTGGTTGATCCCAGTAATCGTGACGATTGTTGTGTGTGGTATTTACGATAGAGTCGCTGGTTCACAGAATAAAAAAGTGATCCATACTGAAGCGATTCATAAGCAATAAAATACATTGATTGCAAAAGTAAAAAGGGAAACGAAAGTTTCCCTTTTTTAATGATATCTATTTGAGGTATTAATTAACAGAGGTCGAGTTCTGTTTTCTGTGCAACAGGATGCTGATTTTCATCTAAATAGTAATGAACTCCGGCGACGATACCCTCTTCACCTTCATAGAAGATTTTAAAACGGGTACGATTGCCATCATGATAAGCAATCACAGCACTACCACCTTTTCCTAAGCAGAACTGATGGATATTACCTGTTGAGATACAAATACTGTTATCACCAGATACCGTGACTTTACAGTTATCGCCTGTATTAATTGCTACGGAGTTATTTCCAGTAACATTGATTTGCGCTAAATCACCCGTGTTGGTGACTTTTGCGCGATCTTGAGAGGCAGTAATAAAATTACGTATACCGCTATTGGCGATATGGACACCATTACCTGACGCATAAATTTTTACATCATTGCCACTATTACAAATGCGAGATCGTCCACCTAAGCTACCGATACGACACTGATTTCCTGTATTACACACTTTTCCTGCGAAACCGGTATTCATTAATTGGTTACTATAACCCGTGTTGGAAATACTGTTTTCATCACCAGAAAAAGCCACGATGTTATTATTGCCACATAAAGCGAGATCAGTGCTTAATTGCTGGCTTTTTAAGATCAATTGATGCCATTCGGTAGAAAATTGAATATTTTCAGAAGTTGGCAAAGTGTTGTGATAGGGCAGACGTTGTAATGTCACGCCTTGCTGTTGCTCATTGCCGAGCAGGAACAAGATGTTTTCCATGACTTCTTGTTCCTGTTTGGCAAAGGATGCTTCACTAAAATGACGTAAATAAATATATTGAATAAAGCTTTCTATCCACTGTGTACGGCGCTGTTTTATTAACTCACTATGAATAGCACTGTAAGTGCCTCCATCAGGAAAATAACGTAAAAACCAACGATAAAGCGAAGTTGAAACATGCAGTTGTCGTAAGTCTTCTTTTGTTAATCTAATATCTTCCTTTGAAGGGACTGACATATAAGCTCCTTAATCCATGTATTAATTAGTGTCTATGGTAACCATCAACCATACTGCGAAATGTTTGGAATGGTGTTTTTCCTGTTGTACACAGATAAAGGTGACCAATGATAAAAAAGACACTACATACAGCTAATATTTGGTGCGCGATTAATAACCAAGCTTTAAACATGACGGCATCAGCAGGAATAAATGCTGGATTTTGAAGTAAAACACCCGTTATCAAAAGCAGTGGAACTAACGCATACATCACACCTAAATAAGCCATTTGTTGTAGTGGATTAAACTTAACATTAGGTGTCGCTGGGAAGGGATGACCTTCTCCTTTGATAATACCGTAGAGATAAAAACGAGTTTGCATAAAGGCGCGTTGAAACCAGTTTTTGCCATCAATGCGGTAAAACTTGCCATTACCACCAACAAGGTTAATAAGAACAAAGGACAACCAGCAAACCAAAAGCAGATAACCACAGATTTCATGCACACTGACTAATAACGCAGTATCGTGGGCTGAAAGTAGGGCGAAATGGTTAATGCCACCACTTAGAAGTAACAGAATAAATAAAGAGGCATTACTCCAGTGCCACAAACGAACAGCTTTAGAGTAAAGATAGAGTTTCTCTTCTTTATGCGATTCACCATGAGGTGTGGCAAAGCGATAACGTAAAAAACCATGCAGTGCGAGAACAAGTAGCATGCCAATAAATAATACGCCCGCAACAATTAGCCAAAGAGGTAAATAGTCAGGTGTATAGATTAAAACATACTCTTTTAGTGCGGCTTGGAACTGAGCACTGTCTGGCATTGTATTGACGATACTCATACTTTACCCTCCTCTTGAACATGAGGCCCTACACGGCGATAGAGATGCGGTTTTCCTACACCATCAAGTTGATAAATATAGTAATCGTGTGTTTTGAGCCATTCTTGAATTTGAGGACTGTCTTCTCTACCAAATAACAAGGCATTTTGTGGACAAGCACTCACACAAATCGGTGGGAAACCTTTTTGTAATCGAGACTCAAGACAAAAGTCACATTTATCAGCAACATGTGTCACAGGGTTAAGATAGCGGACTTGGTATGGGCACGCTGATATACAATAGCTACAACCAATACATTTATCTTTATTAACACGAACAATGCCATTGGTCTCATCACGCCAAGAAGCACCCGTAGGGCAAACCGGAATACAAGGGGCATCTTCACATTGCTGGCAAGAGTGTCTAAAGAAATGGTATTTATCGTTGTCTTCTTTGAGGCTTAATGGAATATGAGCGATATCCATTCGTGCCATACCATTGGGTACTTTATTTAATCGACGACATGCAGTGGCGCAGATATTACAGCCATTACAGAGCGTCTCATCGTGGATCATGGCATAGCGGATAGGTTTTTTTTCTGCAGTTGCTGCAAGCGCACTTCCTAGTGGTGCACTGAAAAAAATGACCGATCCCATACCTGCTACAAATTTACGGCGAGAAACACGCATTATTTTTGCTCCTCAGTCTGATGATGTTGTAATACCCACATCGAATTTCGTTGATAAGGCTGAACATTAAGGGTTTTCATGTTGTTCAACCTCAATCCATTCAGTTAAGCCTCGTGCTTTGCCGTAACTCATTAACGTATTGCTAAAGAGATAAGGGGCATCGTTGGATGCTAAAACTTGCTGAATATCCTGAAAATCAGGGTGAGTTTTCATCAGTGTCAGTGCATCTTCAATCTCTGAAGCCGTGTACTTAAAGGGTTCAGACATCAACATGCTTTGTTTCAATGGTCGAGGATAGGTTTCGCATTCAAAACGAACCACACCTGCAATTGCCGTACAAATATCTGCATGGCGGTTTAATAATTGCAGTTGTGCGAAGTTATCTGACATAAATTCATCAGAGTAATAATAATCCTCGCCATTGAGACTTAAATGGGCGATATCAATAAACTCGTCGCTCTTTAACGCGGTTTCTAACTGCGCAATGTCCTCTTCAGTCAGAGAATAGGGCGCATCATACAGCGTTGAAATTGCTAATAGTTCACCTTCTTTTGAACATTGACGTATCGCATTCGCTAGATGTTGTTCGGCAGATAATTCTGCTACTTCTTCCGCAACGGGTTCTTCTGCGATATCTGTTGAGGTGTTAGCACTACGTCCAACACCTGTTTCTGATAGTGGCAGTAACCAACGGCGACGAGAGATATCAGGTTGCTCTAAAGCAATATCTGTATCATCAGCGATATCTTGTGGTATAGAAGCCGATGCATTTTGTTCTATCATCATGATCTCCTTCTTTTACCTATTAACTTGGTAATAAACCACGAGACGCTAAATCGTCTGCAACATCTTGTAATCCAAGGCGAACTAAAGTTTCTTTTGTTGGGCAACCTAACTGTGGATCCCAGCCCATTTCTTCATAGAACATGGTAAGAGAAAGCTGCATATCGACTCTGTCCATTTTGTCTGTGCCTTCAGTAAAGACTGGAATATCAGGATCTTTATCGAATACCCATGAACAGATTTGGTCATGCTCATTACGCATATCCATGGTGTTCATTAATTTAACGGTATAAGCGCGGTGTAAAGTGAAGATACGCTCTGAGGCTAAATCCAGATCTTTAGACGTGGTTGGTTCGCCTGTGATAGCGGTAAAGAATTTGGCTTCCATTTCTAAGTCACCACGATAATTACGGCTCTTATGAGGAGAAACCGTCATTGGCCATACCCAGTTACATAAGGTGACCGCATCGTGTAAGCAACTACGTAAAATTGTCCACTTGGTATAAGCAATTTTGGCTTTATTGATTGGTGTATAGTTTTTGGTTTCATCAAAAGCATCACCAGAGCCAAATAGCTCACCTGCAATCTCTTTTTGTAGTTTTAGAGGTAAACCACTACCGATATAGTTGATATGTGTATGTGTCATTGCATCGCGGTTAAACATACAGTTAACGATAGAACCCACTTGAGCCGATGCTTCATTCGCGTGGTGAATTGGGAAGCCCATTGGTGACCAGAGTTTATTTTTCTTATCAGCCCAATACTCTTCACCTAAATTCCAGCGTTGTGCAATTAGGTAAGAGCCATCAGCAAGGTGGCTAAATTCACCTTTGCGATGCGCTAAACGATAGTAGAACTCTTTGATAAATTCAGGGTTACCTTCTTCCAGTTTATCCCATGGGATTTCATTGTATTCGGCTTCTGGTAATACACGTTTAAAGACACCGTGGGTATAACAATACGTGAAGTCGCGATGAAGCTGACCGTAGTTACACCAAAGCCCCATATCATCAAAAATATTCAGACCCACTAAGTTACCAACAACGTTACCATCCCCTTTTTTCTCAACATCTTTAGGACCATTAGGGAAAATGGTTGTGTGAACGAAGTTAGCAACACAAGTGTTACCACCTGTTTGTGGTACACCAAATTTTTTTGCTTGTGGAACATTGAGTTGAGCCATACAACGGATAGGGCAAGAGTGACAACCACCCATTTTCACGGTGTATTCTTCTGCTTCTGGACCTAAGTCAAAGGTTGATTTCATTGTTCTGAAACCAACAGTATTGATATCACCTGGAGGGATTTCACCTGTTTCAATTGGACCACCTTCAGCTGCTCCCCAATACAGACCTTTACGTGCAGTCCAACGAGAGCCTGGGTGTGAATATTCTGCCCATGATTGTGGTGTACTTGGTACAACGTGGTTGTTATTAGAGCCAATTAGTTGAGTCATCATATAGTCGTTAAGTTCTTTTAACGCTTTTCGGTCAGCAACGTTAACCCCACGGCTACCTTCGACAACAATGGCTTTTAATTTTTTAGAACCTAAAACTGCACCAACACCAGCACCACCACTGTGGTTACGGCTATTAATAATGCCAGATAAAGGTACGAGGTTTTCACCAGCAGGACCAATGGTAGCAACACAAGCTTCAGGACTTGTTTGAGCACATAACTCTTCTGTGGTTTGACGAACACCTTTCCCCCATAAGAAGGAGGCATCTTCAATAGAAACTTGGTCATCATCAATATGGATCCAAACAGGCTTATCTGATTTACCTTCAATAATCAGAGAGTCATAGCCTGCAAACTTCATCCATGCTGCAAAAAATCCACCCATATGAGCATCAACGACAAGATTGCCACGAGTAAAGGTGGAAAGAGAGGTGATATTGACGCGAGAGCTACAAGGTGCGCCCGATCCAGTTAAAGGTCCTACAGCGAAGACAACTTTGTTTTCTTCATCAAAAGGTTTAACGCCGGGAGCAACCTCTTCGTACATAATTTTGTAGCCAAAGCCCATACCACCAATCAAAAATTTATACTTGCTTGAGCTTTCACGAGTGATGGCACCGGTAGTTAAGTTGATTCTTAGAATATTTCCAGTCCAGCCGTTAGTCATAATATTGCTTCCTAATCTAAATGTGGTTCAGTGATGTGATTGTCTGGATTTATTAAACAGTAATTTCTTTCCATTCAATGATTTGCAGAGCACCTGTTGGGCACGCTGATGCACACTCACCACATAAATTACATTTGCCGGATTTTTTAGTTTGTGGATTGACAGTTGCCATCATCCACGGACAAGCTGTTGTACAGGCGGCACAACCAATACAACGACGTGTATCAACGACAATACAGCCAAACTCTTCTTGATAACGGATAGCTTTTACTGGGCAGACCTTCATACATTCAGGATCTTTACATTGGCGGCATGTATCTGTTGTAAAGTTTAAATCGCCATAAAGTCCACCACCGGAGCCAATGCCTTTATCACCAAAATAAAAATGACGATGGATTTTGGTGCGTGAGAAGAAGGAACCTACGCTTCCATCATTCCATGTTGTACATGCTGTTTCGCAGCGGTGGCATCCTGTGCAACGCGCTCTATTTGTGACTAAAACACCTTTAGGTGTTGTGGTTAATTGAATTATTCCGCTATCTATTTCTTCTTGCTTACAACCTAAAAGAGAAAGCAATGCGGGTGCTATTGTGATCCCTGCAAGACCTTTACCGGATATTCGCAGAAACTCTAGTCTTGATAGCCCAATATCTAATATTGGACGATGATGTGTATCAGACATTAATATTTATCTCCGCTTAACTAATTTATATAAGAAATAAGTTGTGACGATAAATTCTTTATTTATCCGCTTGCTTTACCGTTATATAAAAAATATAATAACGGTATCGTTAGAAGATATATTATAAGATTCAACTATTTTTATGATAAAAATACACTGTAATGAAATGTTAAATATTTGTATTTACAATGTGTTATCTCCACTTTTTGCATATTTTTATTATCCTCTTTGATAGTGTGGGTATTAAAAAATTTATACTGTGACAATTATCATAGAAATAAAAATAATCAGTGCTATTAATTTAGTTTAATTAAATGATTATTGTTTTTATCTGTAATTAAGAAAGAGAATAAATACCATTCATATATATTCTGTTATTGAAATTAAATTAAAGGTGATTTGCTCTTATATTCTATCTAATATTATTGTTTTAATAATAATTTGATATTCAATATTAAATATATATCTAATCAAAAATAGATATTGATTATTATTAATAGAATTAAATATGAATAAATTGTAAAACCATGACTAGATCATTTTTATAAAAAAAGAAACCTTATCTAATAGAGAGAAGGTTTCTTTTGTTTGTTTGTTTTATTTGATGCCTTTATTGCTAGTAACCTACGGCTTTACCTGCTGGGCGGCGAACATCATTTGATCCATAAAGATAACCTTCACGGACTGCACCAGAAACAGCGGAATCATTACCTGATGATGCTGGGATCACACCTTCTTCTCCTGAGAGTCCGACCATAATAAGTTCAGCCGCTCCCCATGGAGTCTGTTCTACCATTTTATATCCCATGGCAGAGAGTTTTTCTAAAGTGTCTTTTGATAATCCTCGTTGCTCATAATAAACCTCATCCGGTAACCATTGATGGTGAATACGAGGGCTATTAACCGCTTCTTGCGGTGGCATACCAAATTCAATAATATTCAGTGCTGTTTGTAAGGTAATTGAGATAATGCGAGAACCTCCCGGTGATCCTAAAATAAGGAAAGGTTTACCTTCCTTAGTCACAATCGTTGGGCTCATTGATGATAATGGGCGTTTCAATGGTGCAATACTATTACGCTCACCTTGTACTAAACCATATAGGTTTTTTTCGCCGACTTTGGTTGTAAAATCATCCATCTCGTTGTTGAGGAAAAATCCAGTTCCCGGTGCGATGACTACGGCACCGAAACGACCATTTATAGTATAAGTGGTTGAAACAGCGTTACCATTTTTATCTATAACTGAGTAGTGTGTTGTTTCAGGGCTTTCATGAGGAGCGATACCGGGTTGTACATTTTCTGATGGCGTGGCTTCATTCGGTTTGATTTGTTGGCGTATTTCTGTGGCATAAGCTTTATTTAATAACTTTTCCGTAGGGTTTTTAATAAATTGGGGATCACCAAGAAACGTATTTCTGTCCATATAAGCATGACGCATTGCTTCTGTTAAAGTATGAACATATTCAGCTGAATTAAAGCCCATCGATTTAAGATCGTAACCTTCCAAAATATTTAGCGTTTGGCAGATAGTGACTCCACCTGAACTTGGAGGCGGTGCAGAAATAAACTCATAGCCTCGGTAAGTACAGGTGATAGGTTTGGTTTCTGTAATAGTAAAATTAGCAAAATCTTCTTGAGTTAACAGGCCATTATGCTGTTTCGAAGCTTCTTCAACTTTTTTAGGGATCTCTCCTTGGTAAAATGCATCAGAACCTTGGCTTGCGATGAGTTCCAATGTATTAGCTAAATCAGTCTGAATTAGGCGATCACCGGGTTGCCATGGTGTTCCACCTGGTTTTAAGAAAATTTTTGCAGACTCAGGATCTTGTTTAAAACGCTCTGTTGTCGTTTCTAACACATCAGTATCAGCGCGGGTTAAAATATATCCCTCTCTTGCAAGCTTAATTGCAGGCGCCATGACATCTTGGCGTGAAAGCGTACCGTATTTCTCTAATGCTGAATTCAATCCTTTTACTGTGCCGGGTACTCCTGAAGCAAGATAACCATATAGGCTGGCATCTTTAATCAAATTTCCATCTTTATCTAAATACATATTCTTAGAAGAAGAAGAGGGAGCAGTTTCCCTAAAATTGATAAAAGTATTTGTGCCATCAGCAAGGTGTATAGTCATAAAACCACCGCCACCAATATTACCACAGCAAGCATTTACGACAGCTTGTGCATAACCGACGGCAACGGCAGCATCAATCGCGTTACCCCCTTTTTGTAAAATGTCATTCCCGACTTGAGATGCGAGGTGTTGAGAGGAGACAACCATACCGTGTTGTGCTTCAACAGCGGGTTCATAGGCTGCATAAAGTGAATGTGAGAAAAGGGTAGTGAGTAATAGCAGGTGAGTTTTTTTTATCGTAATCATTATTATCTCCATTAATAACAGGGAGTTATTTTGAATAGATACAAATATAGAGTTTTACGCTGTTATTAATATGAATTAACAATTGCGTAACAATAAGTATAGAGAGAGGTTATTGGTGATGAGAATTTTTTTTGATGTGATGATCACAAAATTATCTTTAAGCAGATAAACAATAAGCTTATGTATAACTAATAACAGTAATAAATAGAGTTGATAAAAAATGAAAAGATAAGTGTGGAATAAATAAAAAAAGCCTGTTTTCACAGGCTTTTAAAAATGCGTTAGCTTACTGAACTATTACAGTTTGCCAGAGTTTGCTTTCAGGTATTTAGCAACGCCGTCTGGAGATGCGCCCATACCTTCTTGACCTTTTTCCCACTGTGCAGGACAAACTTCGCCGTGCTCTTCGTGGAATTGCAGTGCATCAACCATACGGATCATTTCGTCGATATTACGACCTAAAGGCAGATCGTTAACGACTTGGTGACGAACAACGCCTTCTTTGTCAATCAGGAATGAACCACGCAGCGCAACGCCTGCTTCTGGATGTTCGATGCCGTAAGCTTTGATAATGTCGTGTTTGATATCAGCAACCATTGGGTATTTAACTTCACCAATACCGCCATCATCAATTGGCGTTTTACGCCATGCGTTATGAACAAATTCTGAGTCCATAGAAACGCCGATGATTTCAACACCACGTTTTTTGAATTCTTCAAAACGGTGATCGAATGCAATCAGCTCTGAAGGGCAAACGAAAGTGAAATCCATTGGCCAGAAGAAAATAACGGCAGGTTTGCCTTTGATAAATGAATGCAGGTTGAAATCATTAACAATCTCACCATTACCTAAAACGGCAGCAGCTGTGAAATCAGGGGCTTTGCGAGTAACCAGAACCATAATGTACTCCTGTAAATTGAAAGAGTTTATACTCGTCATATTTCAAGTTGTAGCGTTGTTGACTGTGTTCATTCGCACTAGTCACATACTTTTGTATGCTCCTAGCGACTCATTCACTTGTCGCCTAGCTACACCTCGAACTATTTAGAGTAAATTCAGAGCGTATACCCTGTTTATACTTGTCATATTTCAAGTTGTAGCGTTGTTGACTGTGTTCATTCGCACTAGTCACATACTTTTGTATGCTCCTAGCGACTC